>JAUIDR010000049.1 GCA_030428565.1 Alphaproteobacteria bacterium
CCTTCAAGACCAGCCCGCCAATCTGAAATCGACCCCGCCCAATCTGAAACAGTCATGAACCAACCCTCCCGCTATGTCAGAGAGTGTTGAATCAGAAATCTCCATAATATGCAACTGTAGTACTAGGCCGCATGGCTCTGAGGTAGTCGGTAAATTCTTCTGGGTCTAACTCAGGCGGATGATCCTTCGGCGCGAAGCGTTGCGCGAACTGAAGCGTCAAAACCTCGCGCTTTGATTCGCTTAGCAGCATGACAACCGTTTCACCAATAGCGTTCGAACGGCCCGCAAATTCATGCGCGCCACAACCTAAGACGATGACTCTATAGACGAAGCCTTCTGGCGGAATGTAGCGAATACGCCGCTCATTGAAGCTGTCTGGGCAATTACGCTTGTAGCGTTCGGCCACGCTTTCGGCTTTCCGTTTCGCCGTCAATCTGGGCCTTTCTTCAACCGTCAAGGTGACCATCTGGGTCCAGTTATAGACATTTTGACCGCTGGGAACGTATTCGCGAATGAGAAAGCTCTCCTCCTTGTGCCCGTAGCCGAACTTGAAACCCGGCGGCAGCGAAAAAACAAGCTGCTTGTCGCCGAATTCTTGCACTTGGCGCGCGTTGCCTGCCTGCACGGGGGCGGCGGCGATCCATAGAGCCGACAAGCCAGCCAAAGCCGCTACGCCCGCCAGTCGCATTTGTTTCCTGCCTTTTGATTGCACAGAACTAAAGGACATGCTGCTTACCTCACTTTAGATGGCCCAAACTGCCGCCTGACATCACCCGCTCGTGACTAGCTGTTGTATTTCAAGCCTGAAAAGCGCGGCTCTAAAAATTGCATACGAGATCGTACAAACCGTTCATTGATCGGAATTGGGCCATTGGCCGGCGGCAGGTTGGCCGACCATTCAACCATCAGCGCACGTCCCTGCCGCGATACCGCAATGAGGCTCAAGGAAAAGGTGCCGTGCGTACCCAGGTAATCGCTCAGCGCTCCGCAGCCAATATAGGAGGCCTCAATCTCAACATTGTCGATGATGCCGGAGTCCAAATAGGCATAAGTTGGTCCAACCCGGCACAACTCATAGACGGATTCCGCAAAGTCAGATGCCACATCCTTTGCACTGCTGGCTTGGGATACATCGACGATGGAAATCGAGATCATCTCGCTCCAATTATCGAGCCTTTCGCTTTGGTCGATGAGTTCAACGGTTCGAATGCCCCCCTGCTCTATTTCCTGATTGCTGGCGACAACAAAACTGGCGGGCGCATCAAAGGTAAAAATCAGCCCGTCGAACTCAAGGGACCAGGCTTTCGCAGGCGTGCCTGGGCTTGATTGCGCCAAGCTGGTGCTACTTGCCGACGCGACCAGCAACAGAGCCGCGACAGCCATGACAAGCCGGTGGTTCCAGGCCATTCGACCGGGGAGCAAAGTGGATAGTGGGGGCATGGTTCCTCCTGTCGCAAGATCAGAGCAACGGCGTGACCGGAGCCTGGCTTTACGGCTAATCTCATCGGTCAGCGCAGGCCTTTGGGTTCTATGAGCCGAACATGAGCTAGACCGTCATCTGCGTCCAGCTGGCCGCCAAACAACTAAACGAACGGTCCTCACCTTAACACTGAGACGACAAAGAACAATACTATATTGTGTGGTTCTGTGTCACGCTGGGCGCGCCAGCAAAGGGCATCGGCACATCGCTGGAGCTTCCCGCCTGCCATTTCCCTGACCCGCCCTTTCCCGGCCTTGGTCGCCAAGGCTGATGTGTGCTATTGGCCCTTAGTGCTTGCAGCCATTCTTGGCGGGCTAGCGCTGTTTTCACTCCTGACACGAGCTTAGCAAACATCATATGACAAATACTTGCGATATCTTGATCGTCGGGGGCGGTATTATCGGAGTTGCCACCGCCTTTGAGCTGCAAAGCCGCGATAGGAACGCAGATATCGTCTTACTGGAAAAAGAACCGGGGCCCGCGCGTCACCAATCCGGGCATAATTCCGGCGTCATTCACGCTGGTGTTTACTACGCGCCGGGCAGTCTCAAGGCGCGTTTCTGCCGTCAAGGAGTGCCCGCGACGGAGGCCTTTTGTGAAGAACATGGCATAACCCACCAGCGCTTAGGCAAGTTGATCGTCGCCACCTCAGAAGCAGAAGTGCAACGTATGGTGACTCTGGGTGAGCGCGCACGACAAAACGGCATTCGCATCGAGGAGGTGGACCAGGCTGGCCTGCGAAAAATGGAACCCCATATCAACGGCCTTGCCGCGCTCTATTCGCCGACGACTGGCATCACCGACTACAAGCGCATGACCGAGGTCATGGCAGAGTTGTTCGTCGCCCGCGGCGGCAACATTCGTTATGGCGAACGCCTGCTCTCTGGCCAGGAAAAACCGGACCACGTCAGCGTCACCACCGACAAGACACGTTATGAAGCCCAGCGGGTTGTTAGCTGCGCGGGGCTGCATTCGGATCGCGTCATCCGCTGCTTTGGACAAGAACCGGGCTATAAAGTCGTGCCATTTCGGGGCGAATTCTTTCGCTTGCTCAATCAGCCCGACGACTTAGTCAGCCATCTAATTTACCCCGTCCCCGATCCGGAGCGGCCGTTCTTGGGGGTCCACTTAACGCGCAAAATCGCAGGCGGTTTCACAGTGGGGCCGAATGCCGTGCTGGCGTTCAAAAGAGAGGGCTATCGGTTGAGCGCTTTTTCGCCTGCTGACCTTGCCGAGACCCTTGGCTATTCTGGCTTTTGGCGCATGCTGGCCAAAAATGCGCGCTCGGCAGTCTCAGAATTGAGCGCATCAGCCAGCAAACGGCTGTATTTGCAGCGTATCCACAAGTACTGCTCGCGAATTCAATTGGGCGATCTGGCGCCCTATCCCGCGGGCGTACGCGCGCAAGCGGTCTCGCCCGACGGACGCATTATTGATGATTTTTTGTTTGTGAAAACAGAGCGCTGCTTGCACGTCGGCAATGCGCCCTCACCGGCCGCGACCTCTTGTTTGCCGATCGCCCAGCATATTGCAGACCAACTTGCCAGTATCGCGTGACGCACAGGCAGCGCTGGCGAACCACAGGCAGTGCCAAGGCCGTAGGCAGCAGAATTTCAGCTTGTCTAAGGAAGTCCCTGGTGGGCGGTGAGAGGCTCGAACTCCCGACCTACTCGGTGTAAACGAGTTGCTCTACCAACTGAGCTAACCGCCCTTCGGGAGCGCCTATGTAGCCTCTAGCGGGGGGCGGCGCAAGCAAAAAAGACGGGCCTGGCGGCAAAAATTTCCGCGTCGCGATGTGTCGGGTTTTCGGCTGCTATCAAGCGCGCCATTTCCAGAGCTGACGGTGCCTAAAACAGCCGCATTTACCCACTGGGTCAGAACGCGGGGACGGCGCTAAATTCCAAGGCCTCGCGCCTGATGGGATGAGAAAAACTCAGCCATTCAGCGTGCAAGAGCAAGCGGTGAGCCCGCTGCTGCCAATGCCCTGGCGCATAAAAACGGTCCCCCAAGATGGGGTGCCCGATGGCCGCCAAGTGAACGCGCAATTGATGCGATCGGCCGGTGATGGGCTCAAGCGCCACACGGCTGGTGCCTTGCGCTACGTCGGTAGACACACGCTGCCAGCGCGTTTGGCTCGGCTTCCCGCGTTCCCAATCGACGATTTGACGGGGGCGGTTTGGCCAATCGCAGATCAGGGGTAGATCGATCAAGCCCTGTGATTTAGACAACAGGCCAGCCACCACTGCAACATAGCGCTTGCCGACCTGCCGCTCGCGGAATTGGCACATGAGGTCGCGTTGGGCCTCCATCGTGAGCGCCACCACCATTAGCCCGGATGTAGGCAGGTCCAGTCGGTGAACAACCGCCGCCTCCGGGTGCTGAGCACGTATACGGCTCAAAAGGCTATCGTGATGAGCAGGGTCGCGGCCCGGGACGCTCAACAGCTCGCTCGGCTTGTTGGCGACCAGAATGTGTTCGTCGCTGTAAAGCAGATCCAGCCAAGGCGACTGCGGCGGGTCATAGCGCCAGTCGTCGGCAGAAGGCATGCTGGGCAGCGGCAAGGCTTGTTGCGTGTTTGTGGTCATGCGGACGCTGAAACACCGGCGGTGCGCCCGTCCAGGATGGTGAAGGGCTCATCGAACCAATGCTCCTCCAAATTGGCACCCTGCCCGCCGATACGGTCCAGTACGGCGAAGCGTCCCGCTCCACCCAGCGGCGTTAAGACCCCGTGCCAGCTTCCTTTGAACAGGTTAATGCCCTGCCCCGCTTGCGTCAGGAAGGCCAGCGGTTCGCCGGGTTTGCTCTGCTCATCTGGCGCGACGATGACGAGGAACGGCTCGTGGCTCATGGGAATAAAGGCTTGGCTGCCTAGAGGGTGACGTTCGACCATCTCAAGTTGGTAAGGAAAATGGCTGCGCTGGGATTGGAAGAGGCTGAGGCCCAGCCGACCGCCTTGGTCCTGGACATCAAATGCGGCCAAGTCTGAGTGGCGCTCGCACAGGCCTTGATTGATGATAGCGCTGGCTTCATCGCGCAGCTCAATGACTTGGCCAAAGCGCGCAAACGCCGCGCTGGTCAGCGGTTGTGTTTCGATGATTCGCGCTGGCGTCACGGTCAAAGATCCAAAGACGCGTGGCGGTTCACGTCCTTATAGAGCAAGTAACGAAAAGGCCCTGGCCCGCCCGCATAGCAAGCTTGCGGGCAAAACGCGCGCAGCCACATATAGTCGCCCGCTTCGACCTCCACCCAGTCATCGTTCAAACGATAGACGGCCTTGCCCTCCAAGACATAGAGGCCGTGCTCCATGACATGCGTCTCGGCGAAGGGAATGACGCCACCGGGCTGAAAGGTCACGATATTGACGTGCATATCGTGGCTCATGTCGTCCGGATCGACGAAACGGGTTGTAGCCCAGACACCGTTGGTATCGGGCATGGGGGTGGGAGTTACTTCCTGGTCGCTGGTTACAAAAGGATCGGGATGGGCGATGCCGTCAACCGCGATATAGCGCTTGCGCACCCAGTGGAAGCTGGCGAGCGAGTCAGACGTATTGGCAAGGCTCCAGTGCGCACCCGGCGGAATGTATGCATAACCACCTGCCGACAGAGTGTGATAGGCCCCCGCCAGCATGAGGTGAAGCTCGCCCTTCGTAACAAAGATCACGCTCTGTATCCCGGCTTGAGTCTCGGGCTTATCGCTGCCACCGCCGGGCCGGACTTCAACGATATACTGGCTAAAGGTCTCCGCAAATCCCGTCAAAGGGCGCGACAGGATCCAAGCCCGGGTATCGCTCCAAAACGGCAGGTTTGAGGTGACAATATCGCTCATCACACCCTTGGGGATCACCGCGTAGGCCGAGGTGAAAATAGCGCGATCGGTCAAAAGCTGAGTCTGGGCCGGCAGCCCGCCATTGGGGGTGTAGTAGCTGCGCGGCACCGAGGTTTCAGGCGACGGCTGGGGCAGGTTATCGCTGCTCGTGGTTTCGCTCGTCATGGCAACATGTCCTTCAGGCGTAGGAGTGCAATGCGCTCGACCTGTTGGCAGGCCTCGGCAAATTCTTCGTCGCGTTCATTTTGAACCCGTTCGATGAAACGTTGAAGGATCGTGTCCTTGCTCAGCCCCTTGACCGCGATGATGAAGGGGAAACCGAACCTATCAGTGTAGCGGGTGTTCAACTCTGTAAAAGCGGTACGCTCTTCGTCAGTCAACGCATCGAGTCCAGCCGAGGCTTGCTCGGCGGTGCTCTCGGCGGTCAGGCGTTTGGCTTGCGCCAGCTTGCCCGCCAAATCCGGGTGCGCGCTTAGAACACTCAGGCGCTCCTCATCGCTCGCACTGCGGAATTTGCGCGCTAGGGCATTGTGCAGGCCGACGGCCGAGTTGTGTGCCGGGCCGAACTCTAGGTCGTCAAAGGCGCGTTCAGCAATCCAAGCCGAGTGTTCAAAGACCCCGCCAAACTGTGCCACAAAGTCCGCGCGCTGCATTCGGGTCGGCACCAGCGATGCGGCCTGATAGGGGTTTTCGGATCGCCAGTGCTGGGCGATTTGCTGGCGAGTGGCGAACCACACGTCCTTATGAGCCTTTAAGTAGTCGATGAAGCGCTTGAGCGCCATGACGCGCCCCGGGCGTCCGACCAAGCGGCAATGCAAGCCGATAGACATCATTTTCGGACTGCCTGCCATGCCTTCGGCATAGAGCGCATCGAAGGTGTCACGCAAATAAGCTTCGAACTGGTCGCCCGAATTGAAACCCTGCGGCGTGGCAAAGCGCATATCGTTGCAGTCCAGCGTATAGGGCACCAAGAGCTGAGCGCCCTGCTCGGTCTCGTGCCAATAGGGCAAGTCATCGGAATAGACATCGGCCACGTAATCAAAGCAGCCCATTTGTGCCGCCAAATCTACCGTATTGACCGAACAGCGGCCTGTATACCAGCCTTTAGGTGCGGACCCCGTTACCTCGGTATGCAGGCGAACGGCTTCTTCCATGTGAGCACGTTCTTCGCTGGCATCGAAATCTTTATATTCGATCCACTTGAGGCCGTGGCTCGCAATTTCCCACTGGGCGGCGTTCATGGCTGCCACTTGCTCGGGCGAACGTGCCAAAGCCGTCGCCACGCCATAGACCGTCACGGGTATATCCGCTGCGGAAAACAAGCGATGTAGACGCCAGAATCCGGCCCTGGCTCCGTACTCATAAATGCTTTCCATATTCCAATGGCGCTGGCCTGGCCAGGGGGCGGCGCCGACAATCTCCGACAAGAAGGCTTCCGAGGCCGCGTCGCCATGCAACACGCAATTTTCACCGCCCTCTTCATAGTTGACCACAAACTGCACAGCGATTTTAGCACTGCCCTGGCCGTCCGGGTTGGGCCAATTGGGCTGTGGCGGCTGGGCACCATAGCCTCGCATGTCGCGCGGGTAGTGCTGCATGTGTTTTACTCCTTGGGATCAAATGTACTTGATCATCTGCATCATCCTAAAGCAAAACTGCAAGATATAAATCCCGCGCTTGGCTTCGCGGAGCAAACACGCGGATAACGTCGCGAAATAAAACAGAGGGAGAAGACCATGGCAGAAGGGTTCTTGACGACCCACGTTCTGGATACGGCAGCAGGAACGCCCGCCGCGGGTATGACAATTACGCTGTTTACGCTGGACGGCGGCACGCGCCAGCAGCTGGCCGAAATGATCACCAACGATGATGGTCGCACCGACGGCCCCATCCTGCCCAAACAAGAATTTGCGGCGGGAAGCTATGAGCTGGTTTTCCAGGTCGGGGCATATCTGGATAGCCAGCAGGGCCAAAGCAAAGCCAATCGCTTTTTGGATGTTGTGCCGATCCGCTTTCAGATCGACGACGAGACCAGCCACTATCACGTCCCGCTTTTGGTCTCGCCCTTTGGCTACTCAACCTATAGGGGCTCGTAATGGATTGGATCGTATTGCACGACTGGTTGTTGGCGCTGGTGCGCTGGGCTCACGTCATTGCCGCCATGGGCTGGATCGGGGCCTCGTTCTATTTTATCGCGCTCGATCTTGGCCTAAATCGCGGCTCCCATAACCCAGAGGGCGTGGCTGGCGACGAGTGGCAGGTCCACGGCGGCGGTTTCTATCATGTACAAAAATATCAGGTTGCCCCCGCAAGCATGCCCCAGCATCTGGTCTGGTTTAAGTGGGATTCCTATGCCACTTGGCTATCAGGCTTCGGCCTTTTGGCGATAATGTACTACCTGGGCGCTGACCTCTACCTACTGGACCCTCGCATTGCCGACCTGGCGGCTTGGCAAGGCGCGCTGATCTCTATGGCCTCGCTGGCGTTTGGCTGGATCATCTACGACAGCCTGTGTCGCTGGCAACAGGACGGCAACAACAATATCCTAATGATTGGATTGTTCTGCGTGTTGGTCGTCATGGCCTGGGGCTATACCCAGGTCTTTACAGGGCGCGCCGCCCTGCTGCACCTTGGCGCCTTCACCGCTTCGATCATGACCGGCAATGTGTTCTTCATCATCATGCCGAACCAGCGCATTTCAACGGCGGACCTCAAAGCCGGGCGCACGCCAGACCCTAAATTCGGTATTATCGCCAAGCAGCGATCGACCCATAATAATTACCTGACGCTGCCGGTCATCTTTTTGATGCTGTCGAACCACTATCCCATGGTGTTCGCCACGGACTACAATTGGATCATCGCCAGCCTGATCTTTTTGATCGGTGTCTGCATCCGCATCTATTTCAATACCTACCACGCGCGCAAAGGGGTGCTGTTGTGGCCATGGGTCTTGGCTGTGGCGCTTGTGGTCGTGGTGATAATTCTCTCCCTGGCGCCGGCCTGGATTAAGCAACAAAACCACGAGACAGCAGCCCTATCGCCCCTGGAGCAGCGCATGATGGCCGCGCCGGGATTTGAGAACGCGGTTGATATCGTCCAAGCACGTTGCAGCATGTGCCATACCGGCGAGCCTCTGTGGGATGGCATCCACCAAGCGCCAAAAGGGGTCATCTTGGACAACGAACGCGATATCGCCCGCCAGGCGCGCTCAATTTATCTGCATGCGGGCCTTTCTGATGCCATGCCGCCAGGCAATGTTAGCTTTATCGAGCCCGAAGAGCGCGCGGCGTTGGTAGCCTGGGTCCGCGGTTCTTAGATCGACGGATAGCCGGATCTAAAATTGTGCAACAAAAAATGGCTAGAGAGCCCCTGCCCTCTAGCCATTTCTGTATCTCATTTAACGCAAAGCCCAAGCAATCATCTGCAATTGCGAGGGGAAATCATTTTGCGACAAAATCGAGTCGATAGAGCGTGGCGAGCGAAGCCCATTCGACCAAACACGCTCTAGGTCTGCAACTATCCTGCTTCAGGCTGCTTGACGATAGCAATCGACAGTTCGTCGAGCTGTTCTTGACTGACTTCGCCCGGTGCCCCCATCAGCAAATCTTCGGCGCGCTGGTTAAGCGGGAATGCGATGATTTCGCGAATGTTGGGTTCGTCGGCCAACAGCATAACCATCCGGTCAACGCCCGGCGCTGCACCGCCGTGCGGCGGCGCGCCGAACTTCATAGCGCTGATCATGCCGCCGAACTTTTCGTCCACGACCTCGGGACCATAGCCCGCGATAGAAAAGGCCTTGTACATAACTTCAGGCAGGTGGTTTCGAATGGCGCCAGAGCTCAACTCGATACCGTTGCACACAATGTCGTACTGGAAGGCCAAAATATCCAAGGGGTCTTGGGTCTCCAGCGCTTCCATACCGCCCTGAGGCATAGAAAACGGGTTATGCGAGAAGTCGATTAGGCCGGTGTCTTCGTTCTCCTCGAACATGGGGAAATCAACGACCCAGCAGAACTCGAAGCGATTTTGATCGATCAGGTTGAGTTCATCGCCCAAGCGCGCCCGTACATTGCCCGCGAACTTGGCGCAATCCAGCTCTTTATCACAAGCGAAGAAGACCGCATCGCCGTCCTCCAGGCCCATGAGCTGGCGCAGCTGTTCCGTGCGCTCTTCACCCAAGTTCTTGGCAACCGGGCCAGATCCCGCTCCATCTTTGAAGAAGATGTAAGCCAGGCCGGGCTTGTTCTGCTCTTTCTTGGCCCAAGAATCCATGCGGTCACAAAATGCACGGCTGCCGCCCTTAGGCGCTGGGATCGCGCGCACGACGTTGCCAGCGTTGATCAGCTTGGCGAAAATGCCAAAACCGCCGTCGCGGAAAATCTCGGTCGCGTCCTTGATGATCAGCGGATTTCGTAGGTCCGGCTTGTCCGAGCCATAATCCAGCATCGAGGTCTTATAGGGAATGTGCTTGAAGGGCATGGGCGAGACCGATTTACCCTCGCCTGCAAACTCCTCAAACAGGCCGTGCAGCACGGGCTCGATGGTGTTGAACACGTCTTCTTGCGTGACAAAGCTCATCTCAAAGTCGAGCTGATAGAATTCGCCCGGCGAACGGTCGGCGCGGCTGTCCTCATCGCGGAAGCAAGGGGCGATCTGGAAATAACGATCAAAGCCCGCCATCATGAGGAGCTGCTTGAATTGCTGGGGCGCTTGCGGCAGCGCGTAAAATTTGCCGTGGTGGACGCGCGAGGGAACCAGGAAATCGCGCGCGCCTTCGGGCGATGAAGCCGTCAAGATGGGCGTCTGATACTCGCGGAACCCTTGCTCGATCATTCGATTGCGCAGCGAGGCGATGATCTCTGAGCGCAAAACGATGTTCTTTTGAACCTTTTCGCGGCGCAGGTCCAAATAGCGGTAGGTCAAGCGGTGATCGTCGCCCGCGTCTTCATCGCTGTTGACTTGCAGCGGCACCACGTCGGCGCGCGACTGAACCTCTAGAGCATCAATATAGACCTCGATCTCACCGGTCGCCATCTTGGGGTTGACGGCGGCGGCATCGCGCAGGCGCACTCGGCCGGTGATGGTGATGACGCTCTCCACACGCAAGTCTTCCAGCTCCGTTAGCAAAGGCGAGCTTTCATCAACCACGCACTGAGTAATGCCGTAGTGGTCGCGCAGGTCGACGAACAGAACGCCGCCGTGGTCACGCTTGCGGTGAATCCAGCCGGACAAGCGAACGGTTTGGGCGTCGTCGGCCTTGGTGAGTTGGCCACAGGTGTGACTGCGATAGGCGTGCATGCAAAGGGGCTTTCGGTGACGGTTTGAAAATGTGGATTGGCGCGTTGTGTAGCTTAGGCTCCCTCGGCTTTCAACTCCTCAGCGCGCCGCAGCAGATAATAGGCCCCGAAAAGGCTGAACTTGCGCCCTTCGCTTGTGCTGAAGCCCGCATTGGTGCCAAAAACACACAGGCCATACACTCAGATTTGCTTTGCTTGGCCGCGTCTATTTCCTACATTTTAAATATTATGTTGCTCAAGACTTACGTGATTCGAGTGGCCCAATATCGGGTGGAAGGCGCGCCAATCGTTCCTTGGATTGGCTATCCGTCACACTATGCCATCCAATTGGTGAATGCACGCGGTCAGGTCATCGACGAACTTAATTTTGGTGCCCGCCGACGAGGAACACAGATAATGGACTTCGCCGGACGACCTTGGCAGAACAACAAGCTGTCGTACAAACGTCGGGTCATCGACCGCGACGCCCTCAACCATCCCGCCGAACGGCGCTTCACAGAGTGCATGGCGAGGGGCATGTTTGAAGCGCTTGAGATCTACGCCAAAGATATCGATGACGCCGACCTAGACTATTTTTTCATGGGCAACCACTGGTTCAAACATCGCACCGGCAACTCGAACTCGGCGGCGATCGGGGCGCTGCGGATTGTCGGGCACGATCCCAACAACATCCAGGTCCACCCCCATTTCAACCCGGTCGGTTGGGACAAAGATATTTTTGATACCATCCCGACTTTCTTGGGCTCGCCCCAGCACTACCGCCGCTTGGCGTGCCGTCAAGCCAAGCGCATCTATCGCGCCAAGACATCGCACGATCCGGTGAGCGATTTTCTGGAAGATACCCCGTTTCGCGGTTGGCGCTTTCGCCTCTATCTGGCCAAGGCGGCCCTGCGCCGCTGGTTGATAAAGTTCTACGACGGCTGCTTTGGGCGCTAGACCTTCCCCTTGCTTGGGAAGGCCGGGTTTTTGATGCTGATTTTCGGTCTAGAAAAGGTCGGTCTCGGTGATTTCGATCCCAAAACCATGCAAACCGACGTACTGGCGCTGCTTTGACGCCAGCAACTTGATGCGATTGACCCCTAGGTCGCCTAGGATTTGTGCGCCAAGGCCGACATCCCGCCAAGCTTCCATGCGCGCATGGTCGGTCGCGGTGGCCTCATCTTCCAAACTGGATTGGGTCATAGTCACCCCGGTCGCACCCTTGCGCAGGTAGACCACCACCCCTTTGCCATCCTTTTCAAAGAGCTTCATCGCCTGATCAAGGCTGGTCGAGCCGTCTCGTTGGAAGACATCGGCGACGACATCTTCTAGATGGAAGCGCACAGAAATAGCATCGCCATTATCCACATCACCAAAGACCAGAGCCAAGTGCTCAATATCGTCGAACGGCGTTTTATAGCTAAAGCAACGCGCTGGGCCAATAGAGGTCGAGACCGCCTGCTCGTTCGCGCGCGTGACGAGTTGTTCGCGCTGCTGACGATACGCGATCATATCATCAATGGAGATCAGCTTGAGACCGTGCTCTTCAGCAAAAGCCTGGATTTGCTCGCCGCGTTTGACCGAACCGTCGTCATTGACCAGTTCGGAAATCAGGCCGACCTCTGGCAATCCTGCCATGCGCGCCAAATCCACCGCTGCCTCCGTGTGGCCGGTGCGCATCAGGACGCCGCCTTCACGGGCAACCAGCGGAAAGACGTGGCCGGGGCGCACAAAATCCTCGCCCTGAACGTTGGGGTTGGTCAAGGCGGTAATGGTGCTACAGCGCTCAGCAGCTGAAATGCCAGTCGTCAAATTAATGCGGTAGTCGATGGAGACGGTAAAAGCCGTGGCCAACGGCGCATCATTGAGCGGCACCATCGGCAATAGGCCCAATCGGCGCGCCTGTTTTGCTTCCAGCGGGGTGCAGAGAATACCCGAGGTGTGACGGATGATAAAAGCCACCTGTTCGGGCGTGGCCAAACTGGCCGCCATAATCAGATCGCCTTCATTCTCGCGGTCTTCATCGTCTACAACGATGACCATTTGGCCCTCGGCGATGGCTTTGATGGCGTCTTCAACGGGGTCCAGGCGCAAGGTCATGCGAGAGGCTTTCTTGTCTTCGTGTTAGTGCGATGGAACGAGCTGGCGTTCCTTGTCGCCTTGCCTAGTCCCGAAAGCACCAAGAGACAAGCCCACAAGCGCCGCAGATGGCAAAATTCCCGCTGCGTTGTCTGGTTGCGGCCCGCCTCATGGGGTGCGTATTGGTGGCAATTGACGGCCAAACTGGCCAATGAATAGTCGCCACGCTGCCAAACTTTCCGACCGCTCAGGCGCTGCCAAACGGGACGGGATCAAACGAGCAGTTGCAAGCAATGCGCGTTGATGGGCCGCTGCTTCCTGCCATACGGTCTGCAAAGCCTCATAGGCGCGGCAAGCCCGTCGCTTGAGCTCTTGTTCTGCGATATCAAGCGGATTGGCACGGTCTTTTAGGCCCAATTCCAAGCGCGCCTGCTCAGGCAATAAATCCAAGTCGCCCTTGGCCAACAAGGCTTGCCGCAGACTGGCGTAACCCCAAGCCAAAGCGAAGGCTTTCGGTAAGGGCAAAGCGCTCTTCGTAGCAGCCGCCAAGCCCAACACCGCCTCTGCCAACCGTCCGTGCGTCGCTTCAAGGCAGGATTCAAGCGCTTGCCAGTCTGTTAGCCTTTCTTGCTGGCTTGTATATCGCCAGCCGTCTAGCAGCTTTAGTGCGTCGCCCAACACGTTCTTGTGGTCGCCAGCGGCCTCTTCGACGGCCAGTACCACCGGATGGTTCCGGGTTTTCGCGCCTGCCTGCAGCTCGTGCAAGGCCTCTTGCCACCACAGAAAACGAATTTCGGCCAAGGTGGGCTCGGTGACGAGCGGGGCAACCTTGGCCAGCTCTAAGTTAAGCGCATAGAGCGCTAGCGCGCCGTCCTGGGTGCCTTTGGGGGCGTAGCGCAAAGACAAGGCGCGCATGCGATCCCATTGCGTAACCTGCTCGAAGCAATAATCAAACGGGTTCATGCGTCGGCTCAGGCATCGGGCAGTAACAGCGCGCCAACTTTGCGGCCATCGCCCAACAGCACGTTATAGGTCCGGCATGCTGCCCCTGTGTCCATGACCTCGACCTTCATACCGGCGTCTTTAAGCATGGTGCGTTGGCTGGGTGGCATGAAGCGCGCGCGCGCGCCCGTTCCAACAAGGACAACCTCGCAATCGGCCATGAAATCGCGTGCCGCCAGCAAAGCTGCATCGTCCAGAGCCGCACAGTCAGGCCAAAGCGCGCAGTCAGGCCAAGGCGCACAGACTTCGGCCTTGAGCATAATCGCTCCCGTGTGCTCCTCGCCCGAGACCTTGAAGCCGGAGGGACCATAGGTCTCGATGATGAGCGCTGATTTGGGCTGATGGAGGCTGATCTCCACGCGTTACTCCCTGTCTGGGTGCTGAGAGCGCTTAGCCCTTGTCGCCTTGGCTGGCCAGGCGCTTCAGCAACTCCGCTTCACCATCGTCCCCAGCCTTATCGCGATCCAAAGAGTCGCGACGCAGGTTGAAGAGCAACAACAGCGGTGTTGCCAGGAAGATCGACGAATACGTCCCGATAACCACGCCCCAAATCAGCGCGATTGAGAAATCACGGATCACCGGCCCGCCAAACGCGAGTAGTGCGATTAGGGCTAACAAGGTGGTGATGGAGGTCATCAATGTGCGCGACAAGGTCCGGTTCAAGGCGATGGTCAAAATCTCAATGACGGACTTTTGCTTGAATTTGCGCATTTCTTCGCGCACGCGGTCGAACACAACAACGGTATCGTTGATCGAATAGCCCGCAATAGCCAAAACGGCAGCAACCGTGCCCAAGTTGAACTCAAGCTGCAATAGACAGAACAACCCGATGGTGGTGACAACGTCATGGGTCAAGGCCGCGAGCGCTGCCAGGGCAAAGCGCCATTCGAAGCGAAACGCGACATAGGCCGCGATTGCTAACAGCGACAATACGGTGGCCATTAGGCCAGCTTGAAACAACTCAGCCGAGACCGTTGGGCCGACAGCCTCGGTTGAACGATAGTCGGCAACCGTATCACCCAAACTCGATTTTAGAGTTTGCACCGCTTCTTGGTTGGCATTCTCGTCGCCTTCTTGAGCGGGTAAAATAATCAAAACATCGTTCTGGGCATCGATGGTTTGAATAGTCACGGGCCCCAAATTAAGCGAATCAATTTGGCTGCGAAGCTGGGTCAAATTGGGGACATCAGCAAACCGGGCAGCGATCTTAATGCCACCCTGGAAGTCAACGCCCAGGTTTAGCCCAACGAAGGCGTAGAGTGCGATTGAGGCAAGCACCAAGGCTGCAGACACAGTCATTGTGATCTGGCGGTAGGCCAGCAAAGGCAGATCCTTGCTGAGCTTGAGAAGCGATACGAGCGCCATAGGAATTCTCTCTTTCTTCAGTCAGCAAGCTTAGGCGATGGGCAGTTTTTTGCGGTTGGGCGACCACCAGAAGCCGATCAGCATCCGGGTTAGCAGCAGCGCACAGAACATGGAGGTCAAGATGCCCAAGCTGAGCGTTACGGCAAAGCCCCGGATGGGGCCAGACCCGAAGACAAACAGCAAGATGGCGGCAATCAAGGTCGTCAAGTTGGCGTCCAAAATGGTGCTAATCGCCTCTTTGTATCCTTTTTCAATCGCCTTGCCGACCGACAATTCGTTGGCGCGATAGACCTCTCGTATACGCTCGAAAATCAGCACGTTGGCATCGACCGCCATACCAACGGTCAAGACAATCCCCGCGATGCCAGGCAAGGTCAGCGTCGCCCCCATTGCCGTCAGGGCACCCAACAGCAAGACCAGGTTTGTGATCAGCGCGATATTGGCAAACATCCCAAACAAGCCATAGTAAGCCCCCATAAATACCAGCACGAAAATCAAGCCCAGGATGCAAGCGGTGATACCGGCTTGGATTGAATCCGCGCCCAAGCTGGCACCGACGGTGCGCTCTTCAAGGAAGTTAATTTGCGCTGGCAGGGCGCCAGATTTCAGTAGGACGGCCAGTTCGTTGGCCTGCTCGGTCGAAAAGCCTCCCGTGATAACGCCTTGGCCGCCGGTAATGGCGTCGCGGATGGTTGGCGCTGAGATGATCTTGTCATCCAGAACAATTGCAAAGGGGCGACCGACGTTGTTGGCGGTGGTTTCTGCGAATAATGAGGCGCCACGACCATCGAAACGGAAAAAGACCTGAGGCTGGCCGTCTTGTTGGCTGTAGCTTAAGCGTGCGTCTTGCAAGTGTTCGCCGGTAACAATGGGGTCAAGCTCCAACCACAAGGGCTGTTGGCCTGCATTGCCCGATATGCTCTCATCAAACGGCACTTCTTCGGTGGCCGCTGCGGTCGCGTCTGTCACCAGACGAAATTCCATTTTTGCGGTCTTGAGAAGGCCGCTCTTCAGCGATTCGGTATCACGTATGCCGGGCAGCTGCAAAACGATCCGGTTTTCACCTTGGCGTTGGATTGATGGTTCGGTTAGGCCAAAACCATCGACACGGCGCCGAACGACCTCAACCGTTTTTGAGACCAGCGATTCGACGTGATTGGCTAAAGCATCATCGCCCAGCGTGAGGCTAATGGTGCGCGCTTCCTTATTGGTCTCGACCGCCGCTTCAGCGCGACCCGTGCGGATCAAGCGCGCCGCTGGGTCGAAATCCTCGGGCCGCGTGATGCGAAACGTAAGGACATTGTTGTCCAAAGTGGCGCGCGCGCGGATGCCTTCCTTAAACAGCTCCCGCGCCAGGAAGCCTCGCAGACCGTCCAGATAATCGCCGCGCGCGTTGGTCACTTCAACGCCCAGCACGAGATAGGCGCCGCCTTGCAGGTCCAGGCCCAGCGTCACCGGGTTCTTGGGAGTCCCCGCAACACCCGTCATATTTGCCGGGGCCAAGGCATTTGGAACAGCAAAATAGCTGCCTACTAAGATCATCAGGGCAACAAAGCCCATCGACCACTTTGAAATCTGTACCATCGTTAAGGCGTCCCTTACGCCGGAGTGCCGCGCTCGGCAGGCTTAGGCGACGCTCCTTCTGGTCGCCACCATCGGCCTGCGCTGAGCTGTCATTATTTGGAAGCTGCTTTTTCGCTGTTTGCCGCTTTCGGCTTGGACTTCTTTTCCGTTACGCTAGCAACGGCTTCCTTGACGATCTGAATTTTCGAACCGTCTTCAAATTCCATGTCCAAATGGCCGTCATCGTAAACCTTGGAAATCGAACCGATCAGGCCGCCTTGAGTGACAATGCGATCACCACGTCCCAGCGTCTCGACCAACTGCTTGTGCTCCTTGGCGCGTTTTTGTTGGGGGCGAATGACCAAGAAGTACATGATCGCGAACATGGGCAGGATCAACAACAAGATGTCGAACCCGCCGCCCAGGCCGCCGCCTGCTGATTGAGCGTAGGCGTCAGAGACCAAAAAAGACATAAGATGTACTCTCCAAAGGAATGTCTGCAAAATTGCGCCGACTATAGCGTCCGAAGCCGGGCACGCAATTGTCAATGCCGCCTCAGGTGGGAATTATTCCGTTGCAAACAAGCCCGCGCGCCCGGGATGACGCGAACAAAGATCAAAGAAAGGTTGCGATGACCTGACGGCTTGCCTCACAGCAGCGCTGTCGCTACACGCAAATGACAGGTGACATTAGCAATTCAGCGCGGTCTTTACACCAGCGTAGCGCTTAGACACCAAGAGTAAGAAGGACACCTCGATGGCAGACCAAGACACAAACTTGACGGCGGCATTGGAGGCTTTGCAGCGCCTGACGCGCGCGGTTGAGACCTTGCAACAACACATGGCCCCGCGGCCTGTTGAAGCCCTTGCCCTGCCCCCCGTCGCCTCAAACGCTTATTCATGGCAACCGGACGACCAAACTCTGCGCCCGGTCGAGCGGGTCGCGCGCGTCCCCCTGTCTTTGTTAGTCGGAATCGATGCGACATTGGACCAGCTTAGCGAGAACACGCGCCGCTTCGCCGAAGGATTACCGGCCAATAACGTCTTGTTATGGGGCGCGCGAGGCACCGGCAAATCATCGTCGGTTAAAGCCGTACATCGCGAAATCATGGCCGCGTCGCGCGACCTAATGCTGGTCGAAATTCAGCGCGAAGATCTCCAGACCCTGCCCTTGTTGTTGGAAGGACTGGGACGTTTGCCGCAACGATTTATCTTGTTTTGCGACGACCTGTCATTCGAACACGAAGATGTCACCTACAAAGCGCTGAAAGCCGTCTTGGATGGCGGTCTGGCCGGACGCCCTGATAATGTTGTCTTTTACGCCACATCAAACCGCCGCCACCTGATGTCGCGCTCTATGATCGAAAACGAAGCACGTGCCGGTATCCATCCGCGCGAAGCCGAAGAAGAAAAAGTCTCGCTTTCGGATCGCTTTGGACTGTGGTTGGGCTTCCACCGTTGTGACCAAGCCACCTACCTCGCCATGATTGCGCGCTATGCCGACTACTTCGCCCTTAAGGCCAGCGCTGAAGACATGCGACCCGCCGCGCTGGAGTGGGCCACGACCCGTGGCGCGCGCTCTGGTCGGGTGGCCTGGCAGTTCATCCAAGATTGGGCCGGCAAAGAAGGCGTCAAAACTGCGGTATAATATTACCGTATGCATAAGATTCTAAAAACACACACTTTTTCGCTTGTGTTTTTGAATCACTGCTTCTATACCGCCGCTTCAAACACGCAAAGGATTGCCTGTCATGAAGACCTATTCTGCGCGCCCAGCTGATATCGAAAAGAAGTGGGTGCTTATCGACGCCGAGGGCGTCACCCTGGGCCGTTTGGCCTCATTTGTCGCTAATACATTGCGCGGCAAGACAAAAGTGACTTACACGCCGAACCAAGACTGCGGCGACAACGTCATTATCATCAACGCCGACAAGGTTCGCCTAACCGGCAACAAGCTGACCGACAAGAAGTACTACTGGTACACAGGTTACGTTGGCGGCATCAAAGAGCGCACAGCGGGCCAGCTTTTGACCGGCCGCTTCCCTGAGCGCGTGATCGTCAAGGCCGTTGAGCGCATGGTTCCTCGCGGACCTTTGGGCCGTCGCCAGATGAAGAACCTGCGCGTATACGCCGGTTCTGAGCATCCGCACGAAGCTCAAAACCCTGAAGTCCTGGACTTCAAGGCCCTGAATTCTAAGAACAGCGCGCGGAGTGCATTCTAATGGCTAGCGAAACTACTGTAGATTTGGCGGATCTGGCTGCCGCTGTTGCTGCCAGCCCTGCCAGCGAAGAAACCGTCGCCGCAGAACCCAAAATCGACAAACTGGGACGCGCTTATGCGACCGGTCGTCGTAAGGATTCTGTTGCCCGCGTTTGGATCAAGCCCGGTTCTGGCGTCGTGACCGTTAACGGCCGCGATCAGGCCACTTATTTCGCGCGCCCCGTTCTGCGCATGTTGATGGCTCAGCCCTTCGCCGTATCAGAGCGCAACGGTCAGTTCGACGTCGTTTGTACCGTCAAGGGCGGCGGCTTGTCTGGTCAAGCTGGCGCGGTTCGCCACGGCATCTCTCGTGCCTTGGTTAACTACGAGCCTGGCCTGCGCCCGGTTCTTAAGTCTGGTGGCTTCCTGACCCGCGACAGCCGTACTGTTGAACGTAAGAAGTTCGGCCGCCGCAAGGCTCGTCGTAGCTTCCAGTTCTCTAAGCGTTAATCGCTTCTGGCAGACGTACAAAAGGGCTCGCAGTCATCACTGCGGGCCCTTTTTCGTGGGCTACGCAAGCGTCAGAACGGCAAACGCCAGGTCGTCTAAGGCTCGAGGCAAGCGCTTGGCTGGCAAACGCGCATAGGCGGCCCCTGCCATGGCTCTAGTGCTGCTGTCAGATGGTTGCCTTGTCGTCCCGCGGTGGTTGTGCAGAACACGGGCTCTGAGGACAGCTTAGGCCGCTTTTTCCCAAGCGCCCTGGGGGCTCTGGCGCCAGTACGACAGCTTCAAATCTTCGATGTCTCGCAACTCTTTCCAATAGCCGCGCGCCGTGGCGACGGCTTCCTCGTCGCGGGCGTCGAACATCAAGGCCACCATCTCGAATTCTTCAAAGGCATCGGGCGGACAACCATCGAGCAAAAACAAGTAGTCGGCTTGGTTCGGATTGTCGGCGTCGCAGGTGAGCCAAATCGGTTGATCGGTGCCGCGCCCTTGCTTTGGCCCGCCGTGGGGCAGAAAGGCGCGATCCTCATAGGTCCACAGCAGTTGATTGACGGCCTCTAGCCGCTCCATGCTCGGGAAACGAAGCTGCGCACGCTTTCCGCGCTCAAGCGTCTTTTGCAAGAGCAATGGTAGGGTTTGTTCTACCGTGCTAGCGGTTAGGTGGTAGAAGCGAAAATCGATGTCGGACATGAGAAGGCGCGCTCTTTCGGCAATGGCAGGGCTGGCAAGCAAGGTGCGCCCTTTGTGCGGCTTGACCGCTACAGCGTCAAGGGCACCCGCTCGTGTCCCGGCCGCGATTTCCGGCCGCCAATGTTCGTCTGTGATCTAAAGCAGCGGGCAATCACCATCCGCCCCCAGCGCCAGGCGCTATTGCGAGTGGACGACTTTGCAGCCGGTGCTGCCTTTGCGCCGACAATAGGCCATCGCGCGCGTTCGTGCCTTCCCCGGCGAGCTCGCACCGTAAGCAACGTAGCACCCCTTGGAGCCACGCACCAAAGCCTTGGAGCTTTCATAGCGGCGGAACTTGCTACTTTTCGGGTTACACCCTCCACTGCCGCTGCCCGACGAGCGATTGTTGCCGCTGGATCTCCTGGCCGCTTTGGTGTCGTGGACTTTACAGCTCGTGCCGTGTCTTGAGCATCTCGCAAGAACAGCCGACTTGGCTGACGATACGCTGCCATAGCCGGACGCCGATGCGCAGCCGCCAAGCCCGCTGACTGCAAAAGCGCCCGCGCCGCGCGTTGTTTTCCACTTGGCATAGGCGTCTTTGCATTCGTCGGACATCTGATAGGCACGCGAGCAGACTAGGTTCGCCATCAAGGAAACCCGCGTCATAATATCGTCGCCGCGTTTATCTTCGAACAGTTGTTCATAGCCCACGTCTTTCCAAATATCGTCGTGGACCTTCAACCATCCGCGCGTCCGCCGCCCCATGACACCATCAACCGGCCCGACATCGCATCCTGAATCATTGAAGGCAGTCTGGATCTGTTTCACCAGGGCTTTCTCATTCAAGCACTCCTCATCGACGATGAAGCCCTTGCAGTCGTCCAAGGGATCGCCGACAGATTGGGCCCAAGCCGATCCGGCCAGCGCCAGCAGCGCGGCAATTCCAGCAAGTCTGAGCAGCTTATGAGCTAAATTCATGGCAGTCCTCGTCATTGTTCGTCGTGCTCACGCGCCCTGGCCGGTTGCATGATGTTATTCTGTTGCTGTCGCACAGAACTTTAAGATCAAGCTTTTGGTATGGCAAGTCATAAACACTACACCCGGGCACAAACCAACTCCTGTTCCGAAATGGACCGCCGCATATCGGCTAAGACCTGAGACCGCAGCGGAAGAACCGTTCGCGGCCTCATCGTTTTAGAGGACCACTTCAGACTTGACCTTTATTATCAATTCGATTTGGTTGCTCGGTCGCCGACGTCCTCCAAACACCCCGCCTCCAAACACCCCGCCTGCAAGCCGCCGCAGTTGCCGAGCCTTTTACGCGTCAATCGAGAGAAGTTCATGCAAGTCTATCAGTTCGAAGCTTTTTCGTCCGGCCCTCGATTGGGCATCGTCAAAGGGCTTGATCTGTTTAGCCTGAACCAGGCCAACAGCCTGCAATCCCTGGCCTCGCAAGCCAAGCAACGCGGCGAAACGCCAGCCAAGCGCGCAGAATCCTTGATCAGCGCCCAGCAATTTAACTTCAACGAGCTCGTGCTCGATGGTCGTATTCGCCCTCCGCTGTGGCATGAGCAGGCAAGCCAACTCCAACTTTGGGAGCGCGACCCCTTGGCGAGCAACGGCAAAGCGGCCTGGCGGATGGCAGCCGATGGTGCCAAAGTCTGCCGCCCCTATATGCCGCTGCCTGCGCGCGCGCATGAGACCTTGCAGCCAGCGCTCTTGATCGCTGGTAGCGTTGGTGGCGACGGCCGCCCGCATTTCATCGGCCAAACCCTCGGCTTCTTCGCAACCTCAAGCGCACCCTTAGGCTGGAGTTTCGGGGCGGGCGTCAGCCTCGCTGAGCTCGCTTGGGGCCAGACGGTCAACCTGCGCTTTTCCGTCTCGCGCATGGCCGAGGAAATCTGGTCGCAAGACCTTGAGGCTCAGCTGCCTGCTGACGATGAGATCCAGGCCTTTAATCAGGACGTACCGTTGATGCCTGGCGCGCTGTTCATATTGCGTTGCGCGGTCAGCAATTCCAACGACCAAGCCGATTTGCCGCCTAGCCTGGAGCATGGCGACGCTCTTTTGTTGGAAGCCCCTGCATTGGGTCTGGAGCTCCGCAATATGCTGCATCACCCCGAACAGGCCGACGCCAAATGGCAAGGCTAGCCAGCCGTTGCTCGCCATCTGCCCCTAGAGTCAAGCTTAAACAAGCGTCCTAGCTGTGATCGGCCATAATCCGCGCTTTTTGGCGTTGCCAGTCGCGGTTCTTTTCGGTCTCGCGCTTATCGTGCTTTTTCTTACCGGTCGCTAGGCCTAGGTCGAGCTTGGCGATGCCCTTGTCATTGAAAAACAATTCCAGCGGGATCAACGTGACGCCCTTGCGCTGTAGGGCACCAATGATGCGATTGATCTCACGCCGGTGAAGCAACAATTTGCGGTGCCGTTTGGGCTCGTGGTTGAAGCGATTGGCCGGGCCGTATTCGGGTATGTGGGCGTTGATTAGATAGATCTCGCCATCTTTCTCTGTCGCATAGGATTCAGCGATTGAGGCCCGCCCGTTGCGCAGCGATTTGACTTCGCTGCCGGTCAAGACGATGCCCGCTTCAAGTTGGTCGGTGATGAAATAGTCGTATCGCGCGCGTCGGTTCAGAGCAATCGTCACGCGCGACGGTTTTGCTTTTGCCATGACGCTTATATAAGACCTGCGTGCTTTAATGCACGGTCTACAGCTTCTTTTGCATCTTCACAGGCATCCACCATGGGCAAGCGCAGCTCCGGTCCGCACAGACCCAGGCGGGTTGCCGCATATTTTACGGGTGCAGGGCTGGTGTCAGAGAACAGGGCTTTGTGCAACGGCATGAGCTTGCGGTTGATCGCATCGACCGTATCCAAGTCGCGGGCTTTCCACGCGACGTGCAGCTCAGAGCAGAGCTTTGGGGCGACGTTGGCCGTGACTGAAATGCAGCCATGACCGCCCGCTGCCAGATAGGGCACAACAGTCGCATCCTCACCCGACAGTTGCAGGAAGTCATCGCCGCAAGCCGCGCGTTGTTGTTCAGGCAAAGACAAATCGGCGGTCGCATCTTTGATGCCTAAAATGCGCGGCAGCTTCGCCAATTCGGCCAACGTCTCGACACTGGGGCAAGAGACCACGCGACCGGGCACACTATAGATCAGAATGGGCAGATCGGTCGCATCGTGGATTGCCTTGAAGTGCTCGTAAAGGCCGCGCTGGTTGGGCTTGTTATAGTAGGGCACGACGCACATAGCTGCGTCTGCGCCGGCCTGTTGGGCGAATTGAGCCAACTCAGAGGCCTCTTGCGTTGAGTTCGAGCCTGCGCCTGCGATCACCGGCACACGCCCGGCGGTTACTTCCAGGCAGATTTCGATGCAGCGGCGGTGTTCTTCGTGGGTGACTGTCGGCGATTCGCCGGTTGTGCCGACGGGGACCAGGCTGTGGGTTCCCTGCTCGATATGCCAATTGATGAAATCGGCGTAGGATTTCTCATCGACCTTGCCGTTGGCAAAGGGGGTAATAAGGGCCACCGACGATCCATGATACTTCTGCATTACAATTCCATCCGAATAATTCGTCCCAGGCTCACGACAGCTCCGCAAAATGAGCTACCTTTGCTTGCGACATACCTAGCGCCCCTGAGCGTCTAGCGTCTCAGCGAGCCAATCCAATTGCGCTATTGCTAGAACCTCTCAACGGCGGGTGCAAGCATCGTGCAGCGCCTGTGCGATTTTTGCGAGGCAAATCCAGCGCCTCGGGGCTGATTGAACCCGGAATCGTTAGCTTGCCTTGCACATTGCCGCCAAGCAGCTAAAACATATCTCAAGTTACAAAGGATTAGGCAGCCGATCCTTTGCCTCAAATCTGCCGTCGCAGCTCGCCAAGACGCTAACTGGCCACATATCTCCTCACAGCCCTGCATTTGCACCGTCTTTATGAACGTACTTAAGCGCCTTTCAGCCCTGGTCTTCATGGCAACAATTTTTGCCTCGTTGACCGCTATCGCATTTCTGGCCATGCCCGCGGCTCAGCGTGAACGGCTCATACTTTTATCCCCGGTCGTTTTTGAAGCCGTCCTGGGTGAGAGCGAGACAGTCAGCCAAACAGGTCTTCAATTTGCTCAAAGTGAAGCCCAAGAAGACGAACAGGATAAGACGCCAAGCGCCTTAGACACGCAAAGCGAGTCTGAAGACAGCCAGCCCGCAGCGGCGAGCGGAGATACAGCCCAAACCAACCCCAAGGAGCAAGCGGTCCAAGAGGCCATAGCAGCCGCGCTAGACGGGGAATACCTTAAAGCCCGTCTGGCAGCCGCACGCAGCGGCGAACCCGTGGTGCGCGAGCTGGTGGAATGGCTGACCGCACAAACCGTTAGCACTAGTTACTCGGACCGTCGCCGGGAAGCCTTCCTGAAGGCCAATCCGAATTGGCCCGCACGATCCATTATTAAGGCCCGAATGGCAGCGCCAAAACCCCCTAAAGATGCCCGCGCACTGGTGGCTTTTCGCCAAGACAATCGCCCGCTGCGCAACAAAGAGTGGCTGATCTACGTCGACGCCCTGCTGGAGCTGAACCAAGAGGACAAGGCCTTGGAGGTGGTGCGCACCATGTGGCGAGGCCGGACATTCTACCGCCAAGATGAGAGCGACTTTATCGCGCGGTTTGGCGAGAAACTGAGCTATGCCGACCACATCGCGCGTATGGAATGGTTGTTAGACAACAACCATAAAATATCAGGTGCGCGGCACCTTCCGCGGATCAGCGAAGAAGATCTGCCTTACTACCGCGCCCGCTTTGCCATTCTTAAGGGCAATGAACCCGACGATGACGACCTACAGAAAATCAGCAAACAGCGGTTGCTGCACCCCGATTTTTCACTCGCAAAAGTGGCGCGGCTGGAACGAAAGGGCCATATCAGCAATGCAGTTAAAGCCTTTTTGCCAATCGACGCCAAAGGACATGCGCCCGAAGAATTGATGGACTTGCGCATCAAACTGGCTCGTGCGCTGCTCACCTTGGGGCGCTACGAGGAGTCTTATGCTCTGGTCTCAGCGCATCGCTTGAGCGGTGGGCGCGAAGCAAGCGAAGCCGAGCTATTGGCGGGCTGGTTGGCCCTACGCCAGTTGGAAAAGACCGAAGAAGCGGTGCAGCACTTTGAGCGTGCCATGGCCTGGGATTTTGGATTTTTGCATTCAAAGGCGGCCTTTTGGCTGGCTCAAGCCCAGGCCAAGCTTAAGAACGAAGACCAACGAACAATCGCACTCAAAGCCTGCGCTGAGCGCCGCGTCGATCTATACGCCCAGCTCTGTTTGGAGATACTAGGTGAATCTTTAGACGGTAGCTTTGCGCCTTACAAAGCAAACCCAGACAAATTGGTTGATGACGAAATGGCCGACGCCGCGCGTCTTCTTAGCGCTGCCGGTGAACATCGTTATGCAAGGCTATTGATGCGCGCCCTGATCACCACGACCGATGATCTGGCGCTTAAGAAAAACGCTTTGGCCTTTGCGCGCCAACTGGGCTACCCGCGCTTTTCTTATCAAATGGCCGATGCCGAAATCGCAAAACACAACCCGGTTTGGGATTATGCGCGTCCCCTGCCCGATTTCACCCTCGAGCAGATTGAAAAACCAGACGATCGCGCCTTCTACTATGCGCTCATGTATCAAGAGAGCCGCTTTCAAACCGATCTTGTGAGCCATGCTGGCGCGAAGGGAGTAGCCCAATTGCTACCTGCCACGGCAAAGGACATGGCGGGCCGCGCCAAACTGGAATTCTCAGAAGAGCGCCTCACCAGCGATGCGGACTATACGGCAACGCTGGGCTGGTTTTACGTTGACTGGATTCGCAATGTGGTTGGAGAGCGCAGTCTCTATGTGCTGGCGGGCTACAACGCCGGGCCCGGCAATGTAAAAAGCTGGAAGAAACGATTGGGTGAAGCGGGCCCAGGCATGCTGGGAACGCTTGATTGGTTGGAAAAAATCCCCTTTAGTGAAACGCGTAGTTATATCGAACGCATCTATTCGAATGTGGTTCCCTATCGCAACTTGTTGGCGCGCAAAGCCCAGCCTGCCGAGCTAAGGAAGTTCATCTCTCAATGACCCAAGCGACCACGATCGGCAGTCTCTGCCCAACCCTGGAAGACGTCAGAGCCGCCAGCGAGCGGTTGGCGGGCGTTGCCACCCGCACGCCGCTACTGCGCGCTCACGCCTTGGAAACGGCCCTGGGGGCCAAACGGATCTATCTAAAACCCGAGTGCTTGCAGCGGACGGGCTCCTTTAAGTTTCGCGGTGGCTATAATGCCGTCAGCCTATTGAGC
>JAUIDR010000050.1 GCA_030428565.1 Alphaproteobacteria bacterium
GGCAGCATCTTCGAGAGAACCGCTGCCTTGCGTTCTGGTGAGTAAGCCAATTTGTCATCCTGTTCTGCCCGCCTCATCATACACTTTTTTTAAAAAGCTAGGCGACAACTTCCCTGACAGAGGGGGCAGGGGCAGGGCTATGAAATCGGCTATGATGCCTCGATTTCAGGTCAGGCGCGAAACGACCTGCCGCTGCCCGAAGACCCTGGCTTTGGCCCGCGGCGTATCATTGCCAACCGCGCCCGCCAGGAACTGCGCGAGGGGGCTATTGTCAACTATGGCTATGGCATTCCAGACGAAATTGCCACTATTGTTGCGGCGCGCGGAGAGCAGGGGCTCTATTATCAGACCATCGAGCATGGCACCTACGGCGGCCGGCTTTTGACCGGCTCTTTGTTCGGCTATGCGCAGAATGCGTCTTGCATGATCGACGGACCATCGCAGTTCGATTTCTACTCCGGCGGTGGCTTGGATATCGCCTTTTTGGGTTTTGGCCAGATCGATGCGCAGGGCAACGTCAACGCCTCCAAGCTGGGCGGCATGCCAGTCGGCCCCGGCGGCTTTATCGACATTGCGCAAAACGCACGCAAAGTGGTGTTTGTTGGCACCTTTGATGCCAAAGGGGCCAAGATGGCAGCGGGCGAAGGGCAGCTGCGTATCGAGCAACACGGCGCGGTACAAAAGTTCGTACAAGCAGTTGATCAAATCACCTTTTCTGGACCCGAAGCGCTGCGTCAGGGCCAAGACGTCCTTTACGTCACCGAACGTGCGGTGTTCGCGCTGGTCGAAGGCGGCTTGCGCTTGATCGAAGTCGCACCCGGCGTCGATGTCAGGAGCGACCTGCTCGACCGTATGGCCTTTGCGCCTGAAGTTGGGCCCCAGGTGGCGCCCATGGCCAGCGTTCACTTTATGGCCTAGCCGCCGCCCCAGGTGATAGCGATGTGATTAGGAGGTGGACCGCCGGATGGTCCTTCGTTTGCAATCGAGCTCTGCAAGTGCCAGATCGCTCGCCTTTGCATCCACCGCCGAGTATACCGCCTTGAGGACGTTGGCCACCGCTTTGCGATCCTGGTAGCTGGCAAAGTTCACCGAGTGGCGCAGCACTTGGACAATGCCGGTCTGAACCCGTGTCTGGCGGAAGACTGCCTCGATGGTCTGAGGGAAGCCCTTCAGCTTGTCTACTACGGTGATTGGGATGTCCTGAACGCCATCGGTTTTGCGCCTGTTCGAGTCATTGCGAGCGCCTGGGCGCCCTTGACCCGGCGAAGGAATGGGTGCAAACGACGGATGCAACAACTGTGATCTGGATAGCCTCGGTTGCCCCTATTTGGTCCCAAGGCGGAGCCGATTGGCACGTGGGTGTGCCCGATCCTCTCCACGTGGAAGCGTGCGCGAGGCACAGGTTGGTTAGGAAGAAATTTGCAATTAACAGCGGCGCGGAGTCTGAGCGATGTTACAAGCCAAACTGGGTATCGCACCAATCGCATGGTGGAATGACGACCTCGAAGAGCTGTCGGATGATGTCAGCCTTGATGAATGTCTGCGACAGGCTGCCGAGGCTGGCCTGACCGGAATGGAAACCGGCCGCAGGTTCCCGATGAACATGGATGAGCTTGGGCCAGTGCTTGACCGCCACGGCATGTCGGTCTGCGGTGGCTGGTTCTCGGGGCTTCTCCTCGATGGTGATATTGAGGTGGAAAAGGAACGCATAACCGAGCAGCTCGCCTTCTTCAAAGCAGCGGGTGCGCCCTGTATCGTTTATGGCGAAACAGCGCGTTCAGTTCAGGGCGCGCGGCACACGCCTCTCGCAGATAAGCCAAAACTGAGCGAGGCCGAGATGGCTGTTTATGGGCGCAAGATTTCGGATTTTGCAGAGTGGTGCGCCGGTGAAGGCATGCCACTTGCTTACCACCACCACATGGCGGCGGCGGTGGAAACCGAGAGCGAACTGGACCTGCTCATGAAGCATTCGTCGGTGCCACTTTTGTTTGACGCAGGCCACATGGCCTTCGCTGGCGGCGACAATTTCCGGGTCATCGAAAACCACTTCTCCCGCATCATTCACGTCCACGCCAAAGACATTCGCAAGAGCGTTGTGGACGGTCTGGACCGCAGCCGTGAGAGCTTTCTCGACGCTGTGATCAAGGGGGCCTTTACCGTTCCTGGTGACGGGTCACTTGATTTTGAGGCCCTGGCCAAGGCGCTCGCGGCCAAGAATTATGAAGGCTGGTTTGTGATCGAAGCCGAGCAGGACCCCGTCGCGAACCCACCGCTGAATATGGCCATCAAAGGCCGGGCCGAACTGAAACGCGTCATGGGCGTTGCAGGGTACGAAGTGACCGTGTGAACCGGATCGAGGGAAAATAACCGTCGTCACACGCCGCACGACAAGACTGGGCGTCTCGTGCGCCATAACTCGTGCGCCGGAACTCGTGCGCCATAACTCGTGCGCCGGAGCTCGGGCTTCGGGTGATGCCATGGCCTCCGTTCAGGTTACGGCCTCGCGGTCATCGTAGGCGACAGCGAAGGGACTAGGAGGCAGGCTTTCGGCTTGCCTTGCGCTTGCGATAGCGCTCAATCATAGCGCGGTCACCCTCGGGTGTGCCGTCGTGCCAGGTGCCCATCCACTTGTCGAGCGGCAGCGTTCCGTCAGCATAATTCACCTCAAAATACTTATGGTGCAGATAGTGCGCGTAGGCGTGGGTCTTGATGGCCTGGCTGTCCGAGGTCTCTATGCGATCAAAGCCAACATGCCCAACCACCGCGCCGGTGCCGCTGATTTGGAAATGATAGAGCAGCAGCAGGGGATGTGAAGGCACAAGCACATGGATTAGCGTATCGGACCAATACAAGAGGTGCTCAATTGGATGCATGGACAGGGACGACCAAGGGCTTGGATTGATGGAGTTGTGGTGGACCGAATGGATCCACTTGTAGAGCTTGGGCAGATGGATGAGCCGGTGGATGCAATAAAAATGCAGCTCGTGGATCAAGGGCAAAATCAGCGCAAAGGCCGCTAGCCATACGGCCAAGCCAAGCCTCCCATCTCCCCAGAGCGCCCAAGGCCCAAAGCCGTTGGCCCAGCACCAAAGGAGCAGGACTTCATAGGCCGTCCAGATCGGCAATCCGCTCAGGAAAGTACGCAGCATATTGTCTTTGATCTGGCTGTTGAACCAAAAAACGTCTGCGGGGGCGTCTGCAGGAAAGCGCGCGTTGTACTTGAAGCGATTGGCTTGTTTGCGCTGGATGTAGAGGCGCAGTTCCAAGGCTCCGAACACCAGGAAAACCAGAATTGTGTTGCGGATGAAAAGCCACGCGATCCAGCCAAATTGTAAGGTTGCTAATTCTTCGCGCGGCGGCGTAAGGCAGAACCACAGCAGGCACGCCAGGACGAAAAAGGCAGCGTTCCAGGGCAATAGGTAGCTGGGCAGCCAACGAAGGACGCGCAGACCGCTCCAAGGATAGTCGAGCAAGGGGCCAACTTTTAGAGCTTGATGTGGGCGCCAATTACCGCGCTTGTCGCGCGTTCCAAAATCCTGATCGTCCATCGCAATAGACCTGTATTTTAGGTGAGTCTTAAATGTTTTCAGAGGTGTAGATTTCAAAGCCCAGCGCGACACGTTGGCCCCCGGCCGCAGCGCCGGCTTGTTTTGCACTAATAAGCGTGGCGATTGTCTCGCGGGCCAAGGCATCCATCGGGTGCGAAATAGCCATGGTGAGCGTGCCGTCGATCAAGGCAGCGCGCGTCTCGGAAAACAGCTCGTAGCCTATAGCAACAAAGTCTTCGCGTTTGGGCGTGTCGCGCAGTGCGGCCAGGGCGCCGGTAATACCGCCTCCCGAGATAAACAGCCCGGTCAAATCGGGTTCGTTTGCCAACAGCGTCTCCACCAATTCGCGCGCCGCTGCGGCTGACTCATAAGTCGACAGGGGCTCCAGCAAGGTGAAAGTACAATTGTGTTCTCGAAAATAGGACCGGAAGCCACTCTCGTTCAATTCTTGATTTCGATAGCGGTGGTTGCCGACCAGGATGCCTATTTTCCCCGGCTGTCTTGCCATTTTATCAAAAGCCCAAGCGGCGGTGCGCCCGACCTTCCAATTGTCAATGCCAACAAAGCCGATGTTGCTTTGCGCATAGAGCGGCGCAATCAGTCCGGCGACCGGAATGCCCCGCTCGCAGACGGCGTCGATGGCGTCGGCCACAATTGGGTGCTGGGCAGCCACCAACGCCAGCGCGTCACAGGTCTCGCTCAAGGCGATCAGGCGTTCGGCGACGTGGTGGGGCGAGAGGTCGTCCAGGTACACCAACGTCAGCTCGATGTCTTGACCGCTCCCTTGCAAACTCGCTGCGGCATTGGTGATGGCTTGGCCCAAGTCGCTGTAAAAGCGCCGGGCCTTTTGTTGCAAAAGAACGCCCAGCCGATGCGTTTGGCGGCCCGCGCGCACCGCGTGGCGGATCGCGCCTAACCCGTAAAAGCCAATATCTTGTGCAGCGCCCATGACGCGTTCGCGCGTCGCTTGGCGGACCGAATCTGGCTGGTTTAGAACGCGGTTTACCGTTGAGACGGACACACCGGCCGCCTGAGCAAGATCGGGGATTGTAGGTCGTTTCACAATTAAGCCGTTTCAATTCATGTCATTGATTGCGCGTTTGGAATGTTTTGAAACGAAAGCGCATATCGTTTCAAGTCAATGTTGACTTAGATCAAGTCATCGTGTCAACCCCAAATGGCTCGACGGGCCATGCCACACCGGGGGGAAGGCAAATCAACAGAGGAACGAGCCATGGATGATTTGAAATTTGGTACAAGAGACAAGCGCGGCAACTGGGCTCCGAACGAGCCCCTAGAGATCGCGCCGTTCTGGCTCGGTAAGTGGCGCAAGATGGCGCGGTTCTTGCTGGACTATATCTGGCCGTGGAACGCCTTCCATATGGCCACAACCCTTTTGTACTGGTTCTTTGTTATCCCCGACGTTGAGGTGATGAAGACCATGTCATGGGGCTGGGGGCTGTACCTGCTTGCGGTAAATGCTGCCGGTATCTTTCTGTTCTTCGGCGCCGTCGAATTCTTCTTTTATGTCAAGCGCAAACAAGAGACACGCTTCAAGTACAACGCGAAATTCCCGTCAGAAAACCCTTCGGATGTCTTTTGGTTCAAAAGCCAAAACCTGGACAACTTCCTGCGCAGTTTCTTGATCGGCATTCCGCTGTGGACCTTAATGGAAGTGGTGGCGCTCTGGGCCTTTGCCAATGGCTATCATGTATTTGGATGGCTGGAGTGGCAGACGTCTTGGGTATGGTTGGTAGTTTTGACACTTCTCGTGCCAGCCATTCATGAAGTTCACTTCTTTTGCATTCACAGACTCATCCATACGCCTTTGCTCTATAAGTGGATCCATTCGGTCCACCACAACTCGATCAATCCTTCGCCTTGGTCGTCCTTGTCCATGCATCCGATCGAGCACATCGCTTATTTTGCAGAAATGCTGTGGCACTTCGTCATTCCATCCAACCCCATCGTAATGCTGTTCAATAGTCATAGTCTTGGCTATGGCGCTCTGAATGGTCACATCGGATTTGATAAACTAGAAATCACGGAAAATACGCCTGTCGATAGTCACGCCTTCGCACATTACTTGCACCACAAGTATTTTGAAGTGAACTACGGCGCTGATGGTCTGGTGCCCTTGGATAAATGGTTCGGGTATTGGCACGACGGATCAAAAGAGGCCGACGAGCGCATGAAAGAGCGCTTCCGCAAGAAAAAAGAGCGGGTCAAGGCCAAGCAACAAACAACTACCTAAACTGAGCACCCCAACAAACGTTCAGCTCAAAACAAATACCAACCGCCAATTCTGGCATCATGAGGAGGACACTTCTATGAAACTTCTAACCGTACTCGCTACGTCGGCCGCACTGGCCTTGAGCGCAACCTACGCCGTTGCTGGCAGCCATGGTGGCGCCAACATCTTCGTTGTTGGCGGCAAGCCTGACGACCCTTTCTGGTCACGCGTCAAGAAAGGCGCTGAAGACGCCGGTGTTGTTGCAGAATCACAAGGTGGTTCCGTAACTTGGCTTGGCCCGCAAAACTACGACAACCTGGGCCCCGATGCGGCCGAGCTGATCCGTCAAGCGATCGACCAAGGCGCCGACGCCATTGTTGGTCCTGACTGGGTTCCTGAAGCCATGGATCCTGCCTTCGAGGCCGTTGTTGCAGCTGGCATTCCGTTGGTGATCTACAACGCCGGTGGCATTGAAGCTGCTGACCGTCTGGGTGCCCTGAACTACGTTGGCGCGGTTGACTACAAGTCAGGCTACGCTGGCGGCGAATACCTGGGCAACGCAGGCCACAAAAACGGTGCTTGTGTGAACACTTTGCCTGGTGCGGCCAACATTGAAGCTTTCTGTAACGGCTTCAACGACGGCTTGGCGGCTGCTGGCGGTAACGGCTCTGTTCTGCAGCTGCCCGCGACTGCTTTCGGTGATGCAACTGCGGTTGCTCAGGCTGTCCGTGCGCACGTTCTGCAAAACCCGCAGATCGACGCCATGTTCGCCATCGGCGACCAGGACACCAACGCGACCATCAGCGGTATCCAGCAAGCAGGCAAGGCCGGTAAGGTCCACGTCTGTGGCATGAACTTCAACGACTCAATCCTGGCCAACATCCAGCAGGGCACTCAGGCTTGTGCGATTGACCAGCAGGGCTACCAGCAAGGCTTCTTTGCGGTATCCATCTTGAACAACCATGTCATGTACGGAACCACCATTCCGACCCGCGAAATCCTGACCGGCCCTGGCGTCATCGACGCGAGCAACGTCGAGCTGGTTATCGCCGGTGTGAAGGCGGGCGCACGCTAAGCCTTAGCTCAGCATTCCCCAGGCAGTGGGCCAGATGTGCCAACTGTCTGGGGGGGGTAGCTGAGACCAATTTCTGGATCGCCAGACTGCTTCTACTACCTGCCTGTGCTCCCTGTTTGGGCGGTGAGGCGTCTGGTTGATGCCTTCGCGCCATCTACAAGCGCTGGCGACCTCACTTTACTCCCATACAAGAGCTTCACCCGCAGGTCGCTGCGGACCATCAAAGCGTTTTGGAACCAATGGTATGACCTCCCCATCAAAATCTAGAGCTAAAGGATCTGCGCTTGGTGCCCTGGCCCGGCGTCCAGAGACCGGTTCACTGCTAGGCTTTGCTGTGGTCTTTGCCTTTTTCGCCATGCTAGGCGGCCCTGTGTTTATGGGCGCGCCAGGCTGGTCAAGCTGGCTCAACATCGCCGCCGAGGTCGGGATTATCGCGCTGCCCGTAGGCCTGCTGATGATCTCTGGCGAATTTGATATTTCCGTCGGTTCTATTGTACCGGCGTCTTCCATGATGACCGCCATGCTGTCCGGGCACTATGAATTGCCGGCCTTGGTCGGGATCGCCGGCGGATTGAGCGTCGGCCTCATCGTGGGCTACGTGAACGGCGTTTTGGTCAGCCGGACAAGCATTCCCTCGCTGATCGTTACCATCGGCGTCATGTTCTCAGTCATGGGCTTGACGCTCGGATTTGCGGTCCTGCTAAAAGGATCGACCAGTGTTTCTTATGTGCCCGACGCTTTGACCAAATCACTGCTGGGTCAGTTTATCAACGGCATGTTCAACGTTTCCATCTTGTGGTGGCTGGGCTTCGTTGCGGTGTTCTTTTTCGCGCTGCACCTATCGCCCTTTGGAAACTGGATCTTCGCGCTGGGTGGCGATCGCCAAAGCGCGCGCAACGCCGGGATCCCGACGAGCCGGGTAACAATCGGACTGTTCATGGCCTCTGGCTTTTGCGCCGCCTTTGTCGGTGTTGCGCAGGTCATGACCTACCAGCAAGCCAACGTGGCGGGCGGTCAAGCCTTCATCTTCAATTCCATCATGTGTGTGGTGATCGGCGGCGTGCTGCTGACCGGTGGCGCTGGCTCCATTATCGGTATCGTGCTGGGGACCATGACCTTTGCCGTGGTCAACCAAGGCATCTTCTTCGCTGCCATGGATCCCAACGTGGGTTCTATCATAATTGGCGCGCTTCTGCTCGCTGCCGTGATCTCGAACGATGGCTTTCGCTCCCTAACCTTGCGCGCGGCCGCAAAGTAGAGCGAAAGGGGGGAGAGATATCATGATTTCAGTTTTGCTTCGCCGTCCTGCGGCCGCCTCAATTCTGAGCCTTTTCGGCGTCTTGGCTTTCTATGTGTTGGTCGGCGGTGTCGAGCTCGACAAGCTGTTCAACGCTGCAAGCTGGTTGAACTACGCCGCACGCATTGGCATCGTCGCGCTGCCCGTTGGTCTGTTGATGATTTCGGGCGAGATCGACATTTCCATCGGGGCGATGATCCCCGCTGGCGCTATGACGATAGCGATCATTTCGGGCTACTATGGTATGCCCATGGTCTTCGGCATTGCGGGCGCCCTGTGTGTTGGCGTTGCTGTTGGGCTTATCAATGGCATCCTGGCTGTCCGCACCAATGTGCCCAGCCTGATCATTACCTTGGCGACACTTGTCGGTATGCAAGGCGTGGTCTTGGCAAGCTCTAAGCTGCTGACCGGCAGCGCCTCGGTGCCACTGACGGCACCCGTGTGGGCCAAAACGTTGTTGGGCAACTTGATGTTTGGCGGCAGCCACCAGGTCTTGATCATTTGGTGGGTCGTCTTTGCGATAATCTTTTGGTTCGTCTTGCATCAAAGCCGTTATGGCAACTGGATCTATGCCATGGGCGGCGACAAGCCGAGCGCACGCAACGCAGGCATTCCTGTCAATCGCATGACCATCTTGCTGTTCGTTTTGACATCGACCTCGGCTGCCTTCGTCGGCATCTGCCACGCCATCTTGTTCAACTCGGCCCAGGTATCTGGCGGTATGAACGACATCTTCAACATCATCGTGAGTGTCGTTGTCGGCGGCGTGCTTTTGACCGGCGGCTTCGGATCAATCGCGGGGGTCTTCGTTGGAACCCTAACTTTCGCGATCGTCAACAAAGGCATCGATTTTACGACCATTGACCGCAACTGGTCGAACCTCATCATCGGCGTCATGCTGCTTCTAGCGGTCGCCATGAACGAGAGCTTTCGCAAGGTCGCCCTTGGCGCGATCAAGCGAAAGCCAAAACCGAACGCGCCCAAACAGGCGTGACTGGGCTCTTAGCCCAGCAATTTGTCGAACCGTCAATGGTGACGGAAACCCTAGGGAGGACACGACGTGAAATTTACAAAGTCAATCTTAGTGGCAGCAACCGCTGCCATGCTGTCAACAGGCGCACTTGCGCAAGACATCGCAGTCATTGCGGGTTCTGTTGAAGATGCCTTCATGGACAAGATCAAAAAGGGCGTTGATGATGCGACCCATATGGTCGTTGCTAACGGCGGATCTGTTCAGTACCTGCGCACTCAGAACTACGAAAACTTCGGCCCGGATTTGGTGACCCTGATCAACCAAGCGGTTGCACAAGGCGTTGATGGTATCGCGATCCCCGTTTGGGTTCCCGATGCACAAATCCCCGCGCTGCAGGCTGCAGCTGGCGAAGGCATCAAGATCATGCAGTACAACTCTGGCCTGCCTGTGAAAGACGACATCGGCGCGCTGAACTACTTCGGTTCTGACGAGTACGCTGCTGGCTTCGGCGGCGGCAAGTACCTGGCAGAAAAGGGTGCCAAGCACATCTTGTGCCACATCCAGGTGCCTGGCGCGATCAACTTGGAAGAGCGCTGCCGTGGTGTAACCGACGGCGCTACTGCAGCAGGCGCGAAGGTTACCGTGTTGAACACACCCCCGAACTTGGACGGTGATGTGACCGGTACCGCCGAGGCTCTGAAAGCTGAGTTCATTGGCGACGATTCTATCGACGCTATGGTTTCTTGTGCGGACTTCGGTGCAGCTGCAGGCGCCAACGCGGTTGAGCAGACCGGCGCGAACGTCATGGTTTCGGCCTTCGACTTCAGCCCCGCAACTCTGGACCGCATCAAGGCCGGCACTCAGACTATGGCGATTGACCAGCAGCCTTACTTGCAGGGCTTCCTGGCAACTTCCATGCTGTTCGCTCACCTGAAGTTCGGTACCGAAATCTCAACCGATCCCGTTCTGACCGGACCGGCCATCGTTGACGCTTCGAACGTAGACGCTGTTGTTGCTGGCGCAGCATTGGGCGCTCGTTAATCCTCGTGTGCCTCCGGCTGGTATAAACTGGCTGGAGGCACAACCAACATCTGGGCATGGTCGTCTGGAAATATTGAACGAGCGGCACGACTTGAGGCCGTCATCGCGAACTGTAAGCAAGGGGGAGGGCTGTCCGTGTTGAACATCTTTCGTAGACCAGAAGCAGGCGCCGCGGCCGGTTTCATACTCATCTTCATCTTCTTCAGCGTCTTTGGCTGGGAAAAGAACTTTTTAACGCCCTTGGGCGCCTCGACCTGGCTCAACTTTGCCTCCAAGGTCGGCATCATGGCGATCCCTGTTGGCTTCCTGATGATTGCCGGCGAGTTGGATATTTCCGTCGGCGCCTTGATCCCCGCAGGTGGTATTGTCCTAGCCATGGCCACCGGGCTCTTTGGATTAAATATCTGGGCTGGCATTGCGCTAAGCTTTTGCGTTGCTGGTTTCATTGGCTACATCAACGGCATGCTGGTTACGCGAACGCAGGTGCCATCGCTCATTGTCACGCTCGCGACCCTCTTTGTGGTCGCAGGGTTGAACGCCTATATCTCAAAGCAGTTGGCGGGCACGACACAGCACAGCTTGAAAGATGTCGGTCCCATTTCCGAATTCTTGATGGGCGACTACCATTCGCTGATCTTTGGCGACGGAGACAGCAAGATTACGATTTTCCGAAGCCTGCAATCGTCTTTCTTCATCTGGATCGGTTTTGCTGCGGTCTGTTTCTTCGTGCTGCACCTGTCCCCCTGGGGCAACTGGATCTTCGCCATGGGCGGCGATCAAGACAGCGCCCGCAACGCAGGCATTCCCACCAGCCGACTGAAGATCGCTTTGTTCATGTTGTCGGCTATGGCGGCTGCCATGGTTGGTATGACCGAAGCCGTTTTGGCGAACACAGCAAGTACGACGACCCAATTCGGGATGATCTTCAACACCATCATCTGCGTGGTCGTGGGTGGGGTGCTGCTAACGGGCGGCTTCGGCACCGTTACAGGCACCGTTCTGGGGACGCTGACCTTTGGCATCGTCTTTCAGGGCATCAACTTCACAACATTCGATAAAGACCTCAACATGCTATTCATCGGCGTCTTGCTGTTGGTTGCGGTCTTGATGAACGACACCTTCCGAAACCTGGCGACCAGTGCGTCTACGGCGAAGAAGAAAAAGTAGGGGCAAGAACCATGTCAGAGCGTAAACCTGTGCTGGAAATGAGGAATGTTGATAAGAGCTTTGGCCCTATTGACGTCCTGCACGACATCAACTTGAAGGTCCACGAGGGCGAGGTCTTGTGTCTGTTGGGAGACAACGGCGCGGGCAAATCCACCCTGATTAAGACCATGGCCGGCGTCCACCAGCCGACACGGGGCGAGATGAAGATGGACGGCAAAGCCGTTCGCTTTAACCGCCCGAAGGAAGCGCAAGAGATGGGCATCGCCACGGTGCACCAATTCGGCGGCACCTATCCTTTGATGTCCATCGGTCGCAACTTTTTTGCGGGCGTCGAGCCCACCAAAGGTTGGGGTCCGTTCAAGATATTTGATCGCAAGACGGCCAACGAAATTGCGGTTCGCGAAGTCCAGAACTTCGGCATTACCCGCATCGACGACGGCGACCGCTTGGTTGGTGGTTTGTCAGGCGGTGAACGCCAGTCCTTGGCCATCGCTCGCGCGGTGTACTTTGGCGCGCGCGTTCTAATCCTGGACGAGCCGACCGCCGCGTTGGGCGTTAAGCAGGCCGCGCACGTCTTGCGCATTGTCAACGAAGCCAAGCGGCGCGGATTAGCGGTAATCTTTATTACCCACCAAGTCATGCACGCCATGGCAGTCGGTGATCACTTCGCGGTACTGATCCGCGGTGCGATCGCAGCCGATTTCCGTCGCGGCGAGAAGTCTCGCGAAGAGATTGCAGACCTCATGGCAGGCGGCGAGAACATGGCCTCTCTTGAGGCGGCCATTGATGCCGACGTGCAAGAACACCCAGCGGAGTAGACTATGACACTTCGTCTTGCTGTCATTGGTGCGGGCCTGATGGGCGCGGACCACGCAAAGATTGTAGCTGAAGACCTGCCCGGCGCATCGCTTCAGGTCGTGTGCGACATGGACGCTGGGCGTGCCAAGGCGGTGGCGGATCGCTTTGGCGCGGCTGACGTGGCCAACTCTCCTGAAGCGGTGATCGCCCGCGCTGACGTGGATGCGGTTATCGTGGCCTCGCCAGATTTCACCCACGCGCCCTTGTCGATGGCCTGCATCAAGGCCGGCAAACGCGTCTTGTGTGAAAAGCCGCTGTCTCAATCCTCGGCCGAGTGCCTCCAAGTCATGGATGAGGAGATGCTGTGCGGTGAGCGCTTCGTTCAGTTGGGCTTCATGCGCCGCTATGACCAGTCCTATATGGAGATGCGTCAGGCCTTGCGCGACGGCGCTCTGGGCCGGGCTCTGATGATGCACAATTTCCACCGCAACGTGGAAACGCCAGCATCAGATTTCACCGGCGCCATGGCGATCACCAACTCAGCCCCGCACGAATTCGACGTGGTGCGCTTGGTGTTGGATACCGAATACCGCGCGATCTCTGCACACCAGCCGAAGCGCTCGGACAGCCGAGTGGCGCCCGTCGTCATGGTGTTGGAGACCCAAGACGACCAGTTGGTGACCATCGAAATCAACAACAACGCGGCCTACGGCTATGACGTGCGCGCTGAGCTAGTTGGTGAAGCGGGTAGCCTGGCCATGAACCATGTCGCCTATACCCGCTTGGACGCCAAGTTGAGCAGCGCGACCGCCTATGAGCCCGATTGGCGGGGTCGTTACCACGAAGCCTATGTGCGCCAAAACCGGGCTTTCTTGCGCTTTGTCGAAACCGGGCAATTCCCTGAAATCGCGTCAAGCTGTTGGGATGGGTATTGCGCGGCCGTGGTCGCTGAGGCGGGTGTCCTTGCCTTGGAGAGCGGACAAAAGACCCTCGTCGAAATGATTTCCAAACCGGAGTTCTATGCATGAAACTAGGGTTCGTTTCCGACAGCCTAGGGGGCATGTCTTTCCAGGACATGATGGACCAGGCCGCGCGCATGGGCGTACAGGGTGTCGAGGTCAATACCTGCGGCTGGTCAACCGCGCCGCATTGCAAGCTGGATGAGCTGCTGGGCAACCCGCAAGCGCAAAAGGCCTTTCAGGATGAATTCGAGCGTCGCGGGCTGGAGATCATCTCCTTCAATGCCAATGGCAATCCTTTGCATCCCACCGATCCCAAGCAAGGCCAAGACCTGGCCAAGACCATTCGCTTGGCTGGTGAGATGGGGGTCAAAACGGTTTGTACCATGTCGGGCCTACCCGCCGGTTCTGCTCAGGATCGCATGCCCAACTGGGTGGTGTCCTCATGGCCGCCAGAGACACAGGAAATCCTGCGCTATCAATGGGAAGAGAAATTGATTCCCTTCTGGCAGGAAACGGCGGCCTTGGCGCAGCAGGAAGGCGTTGAGAAGATCGCGCTCGAGCTGCACGGCAACCAGTGCGTCTACAATGTACCCTCACTGCGCAAGCTGCGCGACGCGGTCGGCCCGGTCATTGGCGCAAACTTGGACCCCTCGCATCTGTTCTGGATGGGCGCCGACCCCTTGGTCGCCGCAGAAACTTTGGGCGAAGCGGTCTACCACGTTCATGCCAAAGACACCTTCTTGAATGCGCCTGTTCAGGCAACGACTTCCTTGCTGGAAAACGGCTCCTTGATGGATATCCCGGCGCGCTCTTGGTCCTACATCACGCTCGGTTTCGGCCATGGCGAGGAGTGGTGGCGCCAGTTCTGCTATCGCCTGAAGATGGGCGGCTATGATGGCTGGCTGTCGATCGAACACGAAGACGTGTTGCTTAACTCTTTGGAAGGGCTCGAAAAATCGGTGGTGCTCTTGCAAGGCGTTATGCCCTCTGCACCTGCGGACTTCAAACCTCAAGACATCTAAAAACAAGTACTTTGATCAAGGAGACTGGCCATGGCTGACTGGGTAAACGCCTGCGCTGTTGATGACATTGATGAAGAAGACGTGATCCGCTTCGATCACGGTGCACGGACCTTCATCATCGTGCGGGACCATGAAAACAATTACTACTGCACCGATGGACTTTGCACCCACGAGGACGTGCATTTGAGCGATGGCATGGTGGTCGAGGCGACCATCGAATGCCCCAAGCACTCGTCGATCTTTGATTGCAGCTCGGGCGAGGTGGAGACACCTCCGGCCTGCGAAAACTTGCATACCTACGCCACTAAGGTCGAAGACGGCCGGGTGTTCGTGGAGATCTAGGACATGGCCTTCCAGCTGGCAGCTTGCGCTGAAATGTTGTGGCTAGATAAGCCCATTGAATGGCGAGCCGCGCGGCTGCACGAGCTGGGCTTTGGCGTTGGTCTGTGGAATTGGCCGGCTTGGGACTTACCCGCGTTGGAGAAGACCGGCGCCACCTTCACCATCATGAACGGCTATCTTGAAGGCCGTCTGGCCGATGAAGCAGGCGCTGAGCTGTTGCTGGCCTCGGCACGGCAGACCGCTCAAGTTGGCAAGCGTTTGGGGGTTCAGCGGCTGAATTTGCACGGCACCGGCCTGGGCGACCAGGGCCTGCCGATACAACAGCTTGCCCATGTGGCACCTGGGATGTGGTTGCGCGCGCGCGACACGCTGCATCGCATCTGTGATTTGGCCGAAGAGGAAGGACAGGTCTTTACGCTGGAAAACCTCAACTTGCGTGAGCACCCCGGCTGTCCCTTCAATTCGACCGCAGATGTTCTGTCGCTGGTGGCAGCGGTCGATCGCCCACAATTGCGCATCAATCTGGACCTGTATCACACCCAGATCGGCGAGGGCGACCTCATCCGCCACGCGGAGGCCTGCTTGCCATGGATTGGGGAAGTGCAGGTGGCCGACAATCCGGGGCGCTGCGAGCCCGGCACGGGCGAGATGAACTGGCCCAACATCGCGCGGGCTTTGCGCGATATGGGTTATGACGGGCCGGTCGGTATGGAAGCCTATGCCAAGGCTGACCCGGAGGCTGCGCTGGAGGCATTCAGAACTGCTTTCACCCTAAACGACTAGACCAGCAGCACAGAGCGCGGCGCCTCATGTGAGGCGCCCCAGCGTGCCAGCAGAACTTATTTGACGCAAACCTGAAGCAAGGAGAGCTCCATGTATCATAATCGTCCGCATGTCCAAGACATACGTGCCATGAAAAAGCGCGGTGAGAAAATCTCCATGCTGTTCGTCACCACACCCGAAGAGGCTGCCGCTGCTGCGGCCGCGGGTATCCACATGCTGTCGATTGAAGGCCGCTTCTTCGACGCTGAAATGCGCGAGGCGGCGGGCGATTGCTTTGTGCAAGTGGGCCTGCCCTACGGCGGTTGGGGACGCTTTGAGGGCCGCCCCATCGCTACGGCTGAAGATTACCTGCGCGCCGCTTTCCACTACGCCGGCATCGGTGGCGATGCCTACTATTGTTCGGCCTCATACGATATACAAAAAGTGTTGTGCGACAATCACTTACCCGTCGTTGGCCACATTGGCTTGATCCCCAGCTACATCACTTGGACCGGCTGGCGCGCGGTGGGTAAGACCGCCGAGGAGGCCGCCGCTTTGTGGCATCACACGCAAAAGCTGGAAGAAATCGGTGTTTTTGGTGCCGAGCTGGAGGTCGTGCCCGACCGCGTTGCCAAGTTCTTGAGCGAAAATTCCTCGCTCATCATGCTGGGCATGGGGGCTGGCAAGCACGCAGACGCGCAGTATCTCTTTACCGAGGATGTTTGCGGTTATGGCCAAAACCACAAGCCGCGCCACGGTAAGATGTATCGCAACTTCGCGCCCGAACTTGAGCGGCTGCAAAACGAGCGCATCGCAGCCTTCAAAGAATATAAGGCCGATGTGGACGCCGGTGGCTATCCTGCCAAAGAGCACAGCGTGCCAATCGCGGATGCGGAATTTGATGCCTTCATGAAGCGGGTTGCTCCATGACATTGCGCATTGGTGTCGTTGGCTATGGGACCGGCGGACAGCACTTTCCCACCTTTCATTGCAGCAGCCAAGGGCTGCAGCCTTGCCGGGATAGTAGCCCGCGCCGAAGCGACCGTCGCAAAGGCACGCGCTGATTGGCCAGAGGTGCCGGTTTTCCCGAGCTTAGGCGCAATGATTGAAGCTGGCGTGTGCGACGCGGTGACGGTAACGACGCCGCCTCAAACCCGTCGCGCGCTGGTACTTGAAGCCATTGCCGCCGGTTTGCACGTCATTGCTGACAAGCCCTTTGCGCCGAATTATGACGGTGCGATGGAGTTGGACGCTGCCGCCAAAGCGCAAGGTGTGGTGCTGGGCGTCTATCAAAATCGCCGTTTTGACGCCGATCTGCAAACCATGAAAAAGGTGATCGACGACGGTCGCCTCGGCAAGATCTGGCGGATTCACTCGCGCATGGACCAAGACAGCCCGCAGACACTGGAAGCGGGGCCAGGCGGCGGCCTGTTGCGCGATTTGGGCAGCCATGTCGTGGATCAAATGGTCTACCTGTTGGGCCCGGTCGCGGCCGTCACGGCAACCATGGATATGGTCGAGCTGCCGGAGGGGCCGACCGACGCCTGTTTCACGCTTAGCCTGCGTCATACTGGCGGTGCCTACAGCCACTTGTCGGCATCCAAGCTCAACTTCCTCGATGCGCGTGAGCTTCGCGCCTATGGCGACAAGGGCAGCTATCTTTCGCTCACCAGCGATGTGCAGGCGCAAGACATCTTTGCCGGCAAACGGCCTGCTGACGACCTGGCGGCCTGGGGTTATGAGCCAGAAACCTGTTGGGGCCGCCTATATACCGCCGCTGGGCCAGAGATCATTCGCAGCGAGCAAGGGCGCTATCACGACTATTACGAAGCCTTCGCGCGCGCGGTGGCGCAGGGCACGCCTGCGCCGGTGACTGCTGAGACAGGCGCGCGGACCTTGGCGGTGTTGGACGCCGCAAGACAAAGCGCTGCGGAACATATAACCGTGTCGCTCTAGAATTTTGCGACTTGCATTAACACACTGACGTGAAAGTTAATCTCATGTTGAACGTTGGACTTTTGGGGGCTGGACGCATTGCAGGTGTCCACGCAGCCGCCATTTCAAGACACGCGAAAAGCCAGCTCGTGGCGGTGTCTGACTACATCCCGGAAAATGCCGAGCGCTTGGCCCAGGCCTATAATTGCGCGGCCCGAACCACGGACGAGATACTTGCGGACCCAGCGATTGACGCCGTTTTGATCGCGACCTCGACCGACACGCACTCGGATCTGATCGAGGCGGCAACGTCAGCCGGCAAAGCGGTGTTGTGCGAGAAGCCGGTGGATCTGGGCCTTGAGCGCGCGCGGCATTGCCAAAGCCAAGTCGCCCAGAACGGCAAGCCGGTCATGATCGGTTTTAACCGCCGCTTTGACCCCAACTTTGCGGCCCTCAAGTCAGCGCTGGACGGCGGGGAAATCGGCAAGTCAGAGCTGCTGTCGATCACCTCGTTCGATCCTGCGCCGCCGCCGCTGGCATACGTCAAGGTCTCGGGCGGCCTGTTTCGCGACATGATGATCCATGATTTCGATATGGCCAATTTCTTGATGGGGGCCTTGCCGAAGACCGTTATGGCCACGGCGTCTTGTGTGGTTGACCCAGAGATTGGCAAAGCGGGCGACGTTGACACAGCGGTCGTGACGCTGACCTATGCCGACGGTCGGATCGCAGTGATCAAGAATTCGCGGCGGGCAGTCTACGGCTACGATCAGCGGGTCGAGCTGCTTGGCGCTAGCGGCTTGCTACAGGCCCAGAACATGCTGGAAAATACGCTGGTCAGGTCCAGCACTGACGGCGTGATCTCGGCCAAGCCAACCTACTTCTTTTTGGAACGCTATATGCCCGCCTACGCCGCCGAATGGGACGCCTTTGTTTCGGCAATCACCAGTGGCGCGCAACTTCCTGTCTCCTTGGACGACGGCGTCGCAGCCCTTGCCATGGCCGAGGCAGCGACCCAGTCGGCCCAATGTGGCCAGCCTATCACTTTGGCAAGCGTCTAGCGCCGTTTGCCAGCCGGGCCTCCTGTCTTATTGGCAAGAGGCCTTGCACTCACTCCCTAAGCAACGAGGATTCATAAATCTCATGTCGACCTACGCCCTGCGCATCCAGTGCCCGATCCAACGCGGTATTGTTGCGGCTGTTTCCGGATTTTTGGCCGATCAGGGCTGCAACATCACCGACAGCGCCCAGTTCGACGATGCGGGCACCGGCAATTTCTTTATGCGCGTCAGCTTTCAGTCGCAAGATGGCCGCAGCTTGGAGGCGCTGGAGACCGCTTTTGCGTCCATCGCCCAGCGCCTTGATATCCAAGCCGATTTCTTCGACGAAGCGGTGAAGCAAAAGGTTATCATCATGGTCTCGCGCTTTGGCCACTGCTTGAACGATCTTTTGTATCGCTGGCGCATTGGCGCTCTGCCGATCGATATCGTGGCGGTGGTCTCAAACCACATGGAGTACCAAAAGCTGGTGGTGAACCATGACATTCCCTTCCACTGCATCAAAGTGACGAAAGAAAACAAGCCGCAAGCCGAGGCGCAAATCATGCAGGTGGTCGAAGATACGGGCGCTGATTTGGTGGTCTTGGCGCGCTACATGCAAGTGTTGTCGGACGATATGTGCCGCAAAATGTCGGGTAAGATTATCAACATCCACCACTCATTTTTGCCCTCATTCAAAGGGGCGAACCCCTACAAGCAAGCCTTTGAGCGCGGCGTTAAGTTGATCGGTGCGACATCACACTACGTCACCGCAGATTTGGACGAAGGCCCGATCATCGAACAAGACATCATCCGCGTTTCGCATGCCCAATCTGCGGGCGACTATGTTTCGCTGGGCCGGGATGTCGAGGCACAGGTGTTTGCGCGCGCCATCCACGCACATATTCACGGCCGGGTGTTCATGAACGGCAACAAGACCGTGGTTTTCCCTGCGTCTCCAGGCTCTTACGCCTCGGAGCGCATGGGTTAATTTGGTCAAAGAAAGGACGAAGAGCATGGCACAGGACTTGGACGTCATTACCATCGGACGCGCCGGCGTTGATCTTTACGGCGGGCAGGTCGGTTCTCGCTTGGAGGACATGGCCTCGTTCGACAAGTACATCGGAGGGTCGCCGACCAACATAGCCGCTGGAACCGCGCGCTTGGGGCTCAAGTCGGCGCTCATTACCCGCGTCGGCGACGAGCACATGGGCCGCTTTATTGTAGAGCAGCTGGCCTCTGAAGGCGTCAACACGGGCGGCATCGTGACCGATCCTGAGCGCCTGACCGCTCTGGTTATTTTGGGCATCCGCGATCAAGAGCAGTTCCCGCTAATCTTCTATCGCGAAAACTGCGCGGACATGGCCTTATGTGAAGACGACATCGACCCGGCCTTTATCGCACGGGCGCGTGCAGTGGTGGCGACGGGGACGCATCTGTCGCATCCGCGCACCGAAGCAGCGGTCTTGAAAGCCTTAGAGCTGGCACGCAAGAACGGCGCGCAAACCGCGCTGGATATCGACTATCGCCCGAACCTGTGGGGCTTGTCCGGCCATGGCGACGGCGAAAATCGGTTCATCGCGTCAGAGGCCGTGACGGCCAAGCTGCAATCCACCTTGCATCTGTTCGACCTAATTGTCGGCACAGAAGAAGAGTTTCACATTGCTGGCGGCTCAACCGATACGCTGGAGGCGCTGCGCGCCGTGCGTGCGGTTTCCAAGGCTACCTTGGTCTGTAAGCGCGGAGCCAAAGGCGCGGTGGCCTTCACCGGCGAGATTCCTGCCAGCCTGGACGATGGCCAAAGCGGCCCAGGTTTCCCCATCGAGGTCTTCAACGTTTTGGGCGCTGGTGATGGCTTCATGTCAGGCCTTTTGAAGGGCTGGTTGGATGGGGACGAATGGCCTCAGGCGCTGGCCTATGCCAACGCTTGCGGTGCTTTTGCGGTCAGCCGCCATGGCTGTGCGCCCGCTTATCCGTCGTGGGCCGAACTGCAATTCTTCCTCAAGCGCGGCGTCAAGCAAGCGGCGCTGCGCCATGATCAGGAGTTGGAGCAAATTCACTGGGCCACCAATCGCAAGGGCGACTGGTCCAACATGCGCGTTTTTGCATTTGATCATCGCTCGCAGATGGAAGAAATGCCGGGCGCGACTGCTGAAAAAATTGGTGCGTTTAAAGTGCTTTGCCTTCAGGCTGCCCAGCAGGTCGCCAACGGACAAAGCGGCTATGGCTTGCTGTGCGATGGGCGTCTGGGTCAAGAAGCGCTGTTCCAAGCTGAGGGCGCGGGGCTTTGGATTGGCCGACCGGTCGAATGGCCGGGCTCGCGACCTTTGACCTTGGAGCCAGCAATCGGACCGGACTTCGGGGGGCTCAACGAATGGCCGCTGGATCATGTCGTCAAGTGCCTGTGTTTCTGTCACCCCGATGATGACGCGGAGACCTGGGCGAAACAAACAGACGTGGTCAAGCGCTTGTTCGCCGCCGCACGGCGCAACCGCTTGGAGTTCTTGCTGGAGGTCATTCCGTCCAAGGTCGCGGCCACCAACGACGACACCACGCCGAGCCTTATTCAGCGCTTTTATGACGAAGGGGTCTACCCCGATTGGTGGAAGCTGGAGCCCTTCAAGTCCAAAGCTGCGTGGGACAAGGCTGCCGACGCCATTACCCGCAACGATGCCCACACGCGCGGCATCGTCGTACTGGGCCTTGATGCGCCCGCCGACGAACTTTTCGCGAGCTTCCAGCTGGCCGCTAGCCAGCCGTTGGTTAAAGGCTTTGCTGTCGGTCGCACCATCTTTGGCGACGCGGCCCGCGCTTGGATGAACGGCGCCATTACGGACGCAGAAGCCGTGTCCACCATGGCCAACAACTACGCTGCACTGTGCCAGGTCTGGGACCAAGCGCGCAGCGCAGCAACAGCCTAATCGGAGATACTCCCATGAAGACGATCCGCCTTACCGCTGCTCAGGTTATGATCCGCTGGCTTGAGAACCAAATGAACGAAGAGGGCGAGACCTTTATCGCTGGTGCTTGGGCCATCTTTGGCCACGGCAACGTGGCTGGTCTGGGCGAAGCACTGCACGCTGAAAAAGACCGCTTCCAGACCTATCGAGGCCACAACGAGCAGACCATGGCCCACGCCGCCCTTGCCTATGCCAAGCAGTTGGGGCGCAAACGGGCGATGATGGTTTCCTCTTCGATTGGGCCAGGAGCGACCAACATGGTGACGGCCGCTGGCTTGGCGCACGTCAACCGCCTGCCGGTCTTGTTGGTGCCTGGCGATGTCTTTGCCAGCCGCGGTCCAGATCCTGTTTTGCAGCAAATCGAAGACTTTGGCGATGGTACGATCAGCGCTAATGACTGCTTCAAGCCGGTGTCGCGCTACTTCGACCGCATTACCCGGCCCGAGCAGCTGTTGACCGCGCTGCCGCGGGCGATGCGGACCATGACAGATCCGGTTGATTGCGGCCCTGTGACCTTGGCATTCTGTCAAGACGTGCAGGCCGAAGCCTATGATTGGCCCGAGAGCTTCTTTGCACCGCGCGTGTGGCGTCGTCGTCGCCCTGAGCCTGATGCGGTTGAGGTCGAAGCGGTTGCCAACCTGATCGCTGCCGCCAAGTCGCCCGTCATCGTCGCGGGTGGCGGCGTACACTACGGCCATGCGACCGCCGAGCTGCAAGCCTTCGCTGAGCGCTTCTCAATCCCTGTCGTGGAGAGCCAGGCGGGCAAGTCTGCGCTGCCATGGGACCATCCGTTGAATTTGGGACCGGTGGGTGTAACGGGGGCGGGCTCGGCCAACATCGCCTGCGGCCAGGCTGATTTGGTGTTGGGCGTCGGGACGCGCTTCCAAGACTTTACAACGGGCTCTTGGAGCCTGTTTCAGAACCCTGGCCGTCGCTTGGTCAGCCTCAATGTGGCGGCCTATGATGCGGTGAAGCACGGAGCAGAGCCGCTTTGTTGTGATGCTGCAGCGGGTTTGGCGGCCTTGACCACCGCGTTGGGCGACTATCAGGCTGCCGCACCTGATGCCAGCCTGAAGGCCGACTGGTTTGCGGCCGTTGACCCTTTGACCGCTGCTCCTGAGGCGACCGACAACGCCTTACCCTCCGACATGCAAGTGATCGGCGCGGTCCAGCGTGCTTCAGGCCCTGACACCGTGGTCATGTGCGCGGCTGGCACCATGCCGGGCGAATTGCACAAGCTGTGGAAGGCGGGCAAGCCCGGCTCCTATCACATGGAATACGGCTATTCCTGCATGGGCTATGAGGTTGCGGGCGCGATGGGCATCAAAATGGCGCAGCCAGAGCGTGATGTTGTCTGTATGGTAGGCGATGGCTCTTACATGATGGCCAACTCAGAGCTGGCGACAGCCGCGATGATGGGCATTAGGATCACCTTGGTCATTACTGACAATCGCGGCTTTGGCTGCATCAATCGCTTGCAAATGGGCACCGGCGGGGCGGAATTTAACAACATGTTGGACCATTCCTACCACCTTAACCCGTCAAAAATTGACTTCGCTGCGCACACGGCGGCCATGGGCGCAACCTCGCTGAAAGTTACAACAATCGCAGAGCTGGAGGCGGCTCTGGAGCAGGCAAAGCAAGCCAACGGTCCCTATGTCGTGGTGATCGACACAGATCCCTATCCCTCGACGCCGCACGGGGGCGCCTGGTGGGATGTTGCCGTGCCTGAGGTCAGCGACCGCCCGGAAGTGCAAGCCAAGCGAACAGCGTACGAAGCCGCGCTGCAGCAGCGCGCAGTGAACTAGGAGACCAAACTATGAGCCCACTTCTTCGTCGACCGACAGCAGAGACCGGTCAGATCCACAACATTAGCCCCGAAAACGCGAACTGGGGCTATGTCGGCTTTGGTGTCTATCGCTTGAAGGCAGGGGAGAGCGCCGCTGAGGCCACCGGCGATCGCGAGGTCATCTTGGTGTTGGTTGAAGGCAAGGCCATTCTGGAGGCCGCGGGTCAGGACTTCGGAGAGTTGGGTGATCGCCTGTCGGTGTTTGAGAAGACACCGCCGCACTGCCTTTATGTGCCCAACGCAAGCGACTGGAAGGCCACCGCGACCACGGACTGTACACTGGCGGTCTGCTCAGCGCCGGGCAAAGGCGGTCACACGGCGCAAGTGATCGGCCCCGTGGGCATCGAAACTGTTACCCGCGGCAAGGGGGCCAACACGCGCTATATTAACACCATCGCTATGGAAGAGCGCGACGTAGCGGACTCGCTGCTGGTGACCGAGGTGTTCACGCCGACTGGTAACTGGTCGTCCTATCCGCCGCATCGCCACGATGAGGACGACTACCCGCGCATGACCTATCTGGAGGAGACCTACTATCATCGCTTGAACCCAGAGCAGGGCTACGGTCACCAACGGGTTTGGACCGAGGATGGCGAACTGGACGAGACCATGACTGTGCACAATCACGATGTTGTGCTGGTGCCGCGTGGCCACCATCCTTGCGGCGTGCCCTGGGGCTATGAGATGTATTATCTAAATGTTATGGCAGGGCCGTTGCGCAAGTGGCGCTTCGAAAACAACCCGCACCATGACTGGATTTTCCAGCGCGACAGTCAGACGTAAGCGCTCTGGGTTTATTGCACAGAGCATGAAAGGTTGCCTCTGTGGAGCCTGATCCACTTGTCTTGATGACTTGGTCTGTACGGGTAGTGTGAGCATGGCCTCGATATTCTGAAGTTGCGGAGGCTTATATGTGGGCGTCTGGTTGGGTTGCTCGATTGGCCAGGCTTTTAAATTGATGTTTTGTCGGCGACTTTGCTAAGCCGCTGGTAGGGCGAACAGCACGTGATCGAAGGCGCTGTTTCGGTCACGGGGAATGTCCAGAACGACATTTCTACTGTCTGTGGTCACGGTCTTCTGACTGCTGCCGTTGCGCCGATTTGGTGCATGGCTGCGCCCGTCAGGGGAGCGTCATGAACACTGTGTATCTAGTCCGGTCCATGCGGGTTTCAGATATTGTCACGCATTGAAGCGCTCCTCGAACATGATCGCGAATTGGTTGCGGGCGGCAAACCATTCGCGGACATCGTCAAGCACAGCATCGGTGACCCGACTGATCAGATCGGGCGAGACCTTCAGGCCGTAGAGGTCAAGAAGATGGGTCGGCATATCCCGCACCGTCAGCCCGGCGGCGTAGAGACCGATGGTCTTGTCATCCATGCCGTCAATCCGGGTCTGCCCCATTTTACCAACTCGGGTTCAAAGCTGCCGTCACGGTCTCGGAGAACGGAAACCGGCAGCTCGCCGTCTCGGCCTTTATCAAAAGCCAAGTGGCCGAAGGCTGGATAGAGCTCAACAAGCGCTATGATGATGGCGGTATCTCCGGTGGCACCTTGGAGCGCCCAAGCCTGCAAGCCCTGCTGGCTGACATTGAAGCAGGGCAGGTGGATCAGATCGTGGTCTATAAGATCGATCGCCTGACCCGCTCCTTATCCGACTTTGCCAAGATCGTCGATCAGCTCGAAGCGCAAGGTGCCAGCTTTGTCTCAGTCACTCAGGCCTTTAGTACCTCAACCAGCATGGGCCGCTTGACCCTCAACATGCTGTTAAGCTTTGCCCAGTTTGAACGCGAGGTCACAGCAGAGCGCATTCGCGATAAGATCGCCGCTTCCAAGAAGAAGGGGCTATGGATGGGCGGTAACATCCCCTTTGGCTATCACAGCCAAGGTCGGAGTGTGCTCATCTTTGAACCTGAAGCCATCATCATCCGCCATCTCTATAGCCTCTACCAAGAGATTGGCTCCGTGCGGGCCGTGGCCGAGAAGGCTGAAGCGCTGGGCTATAAGACCCGTGGGTTAAAAATACCGATGGTTCTAGCAAGGGCGGTGGCCCTTTTAGCCGGGGCCATATCTATCAAATCCTCACCAACCCCATCTATGCCGGTAAGATCCGCCATGGCAAGCAGGTCTATGAGGGCCAGCATGAGGCCATCATAGAGCCCTAGCTCTGGCAGGGGCTGCAAGACAGCCTGAGTTCAGAGGCGGCCCGTAAGCGGGGTAGGGGGAGAGCAGCCCATGGATCGCCCCTAGCCTCCAAGTTGTTCGATGAGACCGGGGACAGGCTTAGGCCCAGCCATAGCCAGAAGGACGGCAAGCGGCTTCGCTACTATGTCTCAAGGCGCCTGGTGGTTGATACCAAGCACAAGCATCCAGATGCTTGGCGCCTGCCAGCACGCGAGCTGGAGATAGGCATAGGTGGTGCCATACGTCTGCACTTACAAAAAGCAACGCTGATAACAGAATTGATCAAGGACATCACAGCGCCGGAGATCCCGGCCCTGCAAGATAAGCTCGAAGCCCTAGCAGGCCGCATAGATGCCAAGGGAAGCGCCGATACTTGGGCACATCTTCTTAGGCGGGCCAAGTTAGAGCCAGGTGCAATCCGCATTCTCATCTCTCGCCAGGCTCTATCCGAGGCGCTTGGCACCCCCAAGGAAAGCATTGATCCCCAGGCTCGGACCATCACCACCAGTTTCCAACTCAAACGGCGTGGGGTCGAGGCCAAGATTATCCTGGGCGCTGCAACGGTTCAGCTTGATCCTATTTTAGCGCAAAACCTGCTGACGGCCCGCAGGTGGTATGCTGCCATCAAGGCCGGCTCAAGCTTTGGTGATTTGGCCAAACAAGAAGGCACATCGGTTAACCGCATTCGTCAGATCATCGGCCTTGCCTTCTTAGCCCCCGACCTCATGGAAGCCATAGCAGCCGGCAGGCAGCCCTTAGGCCTAACCTCAGAGTGGATCAAACGCCGTAGCTTGCCGCTGACCTGGCAGGATCAACGCGCCCTGATCGCCGACCTCTAGCCTAGTCCGCTAACTGCGACCTTGCATCCCGGGTAGAGGGCCAAACCGTCCACACTCTCTAGTGGTATTAACACCGCATGCGAGCAATGGTGTTCTTCAATAAACACCAGCCTACCCAAGGAGATGCGCATGACCCTCTTGCTCAATATGATCTCGCTGTTATGCCTGGCCCTGCCGCTCCTAGCCCTGGTTCGCCC
>JAUIDR010000051.1 GCA_030428565.1 Alphaproteobacteria bacterium
CCACGGTGTATATCTCCTCGCCCTCCCTGCAGCCACAAGAAGGGAAAAAGTGGACGACTTTTACGCCGCCCGCACCGCCAACAGGGCGGCGCTACCGTGGTCTAATTTTGCACCGCCGTTCTCAGCAGTCATGCCTATCTGTCCAATATCGTCGGCCAGTTTGAAGCGCTGGGAATCCATGATGAAGACTGCGCGCGATTGCTCGAAGACGTCGAGGCTTACCGCAGAGCGCAGCGGCTCGGCTGAGGGGAAAAGCAGGGCCGAATTACCCACCTAAGGAGGCCAGAATGCATTCAACCGACACCGATCTTCAATCCCACTTGCCACTGCGATTGACACCCGAGCTTGTGAGCCTGGTGCCCGAGCGCTCTGATGAAAGAGGGCCCATCCTGGTGCGCAGCCCGCACCCCGATTTCTACCAAGATACTGCAAGGGCGATATGGGCAGCGCTTGGCGCCAACGAGCCCCTTTGGGTCTTTGCCGCAGGCTCCTTAATTTGGAAGCCGCGCATGCCCGTTGCCGAGCGTCGCGTCGCGGAAATTCAAGACTGGCGCCGCGCTTTTTGTATGCGAGATCGGCGCGCGCGCGGCTCGCCCAGTCGCCCAGGCCTGATGATGTCATTGGACCGCGGCGGCCATTGCAAAGGCTTTGTGCAACGCATGGCCCCAGGGCAGGACCGGCAGGCGGCGCTGGTTAGCTTGCTGGAACAAGAGCCGCCGCTAAGCCCTGTGTGGGTGGAGGCTACGACCGCCTGCGGTCGCGTTCCTGCGCTGCTGTTTGCGACCCAACCCAGTTACCCGCTCTATAGCCCCGAGCCTGACATGGCGACGCTGGCGGACATCACCGCACGCGCCGTCGGCTATCGAGGCAACATGGCGGGCTACCTATTGAACACCGTCAAAGAGCTGGACAAAGCGGGGCTGCGCGATCCGCACCTTTGGCGCTTGCAAGCACTGGTGGCCGATCGCTTGTCGGCGCTGGCTGGCTGCGCGGATTGAGGCGCTGGACTTGGCGTCTAGGCGCGGTTGCTCGTTGCGCGAATGATTGCGGGGCACAACTGGAAGGCTGTTGAACGCGAGTAAATTTACATTTGTTCAAGCATGTTTGCACAATGTTCTTGTATATCTCTCGGTTTCGGTGTTATATCTCTTTTGTTTCGTCGCAATGATGTGCGCCATCATTCATGGCCAAAGAACAAACGACAAGAACCAGAGGGGTGTAAATGCGCGTTCTGTTGATGGCGATTTGGAGCGGCGCACTTCTTGGGCTCTCCCTGCAAATCGCCTCGGCGCAAACAAGCGAGCAGCTTTGCCTTGAACACAAAAATGCAAGGGCGCGCTTGGATATGGGTTTGGCCAGTCTACCGGGCGCAGGTGGCCCTGGGAGCGTGGCTCGAGCGGCGCAATATTTTCTCAAGGCCTGCGAGTTTGGAAGTGCCCAAGGATGTGAGGAGGTCGCCCAGGCCCATTTAGCGGGCCATGGCTTGCCGCAGAACGATCAAGAGGCAGTGCAATTCTTTTTGTTGGGCTGCGAAGGCGGCAGAGAATTGAGTTGTTTCAATGCAGCTTATATTCTTGACCATTCGCAACAAAGCGCTGACCCAGGTTCAGAATTGCTAGAACTTGCGCTCTATAGCTATATCAGCGCTTGTGACCTCGGTTTTGCGCCAGGCTGCCTAGCCGCAGGTGTCATGTATTTCGAAGGTCGAGGGCTGGAGCAAGACTTGCGCACGGCGGCGCATTATTTCTTCCTTGCTTGCCGCGGAGAGTCCGCGAATGGCTGCATGAATGCGGGTCTTGCCTATCAGCACGGCAACGGCCTGCCCACCGATTTGCAGCGCGCCGCACAATTTTATTCCAAAGCCTGTGATATGGCGTTGTTGGACGGCTGCCTAGCCGCCGCCTGGCATTTCAATGAGGCGGGTTCAGAGGAGAATCTTCGCAGAAAAGTGCGGAGCTATTTCCTCAAAGCCTGTAAATTGGGTGATGGGATGTCATGCTATAACGCCGCCGTAGTGACCTCAGAGGTCACTGAACAAGAAGCGGAAAGTGCGGGTCAGGCGGTTAAACTGCTCGTCAATAGCTGCAATAGAAATTTTGGGCCCGGCTGCCTAGCTGCGGGATGGGCTTTTTGGCATGGGGACGGCACCAGCGCCAACCCAGCCCGCTCCCTCTCTTTGTTCTCGAAAGGATGCGAGCTGGGAGAAGGTGAGGCTTGTTTTCAGGCCGGCATCCAATATGCGCTGGCAGTTGGGGCTAAACAGGATTTGAAACGCAGTTTTGAACTGTTCGAACGTGGCTGCACACAAGGCTTCTCTGAGGCTTGTTACCAGGTGGGCTTGCAATATCAAAAGGGCTTGGGAATCACAAAAGACGCGCTCAAAGCAAACAGCTATTTTCACAAAGCTTGTGCGGCCGGGCTGCTTGATGCCTGCGATTAAGGCCCAAATCGCTTGCAGTTCCCAGCGACCTTTTCCCAGCGCCTTTTCCGGGGCCTTTTCCGGGGCCTTTTTCGGGGCCTTTTTCGGGGCCTTTTCCGGGGCCTTTAAGCGCAGCGGTGCTAGCGCCCCATGGCATAGAATTCGGGGTTCGCGCTCATACCCAGCGTATTGGCCAATCGATTAGACATACCAAAAAAGGCTGAGATCGCTGTGATGTCCCAGGCGTCCTCATCGTTGAAGCCGTGCGCTTTTAGCGTGTCAAAATCAGCTTCGCCAACTTCATAGGAGGCTTGCGAGACCTTGATCGCAAAGGCCAGCATGGCTTTTTGTCGATCGCTAATATCCGCTTTGCGGTAGTTGATGGCGACTTGGTCAGCGACCAAAGGGTCCTTGGCCCGAATACGTAAAACCGCGCCATGGGCGATGACGCAGTATTGGCACTGGTTGAGGTTCGATGTGGCGACCACGATCATTTCGCGTTCGGCCTTGGTCAGATTGCCCGGCTTTTCCATCAGCGCGTCGTGGTAGGCGAAGAAAGCGCGGAATTCGTCGGGGCGGCGGGCCAGGTTCAAAAAGACGTTGGGAACAAAGCCCGCTTTGTCTTGCACCGCCAAAATGCGCTCGCGGATATCGTCGGGCAGCTCTGAGAGTTCAGGGTTCGGATAACGGGCGTTAAAGGCACTGTTGTCGGTCATGGGCTTTTCTCGTAGGTGAAGACGGGGCCAAATGGGGCCAAGGCGCGGCCACTTGACGAAAACTGCCGGGAGCAAGCAAGGCGCAAATAGTCCTGGCCGCGTTTAAGGAGCGAGTGCAGGCGCTCAGCAATGAGCGGAATCGCGTCGGTCAGATATGATCGGTTTCGCGTTGCCTATCAATGAACGGAATCGCGTTGCTCGGCCCTAAAGTTGGGACGGATAGTGGTGCAGGAAATGACACAGCGCGTCGATGGCCGCGCCCATATCAGCCGGGCTGGCCTCTTCCTCTGGCGCGTGACTGACGCCCTCTTTGCAGCGAACGAATAGCATAGCGATTGGGCATAAGTCGGCCATGGCCGAGGCATCGTGGGTCGCGCCCGAAGGCAGCCGCAAACCTTGATTGCCGGTCGCTTGCACTGCCGATGCCAATTTCGCCGTCATCGCCGTGTCACAGGCTTGGGCGGCTTGCTGATAGCTGCGCACCATTTTCAGGTTTAGACCGTGCTGTTCGGCAATGCGTCCGGCGAAGGCTTGCAGAGCTTGTCCCGCTTGCTCACGCTCTCCATCATCGGGCGAGCGCAGCTCGATTGTAAGATTGACCTGCTGAGGCACCGCATTAACCACGCCAGGCCAAAGCTGCAGCGCGCCCACAGTGCCGCGCAGCTCGTCGCTCGCACAGGCGATGCGATTGACTTCGCTGATGAGGGCTGCCGCCGCGACCAGTGCATCGCGGCGCCCCTTCATCGGCAAGGTTCCAGCATGGCCCGTCTGGCCGATCAGGCTGACTTGGTGGCGCTCAATGCCGCAGATGGCGGTGACAACGCCCAGGGCCTGACCACTTTGTTCCAGAACGGGGCCTTGTTCGATGTGGGTTTCGACATAGCCCAAAATCTGCGATGCATCGCGCCTTAGGCTGGGAATGGCCACAGGGTTCAGGCCGAATTCTTGCATGGCTTGCTGGAGGCTTTGCCCCTTGTTGTCTTGCATATCGAGCGCTGCAGGGTCAAAGCTGCCGGCCAGAGCGCGCGGTCCCATCAGGGCGGTTGGAAAGCGCACGCCTTCTTCATCGGCAAAAGCCAAGATCTCCACCGCGAAGGGCAGTTTAACCCCCTCATGCGCCAGCTTTTCGAGCGCCATCAGGGGCAGCAAGACCCCCATAATGCCATCATAAGCACCGCCGTTGCGCACGCTGTCCTGATGCGAGCCCATCAGCAAGGTTGCTGCGCCCCGCGGGCCTGCCTGCCGCCCGATCAGGGTGCCGGCATCGTCGAGCCGCACCGAGAGCCCGGCTTTGAGCATCCAGCTTTCCAAGAGCGTCAAGGCGGCGCGGTGTTCGCGGGTAAAGGGTAGGCGCGTGACGCCCTGGTTGCTGCCTTTCTGATCGCCGTCTTGGTTGCTTGCAGGTTCAGAAATTTGCGCCAATTCAGCCAAGCGCTGGTCCGCCACGGCTCCCCAATCAATCACAGTTGCGCTCCGGCTCATCAAGGGTGGGGACGTGTACGCTCCAACGCGCATAATCGCCGCTGGTGGCTTTATGATACAGCGTTTCAAGTGCCGCTATGGGGTCGCTGTCGTCATAGTCGATGCGCAGCGTCAACGGGGCGCGGTCGCGCGAGACAATTAATAGCGCCGCCGAGAGCAGCCCGCGCGTATCGCCGCCCGCGCCTTGAGCGGCCTTGAGAGACGCAATCAGCCGTTCGGCGAAGCCAGGCGGGCCGTTTTGAAAGCTGTCGATCATGGCCGGTATCACGTCTGGACCGGCCAACATATTGCCCGTTGCGATTCCGCCCTCGAACGCCTGCTGGCTGACGAAAGGGGTGTTCTGATCGCCCGAAAAAGCCGCCGCACCGCCCGCTAAATCCAGAGCGCTGGCCTGGCGTTGTTCCCGGCCGGAATCCAGGGCAGTAACGCGCTGCACGGCTTGTTTGGCACTGGCTCCCCCGCGCATCTCGTGCAGCAATTCTTCGCCCCACAGGGTGCTGGGTGACATGCCTTGGCTGGCGGACATGCCGGCTCTTGCATCCCCGCGCAAGACCCAGCCGCCGACGCACAGGCTACCGGTCGCCGCCGCGCCGCCGATGGCGTTAGAAAGAGGATCGTGAGCAAGAATGGAAAACGTCATAGGGCTCCCTGTTTATAATTCTTAGGCTTATTTATCATGATAATTTGACGATTGCAATTTATCATGATAAATAAGCGCCGTCTACCTAACAGGGAGAATGGCAATGACAATCACTCAACTAACGCGGCGCGGGCTGATCGCAGCCACGGCGGCCTTGGCCTTTGGGGCCGCTGCGCTGCCTGCCGCTGCTCAGACGCCTGCGGGCGTTTTGGTCGTGGGACAGGTCGCAGAACCCAAGTCGCTCGACCCCGCCGCTGTCACAGCGGTCAACGACTTTCGAATTCTGGTGAACCTCTATGAAGGGCTCACCCGCTATAAGCCGGGTACCTTGGAAGTGGCGCCCGGTTTGGCTGAAAGCTGGGATATCTCAGACGACGGCACCGAGTACACTTTCCACTTGCGTTCGGGTGTGAAGTTCCATGACGGCACCGACTTCAACGCCGAGGCTGTGAAGTTCAACTTCGACCGCATGCTGGACGAGAACCACCCCTACTACGACACAGGACCGTTCCCGCTGTCGTTCTTCTTCTCGGCAGTGGAAGAGACCATGGCTGTTGATGCCAACACGGTTAAGTTCAAGCTGAACGCGCCTTATGCACCCTTCTTGTCGAACCTGGCGTATCCGACGGGCCTGATCGTCTCTCCGGCAGCGGTTGCTGCTAGTGGCAAAGACTTTGGTCGTAACCCGGTTGGTACCGGCGCCTTCAAGTTCGCCGAGTGGCGCTCAAACGAAGCGGTGGTCATTGAAAAGAACGCTGACTACTGGGGTGATGCCGCCGGTACGCAGGCGGTCATTTTCCGTCCCATCACCGACGCCAACACCCGCGTTGCAGAAATGCTGGCTGGTGGCATCGATATGATGGTCGAAGTGCCGCCGACCGCGCTGGCTAAATTCCAAGGCGACGGTTTTAGCGTTGTCGAACAAGCTGGCCCGCACGTCTGGTTCTTGATCTTGAATGCTAAGGAAGGCCCGTTTGCGGATAAGCGTGTTCGTCAAGCCGCCAACTATGCCATCAACAAGCAAGCCCTGGTGCAAGACGTTCTGGAAGGCACAGCCGACGTTGCTGCCGGCCCGACGCCGCCCGCCTTTGCTTGGGCCTACAACGAAGCGCTAGCGCCTTACCCCTACGATCCCGACCAGGCGCGCGCCCTGTTGGCTGATGCGGGCGCAGAAGGCGCTGAGCTGACCTTCTTCGTCACTGAAGGCGGTTCTGGCATGCTGGACCCGGTGGCAATGGGCACGGCAATTCAGGCCGACCTAGCCGCCGTTGGTTTGAAGGTTAAGATCCAAACCTACGAATGGAACACTTTCCTTGGTGAAGTGAACCCCGGCCTTGAAGGCAAAGCCGACATGGCGGAAATGGCTTGGATGACCAACGACCCGGATACGCTGCCATTCTTGGCGCTGCGTACCGAAGCCTGGCCGGATAAGGGTGGCTTTAACTCGGGCTATTATTCAAACCCGGCTGTTGATGAGCTGCTTGAAAAGGCCCGTGTCGCAACCGATCAGAACGAGCGTGCGCGCCTCTATCAAGAGATGCAGACTATCGTTCAAGAAGACGCGCCTTGGGTCTTTGTCGCCAACTGGAAGCAGAACGCCGTCACCAACGACCGCGTTCAAAACTTCAACTTGGAGCCTTCGTTCTTGCTGCAATTGCAGTCCGTCGAAAAGAACTAAGTCTTTAGCGCGAAAGGGACGGGACTGTTTTGGTCCCGTCCTTTATCATTTCTTATCAAGAGATTTTGGCGGGCACTTAGCCAGGGCAGGGGGCCATGACGAGCTATATTCTTAAGCGGTTGATCGCCGCCGTTCCCGTTTTGCTTGGCATTACGGTGATCGTTTTTCTGATCATGGCAATGATCCCTGGCGATCCGGCCACCGCCATCTTGGGCAGCTATGCCACCCCCGAAAACGTCGCGCGCATCAATCGCGATCTGGGCCTAGATAAGCCCTTGGTCGTCCGCTATTTCATTTGGCTAGGCAACCTTGTGACGGGCGATCTTGGGCGTAGTTTTAGCCTCAATCGCCCTGTGCTCGACGAGGTGTTAGAGCGCTTTCAGGCCACCTTGATTCTGGCCGGCGTCAGCTTCGTTCTCTGCGCTATTTTGGGTATTTTGGCCGGCGTGGTCTCGGCGGCGCGCCAGTACGGCCTTGCCGATAAACTCATTACTTTTGTTGTGCTGATCGGCATCTCGATCCCCAGTTTTTTCCTGGGAATGATGATGATCCTAACCTTTGCGGTCAATCTGCGCTGGTTCCCGGTCTCGGGCATGTACGCGATTTATGGCGGCGGGGATCTGCCCGACCTTTTGCGCCATTTGGCCATGCCCGCAACGGCGCTGTCTGTGGTGGCGACGGGCGTCATCGCGCGCATGAGCCGCTCAGCCATGCTGGAGGTGCTGCGCCAAGACTATATCCGCACCGCACGCGCAAAAGGCGTCCACGAGCGCAAGGTCATCATGGGCCATGCCTTGCGCTCGGCCATGGTTTCCATCATCCCGGTTCTGGGTATCCAGGCCGGTTTTGTGTTGTCCGGCGCGGTCTACGTTGAGATCGTCTTCCAGTGGCCCGGAGTCGGGCGCATGCTGGTCGATGCCATTTTGAAGCGTGATATCCTGTTGGTGCAAGGCGGGGTGGTGTTTGTCGCGGCTTGCTATGTGCTGTTCAACATTTGCGTAGACGTTGCCCAGAGCCTGCTGGATCCGAGGATCAAGACATGATGGCTTTCCTCAAACTTCTGTTTCGCAACAAGCTGGCGGCGGCGGGGCTCATCATTATGGGTTTGGTGGTGGTATTGGCTGTGTTGACGCCGTGGTTGCCCTTGCTTGACCCCGACGTGACCGCCACGGGCGACCGCTTTAAACCACCTTTCAGTGCCGGGCATTTGCTGGGCACCGACCACTTGGGCCGCGATCTCCTCTCGCGGCTCATGTGGGGGACGCGACTAAGCTTGATGGTGGGGTTCGCCGCAGCTCTGATAGCGGCTTTGTTGGGGTCTACGGTTGGCATTGTGGCGGGCTATTTTGGTGGCCGCACCGACAATATTATCATGCGGGCCGTCGATATGCTGATGGCCTTTCCCTACATCTTGCTGGCGCTGGCTATCGTTGCCGCCTTGGGGCCGGGGCTTGTCAACGCATTGATCGCGGTGGCCGCTGTCAATATCCCCTTCTTTGCACGCAATATTCGCGGTGTGACGGTCAGCCTGGCGCGCCGCGAGTTCATCGACGCCGCCAAGTTGGCGGGCATGGGGCACTTGCGGATCATCGTCTTTGAGCTGCTGCCGAACGTAGCGCCGGTCATCGTTATCGCCATGTCAACGACGGTCGGTTGGATGATTTTGGAGACCGCGGGCCTCAGCTTTTTAGGGCTGGGATCGCAGCCGCCGCAGGCCGACTTGGGCTCTATGTTGGGCGAGGCGCGCTCCGCGCTGATTACCTCACCGCATACCTCGGCTGTGCCGGGCTTGATGATCTTCGTCATCGTCATGTCAATCAACTTGCTGGGCGATGGCGTGCGCGATGCGCTGGACCCGCGCTTGCGCTCTGGGGCTTTGACCCGCCCGCGCGCGGTGACCCAAATCGACCGCCAGCAGCCCGCACCCGAAGCCGATGGCGCCAGTTTGCTCGCGCTGCAAGACCTCTCGACCGAATTTCGTGTCGCCAAACGCACCTACAAGGCCGTACGTCACGTCAACTTGCACGTGGCACCGGGCGAGTGTCTGGGCGTCATTGGTGAAAGTGGATCGGGAAAATCGGTCACAGCGCTGTCGATCATGGGGCTGGTCGCTTCGCCGCCGGGCGTCATTACTGGCGGTGCAGGGCGCTTTGAGGGGCAGGATTTGATCGGCGCATCCTATGAGACCCTGCGCGCAATGCGCGGCGATAAGGTGGCCTACATTTTCCAAGATCCGCTGTCGACGCTGCATCCTTTGTATCGCGTTGGCGATCAACTCTGCGAGGCCATCCGCAGCCACCATAAGGTCACAGCACGCGAGGCGCGCACCCGCGCTCTGGAGCTGCTGGCTGCCGTGCGCATCCCCAATCCAGAGAGCCGCATCGACAATTACCCACACGAGATGTCGGGCGGTATGCGCCAGCGCGTTAGCATCGCCATGGCCCTGGCCAACGATCCTGAAGTCATCATCGCTGATGAGCCGACCACGGCACTGGATGTGACGGTGCAGGCGCAAATCCTCTCGCTTCTCAACGATTTGCGGCGTGAGCGCCAGCTTGCCATTATCTTCATTACGCATGATTTCGGCGTTGTGGCTCAGCTCTGTGATCGGGTGGCGGTTATGTACGCCGGGCAGATCGTCGAAGAAGGCCCCAGTCAGGCCATTTTGGACAGGCCCGCGCATCCCTATGCCAAGCGGCTCATGGCGTGTGTGCCAGACCTGGGGCAGGGCCGGCGCGAACTGGAGGCCATCCCTGGGCTGCCGCCCGCCGTGGATCGCCTGCCCGACGGCTGCGCCTTCGCAGAACGCTGCAACAAGGCGAGCCAGGCCTGCCGTGTCGGATCGATCGAGCTGGTGGGCACAAGCGATGGTCGCCGCGCCGTGCGATGCCTGGACCCTGAGGAGAGCTTGTCATGACGCAGACACCAGAACGCGACGACCAGCGCCCATTGGCCCTTAAGATCGAGGGTGTCTCTAAGACCTTTGGCCAACCCGGCGGATTGTTGCAAAAGGCACGCCCGGGTGTGCGCGCGGTGCAGCCGGTGACGCTCAGCATTCCACGCGGTGAGACGCTGGGGCTGGTGGGCGAGTCCGGCTGTGGCAAATCCACCTTGGCACGTATGCTTGTGGGGCTGCTTGAGCCCAGCAGCGGTCGTATTGAAATCGACGGAAAGGCTTTGAATACCGGGGATCCGGCGGCCTTCGGGCGCTTGATCCAATACGTTTTTCAAGACCCCATCTCTTCGCTCAATCCGCGTAAGTCGATCCGCCAGATCATGGAGACCCCGCTAAAGCGTTTGCACGCAATGGGCCGCAAGGATCGTGAGGCGCGCATTCGTGAGATTTTTGACAGCGTGAACCTGCGCGAAGAGTTTTTGGATCGCTATCCGCACGAGTTTTCTGGCGGTCAGGCGCAACGCATCGGCATTGCGCGGGCGTTGGCTGCCAGTCCACAAATCATGATCCTGGACGAGCCGGTGAGTGCTTTGGATGTGTCGGTGCAGGCCCAGGTGCTCAACCTCTTAGCTCGCCTGAAAGAAACCTATGACCTGACCTACATCTTTATCACCCACGATTTGGCGGTGGTCGAAGCGGTCAGCGAGCGCATTGTCGTGCTGTATTTTGGTTCAGTGGTCGAGGTCGGCCCGGCAGAAAACATCTTCAAAAGCCCGCGCCACCCCTATACAAAGCTTCTGGCCAGCAGCGCGCCCGTCGTCGGGCGGCCCTTGGCAGCGCCCGAACAGAGCCATACCGAGTTGCCCGATCCCTTGAACCCGCCACCCGGTTGTGCCTTTGCTGGCCGCTGTCCGCGCGCCAGCCAGCCGTGTCGGACAATCGCGCCGCCACTAACGCCAATCGGAGATGAACAGTTTGCGGCCTGCCACTTCCCGCTCGAAGACTGAGACCAAGCCAAGCCGCCCAGTGCAAGTGGCCGACGCCATCAAGTCTTGGGTGGTCGAACAAGGCTTGCAGTCCGGCGATCGCCTGCCGGGCGAGGGCGAGCTGATCGAACGCTTTGGCATGGCAAAGGGGACGATCCGTGAGGCCATGCGCATTTTGGAAGCACAAGGCTTGGTCAAGACCCGCACAGGCCCTGGCGGCGGCAGCTTCGTTCACGAGGTCTCGCAGCAGCGTGCGCGTGCCTTGCTGGGCAACTACTTTTATTTCAAGCACCTGACTATCGCTGATATCTATCAGCTTCGCCGCGTGTTGGAGCCGGAACTGGCGGCCTCGCTGGCAGGCACGCTGTCGGAAGAGGTGTTGACCGAGCTTGAGAGCAACATTGCGCGCTATGCCGAGCCCGCCAAAACCCTTGATGAGGAACGCGAACAGCATATCGCTTCGCTGCGCTTTCACGCCTTGCTGGCCGCGCAATCGGGCAATGCTTTGTTGGGGTTCTTGATTGATTTCATGGTGCGTATGCTCTCTGACCTGACCGTCTATCGCGAACTCTATTCGCCGCCCAATATCGGGTTGTGGTCCAAGGGGCGCGACTATCAAGAACGCCTGGTGCAAGCGCTGCGCCAAGGCGAGGGCGATACCGCCCGCGCTATTATGCAAGAGCACATGATTACAGCCCAGCGCCTGATGGAAGGCCAAGAAGCCCAGATGCTGAGGCAGTTTATCTCGGAATGAGCTGGCCTTTGCTGGCCCGGCCACAAAGACGCTTTACGAAACGATAAATTTGTCATTTCGATGCTTGGGCTCAAGCGACCAAGGCTTGCGTTGCGCGCCCACAGGCGTCAAGTTGGGCCGCGAGTCTTGCGCCTGTTGAGCAATTGCAGGCGAGGCAGTCTGGCAAGCAGGCGGGCCTGTTGCAACTGTCAGGGGCAGCCTTTTGGCTAGAGCGCGTTTCGTCGACTAGAATGCACTCAACACGCTCCATCTAATTGATTTTTCTGCAAATCCACTTGCTCAGTCGAAGGCGATTGCTTGGGGTTTGCGCTAGAGAGGATTGAGTTATGGGCACGGCCCTTACTCGGCTGCTGCGACGCACTCGCAACTACATACACACCGTTTCTTGGTGCCTGGTTCTGTTTGCGCGGCAGGATTGGAAATTAGCCACGTTGGCCTTCGTGTTGGGTCTAGCAGCGCCCGCATTTCAGGGCTTTAGCGTTTTGTTGCTGTCTTTGTTTAGCGCTCTTTTCTTGGGCGAGCAGAGCTTCAGTGTTCCCATCATAGGGCCGTTTTTCCTAGCGCTTGCGCCTATGGGGCGGGTTGCGTTGTTGCTGGCCGCCTTGCTGGCTTCAAGCTTGAGCTACTACCTGGGGCGCTGGCTCTACATCCAGATCGGGGCTGGCGCTTTTGCGCGCTGGCTCGAAGACATGGTAGCGGCGCGCCAATCCTTGCCCGATCCGCGTAAACCCGACGCCTCCAAGCTGTTGTTGCTCCAATCGGGAGACCTGATGCGTGGCCTTCGACAGACCAGTATGGCGGCGATCCAAATTGCCGAAGTCATGCCCAAATTGCTGGCGGCCCTGCTGGCGTCGGCCACCCTGGTCTATATGCAGCCCTTGCTTATGCTGTTGGCCTTCGTCCTGTTTGGTTTGGCGGCGATCTTCATGGTGCCGAGCATGCTGTCGGCCGTTAAAGCCATGCAAAAGCTACAACAGGCGACGAGCGACTATCGTTCCATTTTGGTCGGCAAAGGGGGCAAAGAAGCCCCGCCCCAGCAACGGGCAGAAGCGGCGCGGTCGGCCTTTGCGCAGCGCTTTTTGATTGGACCGGTCATTACCTTCGTCCTTGGCATCGGTTCAGCGATCGCTGTCTGTGCGGCCGTACTCTTTCTGGTCACGAGCAGTGCCGTCGATCAGCAGGCCAATTTGGCACCGCTGGTTGCTTTCTTGGGAACCTTGCAAATTGCGCTCGCTGGCTATTCGCGGGGCCTGGCGGCCCTGGCAAATCTCAGCCGATTTTATGAAATGATCCAATATTTTAAGCGGTTCCGATTGGATTATGAGCGCGAGCCTAAGGCAGCCCTGGGGCGCGTGACCGCCGCGACCGAGATTCAATTACCTTGCAAAATGCAGCCGGAAGGGTTGCGATACATCGCTTCGACGCCTCTGGCGTTGGTTGGCGCGCGTTCGCTGGAAGAGGGGCAGGTTGCCATGTTGGCGGCTTACGATGCTGACACAAAACGACCCTTGGCCACCTCGCTTTTAACCGAGCAACTCACCGGCAAGAAAGCGGATCATTCGGGGCTTCGAGTGATTTGGGCGCGCGATTTGCTGGATGTCAAAAACCAAAGCGATGGCAAGCAGACAAGCCCGTCAAAAGATCCGCTCGGACCCGATATCATCGCAGAGCCGGGGCTGGTGATCTTGTACCGAAATAGCGATCAGGTCGGGCAGTTCAGCGAGAAGACCTTGGGATTGGTGCACGCAGGACGGCTGGCCGGGCTAGCGTCGCACCATGATCCAAAATGGCAACGATTGCTCAACATGGCAAAGCGCCGTCGTGCCTTGGCGTCGGATGGCACCGGCGCAAATGACGACGAAGAATAGGCCGTGTTGTTTTGCTTAGCGATCGCTGGGGCCGCCAGCCCGGCGCGCTCTCACGGCTCTGCTTTTAACCCTCAACCTTTGCTTCATCCGCGATCTTCCGCGCCAGCGCTTCAAGGGCAAAGTCGTAGCCTTGGGGGCCGAAGCCGCAGATCACACCGATAGCGATGGCGGACAGGTAGGAATGATGGCGAAAGGCCTCGCGCGCGTAAACGTTGGACAGATGCACTTCAACGAATGGCAGGCGGGTGCCGCGAAAGGCATCGTGCAGCGCTACCGAGGTGTGGGTGTAGGCGCCCGCGTTGATGATGACGCCCGCGCAATCGTGGCGAGCGGCATGGACGGCATCGACCAGCGCGCCTTCGCTGTTGGATTGGAAACAGCGCAGGCTGTGACCGAGCTTTTCGGCCTTGTCTTGGCAGGCCTTTTCAATGCCCGCCAAGCTAAGATCGCCGTAGATGCCAGGCTCTCTTTCGCCCAGCAAATTGAGGTTCGGGCCATGCAAAAGCAACAGTTGCGACATGGGGCAGCTCTATATTGATGAAACAGCGCGGCAGATTAGCGCCTTTGGCAGCGCGGGGAAAGTAAAACGACAAAAGGGCAAGCCCGAACCGAACTTGCCCTTTGTTGTCTAGTCGGCGCCACCCCTAGCCCATGCCGTTGAGAAGGGCGGGCGGGACGGCTTTGGCCCTATGAATTACTAGAGCCTTAGGAATTGCTGGCTTGCGCCCGCGCCAATGTGATCGCGTTTTGGATCTGCGCTTGCGGAACCGCGCCCGGCATGAAGGTGTTACCGACCATAAAGGCGGGTGTACCGGTGACGCCAAGCTGATCGGCCAAGATTGAGGTCTGCGCCAACTTTTGCGCGATGACATCGCTTTCCATATCGGTCTTCAGCTGAGCGACATCCAGGCCCACTTCCTCTGCGACCTGGAACACCACGGCGTCTGTCACGCGGCCTTGGAACTTGATCAGGGCGGTATGGTATTCTTCGTACTTGTCTTGCTTTTGTGAAGCCAGGGCTGCTTTGGCGGCGGTCTGGGAGGCTGCAGACAGTATCGGGAATTCCTTCATGACCAGTTTGATGTTGCCGTCAGCCGCAACCGTATCGAACAGGCCGGGCGCTGCCGATTTGCAGTAGCCACAGTTATAGTCAAAGAACTCGACCAATACGACGTTCCCTTCGGGGTTGCCCATGACCGGATCACTGGCGTTGTGGTAGAGCGGCTCGCGCAGGCCACCGTCGAGCAGCTTAGAGAAACGACGCGCGGTATAAACGGGCTCGTTGGCCTGGAACACTTCCAGGGCGTCCATAAAGATCACGTCAGGATTGCTCACCAGGTAATCGCGGATCGCATCGCTGCTGACGGCGGCGGTCTGTTGAGCGGGGGCATTGGCTGCCGCCGTCGCGGTGGCTGTTGCGGTTGCCACCGCACTGGCTTGCTTGGCCAGTTCTTGTTTCAAGCTGCCGATCTCATCTTCGTAGGCGCTGACTTGCTTTTGCAGTGCGTCCAAGCGCGAGCTATCGGGGGTGGCGTTGAAAAAGGTCGTTAGTGCGGCGGCGCTCACCAAGCCGCCAATGAGGCCAAGAGCGATGCTGCTAACAGGGTTCGACATGCGGTGTCTTCCTTATCGTTCGTTGTGTCACTGATGCGCTTCGACCGCAGCCTACGAGCCGGGTTGAAGATCATCTTAGGTTTTGTTGTTCTTTTCGATGGTGCTGGCGGGAGGCCGCACCTGTGGATGGCGCGATGCAAAGTGGGCTGGCAAGGCTCATTTCAGCTCGGCTTGGTATTCAATATCTTTGGCGCGGAGCCATGAAGGCGAGTTTTCCAACAGCAATTGCTGGGCGCGTTTGGCCTGCACAATGGCTTGCTTTGCATCGCCCAGCGCTAAGCCGGACTCGGCCATCGCCAAGGACGACAGGCCCTGCTCACCGCCCTTAGCATAGCCGACTGCCATCATCCGCCAATAGCTTGCGTTGCTGGGTTCCTTCAAAAGCGCGCGATTGAGTAGGCCAAGGCCCTGCGCCAACGAATTAAAGCTGCCTTCATCCAAATAGACTTGGGCAGCCGAGGCCAACAAGACCGACTCTTCGCCCGCCAATTGCAACGCGCGGTTATAAGACTGGATCGCTACCCCGGCGTGACCGTGTTCGCGCAATGCTTGTCCGCGCAATTCGTGAAAATAGGGGTCGTTGGGTGCGCTGGCGATAAGCTGGTCGATGAGCGCTAGGCTCTGCTCCAAGGGCGCCGAGCGCACGGCTTGGGTCGCGCGGGCATAGAGCGCAGGAGTGCTGGTATTGCTGGGCGGGTAGAGGCGATCGACCTCGGTCGCGCTCAACAAGAAGCCCGCCAATTTGGCTTTCACCCGCTCAAAGCGCAGCGCCAAGTCGAAGGGCACCGAACGGCGAAAATTTTGGGCGCCTAGAACGTTGGTCTTGAGCTGGTCGATGCGGTCCTGGCTTAGGGGGTGCGAGCGCCAATAGCGGTTGGAATTCACGAGATAGTCGCGCTTGGCAAGCTTGGCAAAGAAGCTGGGCAGGCCGCGTGCGCTCATGCCCGCTGCGTCCAAGATATGCACGGCCGATTGGTCGGCGGCGGATTCCTGGGCGCGCGAATACTGCAAGACATCGGCGGTTGCAAATACACGTGCGCTGGCGATAGCAGCATTGGCAACTTCGGGGTTGTCGCTGAGCGAGGCGACGCCCAGACCCAGCAGCATGCCCATCAGCGACTTGGCGGTCGAGGCTGCTATGGCATCACGCCCACGGATCAGATGGCCGCCGACGATGTGGCCGGTCTCGTGCGCGATGACGCCAGACAGTTCTTCGACGGATTCGGTGCGCAACAATAAGCCGGTGTTGATGAACATGTTGGCCCCGCCGGTCACAAAAGCGTTGACCGAAGGATCGATAACCAACACCAAATCGACGGCATCGGCGCCAAGGCCACCGGCAGCGAAGATCGGACCGCTGACATCTTTCAGGAAGGCTTCGATCTCGGCGTCGCGAATGACGCGCATGCCTTGCGCTTGCGCTGACGGAACAGCGAGGCTCAGCGCCAGTAAAACCGCGGAGACAAGCAATAAGAGCCAGGTTTTATAAAGCGAGACGGCGCGCAAATCGGGGCTTTCTGTATCGTTGCAAGAAGGATCGCCCCTGCTTGCCCGCAAAATTCGACCAGAGCAAGGCTAGCGTGCCCGCGCGACGGGGTTGTGAATAGTGGGGAGCATGCCGTCGTCTAGAGGGGCCCGGCCTATCAAAAAGTTTTTGTAAACCGCAAGGAACAAAATCGCGATACCGGGAGGATAATAAAAGACAATGTGCCTGTCATAAACAAAAGTTAGAACGTTATCGCGTAATAACGCTTAGAAGCGGCAATTTTGTCCTTTCGGCCTGTCTTTTTGCTTGCCAGGAGGAGGCAGGGGCCGTATGAGGCGGCAGACTAACCATTCTTGGCGCGCGTTTCAGCGTGCCACCGATCAAAAAGAGAGACAGTTCCTATGCTTGCGCGCGCTGACCAGAAACGCTTCGCACCATCGACCAGAGGCGAGGCTGTCGGCCCTTTCATTGTGATGGATGTAGTCAAGGCTGCGGGCTCGCGTGCTGCCAAAGGGCTGCCGGTCTACCATCTTGAGATTGGCCAGCCGGGGACGGGTGCGCCCAAGCGGGCGCAAGAGGCGGTGGCGGCGGCCCTGTCTGAGGCCTCACTCGGCTACACGACCAGCTTTGGCCGCGAGGATTTGCGGCAAGGTCTGGCGCGCCGCTATCAAGAGGATTACGGCGTCAACGTTGATCCGGAAAATATCGCCATCGTCGCGGGCTCGTCGGCGGGTTTCAACCTGGCCTTTATCGCGGCTTTTGAGGCGGGGGATCGCGTCGCCATGGCCTCGCCCTGCTATCCGGCCTATCGCAATATTTTGGGGGCAATGGGCCTGGATGTGGTGGAAATCCCCGTCGGCCCCGAAGACCGCTTTCAGCCGAGCATTCAGCACCTGGAGGCGGCCCTAAAGCAGCCAGGCGGCCTTCAGGGCTTGATCTTGGCCAGCCCCTCGAACCCGACCGGCACTATGGTGACGCCCGAAGCGCTGGATGAGATCGCACGCTTTTGCCACCACAAGGGCATTCGCTTGATTTCAGACGAGATCTATCACGGCTTATCCTATGGCGCGAAGGAAGCCACTGCCTTGGCTTCATCCCCCTCCGCGATCGTCGTCAACTCCTTTTCTAAGTACTATTCTATGACCGGTTGGCGAGTGGGCTGGCTGGTGGTCCCCGAAGATCTGCGCCGCACCATCGACCGGCTGCAAGCCAATATGTTCATTTGCGCGCCGCATGTCTCCCAGGTCGCCGCCTTGGGGGCGCTGGACGCCCGCGCGGAGTTGGACGCACTGAAGCAGACCTATGCCAGCAATCGCGACACACTGCTCGCCATGCTGCAGACCGCCGGCGTGACCACCATGGCACCGCCAGATGGCGCCTTCTACATCTATGCTGACGTCGGCCATTTGACCCAAGATAGCCCCGCCTTTTGCGCGCGTTTGCTGGGCGAGACTGGCTTGGCCATTACACCTGGCATCGATTTCGACCCGGCTCGCGGCCATCATTTTGTCCGCTTTTCCTTCTGCGCCAGCGCCGAAGAGGTGCAGCGCGGCGCGGATGCCTTCCTAAGCTATGTCCAAGCCGGGCGGTTCCAGGACTGACAAAGCGGCCCCTGGCGGTGCGATGGTTCTCACATATAGGTTATGCCCCAAGGGCATGATCGCAAAAGGCTTGCACGTAGGTTTACCTTAACGTAAGGTGTTTGTCATTAAGGGAAACATGAGGTGGGCGCGTGAGCGTCCTAAAGATTATGCAAGTTGTCCTGGTATTGCTGGTCCTGACCGCGGGGCTCACGGCGGCGGCCTATTATCGTCTTAACCTGAAAGGCTGGGCAGGTGTTGCCCTGCTGCTGGCGGCAGCTGCGGCCCTTTATTACGGCCTGACCGGGCCGATTGCCCTCATCTTGTTGCTGGCACCGTCGGTCATTTTGCTGCTGCTGAGCCTACCCTACATCCGCCGACCGCTGTTAACGCGCCCGATCATGGGCATCATTCGTCCCATCTTGCCAGCGGTATCGGAGACCGAGCAAGCGGCCCTGGATGCAGGTACCGTCGGGCTGGACGCCGAAATTTTTGAAGGCAAGATCGACATCGCCAAGCTGCGCGCGACGCCCGCCCGCAGCTTTAGCGCCGAGGAGCAAGCCTTCCTGGACGGCCCGACGGCCCAGCTCTGTGAAATGCTGGATGATTGGGATATCCGCGCCAAGCGTCGTGATCTGCCGCCCGAAGTTTGGTCTTTCATCAAAGAACAAGGCTTCTTGGGCATGATCATTCCCAAGGCCTTTGGCGGCCTGGCGTTTTCCGCACACGCGCAGTCTGAAGTCGTCTCGCGCATTGCCTCTCGCTCTGGCGCAGCGGCGGTGACGGTCATGGTGCCCAACTCCTTGGGGCCAGGTGAGCTGCTGGCGCACTACGGCACCGACGAGCAAAAGCAGCGCTACCTGCCGCGCCTGGCCAAAGGCGAGGAAATCCCTTGCTTTGCACTGACCGGTGAGCGCTCGGGTTCCGATGCTGCTTCCATGCGTGATATCGGCGTGGTGACGCGCGGCGAATACCAGGGCGAGCAGGTTCTTGGCATTCGCGTCTCGTGGGACAAGCGCTATATTACGCTGGCCCCGGTCGCTAGCCTGCTGGGCCTGGCCTTCTACCTGACCGATCCCGAAGGGCTGCTCGGCGGCGAGGAGGATATTGGCATCACCGTTGCCCTGGTGCCGCGCGATCATCCGGGTTGCGTTATGGGACATCGCCACGACCCCGCAGGCGGTGCCTTTATGAACGGTCCCACCTGGGGCAAGGACGTCTTTATTCCGATGGAATTTGTGGTCGGTGGCCAAGCTATGCTGGGCCAGGGCTGGCGTATGCTGATGGAACAGTTGGCGGTTGGCCGCGCCATCTCGCTGCCCGCTGTCGGCACAACCGGCACTAAGTCGGCGCTGCGCATTATCTCCGCCTATGCCTTGGTCCGCCGCCAGTTCGACTTGCCGATTGGCAAGATGGAAGGGATCGCATCGGGCTTGTCTGAAATCGCGGCTGACGCTTATGTGTTGGAGGCGGCGCGCTCCTTGACCAATGCCTACCTGGGGCAGGGGCAAAAGCCGTCGGTGCTGTCGGCTATCTTTAAGTACCAGGCCACGAACCGACTGCGGATCGCCCTGGATCACGCCATGGATATTCAAGGCGGCAAGGCCATATGCGACGGGCCCTCGAACCTGCTGCTGGCGGCCTACCAAGCCGTACCGGTGGCGATCACGGTTGAGGGCGCCAACATCCTGACCCGCAGCCTGATTACCTTCGCGCAAGGCTCGCTGCGTGGCCACCCCTACTTGTTAAAGGAAATCGAGGCCCTGCAAGCGGGTGACTTGGCGGCCTTTGACGAAGCCATGACGGGACACGTCGGCTGGATGGGCGCCACCAAAGCGCGCGCCTTTTGGTATAACCTGACGGGCGGCTGGACCGCACCCGTGCCAAGCGACGTGCCGCGTTCGCTGGCGCGCCACTATCGCGAGTTGGCTCGCATGACCGCGACCTTCGCGCATTTGTCCAACGTGGTTTTGGTCAGCTTTGGGGGTGGGCTGAAGGCTCGCCAGATGGTGGCCGGGCGTATGGCCGACTGTTTGTCAGAACTCTATTTCATGGCTGCCGGCCTGAAGTACTGGGAAGACCTGGGCAGCCACGACGAAGACCTGCCGCTGTTGGATTTTGTGATGCAGCGTCACCTTTTTGCCCTGCAAGAAGCCATGCGCGGCGTCCTGGACAACCTGCCCAAAGGCCTGGGTTGGGCCGTGGCTCCGGTCTTATTCCCGCGCGGTGCTTGGCGTCGGCCACCTAGCGATGCATTGGTGCGCAAGGTGGCGGGCTTGGTGCAAGTCCCCGGCGATCAGCGCGACCGCCTGACGCCGTCGGTCTATGTCCCCAAGAGCCGCGAGCGAGACTCTTTGGCTGTGCTTGAAGCGGCCTTCGTCATGGCGCACGAAAACCAAGAGCTGTATCGCAAGGTCAAAAAGGGCGCGCGCCAGCTTGGCCTGCGCGCCTTCCACGATCGCGATTGGTTCCAGGTCTTGACCGAAAATCAAATCCTCACCGATGAGGAGGCCGAACGTCTGCGCGAATTGGAACAGCTGGTCCATCAGGTCGCCGCGGTAGATCGCTTTACCCATAACGCCTTTTTGAGCGGAGAAGCCGACGGCTTCCAATGGGAAAACCAAGCGGCCTAACCGACATCTGTTATCATTCCGGCAACGAAAATCCGCGCAGCTCTCTTACACTCGCAAAGGAACGAAGCTCATGGCAGCCCCGATAGACCTTGCTCCCAACCTCAAACACTGGCGCGTGACCCAAGACGCCGAGGCGCTGGCCTGGCTGATCTTTGATAAGGCGGAGGCGAGCGTCAATGTCCTGTCCATAGAGGCCATGGCCGAGCTGGCCTTGGCCATGGACGCGCTGGAGCCGCTTGCACGCGAGGGCCATATCAAGGGCCTTGGTATGCTGAGCGGCAAGCCTGGCTCTTTCATCTTTGGCGCGGACATCAGTGAATTCGATTCTTGGGACAGCGAGGAGCAGATTGCACAGGGCATTCGTGACGCCCACGCTCTGTTCCAGAGGATCGAGGATCTGCCCGTTCCAACAGCGGTGGGGGTCGATGGTATTTGCCTAGGCGGGGGGCTGGAACTGGCGCTGGCTTTTGACACGCTCATTGCCTCGCGCTCGGATAGGACCCGGTTGGGCTTGCCTGAGATACAGCTTGGTATTTTTCCGGGATTTGGCGGCACGGCGCGTATATTGGAGCGCTGCGGCGGGCAGGCGGGGCTGACCGCCATGCTGACCGCCAAGCAATACCGCGCCAGCGCCGCAAGAGCCATGGGCATGGCCGATGCGCTGGTGGCTGACGCTATGCGGTTGCGCTGGGCGGTTCGCAAGGCCCTGCTATCGCCGCGCCCGCGCAAAAAGCCGGGCCTCATGGCGCGCTTGACCCGTGGCGTGCTGCGCAACACGGTCGCTAAGCAGGCACGCAAAATGACGGCGGCCAAAGCGCGCGAAGACCACTATCCCGCGCCTTACGCCTTAATTGAGCATTTCCGCATCAATGGCGGCTCCTCGGCGGCGATGTATAAGGGGGAGGTCGAGCGCTTTCCGCCGCTCATGCTGTCTGACACCGCCAAGAGCTTGCGCCGCGTCTTCTTTTTGCAAGATCGCCTGAAGAAAGAGGCCAAAGGCAAGTTCCGCGCCCGGCGCGTTCATGTCGTCGGTGCGGGGCTGATGGGCGGCGATATTGCAGCCTACTGCGCGCTGCAGGGCATGGAGGTCAGCCTGCAAGACCTAGATATGGAGCGTATCGCGCCCGCGCTCAAACGGGCAAAGCGTCTGTTCGCCAAGCGCTTGCGCGGATCGGCGGCACAAAAAGCGGCCGAAGAGCGCCTGATCCCCGATGTTGAGGGCCAGCACTTGGCTCGCGCTGATGTGGTGATTGAGGCCATCGTCGAAAAGCTGGATATCAAACAAAAGGTCTTCGCGGATATAGAAGCCAAGGCGCGCCCGGACGCTATTTTGGCGACTAACACCTCGGCATTGCCCTTGGCCGAGATTGCCAACGGTCTTAAAGACCCTGGCCGGTTGGTGGGGCTGCACTTCTTTAATCCGGTCGCCCAGATGCCGCTGGTGGAAGTCGTCTATGATGAAGCCAGCCACGAAGACTCGGTGCAAGCCGCGCTGGCCTTTGCTGCACAGATCAAAAAGACACCGTTGAAAGTGCGCTCGGCCAAGGGCTTTTTGGTCAACCGTGTGCTGGTCCCTTATATGTATAAGGCGCTGGAGAGCGTCGCCAACGGCACGCCTAAGGAAAAGGTCGATGCCGCTCTGCTGCAATTTGGCATGCCCATGGGGCCTATCGAATTGCTGGATCAGGTCGGGCTGGACGTAGGGGCCTATGTCGGCCAGACGCTGGGCTATGGTGAGGGGCCGGGCGCGGACCTCATGCAGGCCCTGATCGATGCCGGCAAGCTGGGCATGAAGTCCGGCCAGGGCTTTTATACTTGGAAAGACCGCAAGGCGCAGCGCTCGCTGGCTGAATACGAAGGGCAGGATCTTAGCGCCTTGGCCCTCGATATTTTGCAGCCGCTGTTCGATGAATGCCAACTGGCGGTTGACGAGGGTGTGGTCGCCGATGCGGACTTGGCCGACGTGGGCGTTATTTTCGGTACGGGCTTTGCGCCCTTCCGCGGCGGGCCTTTGCACTATGTCAAGCAAGCAGCGGCGCGCCTGGAAGCCGCCAGCACCCCCTCAAACGCGTAAGAGACGCATAAGAAAGGCAGACGGACATGCAGACCCAAATTCGACCTGTTGCTATCGTCGGTTCAGCCCGCATCCCTTTTGCGCGAGCCTATACCGTCTATAAAGATGTCAACAATCTTCAGATGCTGAGTGCTGCTCTGGAAGGCTTGGTGCAAGCCCATGGCCTCAAGGGTCAGCACATTGGTGAAGTGGTGGGCGGCGCGGTCGTCAATCAACAGCGCTTTTGGAACCTGGCGCGAGAGGCGGTCTTGCACACCAGTCTAGCGCCTTCCACCCCGGGCATCACCATGTCGATTGCTTGCGGAACCTCCTTGCAGGCCGCTTTGCAGGTCGGGGCCAAGATTGCCACGGGCCAAATCGACAGCGGCATTGCTTGCGGGGTTGATAGCATCTCTGATTCGCCCTTCTCGGCCAACGACCGCTTTGCCAAGCGTTTGGTCAAGGCGAGCCGAGCCAAAACCCTGGGGCAAAAGCTCGGCGCGTTGAAGGGCTTTTCTTTCGCTGAGCTGCTTCCCAGCCCGCCCAGCACCTCGGAGCTGGCGACCGGTTTGTCGATGGGCGACCATACCGAATTGATGGCCAAGACCTGGGACATTAGCCGCGAAGACCAAGACGCTTGGGCGCACGGCTCTCATCAAAAGGCCGCCGCTGCCTATGCCGATGGCTTTCACGATGATCTCATCGTGCCCTGCGAAGGGGTATGGCAAGATAACAACATTCGCTTCGATTCATCGCTAGAGGCTATGGCCAAGCTCAAGCCCGCCTACGACAAGCGCTCGGGTCAAGGCACGCTAACCGCCGGTAACTCGACCCCGCTGACCGATGGGGCGTCTAGCCTGTTGCTGGCGAGCGAGGACTGGGCCAAAGAGCGCGGCCTGCCGATCCTAGCCTATCTGACCGGCGGCGATGTGGCGGCGAATAACTTCGTTGCAGGCGACGGGCTATTGATGGCACCGACGATTGCGCTGGGCCGCTTGTTGGCGCGTCAAGAACGTAGCTTGGGCGACTTCGACTTGGTTGAGATTCACGAGGCCTTTGCCGCGCAGGTCTTAGCGACACTGAAGGCCTTGCAAGACGGCGATTATTGCCGCGAGCATTTAGGGCGCGATGCGCCGTTGGGGGAGATTGAAGCTGACCGCATTAATCCCAAAGGCTCCAGCTTGGCCTATGGTCACCCCTTTGCTGCCACCGGCGCGCGCATCTTGGGAGGAACGGCCAAGCAACTGGCCACCAAGGGCGGGGACGCCAAGGCCCTGATTTCGGTCTGTACGGCCGGCGGAATGGGAGTGGTCGCCAGCGTTGAGGCTGCTTAATCCAAGCCATGAACCAAGCCATGAAATGGTCTGGATGGAGGCTTGACACAAGGCAGGGGACTAGCTGATCTGGCGCCATGCATATTGAAACGCTTCTGGCCCAGTTGGACCACTTTATCGACCCACAGAGCGCAGGCTTGGTGCCCGCGATCCAGCCCTCAACCACCTATGCGCGTCTGCCGGATAACCAGCTCATGCGCCCAGGCCAGGTCTATGGCCGCGATCACAACCCCGGCTATTGCATCGTCGAGCGCGTCTTGGCGCAAATCGAGGCACAGCCTATCGCCGATGGGATTGGCTCTATGTTGGACGCGCATCAGGTCTGGGCGCAGCTCTTCGCCTCAGGGCAGGCCGCAGGAATGGTCTTGTTGCAAGCCATGCGACCGGGCGATCAAGTCATTGCCGGGCGTCATATGTACTGGGCCCTACGCGGGCAGATAGAGCGATTTTGTCAGACTTGGGGGCTCGGCCTGCATCTGGTGGATATGCGCGACTTGGCGGCGGTCGAGCAGGCGCTGTCTCAAGGCGGCGCTGATTGCTGGCGTTTGGTTTTGTGCGAAGCGCCGACCAATCCCATGTTGCACATGCCCGACATTCCGGCGCTCGCGGCCTTGTGCCAGAACCAGGGCGCGCGTCTGGCCGTGGATGCCACCGCTGCAACGCCCATATTGCTAAGGGCGCTAACGCTGGGCGCGGATCTGGTGTTTCACTCGACTACCAAAGCCTTGAATGGCCATTCGGATATGCTGGGCGGCGTGCTGCTGGGGCGCGAGGCTAATTCTGAATTCATGCAGCGGCTGATGAGCCTGCGTGCTGGCATGGGCGCGGTACCCTCTGCCTTTGATGCTTGGCTGTTGGCGCGCGGTATGCGCACCGCGGCGCTGCGGGTCCAGACGAGTTCTGCAACGGCCTTGATGCTGGCCGAGGCCCTAGAAGGCCATCCAGCCTTGCGAGAGATCCTCTATCCGCACCGCGAAGACGTTGCGTGTCGGGATATGCGCGGCGGCTTTGGCATGTTGCTGTCCCTGCGTCTGGCGGGCGGGCGGGATGCGGTTCTGACTGCGCTGTCCCGTTTGCGCCTGTTCGCACGGGCGACCTCGCTGGGCGGCACCGAGAGCCTGGTCGAATACCGCGCCCCAATCGAAGGGCCGACCTCACCGGTGCCAGATGACCTATTGCGCTTTTCGATCGGATTGGAGCACGGCCAGGATCTTTTGGACGATCTGCGCCAAGCCTTGGAGGGGCTCTAGTCGTGGCGGTCAAAAAGGAGAGGGCGGGGGCCATCGTTCCAGGACAGCTTCATTTGAAAAAGCTCTGCGTGGGGGTAGCCAGCCTGCAAGATCTGATCGACTGGCGCCATCGCCACCGCGCCCAGACTGGCCTGGAGGCTATGAGCCATACGACGCGCATGTGGCCCAAGCGCGCCGAGGAGCTGCTGGCGGGAGGCTCGCTCTATTGGGTGGTGTCTGGCAAGTTGGTCTGCCGACAAGCCATCATCGGCTTGGAACGCGTCAAACGTGAAGATCACACCGCCTGCCGGATCTTGTTGGACGACACCATCGTTGAGACCCACCCTTGGCCGCACCGTCCTTTCCAGGGCTGGCGCTATCTCAAGGCCGAAGACGCGCCGCCTGATCTGGTGGATAAGCTCAACGGCGCAGATGAAACCGCGGAAATGCCTGAAGAAATGCGGGCGGAGTTGGCCGATTTGGGGCTGCTCTAAAAAAATTTCAATTTCGTGAATTTTTTGCTTGCAAAGGTTGGGGTGCGGGCGTATCACCGGGCTCCCAAGCGACGGACACGCCGACGGCGAAACGAGAGCGGGTGGCACCAGCCAAGGTGGTGCGTGATATTCGAAAAAGTAGAGATGAATGGAAGGGATATTCGGGCAGCGAGCTGTTGGTTTGTTGTAACGGATATTTCGAGACGCAAGACGTGTGGGTTCATTGGTTTGATTGGGTTAGTGCTTAG
>JAUIDR010000100.1 GCA_030428565.1 Alphaproteobacteria bacterium
GCGAGGTCGCCTGGCGGGCAGTGTCACCGGCCAGGCGTTGCTTGCCCGCTTCGAGGAATTCCTTCGACCATGTGTAATACAGGCTCTCACTGATGCCCTCACGACGGCAGAGGGCGGCAATGCTCTCGTCGCCCCGCAGGCCCGCCAAGACAATGCGGATCTTCTCCTCAGCCGAATACGTCTGGCGTGTCTTGCGGCGGATGCCCTTGACCAGCTTGTCGGCCGCGTCCTTCGATGTTCCGGATTTCTTGTTCATCTTCGCTCCTTGATGGCTGCGATGAACCAGAAATCCTCCGTTACGAAAACCTCAAATCTGTCCTACAGGCGCTGACGTCAGACACACTAAAACCGCTGCTATCTTGTCTAAGTAAACGGGACCACTTCAAGAGTATGTCATTTTGGGTAGGCCACATTGCGACGAGCCACAGTGCTCAAATGCTGGGGCCAGGTCGGTGAAGGCAGGCTGCACCGGCTGCTGCTTTGAGGCGGGCACAAGGCACGACGGCAGGGAACGAATGGTCACCCGGTTAGATCTTGCGCCCTGCGATCTCCTCGGGCATGGTCTAATGGCTCAACACTCTGATCAGCGCCGGGCACCATACGGTGGACGGCTTGGAGAAAGGGAGGAATGTCAATGAACGGTTGGGAAATAATGGGGCTCCTAATTGTTGGGCACGCGCTCGCCGACTATCCTCTCCAAGGTGATTTCCTGGCCAAGGCGAAGAACCATACCGCCCCTCTGCCAGGAATGCCTTGGTATCAAGCGCTCTTGATGCACTCAATCATTCATGCCGGATTTGTTGGCGTCATTACGCAATCGCTTTGGTTGGGGCTGGCCGAACTTGTCATTCATGCTGCGACGGACTACGCCAAATGTGCGGGCAAAATCAGCTTCAATCAGGATCAGGCGATCCACATCATTTGCAAAGCGGTTTGGGTGGTTGTCGTGCTCCAGCCCTGGGCCCGCGGCTTTCTTTGATGCGGTGTCTCTGCTCAAATGCGTCGGTATGGGGTTAGCATGAAGATAGGGCAATCCGCTGTAACGGGCGATCTTTCTGAGAGCGAAGCGAAGGCCGCGAGCAGCGGGCCAAGCTTGAGGTCGGTCATTCTTGGGCTGTTTTTGGCGCTAACCTTGCCCGTGTTTGTTGGCGTCCTGGCCTACAACTATATCACCAGCCAGCAGGTTGGGCGTTCCGCATCGCTAGAACGTATCGCCTATCACCAGCAGAATGTGGCTACCAGCATCGAGCTCTTGTTTCGTCAGATCTCCGCGAGCGTTGCCGACATGGCCAGCGCGGGCACCATTCAACAAGACCTATTTCAAGACCTTTCGGCCCTCGATTATCTGTCCTCGGTTACGAACGGGTCGGACGACATCCTGAGCGCCTATGTCGGGCTGGAGGCGGACGGCAGCTTTCTGCAAGGGCGCCGCATGAAGGCCGGCCAGGTAATCCACGGTCAACCTATTCCTGAAGGTTGTGTTTTTGCGCGCCGCTGGATGGAACCACAGAGCGACGGCAGCATACAAGAGACCTATGTCTTCTTGGATAAGGATAATCAGCCGCTTGGGACCTCTGTCGATCAAACCAGCTACGATCCACGCAAGCGTCCCTGGTATCAAGTGACCAAGACTGCCGACAGCCTAACCATCTCTGACCCCGACCTGTTCGCCACCTTGTCTTTGGTCGGTTTCACCATTGCGGCCCCTATCCGCTTTCAGCAAAATCTAGGCGGCATTGTTGCCATCGACCTGACACTGGACGGCCTGTCCAGCTATCTGGCTCTACGCAAAGTCAGCCCCAATTCTATGAGCTTTATTCTGGACGACCGGGGCGTCGTGATTGCCAATTCAGCCGAAAAGACGGTGGCACGGCAGGTCAATGATCGCCTCAGCCTGCCTCACATCTCAGATTGGGAAGAGGCGCTGGCTGGCATTGTTTATAGCCGTCGTAGGATCGAGGAGCTGGGTGGGCAGTCGTTCTTCGTCAAGATGGACGGCATTGACTATGTCGCCTCGCTGAAGCCCATTGCGGCTTCGCAGGACAAGGCCTGGAAGGTCTTCGTGATTGCCCCCATGAATGATTTTGACGCTTCGATCCGCGCCAACAATCAGCGCGTGTTGGTCTTAGGGCTGGTGGCGGTCCTGGTGCAGATCATCGTGATTTTGGCCCTGTCGCGTCGGCTGGCGCGGCCATTGGAAACGCTGGTGGAGAACGTTGATAAGGTCAAAGAACTTAAGCGCATAGACAGCACCAAGCTGCCCCGAACCAACGTCAAAGAAATCCGCAAGCTGTCACAGGCCATCGAAACGCTGGACATGGCGATCCACTCCTTTGCGTCTTTTGTGCCTGTGGGCCTGGTGCGCGAGCTGTTGTCCAGCGACCAAAAGCTGGAAATCGGTGGCAGCAGCCGCTTCTTGACAGTGTTCTTTTCAGATATCGAGGGCTTTTCGACGCTCGCCGCAGAAATCCCGTCGAATGAGCTGGTCCAAAAGATCTCCGAGTACCTGAACATCGCGACAGAGGCGGTCAATCAGGAGCTTGGGACTATTGATAAGTTTGTAGGCGACGGCGTTATGGCCTTTTGGGGCGCGCCTGCGATGCTGGAAGACCATGCCAAGCGCGCCTGTCTGGCGGCGCTTCGCATCCAGCGCGACATTGGCGAATTGAACCGCCAGTTTGCGCGGCCGAAACGGGGGGCGCTCAGAGTCCGCATTGGCATCCATTGCGACGCAGTGGTGGTGGGTAATGTCGGCTCGTCCGAGCGCATGAGCTATACTGTGCTGGGTGACGGCGTAAATGTCGCGGCCCGCCTGGAAGCCTTGAACAAGGGCTATGGCAGCAACATCTGCATCAGCCACTCGGTCTATAGGGAAGCTGGTGAAGCCTTGTGCGTGCGTCCCCTGGGAGACGTGCAGGTCACGGGGCGCAGAGCCAGCATCACGGTGTATGAGCTGTTGGGCGCCTATGGCAGCGACGCGGCTTTCGTGCCTTCGCCGCAAACCGAGGCGTTGGCGCGCTTGAGTACAGCGGCCTATCGCAAGCGGGTCAAGAACGACCTCCAAGGTGCCATCCAGGCCTACCGTGAGATCCTGGAGGCCTACCCTAACGATAGCTTGGCGCAAAATGCGCTGCGAGATCTCGAAGACGGCTTGGACCTTGAGCCAGAAAGCAGTAAGCCAGAGAACACCGGGCCAGAGAACACTGGGCCAGCGGTCATTGAGGAGGAGGCCTAAGGGCTCGATGCCTGGCGGCCCTAATTCGGCACTCTGGCCTGGGCTTTGGCCTGCCTCCTTGGCAACATCCTCAAGGGATGTGTCGCTTGATCCAGCCTTTGAGGAAGCGCTCGGCGGGCATCTCATAGAGCTTATAGATGCCCACGGACACTAGAGTTATCAGCAGTAGCGAGACCGGGAAAAACACCAGGTCCGACGGCATCGCGCTGCGAATGAACAGCTTCAATAAGTGCAAGCCGGGTTGGTGGATCAAGTAGAAAGCGAAAGAGGCGTTTCCCAAGAGCACCATGAGCTGAGCACCCGCATTAACGGTTGACCTGCGCGCACGGCGACAAGATTTTGGCATGGCTGGCCGACTGTGACCACGACAGGCCGCGCTCTGGGTCAGATTTGCCCGTTTTCGTTGGCCGATTGGGCCGCCTCCAGCGGTTTTGGACGCACCTATCCTGCGCTTTGTCGCCGTTCATGGAAGACGAGGCGGTCAAAGTTGTAGGCTAATACCAATCGCGCACCGCTATGACGCGTGGCACCATTTGCGTGGTCCGATCAGCATAATACGCCAAGGCTGCTCTATGAGCGCGTTCCAAGCGACAGTGCAGGCATCGACGATATGCTGGTAGTCACGAAAGACCCGATTTGAGAGGAACCGCTGTCGTAGGAATTGCCAGACGTTTTCAGCCGGGTTCAGCTCAGGGGTATCTGTCCGGTGTGACTGCTCTGCCGCGGTTCAGTGTGAACTGCTAATGTGTCTGACGTCAGCGCCTATGGGACAGATTTGATTTTTTCGTAACGGAGGATTTCTGGTTCATCGTAGCCATCAAGGAGCGAAGATGAACAAGAAATCCGGAACATCGAAGGACGCGGCCGACAAGTTGGTCAAGGGCATCCGCCGCAAGACACG
>JAUIDR010000052.1 GCA_030428565.1 Alphaproteobacteria bacterium
TCAGACCAATACCGCCGATTGTTGACCTTCTTCGTCTCCATCACGCGCCCCATAATGCCCATTAACGATAATGGGCATTAGCAGCTCACACTTAAGCGCGGCAGAGCAGTCACACCGGACGCATACGGCCATCCTGATGCGTTGCGCGGTACGCCGGACGATGCATGAGCGAAACTTTGCGAGCCCAGTTGCCCTGTGTGCAAGCCGTAGCGGCTGGGCGTACACATGCTTGAGGTCACGCGCGCCTGCGTGAAACGAAGCCCGCCCTCAAACAAGGCATCAATGGCCGGCGTTCGCGAAGGAGCGCGCTGTGCGAACAGATCAATATCTTCAAAGCTCTGATCGTCGGTATAGATGATCAGCACATTGGGGCGATTGGGATCTAAGCCAACCCCTTGCGCCCAGCCCAGACCGATCACGCGGGCGAGACTAGTGAGGCCGCCGCCAGATCCAAGCGCGACAAGGGCGACCAACGCAAAGAGGCCAGCGACCAGAAGTGCCGCGACGCGGCCGCCAATCCGCTTCTCAACCCCGCTGGGTTTTCCTGGCATAACAAATTCCTTATTAGCGCGCTGCTGGTTCTTTTGATGTCGAGTGCCGACAACTACGCCGCGCGCAACACAGCAAACGCGCATAAGAATTCCTGCATTTCGCGAACGGCGTCAAGCTGCACCCAAAGCCAACAGCGCGAATGCGAGCATACTGCACCGATCCAGCACGGTATCGGACGGCTGGTCTGGTATGAATGACCTTCGCCAACAATGCTAAGCCAAGCGGGCCAACCAACCCTCAAGCGCCGTGTTGACCGCAGACGGCTGTTCTAATGTTGGCAGGTGCCCCGCTTCTTCGACCACGACCAAACGTGCATCCGCCAGCAATGCGCTCATAAGCTGGTGGCGCTCGACCGGGCAAAGCGGATCATGCCGCCCGCACAGCACAAGGCTGGGGCCGCTGAAGCGGCGCAGCGTTTGTTGCTGGTCTGGCCGCTCGCGCAGAGCGATGGACTGGTTGCGAAATGCCGTAGGGCCAAGACCCAGCGCCATGTCGAGGCAGGCATCTTCAACTTGCAGTCGATAGGGTCCGCAAATGCCATAGCTGGGGATTAGCTCGTCGCGCATGATGCGCGGCAGGTCGCCCGCCTGGACGGCCTCGATTTGCGGCTGGCGGCGCGCCCTGGTCTCCTCGCGCTCCGCCAGTGGGCTGGTATCAAGCAGCGCCAATCCTGCAACACGATCACACGCCTGGCGGATGATTTCCATCGCCAAAATTCCGCCCATTGATAGCCCGATCAACGCAAAGCGCGGCGGTGCCATCGCCAGGAAATCGCGCGCCAATGCGGGCATGCTATCCCGTTCGCCAAGGGGTGCGTTCATGACAGGGAATCGGCCCGACAGAGCGGCAAATTGCGGCGCGAACAGCCGCGCATCGCACATCATGCCGGGCAAAAAGACCAGCGGTGTCAAGCGCGCGCAGAGGCCAGAGCCGCCCCCTCGCAAAGGCTCGCAAGCTTGGCGTATGCAATGTCTGGGTCAACCGCGCCAAAACCTGCGAAGGTGCCAAAGCCACAGTCCGATCCCGCCATCAAGCGGTCTGCGCCAACGATGCCAACAAAGCGTTCCAAGCGCTGAGCGACCAGCTCGGGGTGTTCGACAAAGTTGGTGGTGGTGTCTACCACGCCCGGCACCAATATCTTATCGTCGGGGATCTCGGCCTTGCGCTCAGCAAAAACCTGCCATTCGTGGGCATGGCGCGGGTTTGAGGTCTCGAAAAGCACATAGCGTGAGCGGGTCGCCATCAGGGTCGAAAAGACCTGCTCCATGGCGATATCGCAGCAGTGCGGGCCTTCGTAGTTGCCCCAGCAGATGTGGACCCGCACCTTGTCTTGCGGCACGTCGCGCAGCGCATGGTTTAACGCCTCCACATGCATAGCGGCAATCTTCACGAATTCGGCGTCGCTCAGATCGTTGAACAGCATGTGCCGTGACAACGCCAGGTCGGGGCAGTCCAGCTGCAGATCCAGGCCCGCGGCAACGATGGTCTCGTATTCCGCCTTCATGGCATCGGCCAAGGCCGCCAAATAGGCCTCGCGCGTCCGGTAGTAATCGTTCTGCAAGAACAGGGAGATGACGCCCGGCGAGGCCGCATTCATAAAGCCGCGCTCGACGCCTTGATCTGCCATAGCCGACTTGAGGTTGGCGATATCTTTTTCCAGCTCTGACTGCCCTTTAGAGCGCACGTCGCCGACGCACATAGGCCGGGCGTATTGTGGGGTGCCGCCATCATCAGCCAGCCGCTGAAGAAAGCCCGGAAACATCTTCAGATCGGCCGGGGCATTGCGCGGACTATCGCCGTCAAAGCCCGTATAGCGATCTTTGACGTAAGTAGCGTATGAGATCTTCGAGGTCTCGCCGTCGCTGACTACATCCACGCCCGCCACGCGTTGGCGCGCGACGGTCTTGGCGACCGCGTCACGCATGCAGGCATCAAAATCCGCCTGGTCATAGGGCTGGGCATTCTCGCGCGCGAAGATGAAATCAACCACCTCTTGACTGCGCGGCAAGCTTCCAACGTGGGTGGTGGGAATCTTGGTCATGGCGGCGCGCCTCCTCTTGCTCGTTTGGTGTTGGTTGTTAGGTTTTTGGCCAAGGGCGGCCCTGCACCTGACAGAACCGCCGTCGGCATTTGGCTGCCGGCCAATACCTAGCCCTGCCAGGTCGGCCCGGCTGGATCGTCGGTCGCTGTGATGCGATAGAGGCTCGTCTCACCGGTCATTGACGGAGCGATGGCATAGGCCTCGCCTGGATTGATCAAGCAGGTATCGCCGGGATTGAGCGCGGTCTCGACACCATCGACGCGCAAGCGCCAATGGCCGCGAACGGGCATCAACACGGTGTGCTTATCGGGGCCCGCCATCTCGTCGGGGACCGAGCCACGGGTCAAGAACTCGACCTCAAAGCCGGGCTTGTCCTTCAGCAAGGCATTTTCGCCGATCACCTTGGCGGGTTTGTTGCGCGCTAGGGCCATAAGATCCCAATAACGCGCCACATAGTCACGAATTACGCCCTCGACGGGCACCTCAGGATAAGCCTTGAGCTGTTCGTCGGTCAGCAAGGGCATGGGCTGCACATTGTGCGGCAAGCTTTGGCCCTTTTTGCTGTCATACAGTACGCCGTTTTCACCAAGAACCAGCCCGTGTTCGCGCGCGTCCTCGATCACCTGCGGAGCCCAAGTCACGCCACCGCCAGCATCGTCGCCGCCCAGCATGGACATGATCATTCCATAGTCGGTTCCGATATTTTCAAATCCGCGGAAAATACCGGTCGGAATGTTAAAAATATCACCCTCTTCCGCCACGAACTCACCCGCGGTTCCCCAGCGCCCCCAGAAAAAGCGCCAGCGCCCCTTGAGCACGAAGAACACCTCAGCGGTGGTATGGCTGTGCAACGAATTGCGGCACTTGGGCGGCTGGCCCGCTGCGCCGATGTTAAAGCCGGGCGTTTGGCGAATATGGACGTGCTGGTCGGGGCTCTCTGAGACGCCGCCGCCGATAATGGTGAAATTCTCTTTTTGATCCGAGCCCGGCGTGTGGGCGTCGATAAAAGCAGTCTTGCACGGCTGCAAATCGCCGTAGCGAACGATGCGGGAAAATATGTCCTGCGTCATGTCATCTCTCGTTTCTGGGAATATCCCGTTCAGGTCTCAAGTCCGTGTCCTACCCCCTCGGCAAGGGCACCTGTAGGGGCCCTTGCAAGCACTTAGCGGCGGCTAGCCGGTTTGCAGCGCGATCTGTTTCCAGACGGCGGTCTCATCAAACAAGGTCCACTCGCGGCGTAGTTTGGGCTCCCCACCTACCAGAGCGCCGAATTCAGCGTGGCTGATGCCCAGTACATAGACCTGCGCACCCGTCGGCGTGCCAAAACTGCCCCACCCATCATGTTTGCCCCACAGGCTCCAACGCAGCGCTGATCGCGGTGGCATCATGGCATCGTCGCTCCCGATTTGGTGGTGGATGGTGAACTGGGCATTGGGGAAACTGGCGCGCAGCCCCATCCAAAAGCGGTCAGCATCAGCGAAGGAATGTCCGGTCCATCCGCCAGGGTATTCCATCTGCGCGCCGCGGTCGTAGCCTTGCTCAATCGCGGCCATATCCGCCGACATGATGCTGTTCAGCAGCTCAGCGTGACGCTGGCCCCACTCATTGTCGTTGCCACGCCCTTGGTAGGGCCCGGGCTGATCAGTTTTTGGCGTCAGTGGCTGGACACAGCGATCCGGCCCGCCTTCCCGTTCGATCAAGTCACGCGCGTAAGCGGCGGGCTCCAGACCCATCTGACGGACAATCGCGCCTTGATCGCGGATTAACCACTCATCGTTGATCTGGTTGTTGATGGCATGGCAGTCGGCCAGAATGCGATAGCCCAACCTGCGGCCACTGGCCTTGCCATAAACGCCGTCCCCCGCATGGGTCGCCGTCGAATAAATGCGGTGTGAGCTGAGCATGCCCGCTTCGGGGTCGCCCGACCATATTACATCCTCACCCAGCAACTGACGGTCGGGAAATTCCGCCAAGGTTGCCATTGTGGCCGCGATTACGTTCTGATTGCCCAAGACCACCGAACCCGGCGAGCGCACCACGATATCCTCGCCATAATAGCGATGCAGGGTAGCGATGCCGCGATCCTCCCAAATCTCCTTGGTGATCCCGATGATGTAATCGGGGAAGTCTTGAAATTTGGCGTCAAAGCCCTTCATTCGCTCCATCCTTCGGGAACTCGTGCAGAGCCACGTACCACCAGCGGGCCGTTGATCTGCACTTGGTTTGCGGGAGTATCGGGTTCGTCGATCATGCTGAGCAGCAGATCAACGGTATGGCGCACCATCTGGTTTGCGGGCTGGCGCAGGGTCGTTAAATTGTAGGCAGGCCAAGCAGCCAAGGGCACGTCATCGTAGCCAACGACCGATACCTGATCTGGAACCGACAGCCCCAACTCAAAGCGCAAGACGTCCAGCGCGGCGAACGCCATGTGATCGTTGGCGGCGAACACCGCGTCGGGTCGCTCCTCTTGCGAGCGCCCCACGAACAGGGCGCGCGTTGCCTCGCGGGCCTGTTCGGTGCGATAATTGCCGAGTTGGCGCGCGTAGAGCTGGCGGCCCGCTGCAGCCAGACCCTCAAGGAAACCAGCCTCGCGATCGCGCTGGGTCGAAGCGCCGTCCCAGCCCGCCAAATAGGCGATGCGTTCGTGCCCGCCCGCCAATAAGAATTCAGCTACCTTGCGCCCGCCCGCGCGGTTGTCCGAGGTGACAGCAGACATGGTTTCATCGTCTTGACTCCGGTTGAACAAGACCATGGGAACCCCCGCTTCACGGCAGCGCTTAGAGAGGTCAGAGCCCAGCGCCACCGAAGCAGCAATGATGCCATCGACTTGATAATCAAGGATTTCCTGCACGACGCTGTCAACGTTGCCCGCCGTTTGCGACGCCATGAAAATCAGGACGTGATAGCCCTTTTCTTGCAGGGCATTGGAGAGTTTTTCCAGCGCCTCGGGGTAGAAATGGTTGTCGAGATAAGCCACGACCAACCCGATGATCCGGCTTTTTCCAGACACCATAGCACGAGCAAGCGAGTTGGGACGGTATCCCAACTCCTCAGCGGCCCGACGCACCTTCTCTATGGTCTTACGCGAAGCCGAGGCCCCCGGCGTGAACACCCGGCTGACCGCGGATTGAGAGACCCCAGCCCTGGCCGCGACTTCAAGAGAGGTGATGCGCGAACTCATTCAGCCGTCCACCCGCCATCAACCAGAAGCGCCGTGCCCGTAATCAAGGCCGAAGCATCGCTGGCCAAAAAGACCACCGCGCCCATAATGTCCTCGACTTCCCCGGCGCGGGCCAGCTTGATCTTGCTCTCAATCCAGGCGCGCCTTTCAGGATCTTGGAAGGTCGCTTCTGTCAGCTCGGTTCGAATGAAGGTCGGACAAATGGTGTTGACGCGAATGCCCGATGGCCCCCACTCAATCGCCATGCCTTTGGTAAAGCCCTCGACCGCGTGCTTGGTCGCGCAGTAGACCGCGCGATCGGGGCCGCCAACGTGAGCCATCTGCGAGGAAATGTTGATTAAGCTGCCCGGCTTGGCCGCTGCGATCAGTCCCTGCGCGACGGCTTGGGTCAAAAAGTAGGCGCCCTTGATGTTCAGTCCTGCCACCGCGTCAAAGTCGTCTTCACGGGTGTCTATTGCCGGCGAATGGCGCGCCATGCCCGCCGAATTGGCCAGAATATCAAACGGCCCTTGGTCGCTGATCGCTTGGCGAGTGGCATCGACTTGGCTGACATCCAAGGCCAGGGCATGAGCCTGGTGGCCCGCCTCGCGCAGGGCTACGACCAGCGCTTCAAGCGCCTCTGTGCGGCGCGCGGCAACGGTGACTTCCGCCCCCGCTTCGGCCAGGGCGACGGCCGCAGCAAGACCGATGCCAGAGCTTGCCCCTGCCACCAGGGCACGGCGGCCATCCAAACGAAACGAGGGGGTACGGGGCAATTGCATTACAAGTCTCCAACGGGAAAAGCGATACGACCAGGCACGCGCGCTTTGTTGAATTCTCGCATGCGCGCCAGGACATCAACGCCCAATTGTTGGTAGGTGTCTAGCAAATCAACCAATACCCAGTTTTCGCGAATTCGCCCGGCTTCGATCCGCCAGAAGTCCAATGACTTCATTTTGATGCGCTTGCCCGAAGGCGCAATGCCCATCCAGCCATCGTGCGCCACGGTCTGAATCATATTGGGCCAGCCCGTCACCGCTGCGTAATCGCCATCACCGAAAAAATGGAACGTGATTGCGTCTTGGTGCTGTCCGCGATCGGGCATAGCACGCAAAAAGGGGATCTGGTGCCAGTTACGAAAACCCGACTTGCCGCGCGCGGTGCCGATCCCCGCAGGGCCGTACCAGTTCATGTTGGGGTGCCAAAAACGCGGCATCTCCATAACCTCTGGCCCGCCTTGGCTGGGGTGCCGCTGCAGAAATTCGAGCATTTCAACAATGTGCTGACATGAGGCTTGCGCGCGCGTTTCATCCCAAGGGCCCGGAACCAGGCCATCCAGCGTCGCCGGGCCAGGCACACAAAATTCCAGCCCCAGCGAAGGCGCCATTGGCCAGGCCCCCGCCAGCATCATCAATTCGGGAATGTCCCAAAGGGACTGGATTTCGACCACCTTGCCGTCAACGAAGCGATAGAATTCGTGAAAGCGCATATGGGCCAAGTGCCCGGTGGGCGGAATATCCAGCCAGGGCGCAACAAAGGTGCCCATGTAGTGCCCGCCGCAACCGATCCAATCATCGCCGTGTTCGGTCTGCCCGCCCATGACGATCCAGTCCCGACGCTCCAGGTCTGGCATGGCCCCAAACAAGGGCGCATAGCAGGTGTCAAAATAGGCATCGGGGCCTCGCAAATCGCCCAAAGGATGCGGCATATGTATGATGGCATCGGGCGCAATCAGACCGCGCAGAGCCGCGCGTACCGCATCGGCGTCAAAGTCCACCATCGCTTGCCTCAGAGGGGCGATTTTAGCTTTGTTGCTGGTATGAACGTCGGTCATCATGGGCTTTCAAATTGCGTGGCCTTGAACGTGCGGCTCAAGTAATGCGCATCATTCGGTTTCTTATTCAGCAGCTTCGCGCCGTGGCGCCGCTTCGCCATAGGGCACATTGCCCCCGCCATAGCGGCGAACCCGCAGATTGCATTGCTCAGCGTGGCCGACAAAGCCCTCAAGCATGCACAAGCGCGAGCCATAAGCGCCGATCATGGCCGCGGCCTCATCGGTTAGAACCTTTTGATAAGAATGGGTTTTTAGGAACTTTCCGACCCACAAACCGCCGGTATAGCGCCCCGCCTTCTTGGTCGGCAGGGTGTGGTTGGTGCCGATCACCTTATCACCGTTCGAGACATTGGTTCGCGGCCCTAAGAACAGCGCGCCATAACAGGTCATATTGTCTAAGAACCAATCATCACGGTCGGTCATGACCTGCACGTGCTCACTAGCGATGTCATCTGCCACGGCCAGCATTTCCTCATAGGTATCGCAGACGATGACCTCACCATAGTCACGCCAACTGACCGATGCCGTGTCAGCGGTTGGCAAGATTGCCAGCAGGCGGTCGATCTCGCCCAGAGTGTCCCGCGCTAGCTTTTCGCTGTTGGTAACGAGCACCGCGGGCGAGTTATAACCGTGTTCGGCCTGTCCCAAGAGGTCGGTCGCGCACATTTCGGCGTCCACGGTCTCATCGGCAATGACCATGGTCTCCGTCGGGCCCGCGAACAGGTCGATGCCGACGCGGCCAAATAGCTGCCGCTTGGCTTCTGCCACGAAAGCATTGCCCGGCCCGACCAGCAAGTGCACCGGCGCGATGGTCTCGGTGCCCAGCGCCATAGCCCCCACCGCCTGGATGCCGCCCAAGACATAGATTTCGTGCGCCCCACCCAAATGCATTGCTGCGATGACCGCAGGATTGGGTTCGCCCTTGAACGGCGGGGTTGCCGCAATAATGCGCGGCACACCTGCCACACTTGCGGTCGCGACCGACATGTGGGCTGAAGCCACCATCGGGAACTTGCCGCCGGGCACATAGCAGCCGACCGACTGCACCGGGATGTTCTTGTGTCCCAAGATCACCCCCGGCAGGGTCTCGATCTCGATGTCGAGCATAGAATCGCGCTGGGCCTGAGCAAAGTTGCGCACTTGCTCCTGCGCAAAGCGAATGTCGGCCATATCTTGGGGCCTGACCTTGGCGATGATGGCTTGGATTTCCTCCTCGCTCAAACGGTAACTATCGCGATCATAACCATCGAACTTATTGGCCAGTTCGCGCACCGCCACATCACCGCGTGCCTCGATATCCTTCAAGGTTGCCTCAACGATGGCGGCGGTCTTGGCGTCGTCCTCGGCCCGATCGGCTGCGGGTTTACCGCGCTTGAGGTAGGTAATAGCCATGGTTCTTTTCCTTCGTTTCGTACTTGCGCGCGCCGCCCGACCAACAGGCTAAGGCGGCATCGATATGGTGGCGATGGCTTGCGGCGTGACGCTAGGGCCGGGGCGCTTGCTTTTCCCCGCGATCAAAGGCTTCCCAGCCCTGCCCGCCGAACAGATCGACGCCCAGCTGCGCGGCCACATGGGCAAAATCCACATTGACCCAGTTGTCGACGATCTTGCCGTCCACCACTTTCCAAAAGTCCATATAGCGGATTTGCACCCGCTTACCGGTCGCCGCGATGCCTAGAAATTCGCCCGAATGGGTGGCCTCTTGCCGACCGAAAGCGGCCGCCCACTCGCCCATATAAAGGCGAGCTTCATCGATGCAGACCTTATCGCTAAAGGCCGCTTGAAAGGGGCGCTGCCAGTTGTCCTGAAAGGCTTTGAGGCCCTGTTTGGTGCCGCAGCCGTAGTTGCCCATCCAGCGGAAGCCTTCGGCAAAGAAATCGTCGATATCGTCGATCCGGTGATCGTTGAGGCCATCGACCATGGCCTCAATAACCGCGCGGGTCTCGTCGGTCTTACTAAGATCGGTGTCACGGCTAAGCACTGCTTGTTCGGGTCTTGCACCTTTCATTGTGTCTAACCCTTGACCGCGCCGGCGGTCAGGCCGCTGACAATCTGGCGCTGGAAGAACATCACCAAGATAAACAAAGGCACGGTTGCCGAGATCGCCGCCGAGACCGCGAACATGACATTTCCCTCGGTATAGGTCGTGCCCAAGAAGGCCGCGATTTTTGGCACCATGGTGCGATTGTCGTCCGACAGCAGCATGGAGGTCACGGCAAAATCGTTATAGGCGAGCAGGAAGCTGAACAGCCCGGTGGTGATGACGCCCGGCCACATGACCGGGATAATGACATTGCGGAAGGCTTGGAACTGCGTACAGCCGTCAACCTTGGCACTCTCGTCCAATTCTTTTGGGATGCTCTGAAAGAAGGAATGCAGCATCCACAAAGTGAAGGGCTGATTGATGGCTACCAGCACGATGACCGTGGTCGATAAGCGCCCCCAAAGGTTCCACTCAAAGAAGGGCAGCAGATAGCCCGCAACCAGCGTAATCGGTGGCATGGCGCGGAAGATCAGCGCAGCAATGAGCAGCCAGAACGTGTAGCGATAGCCCGAGCGGGACAAGGCGTAGCCGCCTAGCGTGCCGATGGTCAGCGAGGTGATGACAACAAAAAAGCAAACGATGACGGTATTGATGGCCGAACGCCAAAATTCTTCTTTGAGCCACGCGCCTTCATAGCCCGCAAGCGTAAAGCGCGAGCCGTAGGTATCCAGCGTTTTGGGGCCTGTCAGCGCGTTGGTCCAATCGGCGATGGAAAAGAAATCCAGCTCGACCTTGAACGAGCCCCAAAGGGTCCAAAGGAAGGGAAACGCTGCAATGACAATCCAGATGACAACGAAAGCACTGGTGGCAAAGCGCAGACTTGCCGGGGCTCTACGGGCTCTTGATACCATGGTTCAGCCTCACTTCTTGCTTCTAAAATCGCGCCAAGTGCGCACCAGGACGGGGGACAGCAAAATCGCGACCCCAATGATTGTTAAAACCGATGTGGCAGAGGCGGCCGATAACTGGCGGGTCTCTCCCCCCAAATCGTTAAAGATGATCCAGCTTAAAGACGTGGCGTGCGCCGATGCATTGAAGCCGACGATGGGCTCGAAGACGCGGAAGTTATCCATGAGCATGATCAAAGCCACGAAGGTCACTAGCGGCATCAGGTGGGGCACTACAACATAGCGGACCTGCTGCCAGCGCGTCGCGCCGTCGATCTGGGCCGATTCAAGTTGATCTTGCGGCAGGGTTTGCAGGCCAGCATAGAAGACCACAAAGGCAAAGGGCGCCGCATGCCAAACCTGATAGACGATGAGCATGATCCAGGTCAGGCTAGTCGAGGCTTTAAGCGACAGCCCGGGATCATCGGCCATCCACTGAATGGCGGTCCCCAAAATGCCTCGACTGTCGATCATCCAAAACAGAATAAGCGAGCCAATCAGAGGCGTGACGGTAAAAGGCAGCAGGGAAAAGAAGATCACCAAGCCCTTAATCCTTTGGCTCAGCGTATTGACCGCTAGCGCGATGAACAGCCCCAGCACGATCAGCATTGGCGTCGCGACAAAGGTAAAGGTCAGCGTAAAGGCCATCGCGCGATAGAAGGGCAGATTGCCCAACTTGGCTGCAAAGTCCCCTAAACCTTGGCTGGTCTGCCAGGCCTCACCCACTTCTTGCACCGCCAGATGGCCACGGTCGAAATAGATGCCCGTCCCGACAAAGCGGCCCAAAGGCTGAGATTCTCGCAGCTCGCGGGTGGCATCCTGATTGATGGTCGTCTCTTCCTTGCAGCCGAACGGCGTACAGGTCTTGACAGTCTCGATGACCGCACCGTGCGGGGTAAAGACAGACTGAATCGCAACCGACACAATCGGAAGGGCGATAAACAGCAGCATCGCTAGCCCGGTTGGCAGGAAAAACCAAAAAAAGGTGCGGTGTTTCATCGTTCAAAGCCAAGATTGTGCGAGCAAGCGGGGATTGCACCACGACGGGCGCTTAATCGCTTGATCAAGGGTTGGGAATGGCGGCCTGCCCTGCAACGTCAGCTCCGAACGCCGGACGCGCCGCCAAGTAAAAGAAACGGGGCAGAAGAAGCCGGGCCAAAGAAGCCGGGCCAAAGAAGAGGGGGATCGCCCCTCTTCTTCGCGACAAAGGACTAGAGGTAGCCTTTTTCTTTTGCCGCAGCGGTGTAGGCCGCTTCGACATCCTTCAGCGCCTGCTCAGCGCTCTCTTTGCCCTGCATGAAGTCAGCCAGTTCTGCGCCCAGTGCGGTGTGCATCAGTCCCATGTAAGGCAGCATGGGGTAAGGAATGGTGCCCATTTCAGCAGCCGCGAAGACGCCAACCGCAGCCGATGTCGGCTCATAGCCGTCGATCAACCAAACCGCCTGGCGACGAATTTCGTCGTCTTGCATCAATTCGGGACGAATGCCGTTCATCATGGCAACGAAGGTAGCTTCTGCTTCTGCGTCCGAAACGTTTTTAGCGACGGTCCAACCGTCCCACCACAAGGTTGACGCAGGAATATCGCCGCCGCCTACGGTCATGGGGCCTGCAATTTCAAAACCATCAACGACTTCCTGTGGAACGCCGTCAGCGGTCACAAGGGTTGCTGCGCGGCTGCCCCACATGTTCATAATCGCTACGTTGCCCGCTCGGAATTCGGCGTTTGTAGCGTTTGAATCGTGGGTCAGGAAGTCCGGGTTCATGTATTCAGACAGAGCCTTCATCATCTCCAAAGCTTTGATGCCTGCTTCAGAATTGACGTTCGGCACAGCGCTGCCCGCTTCGAAGTGCTCGCCACCGTAGCCCAAGAACATATTGTTGAACTCTTGCGCCAGGTTCCAGCCCGCCGCGTAGGCACCGCCAACCGGGTTATCCATAATGCCCTGATCGCGGATCATCTTGGCGGCCGCCAGCATGTCTTCATAGGTCTTGGGCGGCTCAACGCCGATTTGTTCCAGCACGTCAGCACGATAGACCAGGTGCTGTGCGTTCGCCATAAAGGCAACCGCCATCACATCCCCGTTGATGGTAATCAGCTGGCTGGGCTTCAGGACCTGCCCGTGCTTGGCAACCAAATCATCCAGCGGCTGAATAACGTCTTCGTTCATCAGCGCCACGATGGATGAGTTGGCGATAATCGCAGAGGTGTACTCGGCGGGATTGCCCTGCATACCGGGCACGTTGATCTTTTGGTGATCGGCGGTCAAATTGGTTGCAACCTCAGCGCCTTGACATTCCTGAGCGCCCGCGCCTACGGTTTGAATGGCGGGGAATTCGTTGCCAACGACGCTTACCCGTGCGCCAATTTCACACGCTTGTGCTGAGCTGGCCGCAGCCAGCAACACACCGCCCGCCAACAATAGAGATTTGAACTTCATTGCAGTCTCCCTGAGAGTTTAGATTCAACGACCAACCCGCGACGCGGCCTCGCCCGTATGAATTCGAATGCGCCCTTTGACGCGATTTAAAATGACGCCCTGCAAGAGCGCCACGCAGGGGCTAGGCCCCTATCCGCTCACCGCCCTTTGATTCCGGCTCAAAGAGGTGACAGATCTGGTTTGGCACCGACAGCGAGATGGGATCCCCGATCTCGGCGCGGAATGTTTTGTCGGCTTTGGCTGATACCAAGGCGCCCCCCACGCGTACCGTGATCATGGTGGCGTCTCCCAACAGCTCCATGGTGTAGATCGGCGCGGTAATCTGCCCTTCGCCCGACTTGGCAACGGCGGCATCCTCAGCGCGGAAGCCCAAAGTCACGGGGCCATCTGCAACAGAAAAACCTGCGATTTCGACGTGTTCAGCTCGGAACGTGCCACCGCTGATCTGCCCTTCCATCAGGTTCATCGCGGGGTTACCGATAAAACTGGCAACGAAGGTATTTGCTGGGCGGTCATAGATTTCGGTCGGGCTACCGACCTGCTGAACAACGCCTTGTTTCATGACCACTACGCGATCGGCCAGAGTCATGGCCTCGATCTGATCGTGGGTCACGTAGACCGTTGTGACCTTCAGTTCGTGGCTAAGGTTTTTGATTTGAGCGCGGGTCGATACGCGTAACTTGGCGTCTAAGTTTGAAAGCGGCTCGTCCATCAAGAAAACGTTGGGCTCCCGCACGATGGCGCGTGCCAGAGCCACTCGCTGACGCTGGCCACCTGATAGCTCTGCAGGCTTGCGGTGCAAGAAGTCCTTCAACTCGACCATATCAGCAGCGCGGCGCACTTTTTGGTCGTGGGTCTTGGGATCAATCCCGCGCACCTTCAACGGAAAGCGGATGTTTTCGTAGACGTTCATGTTGGGATAGAGCGCGTAGCTCTGAAACACCATGGCGACATCGCGATCTTTAGGCTCCAGGTCGTTGACAACCTTGCCGTCGATCAAAATTTGGCCGTCGCTGACGTCTTCCAATCCGGCGATCATGCGCATGGTTGTGGTCTTGCCGCAGCCAGACGGGCCCAAGAGCACCAAGAATTCTTGGTCTTGAACCGTCAGGTCGAAGTTATCGACACCAACAAAATTGCCCCATCGTTTGGACAGGTTGCGCAACTGAATTTCGGCCATGTGCCCCCCTTAGAAACGAACTCAATCGACCTATCTGGATCACAGCGCAGCGCCACATATCGAGATTTTGAGTACGTATGCAAAATCACTAGACTTAACCGCGGCAAGTTGGCAAGCTCTTTTTGCAAACGTATGCAAATTTGTGAAATTCTTGTAGGTCGCAGAACCGGCTTTGCGTTTGTAATTTTTGATTATCCAACGGCGAAACAAACAGGCTCCATTTTTCCATGAGCGGTAAGATTATTGAAAAAATTCAAAGCGCAAAGCAGGTCGTTCGCGATTTCCAGCAACGCTTCGACCGGGCTGGGTTAGCCGAGCTGGAAGCGGTTATGGGCGCGGCCATCACCCCAGACTACCAATGGCGCGGCTATCATCCGTTTGGCGAATTGAGCGGTACCGAAGCCGCCGCCCGATTCTGGCAACCGCTGCGTCAAAGCTTGACCGCGATGCAGCGCCGTCAGGATGTATTCTTTGCTGGCCCCAATGAGATCGATGGCTTTCAATCGACCTGGGTGGTCTCTATGGGCCACCTCATGGGGTTGTTTGACGAACCTTGGCTGGGCATCCGCCCCACCGGCAAAATGGCCCTTCTGCGGTATTGCGAATTTAATCGCGTTGAAGCGGGAAGGCTGGCCGAGACTAGCTTCTTTTTCGACATCCCACACCTAATGCGCCAGGCAGGCCAGCCCCCCTTCGGCCCGCAGACCGCCGCGCATCTGGTCCAGCCCGGCCCCCAGACCCACGACGGCTTGCTGTTTGATGCTCAAGATCCAAGCGAAGGCGCGGCCACGCTGGCGCTGATAAACGCTATGATCGGTGATTTAGGCCAATGGAAGGGCAGCCTGCCCTTAGAGGATGAGCTGCGGCGGACTTGGCACGATGACATGATTTGGTGGGGCCCCGATGGCATCGGTGCCACCTATACCATCGAACGCTACGCGCGCCAGCACTCGGCGCCGTTCCGTGCAGGCTTTAGCGATCGCAGCAAGACCGGCCACCTTTGCCGCCTAGCAGAGGGCCATTACGGCGGCTTTTTCGGCTGGCCAAACTTCACCGCCCGACCAACCGGCGGTTTTATGGGGATGCCAGCCAGCGATAAGCCCGGCGAATTTCGGGTCATCGACATCTATCGCCGCGACGGTGACAAGCTGGCGGAAAACTGGGTCTTCATCGACCTGTTGCACTTTTGGAAGCAACAGGGTGTCGATCTGTTGGCACGCACAACCGGGATCGAGACACCATGAACCAGTCAGCCCCCTGCTCCACGCCGGACTTCCCGATCATTGATGCCCATCACCACCTGTGGGACTTGGCCGCGGTCGCCTATCCCTGGCTAATGGAGCGCGGTCAGCCTCGCTTTTTCGGCGATCCCAGCCCCATCCAACGCGACTACCTACTGCCAGAGTTTCGGCAAGACGCGAGCGCACAAGGCGTTGGGGCATCGGTCCATATTCAGGTAGGGGCCGCCGATCCCTGGCAAGAAGCGGCTTGGGTGCAAAGCCAGTGCGCGGCAAACCCAGACTGGCCCATGGTTCAGATAGCATTTTGTGATCTGACCCGCCCCGACCTAGCCGCAGAACTCGATAGGATGACCTCACTGTCAAGCCTGCGCGGTCTGCGCCAGATCGTTGGCCGCGCGCCCGGAGAGGACGCCAAGCTGGGCACCAACGCTTTGCTCGACGATCCCGCTTTTTTGGCGGGCCTGCGCGCCTTGGGCGAGCGCGGCCTCAGCTTTGATCTCCAGCTCATTCCCGAGCTGATGGACAAGACGGCGCTAATTCTAGAACAGGCGCCCGACACCGCAGTTGCGCTCTGCCATGCGGGCTCGCCCTATGATCGCAGCGCGAACGGTTTGGCTGTTTGGGCCCGCCAATTGCAGGCCCTGTCCGTCCTGCCCCAGGTCAGCGTTAAGCTGTCCGGACTGGGCATGTTCGATCACCGATGGACGCGCGGGGGTTTCGCGCCGATCGTGGCGACCTGCCTGGATCAATTCGGTGCTGAGCGCTGTATGTTCGGCTCAAACTTTCCGGTCGATAGCCTCTATTCGGACTATGAGTGGCTGTTTCAAGCGCATTGGTCCTTGGTACCAAGCCAGCACCGCCGCGCCGTATTCCACGACACAGCGGCTCGCTTCTATCGGCTGGCAGCCTAGACCAAGGCTTGATCCAAGTCGGCAATCAGGTCATCGGCATTCTCGATACCGATCGACAGGCGCACCACATCCGGGCCGACGCCTGCGGCTTCTTGCTGAGCTTCTGACAGCTGGCGGTGCGTAGTAGACGCTGGATGAATCACCAAAGATTTGGCATCGCCCAGGTTCGCGACATGGCTGAAGATTTCCAAGTTCTTGACCAGCTCCAGACAGGCATCATATCCGCCTTTAACGCGGATTGACACGAGCGCCCCGGCCCCATTGGGGGTCACGCGCGCCTTGACCGCTTTATAGGGCGAGCTGTCTAGGCCAGCATATGAGACCGCGCTAATCCGCGAATCTTGCTCTAACCAAGCCGCGACTTTCTCGGCATTGGCCACGTGCTCACGCATGCGCAAAGACAAGGTTTCGATGCCCAGCAAGGTATAGTGGGCACCCTGCGGGTTCATGGTCATTCCCAGATCGCGCAGCCCGACCGCAATGCCGTAAAAGGTAAAGGCCAGCCCGCCAAAGGTCTCGTGGAATTTCAGGCCATGGTAGGCCTCGCAGGGCTCGGTCAGCTTGGGGAACTTGCCCGACGCGCTCCAGTCGAACTTGCCGCTGTCAACGATGCAACCGCCGGTCACAGTGCCATTGCCGGTCAGGTACTTGGTCGTTGAGTGAACGACCAAAGTTGCCCCGAAATCAAAGGGTTGACATAGGTAGGGCGTGGCAAGGGTATTGTCTACAATCAGAGGCAGGCCAACGCGCTGGGCCAAGGCACCAATGGCTTCCAGGTCTGTAATCGCACCACCGGGATTGGCGATACTCTCGCAGAAAAGCGCACGAGTCTGATCGTCAATCGCCGCTTCGACCGCAGCCGGGTCGTCAAAATCAACGAAGGTCGCGCTCCAGCCGAACGACTTGATGGTTTGGCTGAACTGAGTGACCGTACCGCCGTAGAGCTTGTTCGAGGCGACCAGGTTTGTGCCGGGCTCCATGAGCGCGAACAGAGCCATAATCTGCGCAGCGTGTCCCGAGCTGCAAGCCACAGCGCCAACGCCGCCTTCCAACACCGCCATACGCTCTTGCAGCGCCGCCACGGTGGGGTTGGTCAAGCGAGAGTAAATATAGCCAAGCTCCTGCAAATTGAACAAGCGCGCAGCGTGATCGACATCTTTAAAGCCGAAGGCCGTCGACTGGTAGATTGGGGTTTGTCGGGCACCGGTCGCCTCATCCATATGGGCGCCGCCGTGAATTTGCTTGGTCTGAAAGCCTGCTTTGCTTAGATCGGTCATGGTCTTCTCGCTAAATTTTCCTTTATCGGTTGGTATCTAACTGCTTTGCACCGCGCAATCGAAGAGCAAAATACCGTGTTGTTGCCCTGGCCCGGACAAGCGATATTTTTCTTGCTCACTGCCGTCTAGAGCCCTTGGCGTCTCAAACAGCCCCAGCAACGAAGAACAATAAACTTATCTGGAACCTTTTTGCCGGCCTTTGGCGCAGCGTTCGGCGCTCCGCCACACCCTGTTTTTCAGCGATGAACGAGCGCCCATCCGGCGAGATCAGCGATACTTTTCAGAAACGACCGCGGCATGGAGTTTCAAGGGTAAGCGACCTTAAATTGGCGCCCTTAATTTGGGGTGCGGATGAAGCCCCCAAACTAACCTGCTGGCCCCTGATCGCCTTTTTCACCAAGCGGCGATCCAACGCCCCCTGTGGCGGAGTTCATCAGACGGCGAAAGCTCATAGAAATATGAGCCTTTTGGATGTTTGAAACCGCTATCAGGTCGCCGATTTCCAGCGCCGCAATGGTATCTTCGAGTTCGCGGTTAAACACGGTCAGTTCTTCGGTTAGGTCGATCGCTGCCGCGAGCGCCGACTTTATCCAAATGCGTTTTGTCTGGAAGTACAGCCGCTCACAGACCTTTCGCAGTGCCTTGTTGCCGGTGAGCTTCATCAAGAGCTTGAAATGATCCATATCCAGCTCTGTAAAGGCACGGGGATCGCGCGAGCTCATCAACTCCTTGCTGCGATTTGCCAAGTCCCGAAAGGCGCACAAATAGGCGGCGTCGGGCTTGCGTGGGCTGAGCTTGCCGGTCAACTCAACCAGTTCGACCCGCAGCTCATAGACCTGCGCGAGCTCAATGATATCGCTATCCGTCACAAAGGTTCCGACGCCGTGGACGGACTGCACAAGGCCCTCGTCCTCCAGTTTGGCCAAAACGCGCCTCAAGGGCGTTCTGCTGGTGCCAAATTCAGACGCCAGCGCTTCTTCCGACAACTTCATCCCTGGGGGATAATCGAGCAGGCAGATGCGGCGGCGAATTTCGTGATGTATCCGCTTGAACCGCCGTCTTGCATTGGCGGTCGTCGCGGGAGCCGCCTTTGGGGTTTGGCGGCGATCTTCAAGCATAGTGTTTTGCTTCCAGCCTCTCTTCTTGACGTCGCTATTTGTGTAACAGGTCTTTGGATGACAATCGTCGCCGGTGAGCGGTTTAGTCCTTTATAAACAGTTTGCGTTCGACACGACACAGCGCTTCCGCCGGACCTGATGCTTGTATCAACAAGGTCTCGGTGGTCTCAAGCCCCCAGTCGTCCATCCAAAGTCCCGGCATAAAGTGAAAGGTCATGCCGGGCTTGAGTTCGGTCTGATCGGTTGGACGGATCGAATAGGTGCGCTCGCCCCAATCGGGCGGATAGCTAAGACCGATGGGGTAGCCACAGCGTCCGCCACGATCAATCCCGACCTTGGCCAATTCAGCGTTCATGGCGCGCGCTACATCGCCGGCAACGTTACCAGCGCGTGCCGCGTCAATCCCCGCCTCCAGACCAGCGACCAGCGCTTCAGACGCGTCTTGCATTTTTTGCGGTGGTTTGCCCAAGAACACTGTTCGGCAAAGCGGGGCGTGGTAGCGTCGATAGCAGCCGGACAACTCAAAAAAGGTCGCCTCGCCCGCTTTCATTTCATCGCCATTCCAAGTCAAGTGCGGCGCTGAGGCATCGGCACCCGATGGCGTCAACGGCACGATCGCTGGATAGTCGCCCCAAGCATCGCCGACACCATGAAAAGCGGCCTGGGCGATATCGCCCACAAGCTCGTTCTTGCGGAGCCCGGGCCTGGCTTGCTCCATGGCCAGGTTGGTGATCTTCTCTGATATGGCCGCCGCCTTGCGGATAAATGCAATTTCCTCATCCGACTTTTCTGCACGCTGCCAATTGACCAGGCCGGTTGCATCGACAAAGCTGGCATTGGGCAATTCAGCGGTCAAAACGGCGTGGGCTTTGGCGGAGTAATAATAGTTCTCCATTGCAACACCGATCCGCCCGTGCTCATGGCCCAGCCTCTGCAACCGCCGGGCCAGGTCTTCCATGGAGTGCGCATCGGGGTTTTGTACATAACCGTCGTCGTAGCCTTCGATCTGATCAAGCGCCATCCAAACGGTACGCCGGGCACCGTTGGTGTCCTGCATGCGTCCCCACCAAATCGGATCGCCTTCTAGGCCCAAAATGACACCCTGGTGCACATAGAAGGACCAGCCGTCGTAGCCCGTCAACCAAGCCTGATTCGACGGGTCTGTCGTGAACAAGACATCGATACCCGCAGCCTGCATTGCAGCGCGTGTTTTCTTTATCCGACGCGCGTACTCAGCCGCGCTAAACGGTGCGTTTTGGATCGGCATTTCCCCTCCATGTACACAACAAATATCTAGGAACGATAACAGCCAAAAAACATTGAGACAAAACGCTTAAATCAGCGCTGCATTTGCTTGACAAAATCGCAAGTCCCATGCTGTTGTACACAACATTGAGGCCGTGCAACGCGCTGCGTCAATCAAAAAGTTTTAACGGGAGGACTATATGGTTAAACTTTCAACTCTTCTGGGCGCCGGCATTGCGCTTGCCGCCTCTGCTGTCACCGCCTTTGCTGGACCGCTGCAAGATCGCATCGACGCCGGTGAGTCGGTACGTATTGGCTTTGCCAACGAAGTGCCTTGGGCATACCCTGGCGAAGGCAACGAGCCGCTGGGCTTCGTCAACGCGCACGCGATCGGCGTACTGCATGCCATGGGCATCGATAACATCGAGCCTGTCGTGACCGATTGGGGCGGGTTGATCCCCGGCCTTAAAGCAGGCCGCTTCGATGTCATCACCGGCGGGATGTACATCCTTAAAGAGCGCTGCGAAAACGTAGCGTTCTCTGATCCCATGGCCAAAGTAGGCGACATCCTGATTGTTCCTAACGGCAACCCCAAGAACCTGCACAACATGGACGACATTGCTGCTGACAATGGTTCGCTTGTCACCGGTGCAGGCTATAACTCGATCAAGGTCGCGAAAGCTGCTGGCGTCGGCTCCATCATGGAAGTCCCAGGCCCGACCGAAATCTTGGCCGCCGTGCGCGCGGGCCGCGCGGATGCCGGTGCGGTGACCTACTTCACAGGTGCAAACCTGGTCGCTGGCCTGGATGATGTCGAGCTGTCTGACGCGTCCAAGCAACCGGTCGATGGTGCCAACTGGGTCGGCATCGCCTTCCGTCATGACGACGCCGACGTGCGCGATGCGTTTAACGCGGCTCAATCTGGCTACTTGGGCTCAGACGCCATGCTGGCGTCGGTCGCTGAGTACGGCTACGGCGAAGGCGCTCTGCCCGACGACAAGTCAACCGACTGGGTCTGCGCTAACCGCTAACAGACTGAAAATGGGGCGGGTCGATGCATGTCGGCCCGCCCTAACTCTATCTTCATAGCAGGTGGCGTCTTTATGACTTACTGGGAATTTCTTAGCGAAAACGGCGGTCGTTTTTTCGACGGCACCCTGACTACCGCTGCACAGTTCTTTCTGTCAGCCATCTTCGCCATTCTCTTCGCGCTAATCGCGGGACTTATGAAGCTGTCGGACAATGTCTTTGTTCGCTCCCCTGCGGTCGTCTATATCGAAATATTCCGCGGCACGTCCTTGCTGGTCCAGCTCTATTGGATCTTTTTTGTGCTGCCCCTGTTCGGCATTACCCTTGAAAAATTTACCGCGGGCTTCATCGCCGTCTCGATGAACCTGGGGGCCTATGGCGCTGAATTGGTCCGCGGCGGCATCCAGTCGGTGCCCAAAGGCCAGTGGGAAGCCGCCTACTCGCTCTCCATGTCGCCCGCCAAGCGCATGTGGCGCATTATCTTGCCGCAAGCGCTGGTCAATATGCTGCCGCCGTGGGGCAACCTGTTGATCGAGCTGCTCAAAGCAACCGCGCTCGTCTCGCTGATATCGGTCGCCGACCTTATGTTTGAAGCCAAACAGATTAACGGTTCGACTTTCTTGTCCGCGCAAGCCTTCGGAACGGCCTTGATCATTTACTACATCTTTGCCCGTCTGATCGTCACGCCCTTTATGCGCTGGATGGAACGAGTGATGGCCCGCAAGATGGGGAGGGTCTAAGATGTTTGACTGGAAATGGGACTTCACCTTTGAAATCCTGCCCCGCCTTGGCTGGGCGACGCTCAATACGCTGATTGCCGCCGGCGGCGGCTATGCCATCGCGATTGTACTGGGCCTAGCGCTAGCCCTTGCACAGCGCAGCCCCTACCGCGCCCTGACCTTGGTCGTCCGCGAGGCGGTCGAATTCATCCGTTCAACACCGTTGGTCTTGCAGATCTTCTTCGTCTTCTACGTTGGCCCGCAGTTCGGCATTCGCCTGAGCCCTTGGACCAGCGGCATGATCGCCATCGGTTTACACTATTCGGCTTACTTGTCAGAAGTCTATCGCGGCGGCATCGAGTCGGTGCCCAAAGGCCAGTGGGAGGCCTGCCGATCGCTGAGCATGTCGACCAGCGACACCTACTTTCGCATCATCATCCCCCAGGCGCTGCCACCGGCGCTGGCGGGTATGGGCAACTATTTGGTCGGCATCTTTAAAGATACGCCCATGCTGTCTGTAATCGGCGTGGCTGAGCTGATGCACGCGGCCAACGCGATCGGGTCCGAGCACTACCGCTTCTTGGAGCCTTACACCTTGGTCGGAATTATTTTTCTGGCCATCTCACTACCCTCCGCTGGATTAATCCGCACTTTCGAAGCTTGGGTGCGCAAGAGACTGGGAATGAGCTGATGGAAGATTATTCAAACTATCCCCTGCAACTTGACGCCACAGATCGGCCGATGGTGCGGTTCCAAAACGTCACCAAGCGCTATGGCGCGCTGACGGTTCTGGACAACCTCAACCTGGACGTGGCCGAAGGGGAAATGATCTCCATTATCGGCCCTTCAGGGTCGGGCAAAACCACCGTGCTGCGCATGCTGATGCTGGAGCGCATACAAGGCGGTGTAATCTATGTCGATGGCACGCCGCTGACCCACGAGGCCAAAGGCGGCAAGCTGGTCGAAGCCTCTGAACGCTACCTGCGCAAAGCGCGGGAACCCATTGGCATGTGCTTTCAGCACTTTAACTTGTTCCCGCACTTCACCGCCCTTCAAAATTGCATGGAAGGCCCGGTGCAGGTCTTGGGGCTCTCAAAGAAAGAGGCGCGCGAGCGCTCCGAAGAGTTGCTGGAAATGGTCGGCATGATCGACAAGAAAGACCAGCACCCGTCGCGCTTGTCTGGTGGCCAACAACAGCGGGTGGCAATCGCCCGCGCTCTGGCCATGCGCCCCAAGGTGATGCTGCTGGACGAAGTGACGTCAGCCCTTGACCCCGAAGTGATTGGCGAGGTGACGGAAGTCATCAAAAAACTGGTCAAAGAGCACAACCTGACGATTATGATGGTCACGCACCAGATGGGCTTTGCCGCCGATATCTCGGATCGGGTCTGCTTCTTCTATGGCGGACGCATCGAAGAACAAGGCCCGCCCAAGGAGCTGTTCGGCAACCCGCAAAAAGAGCGGACCCAGCAGTTCTTGAGTGCGGTTAAATCAGCGGACTAACAATATGACATTGGTGCTCGCGGATATCCTGGACGCGCAAAGGCGCATCCGGGGTTTGGCTGATGCCACCCCGCTTATCCCCTCGCCGTTCATGACCAAGTTCGGCGGCCAAGACTTCCTGATGAAAATGGAGACCATGCAGCCCATCGGCGCGTTCAAGCTGCGCGGGGCAGTGTCTGCGGTCATGGCTCTGCCCACCGATGTCGGCGGCGTCACCTGTTGTTCGACCGGGAACCACGGACGGGGTGTGACCTACGCGGCCAATTTGCGGGGCATGAAGGCCGTCATTTGCATGTCTGCGCTGGTCCCTCAGGCCAAGGTCGAGGGGATTCGCGCGCTTGGCGCCGATGTCCGCATCGTTGGCACTTCGCAAGACGAGGCCATGTACGAAAGTCAGCGCCTGGTCGAGGCTGAAGGCTTGGTTGAGATTTCCCCCTTCGATGACCCGCGTGTGATTTCTGGTCAAGGCACGATAGGGCTTGAAATGCTGGCCGCGCGCCCGGATTTGGACATGCTGTTGGTGCCTTTGTCCGGCGGCGGGCTAGCAGCGGGAGTCGCCACGGCCGCCAAAGCCATCAATCCTGGTATTCGCGTCATAGGGATTTCGATGGACCGCGGCGCAGCCATGCATGAATCAATCCGCGCGGGCCATCCTGTCGAAGTGCCAGAATACGCCTCGCTCGCAGATTCGCTGGGCGGCGGCATCGGGTTGGACAATCGCTTGAGCTTTCCCATTTGCCGCGACTTGCTCGACGACACCATTCTGGTCAGCGAAGCAGAAATCCGCCACGCCATGCAGGTCATGTTCTTTGAAGATCGCATGGTCGCTGAAGGCGCGTCCGTAGTTGGTCAAGCAGCCATGCTAGCCGGAAAATTGCCCGAGCCCAAAGGCCCCGTTGGCACGGTTGTCACCGGACGCAATCTGGATATGCCCAGCTTCCTAAAAATCATGGCCGGCGAGGATATAGAAATTGGCGACCTCAAAGTTTCGGGGCAGCCTTATAAAGCTTAGGCTTTCTACGACATTCAATGCCGCCCGGCGCGGCGTAGAAGGCCTTGACGTTTCAACCTTGCCAGAGCCGCCCTGTCGGTATCGGCGCGATATTTAGGACGTGACCATGTTCGCCAACCCCTTTTCTGATGCCGAACTTGCCAACCGCGTGCATGCATTGCGCCAAGTCATGGCCCAGCGCAGCATTGACATGGCAGTGCTATCCCAGCCTGAGAGCGTCTTTTACCTGATCGGCCTGGATCACTGGGGCTATTTTGCGCCCACGCACCTGATTGTGCCGATGGAGGGCGAACTGGTCCTGGTGACGCGCCAAATGGAACGCGTGACCATCGAAAACCAGGTGCGAAATGCGCGCTTTGCCGGACACAGCGATAGCGAGAGCACCGCCTTGAAACTGGCCGATGAGCTGCGCGCTTTGGGCTGCGGGGGCAAGCGGCTCGGCTTCGAGATCGAGACCACAGGCTTTACCTATGCCGCTGGCCAGGCCCTGTTTGAGGCGCTGCAAGCCCCCGATTGGCAAAATATCTCGGCGCTGGTGGATCAAATGCGGCTGGTCAAATCCGAGGAAGAACAAGCGATCATGCGCGCTGCCGCCAAGGCATCGGACGCGGGCACTCAAGCCGCCATCGCCGCGATCCACGATGGCGCCAGAGAGGCGGACGTTGCCGCAGAATGCCTGGCAGCGATGACGCGAGCGGGCGGCACCCCACCGGGCTTTGGCCCCTTCATTCGCCCCGATCACCGCATCGCTGAAGAGCACACAAGCTGGGGCGATGGTCGCTATCGTTCGGGCGAGCGAGTCATGCTTGAAGTTGCTGGCTGCGTATCTCGCTATAACGCACCGATGGGGCGCTTGGTCCATCTGGGCAGCATTCGCGATGAAGATGCCGAAATGGCGGAGATCGCCAAGCGAGCGTTTCAAGGCATACTCGACGGCCTGAAGCCAGGTGTGCGGGCGCGCGACGTCTATCAAAGCTGGCAAGATATTGTTGATGCCGCAGGTATGCCAAGCTATCGCCGCCACCATTGCGGCTATCTGGTCGGCATTGGTTTCCCGCCCAGTTGGACCGGTGGTAACAAGGTCACGGGGCTGCGCCACGACAGTGATATTGAGATCAAACAGGGCATGACCTTCCATGCCATGTCTTGGTTTACCGAGACCGGCAGAGGCGATTTCTTTGTCTCCAATTGTGTTCTACTGGGCGCAAACGGCGCCGAGTTGTTGACGACGACCCCCATGGGGCCCAGCGTTGTCTAGAGCCTCCGGCCATTAACCTGAGACATATCCAGCAGCTTTGAAGTAATTCCAACACTCCTCCGGTGAGAAGAGGTCACAGATTTCTGAGAGGGCGTGGAACATATCAGTGAAAGTTCGTGCGCCGACCTTGCGCAGGTGCGCCTTGAGCTTTGAGAAGGCCATCTCGATCGGGTTCAGGTCCGGGCTATAGGGCGGCAGGAACAGGAACCAACATCCAGCCTTGCGCATGGCTTTAGCGGCGGTTGCATTCTTATGGGTGGCGAGGTTGTCCAGGATAACAACGCTCCCCGGTTCAAGTTCCGGCACCAGCACCCTTTCGATGTAAGCGGCAAAGGCTTCACCGTCCATCGCCCCCTTGATGATCCAAGGTGCGATCAGCGCGTCGGCACTGAGGCCTGCGATGAAGGTCTGCGTCGCCCATGATCCAAAGGGGGCATCCATCACCAACCGTTCGCCCCGCAGAGACCAGCCACGCTGGCGTGTCAGGTTGGTTTTGACCGAGGTTTCGTCAATAAAAACCACGCGCCCAGGGTGTTTGGCGAC
>JAUIDR010000053.1 GCA_030428565.1 Alphaproteobacteria bacterium
GTGGCAGGCGAAAGCTTCAGGCGCAAGGCTGCTGCCCTCCCGCTTAACCCCTCCTCAATCAATTCTTGAAACCGCGCACGCAGCGCGTCCGGCAAAGGTGCTGACATGATCCATCCTCCCAAAAAGAGTGAATCACAGATCAGCGCATAAAGGAATCCCTACCGATTCAGGTTTTTGGCAGGATGCTCTAGAGCTCTGGCCCGGCGCGCCATTCCATCCCGGCAAGTGTGCTGCCTTGAGGCTGGCTCGCGCTATTGCAGCACTATTTGGCAGTATTGCCCGCCTCTTCGAAATAGCGTGAAATGCCAGCGGTCAACGGCAGCAAATCGGCCTGCAGAGCGTGGTAGATGTCGGGTTTGCCATGGAACTGCCGCGCTGTTGGTTGGTTGGCTGTGTCCAGCTCCGGAAACCAGCCGCCGCGATCTTGGTCCACCAAGTGCGCCTCAGCAAACTCCCAAAGCTTGCGATACCAGGCTTCATCCTCGCCGTGGCTCGCCTCCAGCTTGATCAAGCTCGCCATCGCGCCAATGGCCTCTGTCACCGGCCACCAATAGCGATCTGCAATCGCGACCTCGCCGCTTAGATCCAGGGTATAAGCAAAGCCGCCAAGTTCGGGCTGCCAAGCATCGCTGAGCGCTTGCTCGATTAGGCGGCGCGCATCGCTGGGCGCGGTGCTATTGGGGCGACCCGACAAGTCCCAATGTTGCAACGTCAGCCGTCCCAGCTCAAAGGAGTGGCCTGGCGTGCTTCCCGCCGGACGAAACATGGGATTGCCTTGATAGTCTGGATCGATGCTCCAATCTTCGCGATAGTGCTCGGGCAGTCGCCAAGCCTGCGTCGGCGCTATCTTACCGACAAAAAAATCTAAAATCCGGCCCGCGCGCTGCAAGTACAAGGCTTCGCCCGTGGCTTCATAAGCGGCCAACAGCGCTTCAACACCGTGCATATTGGCGTTCATGCCGCGATAGCTGGAAAAGGGACTCCAATCGCGGTTGAACTCGTCGCGGAATAGGCCGAATTCCTCATCCCAATAGTGCGCGTCCAAGATCGCCGCCACGTCGTCGAGTAAGCGCTGAGCGTCGGGGTGTCCGACCTGTTTCGCGCTGGCGGCGGCCAAAAGGACAAAGACATGGCCATAGGCCAGCTTGGTGCTGTCGGCTGGCCCCTGCCCGCTAACCGACCAATGATAGCCGCCGTGTTCCCTATCGCGGTGCTGGTGCCACAAATAGGTCATGCCTGCCTCGATCATGTCGGCGCAACCCGCAAAGCCAAAGGCCTGCCCCAGCGCATAAGAATGCACCATCCGCGTAGTGGTATGCAGCTCTTGGGGTTCGCGCGCCAGCGGCTGGCCCTGCCAATCCAAAACGTCAAAACCGCCGTCCCTGCGCAAGCTGGCACGGAAAAAGTCCAACTGCCGCCCTGCGTCCTGGTGCAACCAGGCCCGATGTTCGCCGTCGCTAAGCCATGCTTCCGGCGAGTGAGACAGGCCGACAGAAGAACGACCGGCAGGTGACGAAGAGACGTTGGACATGGTGAGGCTCTGGTTTTGGCTGGGCTTAGATCGGATTTGAATGCGGACGTGCCGCGCCTCGCCGTCCGCCCTAGCGGGGGCTCAGCGCGCGTCCTTGTTCGCCCGCAGCTTAGAAGCACGGACCGCAATAGCAACCCAGATTTGGAGCCACCGCGGGATACGGTTGCCTTGGCGGCTGGTTTTGCCGCCGCCGACCGCCCATGATTTCATCCCTTGGAATTTTTCCCTTGGAGTTTCCCCCTTGGAATTCATTCGCGGCCCACAAGCGCGACCAGCTCTATCCCCCAGCGCTATCCCGGCGCTACCCCAGAAGCTTGGCGATAACCGCCGCTGCGGCCTCGGCTTGCCCCGTGCGATACAAGCCCGCGTGCGCTGCGAGACGTTGAATGCGCGCGGGTTCACGGTGTTCGCCGCTGGCCGCCACTATTCGCGCCCAGAGGCATCGCATGACCAGATCAATGGTTAGGGCCATAAAACTGTGAGCCGCAGGAGAAGCATCGTTTGCCGCCAAAACCTGTGCCTTGGCTTGGCGCCACAAAGCCAGCCCCTCGGCCACCTCGCCCCTATTGTCGCCCGCGTTTTCGCTTGCCGCTTCCCTCTCGACGAAAGCCTCGAAAGCGGAGCCAGCGCGCCCCGGCAACAAGCGGGCAATCAGCGCGCCTTCGTGGATGGCGTTGGCGCCTTCATAGATCGCCGTAATGCGAGCATCGCGATAGGTCTGTTCCAGGCGGTATTCACTCAAATAGCCATAGCCGCCCAGCACTTGGGTACCCAGTTCAGCCCCGCGCATGCCAACCTCGGTACAGTGGACTTTGGCCACCGGGGTTAGGAAATCGACCAAATCGCGGTCCTTGCCGCTTTCAAGCGTCACCAGGCACAGGTGCGCCAAGGCGCGGCCACCGACGGCTAGGGCGTCGATCTCGTCAAGCATGCGCCGCACATCGGCGTGCTGGTCCAGCGTCACCGGTTGGCGGTCTGCACCGCGGCCTTGCACGCGCTCGGCGGCGTAAGTCGAGGCCACGTCATAGGCGCGCGCAGCGTGGGCCACGCCCTGTAGCGCCACATCGGCGCGAGCGTGGTTCATCATGGTGAACATGGCCATAAGCCCTTGGCCCGGCTCGCCCAGCAACTCCGCCTCGGCGCCCGCAAAAGCAAGCTGACAGGTTGGGGAAGCGTGCAGCCCCATTTTTTCTTCGATGCGGGTCACACTAACCGCATTGCGCGACCCATCATTCAAGTGGCTGGGGCACATGAACAAAGACAAGCCCTTAACCCCCTCGTCGCTGGTACGCGCCAAAACCAAATGCTGGATACGGGGGCTCAGGTCTTGATCGCCGCCAGAGATAAAGATTTTCTCGCCGGTAAGCCGCCAAACCGATCCATCAGCCTCAGCTTTACAGCGGACCCGCGACAAATCGGAACCAGCGCCGGGCTCGGTTAAACACATGGTGGCTAGCGCTTCGCCAGACGCCAGGTCGGGGATATAGCGTTGCTTTTGCTCATCGCTGGCGAAATTGATCAGCGTCCGCATGGCCCCCGGCACCAAGCCCGTGATCATCTGCAGGCTGTGATTGGCGCCTGAGAAAATTTCGGATGTCATGGCCAGAGCCAATCCGCCCAGCCCTTGCCCACCGTAGGCTTCGGGCGCGGTCAATCCCGGCCAGCCCTGTTCGACATAGTTTTGATAGCAGGCAACAAAGCCGTCGGGCATGACGACACGGCCGTCAACCAAACGGCAACCTTGCCGATCACCGGTCTCATCTAGCGGGGCGATTTCACCTTCGGCGAAAGCGGCGAAGTGGCCTGCGATCTCGTTCGCGAAGTCAGCGTCCCAGTCCGCGAGCTGACTGGCACGGGCGACATGGTTCAGGCTGAAGGCAATATCGTCCAATGGAGCACGAAAGGGTTTCATGGCTACGACTACTCCACCAAATAGAGCTTAATGATGACTTGATTGGCGCGGCGGGCACCCGATCCGACAAACAACATGCGGTTGATCCAATCATAGCGGGGGTCGCCGCATTCGAGCCGCGCGTGCGTGCGCATATAGTAGGCATCGCCGGGTTGATCTTCCCCCCGTGCCAAAGCCGCGATGACTTCGGCAGGGCCATGGCGAACTCCCTTGTTGATGACCTCGATCAGCGCGCCGTCGTCGGTATGGAAGGCGTAGCGCGTGTCTAAGTCCGCGCTACCGTCGGCAAAGATGGTTTGCCAGTCCGCACCCAGATTGAGAATTTGCCCCGAGACTTGCCCGCTGACCTGCCCGCCAATGATGGGGATGATACGCCGCTTACCGGCGCGCCCTGGACCCATTTCTTGTGCGGGAGCCAGCTCGACTTCCAGCTGGCAAAACTCGGTGAGCTGAAGCTCTGGAGGAAGGATCTGCATATCAGGCCAACCCCAGCAAGCGCGCAGCGTTGCCCTTGATAATATCCGGGCGCAGCTCATCTTTGATAGCGATCTTCTCAAAGTCCGACAACCAACGCTCGGGCGTGATCATCGGCCAGTCAGAGCCGAACAGAACCTTTTTTCGCAACATCGAATTGCAGTATCGCACCAGGATATCGGGGAAATACTTGGGCGACCAACCGGACAAGTCGATATAGACGTTGGGCTTATGCTGGGCGACCGACAAGGCCTCCTCCTGCCAAGGGAAGGAAGGGTGCGCCAAAATGATTTTCAGATCCGGAAAATCCACCGCCACGTCATCTAGATACATGGGGTTGGAGTACTTCAGGCGCATGCCATTGCCGCCCTTCATGCCCGATCCGACGCCGGTTTGGCCCGTATGGAACAGAGCAATGCCGCCCGCTTCTTGAATAGCCTCGTACAAGGGATAGGCCATGCGGTCATTGGGGTAAAAGCCTTGCATGGTCGGGTGGAACTTGAAGCCCTTGATGCCGAAATCCTCGACCAGGCGACGAGCCTCGCGCACCCCCATTTTGCCCTTCCAGGGATCAATCGAAGCAAAAGGGATCAGCACATCAGAATGCTCGGCCGCCAGCTCTGCTACTTCCTCGTTCTTATAGCGGCGATAGCCAGTCTCGCGTTCAGCATCGACAGGGAAGATGACCGCGGCGATATTCTGCTCACGATAGTGCTGGGCGGTTTCAGGTACTGTCGGCGGATGGGTCCAAGGCGCGCGGAAGTACTTTGCCATGGTCGATTGCAGATCATCATAACCATCGTCCGCGTGGCAGCCGCAGGGCTCTTCAGCGTGTGTGTGAAAGTCAATGGCGCGGATTTTATCGAGATCGATCATAGGGCCCTTCTGGCTTGCATGCGTTGGTGTGAAGTGGATACGCGCTTGGCTAGCTACGCTGGCTCAAGATCAGCCCACCATCCTGAGGGGCGCCTTGATAGAGGCGTTCTAGCAAATCGGCGCGGAGGCTCATGATCTTGCGGGCGTTGAGATTGCCTTTTGCGGTCATTTCGCCTTCGGGCATTGACGCCGCTTCAGCCATTACAAAGGCGCGCGCAATACGGGTCGAAGAGCTGGCCCCTGCGGCGTGCACTGACAGGCGGCGCCCGATCTCAGCCAATAGGCTCGGATCGTCAACGACCGCGCCGTCTTTGCTTTCGGCGGCATATCCAGCCTTGGCGAGCTCGTTGCGATCGGGGAAGATAAACAGCCCGATATCGCCCTTATCCTGTCCCGTGATCACCAGATCACTCGCCAGGGGCGCTAGCACCGCCAGCATATCAATACGCAATTGCGCGGCGCGAACCCAAGTACCGGTCAGAAGCTTGAAGTCCTCAGAGATGCGCCCATCGAAAGCAAGGCCTCGATTGGGATCGGTGGGATCAACAAAACGCATGGCATCGCCGGTAATGAAAAATCCCTCAGCATCAAAAGCTTCAGCCGTCTTTTCCGGCGCGTTGAAATAAGCGGTCATGATGTTGGGGCCGCGCACGCGTGCCTCATAGCGTCCTTCATCGTTGGGAAGCAGCTTTAGATCAATTCCCGCCATCGGCACCCCGATCACTCCTGCGCGGTCGGTCGGTTCTTGTTGCATGACACACGCGGGCGCGGTCTCCGTCAGGCCCCAAGAGGAGGTCATCAACGGCACTTCGCCTTTGATCTCCATCGCCATGTCCTCGAAGCCCCGCCAAACGTCCTGCGGCAGCGACGCGCCTGCGTAAAAGATCAAATCCAGATCTTGGAAAAAGCGCTGGCGCAGATCGGTATCCGCGCGCAGAGCCTCCAACAGCATGGCAAAGCCGACGGGCACGTTAAAACAAAGCGTCCCGGTGACCATGCTTAGGTTTTCCAGCGTGCGTGCGAACAGGCCCTTCACTGGCTTGCCATCATCGATGTAGAAGCTGCCGCCATTGGCCAGCATCATATTGAAGTTGTGGGAGCCTCCAAAGACGTGGTTCCAAGGCAGCCAATCCAATATGCGCGGCGTATGCTGGTTGAGCATGGGCAAGGATTGTGCGATTTGGGTCTGGTTGACACACATCATGCGGTGGGTGGTCAAGACCCCCTTCGGCGCAGAGGTCGAGCCTGACGTCATGAGAATTTTCGCCACGCTATCAGGGCCGACCTTGGCGTGAGCCGCGGCGACATCGGCGTTTGCGCCCTTCAGCAGCGCGTCAAAGGCTGTCACTTTTGAGCCCTGTGCTTTGACCCGGCTGGCGACAACCTCGATGCCCGCCAAATCCTCCAAGGCCAAAGCACTGGCGTATTGTTCTTCATCGACCACATAGGCCATCGCGGGCTTGACCAGGGAAATCGCGTGTTGCAAGCGCGGATGAGCGGCCTGGATCAGGGAATATTGTTCGGCAACTGGCACAACCGGCACGCCGACATACTGCGCGGCAAGCGATAGCAACGCGTGATCCATGCCATTGCCAGACATCACCAAAATTGGACGGTTCGCATCAAACCCACGCGCTAGCAAGGCCGCCGCAATGGCCTGGACTTTCTCAAGAACGCTGGCGTAGCTGCCTTCGCGCCACCCGGCCCCGCTACGTTCAGCGATAAAGACCCGATCCGGCACTTCTTGCGCCCAGTGCTCAAGCCAGTCGCCGGTTGTCTGGGCAACGGAACCCAAGGCATCGCGAGCGCGCAGAATCAAACTGCCGTCGTCGCGGCTCTCGCAAGTGATGTCATGGGCTTTAAAATTCTGGGTCCGCTTCATGGATTAGGCCTCAATACGGATGCTGTTAAGTGCGGCAATCATTTGCGCGCGTGCTTGGGGTTCGACCTTGGCCAACAAGGCCTCCTCATGCGCCTTGACCGCGGCCACCGCGCGGTCATAGACCTGACGGCCAGCCAGGGTCGCTTTGAGCGCATAGGTACGCCGATCGGTGGGCACACGCTCGCGCATAATCAACTCGTTTTGCTCCAACTCGTCGACTACGACGACCAGGTTCGGACGCTCTATGTCCATGGCATCGGCAAGCTGGGACTGGCTGAGGCCGGGATTATCAACGATCAGCACGAGCGCGGTGTAGGTCAGCATGCGCAAATCAAACGGCTTGAGCACCTTTGCCAAATCGCCCTGAATGACGTTCGAGGCCCGCTTGACGTGGTAGCCAACGAACTGACGCAAGGTCGCATCGCTAATCGCGCGAGCCTCTTGTTGCGAGACCTGTTTTGCTGAGCTTTTCCTCATGCTTTCCTCCCTGCATCCTTGTTTAGTCTGACCTACCGTAATCCTGGCCTACCGTAATCTTGGCCTACCGTTCTCTCCTGGCTCAGCGAAACACGGGCGCGCGTTTTTCTAAGAAGGCGCGCAGGCCTTCTTCCGCGTCTGGCGTGGTCTGCGACAGCGCCGCCGCCAACGACTCAGTGAACAAACCGTCGCCGCGCGCCATGTCGTTGATCCGAGCAATGGCATTGATCATCAGGTAATTAGACAAAGGCGCATTGCGCGAGATTTTGCCTGCCAATTCACGCGCCAATCCCAGCGCCTCACCTTCGCCGACGCTGTAGTGAGCCAGCCCCAGCGTCATCCCCTCATCCGCATTGTACTTGCGACCAGTCAGCATCATTTCGGTCATGCGATCTGCACCTAAGATCCGGCTCACCTGTGCTGTGGCGCCGCCGCCGACAAAAATTCCCCGCCGACCTTCCGGCAGCTGGAAAATAGTCGAAGGCTCAGCGATGCGTACGTGGGTCGCTGAAGCCAGCTCAAGGCCGCCGCCGATCACCGCACCGAACATGGCCGAGACCACAGGCAGGCCGCCAAACTGGATGCGCTCCATGACCTGATGCCAATAGCGCGAGTGGTACAAATTTTCCTCGGCGCTGCGCTGGACATGTTCGGCCAAATCCAGCCCCGAACAATAGTGCCCTTCCGTACCAGTCAAGATCACGACCTTCGCCTCTTTGGGCGGGGCTGAAAAGAAGCCGTCGATCGCATGCAACAGCTCTTCACACATGGCGTTGCGCTTACCGGGGCGGTTCATCGTCAAAGTCGCAATGCCGTCTGAAATCTCACAGCGCAGAATATCTTGGGTCATGGGGGCTCCTGAAAAAGGGCTTGGCGTTAAAACTTTGGGCCAGATAAAGGGCTAGCGCTGCGGCAGGCGTACAGCGCCATCCAAGCGCAAAGTCGTGCCGTTGACGTAGGGGTTTTCGATCAACTGCTGAACCGTGATCGCGAATTCCTCGGGCGCTCCTAGGCGCGCTGGATAGGGGATATTGGCCGCGATCTGCCGGGCGACCTCTTCGGACAAGCCATCCATCATGGGCGTGTGGAACAAGCCCGGTGCGATCGCCAAGACGCGAATATTGGCGCGAGCAAACTCGCGCGCTGCAGGCAGGCACATGGCGGCAATGGCGCCCTTGGAAGCGGCGTAAGCGGCCTGGCCCAACTGACCATCTTGCCAAGCGACAGAGCTTGTATTGACGATCACCCCGCGATCAGCCTCTGGATCCGATTCCTCGGCCATCATCGCTCGGGCCGCGTGGCTCATGACGTAGTAGGTGCCGAACAGGTTGACCCGCATCGTGCGTTCGAACACGTCAGAGGCAAGTTTGCCCTCGCGCCCAACGATCCGCGCGGCCAGGCCAACGCCGGCACAGTTGACGACAATGCGCGCCGCACTGCCGAAGTGATCTCCGATGCGCTCCATCGCTTCGGCAACGCTGCTTTCATCCGACACATCGGTTTTAACGGCATGGCCACCAATACGTTCGGCTTGCTGCTGGGCCGCCTCAAGATTGAAGTCGAGGATTGCGACCTTGGCACCGCACGACGCCAGTCGCTCCGCCGTCGCGGCTCCCAGACCGCTACCGCCACCGGTCACGAGGGCAATCGAATTTTCAATGCGCATGTTTTCGCTCCGTTAGATGCATGTAATATTTATTATGTCTTATAACTAATTTGGCAAGCCTCTTTACGAACAATCCTAAGAATGGTCGCCAAAGAGCGGCGTTTCAGGTCGTGAGCCCCTGAACGATCCCCAACCGACCTTATCGGGTGGAGATCGTCCTAAGGCTTTGATGCTACAGCGAGCGAGGCCACACGGCCTCGCCGTTGCGCGCGCCCGTCCCTAGCCGTACAGCCAGTACAAGGGGAACAAAGTGATGAAGGGGAACAGCACCAGGATAATGACGCGAACCAGGTCAGACGTCACGAACCAGATCACGGCCTTGTAGGTATCAATCATGCGCGTTTGCGGATCTAGCGCATTGATAATGAACAGGTTCATCCCCACCGGGGGCGTTATTAATCCAACCTCTACCACGATCAAAACCAAGATGCCGAACCAGATTGCGAAGTGCTCGGGCGACATGCCGAAATCAAGCGCAGTCACGACCGGGAAGAAAATCGGAATGGTCAGCAAGATCATGCTGAGACTATCCATTAAGCAACCGAAGACCAGATAGAAGGCCAGGATCAGGGCGAGGACGATCATGGGGCTGTAACCCTGGCTGACCACCCAGCTCGACAGCTCTTGCGGCACCTGGCTTAGGGCCAAGAATCCGTTATAAAAGCCCGCACCCAAGACAATGAAAAAGATCATCGCGGTAGAAGTGGCGGTGGAAATGATGGCCTGCTTGAACAGCTTCCAGTTCATGTTGCCCGAAAACAGCGCCACGAGGCCGGTACCCGTCACGCCGACGGCCGCGCCTTCGGTCGGTGTAAACCAGCCCCAGTAGATGCCGCCGACCACGACACCAAATACCATGACGACCGGCCAGACATCGACCAGCGCCGACAGGCGTTGCGCGAAGGGCACAGGCTCACGCCGTCCGGCTGCGTCCGGGTGAACGCGCACATAGATCGACACGGTAATCATGTAGCCAACGGCAGCCAAAATACCGGGAATGAATGCCGCCAAAAACAGTTTGGCGATATTCTGCTCGGTCAAAATGGCGTAGATCACCAAAATGACCGACGGCGGGATCAGGATGCCAAGCGTACCGCCCGCGGCCAAGGTCGCGGTTGAAAACCCGCCCGAGTAGCCATAGCGGCGCAGCTCAGGCAGCGCAACGCGCCCCATGGTGGCCGCGGTTGCCAGCGAGCTGCCGCAGATAGCGCCAAAGCCCGCACAGCCGCCGATCCCCGCCATTGCCACACCGCCGCGCAGGTGGCCAAGCCAACTTTCCGCCGCTTTAAACAGCGAATTCGACATGCCCGAGAGCGTTGCAAACTGGCCCATGAGCAAGAACATGGGAATGACGGTCAAGCTGTAGTTTGAGAAGGTCGAGTAGGTCTCGCTCTTCAGCTTAGCCATAAACATAAAGGGTGAATCCAGCGCAAGATACAGACCACCGATGCCACAAAGCATCATGGCCAGACCAATCGGTGCGCGCAGGAAAATTAGCAGGAGAAGGACAGGAAAGGACCAATAGCCCAGCTCTAGCATGCTCAATGGTCTACTCCTTCAGCTTCTTCCAGCAGAACTTTGCCAGTGATGACTTCTTGCAGACGTGCGATCGCACAATAGACAGCCACAATCGAGGCGCCGACAGCGGCAACGAGGCTGGCTAGGTAGCCCCACCAAACGGGAATCTGCAAAATGTAGGTGATTTCATTGTTGGAAAACTTGCCCTCAAAGCCCGCGTAGAGCCTGGCAGTGATCAAGAGAATGACCCCAGCAAACACCACTTCCCAAAAAGCTTTCAAGACGCGATTAACGCCTTTGGGCAAACCGCTGGTAAAGATATCGACGGTCGCGTGTCCACCGTAGATTTGGCAAAGAGGCAGGAAGGCGAAAATTGCGAAAGCCACCCCCATTTCGACCAATTCAAAGTCGCCGTTGATAGGCGCTACGCCTCGATCCAACAGCCACTGTGCAAGGTCTGGCGAAAGCAATTCGAGAAGATCAGAGTGCGCCAACGTATTCAGCCCTCGGCCGGTAACGCTGACAGTTGTAAGGATGACAAGCGCCGTCAAGACAGCGCCTCCGATATAGGCTAGCAGTCGCGCTAACCTCAGCATAAAGGCCGTCATGGGCCCTCCCCCATCGCGAATAAGCAGGCCACCAAGCCACGCGTCCAGACCGCGTTTCTGAACCGCATTTCCGGCGCCATAAAGGACAAACGCCCCCTAGCCGGGGCTAGAGGGCGCTGTTACTTTTGAGCTTAGTTTGAGTACTGCTCGATCAGCTCCATGGCGCGGGCATAGAGGCCAGTGCCGTCCAAGCCTTTTGCGTCCATGTCAGCGACCCAGTCCGCTTTGACCTGCTCGGTCGCCGCTTTCCACTCAGCAACTTGCTCGGGGCTCAACTCGATGATGTTATTGCCCGCCTTCATAGCAGCTTGGTGAGCCGGCTCATCGTCCGCCTGCATCTGCTTGCCCGCGAAGGCAGAGAACTCGAGGCCAGAGTTGGCGTCGATAACGGCCTTCAGATCGTCGGGCAGAGCGTTGTAGCGATCCTTGTTCATCGCGAAGATGAATGAGGTGGTGTAGAGTGTTTCGTCACCAAAGGTGGTGTGGTTGTGCACCAGCTCAGGAACTTTCAGCGCGCCGGTAACTTCCCAAGGAATAACGGTCGCATCGATTACGCCCTTAGACAGAGCCTCAGGAACGGCGGGAACCGGCATGCCAACAGGGGTTGCGCCCAGACCCTTGAACATGATGTTGGTCACGCGTGTCGGCGCACGCAGTTTGACACCGTTCAGGTCGCCAATTGATGTGATCGGAGCCTTCGAGTGGATCAAGCCAGGGCCGTGTACCCAAACGCCGATGACTTTGAAATCTTTGAAGTCAGCGTCCAGCATGGTCTCTTCAGCCAAGGTCCAGTAGGCCTTTGAGACGGCTTCTGCGTCGGTCATGGTAAACGGCAATTCGAAAACTTCGGTGCGCGGGAAGCGGCCCGGAGTGTAGCCTGCAACGGTCCAAACGATGTCAGCAATGCCATCAATCGCTTGGTCGATCAACTCAGGCGGCTTTCCGCCCAGCTGCATTGAAGGGAAGCGCTGAATTTTGATGCGGCCGTTAGACTCTGCTTCAACTTTGTCCGCCCAGGGATCCAGAACGTGCTTAGGCACGTTGGCTTGCGCGGGCAGAAACTGGTGCAGACGCAGTGTTACGTCGGCTGCCAGAGTTGACGTGGTCATCATTCCGACGGACAATGCCGACGCAAGCGCGACGCCTGTTGCAGCCAAAAGTCCTCTGCGAATATTGGTCATGGTGTTTCCTCCTCTTGTGACCTATCGAAGCTAGCCACCCCGAAAGATGGCTCCATCGACTCGTCGATTGTGGTACATTTGAGAATAGTTATAGTCAATAACTATTTTTTTGATCACATTCGGCACATGTTAATCATACACATGTTAATAAACCCGTCAAGGTTGGCGCGAGCCGAGTTCTGCGAATTTCAAACGCCCGGCTCAACAAATGAACCGACGAGGCGTGCCATCAGGGATCTAACGCGGCGTGGGGCTAAGCCCCAACAAAAAAAGCACACCCAGCGCCGTGCCCCAGGTGTGCTTTGGTATCAGCGTTGGCCGAGTTCTAGCAAAGCGGGCTTAACCCAAGACCGCTTTCACCGAATCAACCGTTTTGGCAACGATCTCATCGGCCTCGGCTTTGGTCAGGCAGAACGGCGGCGCAAATCCCAGGATATCGCCCTGCGGCATCGCACGGGCAATGACGCCCCGCTCCAACATGGCCGCTGAGACCTGCGGGCCGACCTTCTTGCTCGCGTCGAAGAAACGGCGGTCGGCTTTGTCCTCGACGAACTCTACCGCACACAACATGCCGTGGCCGCGAACATCGCCAACATTGGCGTGCTCGCCGAGCGCAGCAGCCATGGTCTGATTCAAATAAGCCCCGACAGACCCCGCGTTCTCGATCAATCCCAGGCTATCAATCAGCTTAAGGTTGGCAACGCCAGCAGCCGCGCCGATGGGGTGCGCCGAATAGGTCCAACCGTGGCCGATGGGGCCATTTTCATCCGTGCCCTGCTCCAGAACCTTCCACATCTTGTCTGAGACAATCGAGCCCGACAGCGGTGCATAGGCCGAGGTCAGACCCTTGGCAATAGTGATGATATCGGGCTTCAAATCGTAGGTCATAGAACCGAACATGTCGCCCAGGCGTCCGAAGCCCGTCACAACTTCGTCCGCAATCAACAAGATATCGTGCTTAGCCAAGACCGCTTGAATTGCCGGCCAATAGCCCGCCGGGGGTGGCACAATCCCGCCGGTGCCCAGCACAGGCTCGCCGATAAAGGCTGCAATGGTATCGGCGCCTTCGCGCTCGATCAGGGATTCCAGCTCGGCCACACAATGGGCAACGAACTGCTCTTCGCTCTGGCCCAAGTCAGCCCGGCGATAGTAGTAAGGCGCTTCTGTGTGAAGCACCTGCGACAGCGGCAGGTCGAACTTCTTGTGGAACAACTCCAAACCAGTCAGCGAACCGGTCATCAGGCCCGAGCCGTGGTAGCCGCGCCAGCGCGAAATAATCTTCTTCTTTTCCGGGCGGCCCAGGATGTTGTTGTAGTACCAGACCAGCTTGATGTTGGTCTCGTTCGCGTCCGATCCCCCCAGACCAAAATAGACCTTGGACATGTGATCAGGCGCGCGATCCATAATCATCTTGGCCAGCGTGATCGAAGCCTCTGTGCCGTGCCCAACGTATGAATGGTAATAAGCCAACTCTTTGGCTTGGTCTGCGATTGCTTCTGCAATCTCCTGGCGGCCATAGCCAGCGTTGACGCAATACAGGCCCGCGAAAGCATCCAGCAGACGCTTACCGTCGCGGTCTTCAATATGGCAGCCCGAGGCCGTGCTGATGACGCGAGTCGGGCTCTCGCCGCGCGCGTGTTGAGCCAGGTGGGTCGATGGGTGGAAGAAGGACTCGCGGTCCCACGCTTCCAAATGGTCATTCTTCAGCATAACGTTTCCTCAAGGAGTTTGGGCCAGGGTCGCCGTCCAGGCCGTGCCAAAATCGAAGCGGCATCGGCGGCGCGTTCTGGTCAGGGAACTTAAACCCACACGAGCGGAAAATTGACCAAATATATCAGGGCAAACAGCCAATTCTTCTGTCAGACGGACCCCATCCAACAAAGCGGCTAGCTCTTTGGCGGCTTAGCATCGCGGGTAAGCAGATCGATGGGCAGCGCGCCCGGCTTCTTAACTGGCTTGGTCACGACGTAAGTGAAATATCGCGCGAGGCCGATCTGCGCCTCCAACAAGCGATCAATCAGGCTTTGATAGGCATCAATATCGCGCGTGACGACTTGCATGATGTAATCAAAGCCACCGCCCAAGGCCCAACAAGCCACGACCTCATCATAGGACTGGATGCTGCGCTCAAAGCGCTGGAAGGACGCGGCGGTGTGGTCAGCCAACTCAACCGACACGAAAATGGTGACGTGGCTGGCCAGTTTCTTCAGATTGATACTGGCGCCGTACCCTTCGATCAGTCCCGCCTTTTCCAGCTTCTTGAGCCGGTCCCAACAGGGCGTCGGCGACAGGCCGATCCGCTCAGCCAGCGCCGCTTTGGTAATGCGTCCGTCCGTTGCCAGCACCTTCAATATCGCCAAATCGCGAGCATCCAATCGCACGAGGGAGCTCCTTAGGTCGCGATCACGCTGCCAGCATTGGGCAGCATAGCGCGCACATGAGTTGCAATTGCGGTGTCTTGTGCACCGGTGCCCGTCAAATCGCAGATGGTCACGTCTTGATCCGAACGGCGGCCGGGGGCTTGGCCTGCGATGACTGCTCCCAGTTCTGCGGGGGCTTGGCGATCGTCGCTCCACAGACCGCTGGCAAGCGCCGCCTCCAGCTCACCGGACACGCGGCACTGGCTGACCGCATCGCAAATATAGGCATCTGCAGCCACAAGCGCTCGCGGGTCGATTTCGTTCTTGCCGGTCTGGTCCGAGCCCATGGCGGTTATGTGCAGGCCCGGATGCAACCAATCGGCCGACACCACCGGGTCACGCGAGGGCGTGGTCGTGACGACAAGCTGGCTCTCGCGCAGCACATCGGCGGGATTCGCGACGGCTTCGACCTCGATGCCCAGGCTCTGGGCCAGATCGCCTGCGCAGGCTTCGGCCCGCTCCATATTGCGGGCCGAGACCAGCAAGCGTTTGAAGGGACGCACTAAGTGCGCCGCCTGCATCTGTAAGCGCGCTTGTACGCCCGAGCCAATAACCCCTGCGGTCTCGACAGTTTGCGGAGCCAAGTGGCGCGCAGCCACCGCCCCCGCTGCAGCCGTGCGAATGTCGGTGAGGTAGCCATTATCCAAATAGACCGCCTCGACAAGGCCGGTCTTGGCCGAAAACAGTATCATCAAGCCGTTGAGGCTCGGCAGACCCAACTTGGGATTATCAAAAAAGCCGGGGCTAACCTTGATAGCAAAGCCGTCGAAGCCCGGAATGTAGGCGGCCTTAACATCCACCTCGCCGTTGGCTTCGGCCAGCTCCATCGACAAAATCGGCGGCATGACCACCTTGCCCGAGGCGAGTGCCAAAAAGGCGCGTTCCACCACGTCAACGCTGGTAAGGTCCAGCGACACCGCCTCTTTCAGCTGTGCTTCGGTTACGATTTGAATGTCATGCGCCATAGGGCTTTCCTTTCAACAACAAGTCGCCAATCTGGGTGTCCTGCCCTGATATCAGCTTGGCAAAGTTCGGCATATCCAAGTTGCGACCCGTGATAATGGTCGCGATTGACCCAGTGGCCGGAGGCAGCTTGCCCGCCAGCACTGCGGCGATCCCCACCACAGAAGCGCCTTCGGCAACCATGCGGTCTTCAAAAAATAGCGCCTGCATGGCGTCGCGTATCTCTGCTTCGCTGACCAGAAGTGTGCCGTCCAGATAGTCTCGGCATAAAGGGAAAGACAGCTTGTTGTCCATACCGATGCCGCCGCCCAATGAGTCCGCCAAGCTGGCGACCTCCTCGACATCTACCGGGTGGCCGGCAGCGATGGAGGCGTGCATCGCAGCGCCTCTTTCCATGGTCACACCCAAAACCTTGATACGCGGATTGAGCGCTTTGGCGGCCACCGCCACACCCGCGGCCAGACCACCGCCCGACAGCGGCACAAGCAGGGTCTCCAAATCTGGGCAGGCTTCCAGCATTTCCAGGCCGATAGTCCCCTGCCCTGCAATGACGTCAGCATCGTCGAAAGGCGATATTTCAACCAGCCCTTCCTCGGCGACCAATCGCTCGGCCTCACGCTGGGCATCGTCTTGACTGCTGCCGATGATGGCTACCTCTGCCCCCAGCGCCTTGATGCCCTCGACCTTAGCTTGGGGCACCAAGTTGGACATGCAAATCACCGCGCGCAAACCGCGCTTAGCCGCCGCGTAGGCCACGCCGCGCCCGTGATTACCGGTCGAACAACAGGTGACACCTTTTGTTTCAGGCGCCAGGTTGGCGACCGCGTTCATGGCACCCCGCAGCTTGAAGGCGCCAATCGGCTGCATATTCTCCAGCTTCAGCCAAAAATCCTGACCACACACCCCGCTCATAAAAGGCGACGGCACCATAGGCGTCCCGTCAGCCTTGCCGCGCAGCACCTGGCGGGCTTGCAGAATATCGGTGATGGAAAAAGTCATGAAACGCACGTCCTCCCAGCGAGACTGATTTCGACGGTATAGCTCAGCAGCACTGCGCTTCGCCAGGGGGTAAGCGCAAAAAGGCACGTTGGCACTAGCACCGTCGCCGAGGCCCTAGCAACGGCAGCCAGCGCGACTCTGAGATCACAACCCTTTTTTGCAAGACACCCCTTGCAGAAAAGCGCAATAAGTGCATATTAAACACCATGATCATTGAAAAACTTACAAAAAATATCGCCATAACTGCACTATGTGCGCTACTGCCCGCAAGCCTAAGCTTAGCCCCTCAACGCCGGGAGTCTTAACGTGACTATCCTCGGGTTCATCATACACCTGCTCGGCGGGGCCATGCTGTTGCTGTTTGCGGTCCGCTTTATGCGCGTGGGCATCGAACGCCTGTGGAGCGAGCCCATACGCAGCGCCATGCGCCAATCATCGTCCGCGCTTTCCTTGCTGGCAAAGGGCACGATCTTGGGCAGCCTCATGCAAGGCAGCACTGTCGTCATTTTGATGGCCGCGGGCCTGGCCGGTGCGGGCATCACGCCTGCCTTGTCGGCGGTAATCCTATCGCTTGGCGCTGATTTTGGCTCGGCCTTGGCGGCGCTGGTCCTGACCTTGCCCATTTCAGAGGTCAGCCCACTCGCCTTACTCGCCGGTGGCTGGCTCTATTTGAACGGCGGCACGCCCCGGCGACGAAACCTAGGCCGTGTCATCCTAGGACTGGGCCTCATCTTACTTGCATTGGCCCTTATCCGAGAGGCGGTTGAGCCGCTTAAGTCTTATCCGGGCACCTTTGCTGTCGTCTCGCACCTAAACAGCGACCCGGTCAGCGCGGCCCTGCTGGCTATCGGTCTATCGCTGCTAATGCACTCCGGTCTGGCCGCAGTGCTGACCGGTGTGGCTTTTGCTTCCCACGGCGACTTGAACGCGGTCGGCGGTCTGGCTTTCGTGCTCGGCTGCAACGTTGGCAGCGCTTTGTTGCCGGTCTGGCTGCTGCGCCGCGAAAAGCCCGACGTCCAAATGGTGCCCAAAGCGGTCGCTCTGTTGCGCGTCCTGCCCGCCCTGGCATTAATCGCAGCGCTCAGCATAGCGCAGCCACTTTTCGATAATTTACTGACGGGCCTGGCGCGCGCCGATCACCTGATGTTGGCCGGTCACGCGGGCTATAATGTGCTGTTGCTGGCGCTGGCCCCATTGGCGGGGCTTGCCTGCTTGCCCTTTTCTGGCCAAGCCAATCGCGTGGCTTCGCACGGGCGCTTTGCCCTGCCCGAGTTTCAGGCCGACGGCGACATTCTGCTGTCGGCATTGCGCGGTCAAGCGACCCGGATGCTGGACACGCTGGGCGCTATGTTCGATGAAGCATCTCGCGATGCGCCCGACACCGATCGCGTACGCGAGCTAGAGAGCCAGATGAACGCCGCGCTTTCGGATTTTCGCGCGGCCTTGGTCGCTCTGCCCCGGCGCAACGGCGAGGCGGAAGAAAGCTGGAGCGAGGACGTCGAAGCGATCATGGACTTTGCCATTCGTCTTGAATCTTGCGGAGACATCATTTCAGACAAGTATTTTCATCTGCGCGCGCGACAGAGCGCGGACGCCACCCGCTTGTCAAAGGACGGTCAGGGCGAAATCGACCAGCTCGTGGTCGAAGTCCGTAAGGGCATCCTGCTGGCGCAAAGCGTACTGTGGCAAGGCGACGAGAGCACGGCCCGCCGGCTGGTGGAGCACAAGCAGTTCGTGGCGGGCTTAGAAGAAGAGAGCCGACGCAACCACCTTGCCCGCCTGCGCGGCGGCAATTCCGCCAGCCTAGGGTCAAGCAATACCCATTTGGAACTGATTACGGCCCTCAAAGCGGTCAACAGCAAGCTCGCAACCGTGGGATATGGCGTCTTGGATAGCTATGGCGCGCTGAAAAAGACCCGGCTCAAGAAGCGTGAAGCAGCCTAACGCCGGGCGCAGGCTTGCAAGCCCGTCCACTGGATTCCCACTGCCCATCCACGGCCTTTCCAAGGCCCGTCCACGGCTTGTCCACTGGTGGGGACACCAACCAAAAGACCCCGAGCCGCTCCTACGCCGCTCGGGGTCCATTCGTTGAGGCTTAGCTTTTACCTATTCGCTAGTCGCCTTGAGCCGTTTCTTTGGCTCGGCCCATGCGCGCGCGCCAGTCGCTCGCCAACGGCACCAAGACAAACAGCACCGCCACGATCAGCAAACCCAGCGTGACCGGACGCTCGTACATCCAATCCAGGTCGCGGAATTTGCGCAGTGACCGGCCCAAATTATCCTCAAGCATAACGCCCAGGATAAAGCCGATGATGATGGGCGGCAGTGGATAGTCGGCAAAGCGCAGCAGAGTCGCCACGGCGGCCAGACCGATCATGAGGTACAGCTCCGTGACGTTGTTCTGGCCGATGTAGGCCCCCATCAGGGAGAAGAACAATACGAAGGGGATGAGATAGGCGCGCGGCACCGTCAACAGCTTGGCGATGTAGGGAATGAGCGGCAGGTTCAGGACCAGCAGCACCACGTTGCCAAGATACATGGAGATGATGACGCCCCAGAAGATTTCTGGGTTCTTGTCAATCAGCGCCGGCCCCGGCGTCACGCCCAGCGCGATCAGAGCGCCCAACAAGATCGCCGTCGTGCCAGAGCCTGGAATACCCAAGGTCAGCATGGGAACGAACGAGCCCGTCGAGGCGGCGTTGTTGGCGGTCTCGGGCGCTGACAGCCCCTTGACCGAACCCTTGCCGAACTGCTCGCGTTCTTCGGGTGAAGCCAAGTTGCGCTCGGTCGCGTAGCCGATAAAGGAAGCGATGGTCGCCCCTGCCCCCGGCATAACGCCGATCAAAAAACCAACGATGGATTGGCGGCCGATGACCGGAGCGATCTTGCGCGCCTCTTCCTTGGTGATACGCAGATCTTTGATCTCCTTATCTTGACCGTCGCCTTCTTGCTGGCCTTTCTTGGGATTGAGCACCAAGAAAAGGGCTTCCGGCAAGGCGAACAGGGCCATAATCAAGGTCACAAAGCCGACGCCGCTCTCAAGATCGGCAACGCCCATGGTAAAGCGCGCCTGGTTGAACAGCGCGCCTTGGCCGACGGTGGCCAACATGAGTCCCACCAACACCATCAATATGGCTTTCAGGACTTGGCCGCGCCCAGCAAAGGCGGCGATGGCGGTCAGACCCGCCACCATCAGGGCGAAGTATTCTGCCGACCAAAAGGTCTTAGCAAACTCAGCTAGCGGTCCGGCAAACATCGTTAGCAAAATAGCGCCGATAGTACCGCCAGCAAATGAAGAAACGGCCGCAATCGTCAGCGCCTTGCCCGCTTTTCCTGCGCGGGCCAAAGGATAGCCGTCAAAGGACGTTGCCACCGTCGAGGGCACACCGGGTGCGTTAATGAGGATCGAGGAAGTCGAGCCGCCAAAGACCGCGCCATAGTAAACACCGGCCAGCATAATCAAGGAGGTGGTCGGATCGCCCAAGCTTACCGCAAAGGGGATCATGATGGCGATAATCGACATGGGGCCAAGGCCCGGCAGCATACCGATAAACGTACCAATCAGACAGCCGATCACCACCATGGCGATGGCTTTTAACGACAGGGCAGCCGCAAGGCCGGTCATCAAACCTTCAAGCATGGTCTAGGCTCCCATAACCAGCGGCGCGGCCGCGTTGAACACTTGAGCGGACTGACCGAAGGGCACCGCAAATCCACTGGGCCAAGCGGGCATGTAAATGCCGAGCACTTGCGTCACCAAATACCAGAGGCCAACGGTTAGAACTGCGATAATCGGCAGGGAAATCCAGACGCGACGCTCGCCCAAAACCAGCGAACCCAAAAACAAGAAAATGATGGTCGAAGGGATAAAGCCCCCAGCGCGCAAAAAGGTTGCGTAGACGATCATCAGCACAAAGAAAATGGCAAAGCGCAGCCAATCGAATTCGCGCCAGCCTTCGGTGTCTCCGCCGGATTTGGCAATCGTGGGGTCGGCGGCGGCAGGTGGCATAACGGTAACGAAAAACGCAATGATGGCTGTCAGCGTACCGATCGCCAGAGGGTAGGTGTTGGGTTTGAAGGGCTGCCGCAGCTCAAAGGGCAGCATACGAATATTGAAGCTGGCATTGATATAGGCCAGCGCAATAATGAGAATGACCAGCGCGATCAAACGATCGAGCGTGAACCAACGCGAGGACATGCGGGGCTCCTATGGATGCCAGTTGCAAAAAATTGGGACCGCGAACCCGGAGCAAATCGCACCGGGCTCGCAGCATCAAGACTTACAGGAAGCCCAACTCAGTCATGAGTTCTTTGATTTCTGCTTCTTGCTTTTGCAGGAAGGCAGTGAAGTCAGCACCGGGGTTGTAGATGTTGACCCAACCGTTACGCGCGCGCACAGCTTCCCACTCGTCGGTGCCCTGAACGTCGCCCAGAACCTTGGTGTAAGCAGCTGCCATGTCGGCATCCAGACCAGGTGCAGCAAAGAAACCACGCCAGTTTACGAACTCAGCGTCGACGCCTTGCTCTTTGAGGGTCGGTACGTCGGGGGCATCAGCCAAACGCTCGGGAGCGGTCACACCGATGATGCGCACTTCGCCTTGCTTGGCCAGCTCGATCGCTTCGCCCAGACCGGTTGACAGGGCGTCAGCCTCACCAGACAGCAGGGCTGCCAGTGCTTCCCCGCCAGCATCGAACGGCAGGTAGTTGACCTGTGTTGCATCGGCGCCAGCACGCTTGAAGGCCAAAGCGGCAACCAGGTGGTCCATGCCGCCAGCAACAGAACCGCCCGCAATCGCCAACTCAGCCGGATCGTTGTTGTAGATGGCCAGCAGGTCGGCAAAGTTCTGAACAGAAGAGTCCTTGCCAACAACCAAAGCCGCATAGTCACCAATGGTGCCCGCCACCATGGTCAGGTCGGTAAAGTTATAGTCGAACACGCCCTGCAGCGAACGAATGACGATGGGGGTCGAATTGACCATCAAAGTGCCAGAGCTGGATCCTGCGTTTTCGATCAGGTAGCCGATGGCCTTACCGCCGCCGCCGCCGGACATGTTTTCATAGGTCGCTGAGCCTACCAGGCCAGCTTTGGTCAGGGCTTCACCGGTGCCGCGCGCGGTACCATCCCAGCCACCGCCAGCGCCGCCGGGGATCAGGAAGTGAATAGAATCAATCTGTTGATGGCTGCCAGCCAAAGCGGCAGAACCAGACAGAGCCAGGGCAAGTGCGCCCATAAACAGCTTTTTCATGACGAGTCTTCCTCCAAAGTTTGGTGTCATGGTTACAAGGCCTAACGCGGTCCTTGCAGAGTTTTCCGCCATTGGCGGATCAGGGACTCCTTCTTGGATTGATCCAAGTAGCTCAACAGAGCGGGCCCGACACGAATGGGCTCCCAGTTCGTCTGTTTGGCTTGAGCTTGCAGGAGAAATTCAGAGCTTTGCCCGCTGGCACCCAGCACGGGCAAAAAGTGGCTGTGTAGGGTCAGGCGCTTTTGGCCTTGGTCCGACAGCAGGTAGTCGAGAAGTTCGACAGAAAGGTCGGCGCGTTCGGCTGATCGCGGCACCACCGCCAGGCGCGAGATGACCAGCGTATAGTCTTGTGGGTAGACAATGCCCAGGCTTGGCTGTTCTTCGGCCACCACCTCGGCATAGCTGCCCAGTACGTTGTAGGCCAGCGCCAGGCGGCCATCGGCTACGGCCCTTATCATGGCCGACGATGAAGATTGCAGCCGTGCTTGCGCACCCGCTAGCGCGCGAATGAGCGGCCAAGTTGCAGGCGAGCGCCGGTCGTCGTTGGCGATCAACAGATAGCCAAGCCCCGAGCGCTCAATGTCGTAGGTCGCGACCTTGCCCAGAAGATCGGTCTGGGACTGCAGATGCTTAATCAGGGCGGCGCGATTTTGAGGCACCGTCTGGTTGTTCTCAAAGTGCGGCTTGTTGAATACAGTTACGACGGGCTCCAGCGATACCGCGAACGCCTCCTGGCGCCAGTGCGCCCAATCTGGCAACTCGGCTTGGCGCTTTAGCGCCACGCGCCGGGTATAGCCGTCATTGACCAGCTTGATTTGCAGCCCCATGGCCGAGGACCAGACCAGATCGGCGGTCTTGCCTTTGCGGCTCTCCGCCAGCACCCTGGCGTGCAGCTCCAAACTGGAAAGTTCGGTGTAGCTCAGGGTAAGGCCGGGACGCTGGGACACGAAAGCGCGAAAAACCGGCTCCACCAACCATGCATCTGTGCTGCCATAAACGCTAAGCCGGTCGCTTGCGTCTGTCGGGCCCAGCACAAAGTCAGGCTGCTTGATATCTTGCGCCGCGACGGCCCCAACAACCAAGGGGTTAACAGACAGGCCCAAGACAGCGGTCAACGCTGCGACGCTACCCACGATCAGACCCAGCAGACCTCGCCGCTCAGCGCGACCTGCGCGCTGAAACGCCTCCTGTCTTTCGTGCTGTGGCGTCTGACATTCCACGGTCAATGTTTCCTCTGCCTAAATCGTACAAACCATAAACATAATGGAAACGATTGCTTGACTTTTCGCTCATTTTGAACTGCGATTGACCCGACCCTAACGCGGCAACCTGTCAACAACCTGTCGGAAGAGGCCATAACTTGACAGTTGTGCAAAACCGCCCGACCCTATCTGCCTCCCCGCATCTGCAACGGCAAAACCGGACCGCGGCCTTTATGTCTACAATCCTCATCGCCGAAGACTCGGCGTCCTTGGTGCAAGACCTGCAAGCCTTGTTCATCGACCAAGGCTTCAACGTTGTCGCCTGCGCCAGCGCCGAAGAAGGTTGTTTCGCTTTAGAGGAGCAACCCATATCGTTGGCGGTGCTGGACCTGGGCCTGGCGCAGGGATCAGGCTTTGATATTTTGGACCGTATCCGCGCCCGCCACCCTGACATTCCAGTCATCATTATGACGGCGCGCGATACCATCAACGAGCGGGTCCAGGGATTGGACCGCGGCGCGGATGACTACATCACGAAACCTTTTGATTTTGCCGAACTTTTGGCGCGCTGCCGGGCGCATTTGCGACGCCGATCCACCGCTGCCGACGATCAAGTTTCTTTGGGAGAATTGGTCTATCATCGCAGCAACAAGACTTGCAGCATTCAGGACCAGCTCTGCAAGCTCAGTTCAAAAGAGACCGCGCTGCTCGAAGCCTTAATCGAGCGCCCGACCAACGTCGTTTTTCGCGAGCGCCTATTTCAAACCCTGTACGCCGACGAGGATGGCGCCACCCCCAACGCGCTGGACCTGTTGGTCTCACGCTTGCGCAAGCGCCTCAAAGGATCAGGCTGTGAGATCGTCACCATTCGGGGCCTTGGATATATGCTGCGCGAGCAAGACGGCGCACCTGATGCGGCCCCTCCTGACGCAGCTCCTGGGGATAAGGAGTGAACAGCGGCACGCACACGCAAGCCAGCTTCGAGCCCACAAAGCTAGCGGTGAGCAGACTGCGTCCGCACTCTTTGCGTGTCAGCTTGTTGTTGTGGTTGATATTGCCCTTGCTGCCGCTCGCCCTCTTGTTGTCCGTCTTGATCTATTGGGGCGCGGAGCAGGCTGCCGATAGTGCCTATGATCGTGTTCTTCGTGCATCGGCTCTGGCAATCGCTGATCGCGTCATCATCGGCACCGATGGCCTCGAGGTTGACGTGCCCTATGCCGCATTGGAGATGCTGTCTTCGGCTGCCAATGATCGAATTTTCTACGTCGTCAAGCGCCTGGAGCCGCAGCAAGTCATCACCGGCTATGAGACCTTGCGCACGCCCGAAGCTGAGCAGTGGCCACAAGAAAACTGGCTCGCCTACAATCAAAAATTTCGCGATCTTGAGCTGCGCAGCCTCGCCATTCGCTCAAAAGCCTGGAGCGCGCAGGGGCCAATCGACTTTGTGGTAGCGGTCGCAGAGACCAGTGGCGAGCGCCAGGCGCTCGCCCGCTCGGTCCTTTGGCAAGGCATGGGGCTCTTGGCCTTGATCGTTATCGCCGCCGTGGCGGTGGCACTGATCGGCATTCACCGCAGCCTGGCCCCATTGGCGCGCATCGAAGCCGCGATCGGCCGCCGCTCGGACCGCGATTTGCGCCCACTCTCCCACCCCGCACCATCCGAAATCGAGCCCTTGTTGAGCGAGGTGAACGCCCTGCTAGAGCGCCTCAAACTAGCGCTGGACAGTCAAAAGCGCTTCGTCTCCGATGTCAGCCACGAACTGCGCACGCCACTTGCCGAAATTCAGACCAAGTTGGACCGCCTTGCCGCTGAGCAACCGCAACTGGCCGCCACCTATCAGGGCCTCAAGATGCAGGTCGAGACAACCAAGCGGCTGACCAAACAGCTACTACTTTTGTCCTCGATCGAGACTGACGCCATTGAAAATGAGAGCTTTAAGCGCTTGGACCTGGCTGCGCTGCTGCGCGACATTGGCGCCAAGCGGGCCGCCGGGCTCATGGCCGGAGGCTTTACACCACAGTTTGATTTGCCGCACGCGCCGGTCTGGGTCATGGGCAACGCCCTGCTGCTGGAACGCGCGATCGCCAATCTGCTCGACAACGCGGTGCGTCACGGCCAAAGCCCCGCCAATATCGACCTGAGCCTGACCTGCCAGGACGGCGCGGCCCGTTTGTCGGTTTCCAACCCCGCTGCGACGATCGCTCCGCAGACCTTGGCCAGCTTGACCCAACGCTTTGTTCGCCACTCTGACCACCCCACCAGTTCTGGCCTCGGCCTGGCCATTGTGCTGTCGGTCTGCCAGCGCCACCACGGCGACCTTACGCTCGCCAGTTACGATGATCAATTCACGGCATCGATGATCTTGCCCCTCGCCCGGCGCGATGCCAACCCGCCTATACCGTCGCCGACAAAACCCCTCGCAACGCCGCCAAACAATAAAGAGACCCCCGCGTCATGACCCCGCTTTCTGGAATCCGCGTCCTAGACCTAACCAACGTTCTCGCGGGCCCCTTTTGTTGCCACCAGCTGGCGCATATGGGCGCTGAGGTCATCAAGGTCGAAGCGCCTAAGCGCGGCGACCTGGCGCGCAATCTGGGATCGGACCCTGAGCTGAACGCCGCCGGTATGGGCATTTCCTTTCTGGCTCAAAACGCGGGCAAGAAGTCGGTGACCCTAAACCTCAACCCGGATTATTCACCACGCCCGCAAAAGAAGGCGACAGGTGTAGAATAAGCCTCTGTAATCACGTACAATTCAGCTACAAAACACAAACCATCCATGAAAACTGAGTTGCACACCTG
>JAUIDR010000054.1 GCA_030428565.1 Alphaproteobacteria bacterium
GGCGATCATAAAAAACGTGGCCAGGTGAGCGCGGCACGTCCGACCATGCCAACATCAAATCACCTTGACGCTCTGTCTGACGCCCCATCGCCATCTGCATGTCCCCCGTTCAAATCGAGCTGGCAGACAATCATGCATACGCGACTTCGTCAACGGGCTGCTAGGGCTGGACAGGCTGCAGTAAGGCTGCTTGATAGAGGGCTAGTCAGTCCAACTCGCGGAGATACTCATGGCAGCGGCGCCCGAATTGCTTACCCTCTTGCAAGACGAACTCGCCCGATTGCAGGTCGACGCTTTGATCGTCCCACGCGCTGACCAGTACCAAGGCGAAGAGGTTCAAGCTTGCGATGAGCGCCTGGCGGCGGTCACGGGCTTCACCGGATCGGCGGGCAATCTGATAATCTGCGCCGACCAAGCGGTTCTGTTCGTCGATGGCCGCTATACTACCCAGGCGCCTCAACAGATTGGCAATCGCCCTATCCAAGTCATCAATTCGGGCGAAGAGAGCCTGGCATCCTGGATCGCCCGCCAGCCTCAAATCGCGACAGTTGGCGTCGATCCTTGGCTAATGACGGTGCAGCAGGCCGAACACTTGCAAACGGTCATGAGCGACAGCCAAAGTTTGGTCGCCCTGGAGGGCAACCCAGTTGATCGGCTTTGGCAAGCGCGACCGCCAGCGAATAAAGCGCGTTTGCGCGAACATCCGATAGAATTTGCCGGACAGGGCACGGCTGACAAAAAGCAACGGGTCCAAGCGGCTCTGCCAGATGGCAGTGCGCTGTTTGTCGGTGCGAGCGAGCAGGTCTCATGGTTGCTCAATGTTCGCTCTGATGCGTTGGAGACAACGCCGGTTGCGCTTTCATACGCCATTTTGCAAGCCGATGGCAGCATCGACTGGATCGTTCACGAGGCCAGCGCGCGGTCCGCGGCCAGCTTGAAACTAGATCGCGTGAGCGTGACCCGCGACGCCGTCAAGGCCTTGGGCCAACTGCGTTCGCCGCTGGTCTTTGATCCTTCTGCGACCCCCTGGGCTATCGAGCAAATCCTGCAGGCCATGCCCAAGCCGGTTGTCTGCAAACGCGCCCCGTCGCCCATCGCCTTGATGCAGGCGAAAAAGAATGAGGCCGAACTTGCGGGTATGCGCGAAGCCCATGTTATCGATGGTGCGGTGATGGTGGAATTCCTGGCTTGGCTGGATACGCAACTCCCGGGCTTCTTGGACGAATACCAGGCCGCCGATATGGTGGACAGTATGCGCAAAGCCAAAGGCGCGACGGGGCTGGCCTTCTCGACCATATCGGCCAGTGGTCCGAACGCCGCTTTGCCGCACTATCGCGCGAGTGCGGACAGCGCGCGGCCTTCTGAGGCCGGTGAAATCTACCTCGTCGACTCAGGTGGGCACTACGCGATGGGAACCACCGACATTACGCGCGTGACCCTGATGGGGGTTCCCACTGACGAGCAGCGTCGGCTCTATACGCTGGTGCTGCAAGGCCACCTAGCGCTGATGCGCGCACGTTTTCCTGAGGGAACAACCGGCCAGGCCTTGGATATTCTCGCGCGCTTGCCACTGTGGGAAGCGGGGCTCGATTTTGACCACGGAACAGGTCACGGCGTTGGCGCGGTGCTCAGCGTCCATGAAGGCCCGCAACGGATCGGAAAGCCGGTCAGCGGTGCTAACCTGGTCGCGCTGGCCCAAGGCATGGTGGTGTCGGTGGAGCCGGGCTATTACCGGCCCGGTGAGCTGGGGATACGCATCGAAAATCTAGTCGCGGTGCAGCCGCAGCCCATGCCGGGCGACGAACGCCCAATGCTGGGGTTTGAGAATTTGACTTGGTGCCCCTATGAGCGCGCCCTAATTGATGTGGGGATGCTCAGCGACCAGGAGCGCCAGCAGGTGGACGACTATCACAGGCAAACGCTCGCCAAGCTACGCGGGCGCCTGTCTGCGCCAGATCGCGCTTGGCTGGAACTGGCCTGCCGTCCGCTATAAGCCGGCCCCTGCAGGCCGTTATCGGGACAGCGACCTTGGCTATGGCTCTTTGATTAAAGGCGCAGCAGGGCGGTTCCCCAGGTGAGGCCGCCGCCAAGGGCTTCCATCATCAACAAGTCGCCTTTTTTAGCGCGCTCGCTCTCTACCGCCAGGTTTAGGGCCAGCGGGATACTGGCTGCCGAGGTATTGGCGTGTAGCGCCATGCAGGAAATCATCTTGTCTTGCGGCAGTTTCAAGTGGCGCATAAGTTGGTTCAAAATGCGCTGATTGGCCTGGTGCGGGACAAACAGGTCCAAGTCATCGACGGTCAGCGCGTGCTTGGCCATCATATCGACCACGGCTTGCCCCATCTTTTCGACCGCGTGCTTGAAGACTTCTTGTCCGGCCATGTGCACGTGACCAGCGGTCATATTTGTCGAGACGCCGCCGTCAACATACAACAGCTCGGTCAAGGTGCCGTCACAGTAGGTTTGCGTATCAACGATGCAGCGCTCATTGATGTCTGGGGCGCCTTCTTGGGCCTCGAAGATGACCGCGCCAGCACCGTCGCCGAATAGCACACAGGTCGAGCGGTCTTCAAAGTTCAAAATGCGTGAGAAGGTCTCAGAGCCGACCAGAAGGGCGCGCTTGGCTTGGCCCGAGGCTAGATAAGCGTTGACGGTGCTAAGACCATAGACGAATCCCGAGCATACGGCTTGGATATCGAAGGCTTGGCAGACCGGCACGCCCAATTTGCGTTGAATGATGCTGGCGGTGCTGGGAAAGGTCAAATCAGGCGTGGTGGTCGCGCAGATCAACAAGTCGATATCTTCGGGCTTCAGCCCCGCGCGATCCAAAGCTTGTTGGGCGGCTTTGGTCCCAAGGTCTGAGGTGAGCTCGCCTTCACGTGCAAAGTGGCGTTGGCGTATCCCGGTGCGGGCTTTGATCCAGTCGTCGGAGGTTTCGACGATTTTGGACATGTCGTCATTGGTAACGATGCGTTCCGGCAGATAGCTTCCGCAACTTACAAAGCAGGCGCGATTCATATTGTGCGTCTCGATTATTGTTCCGATGGGTCCAGCGCGAACGGCTAGACCTGCCATGCTGCGCGCTCTAGGGCAAGCACCGATCATTGCGCGCGCTTGTGACGGTCGCACAGAAATGGGCCGGGGGCTTGCCACGCGCAAGACCAAAACCGTCCAATTGTCACTTAATTTCACGCTTTTGCGCGTCAGCGGCCATGAATTGCACGCAGGAGCCAACGATATTGTCGCGTATAACCAGAACGAAAGCGAATCGCCCGCGCTCTTTTCGGTGCTCGGCGGCCGCCAGAGTGTTTAATCTGGCTAATGTCCAGATCGGCTCGAATGCCCTAGTAAGGTCAGCATCATCAGCAAGGTCAGCATCATCCTGCCCTTGGTCGCTCTGCCGAAGCAAGCGCAGCGATGACTTGCGTTAAAGCCGGGATCAAGGGCTTGTCATTTGTCGTGCTGCATGACAGGCCCTAGCTTGCACAAAAATTGAAAGTCAGACGTTCATGTCCGCTATGTCCTCGCACGCCGCCGCGCCGTGGGTTAAACATCTGGTCCTAATTGGGGGCGGCCATGCACAGGTGCAACTGCTTCGCCGATTGGGCATGCGCCCAGAGCCGGGAATCAAAGTAACGCTGATTTGCTCGGACACGCACACGCCCTATTCGGGCATGCTGCCAGGCTACATTGCAGGTCACTATCTTTTCGATGAAATTCATATTGATTTGGCAAAGCTGTGTGCTTGGGCCGGGGTAACATACATCAATGCGCGTGTTACCGGTCTGGACCCCGACCAACGGTTGGTCATGTTCGACGACCGCCCGGCGCTGGCCTTTGATATTGCCAGCATCAACACCGGCTCAACGCCGGATCTGGACAGCGTGCCCGGCGCAAGAGCGCATGCCCTTCCAGTTAAACCCATCGCGCAATTGTTGGGGCGTTGGCAAAGCTTGCTGGAACGCCTTGAGGTGGCGAACCCGGAGGCGGCGGGCACCGACGCGAAAAGGCCGCTGCGCCTAGCCTGCGTGGGCGCGGGAGTCGGGGGCTGTGAACTGCTGTTGTCGGTCCAATACTACTTGAAACAGCGCTTTGGCCGGTCTGCCATCGAGTGCCATTTGGTGGGGCGTGCGCCGCATGTGGTGCCCCACAACCCACCCGCCACGCAGCGGGCGATGCGCGCTCAATTGGAAAAGAAGGGCGTGGCCTTGCATTTGGGCCAAGAAGTCACTGCCGTCGAGGCGGGGGCGCTGGTATTGGGCGATGACCGTCGATTGGACTTCGACGAACTCTTGTGGGTGACGGGCGCGGTGCCCGCGCCATGGTTCTTTGACTGCGGACTGGCTTTGGACGCCCGCGGTTTTCTGGCCATTGATGACAGCCTAAGGAGCCTATCGCACCCTCACATTTTTGCGGCAGGCGATTGCGCGGCTCAGGTCAATCATCCGCGTGAGAAAGCTGGGGTTTTCGCCGTGCGCCAAGGCCCGATATTAGCAGAGAACCTGTTGCGTGCGGTCAAGAAACAGCCGCTGAAGCGCCATCGCCCACAGCGCCGTTTCCTCAGCTTGATTGCGACAGGTGAAAAATACGCTCTGGCTAGTCGAGGGCCGTTTCATGCGCAAGGCGCGTGGGTTTGGCGCTGGAAAGACCGGATCGACCGAAAATTTATGCAACGTTTTTCAGATCTGCCAGCGATGGCCGAGGCGCAGAGGCAGGGCTCGTGGGCGCAAACGGCGCTGGAGCAAGAAGGATTGGCCGACCCGCTCTGTCAAGGCTGTGGCGGCAAGGTTGCTCGCTCGCCGCTTCAAAGCGCGCTTAACCGTTTGACACCAGGGCGGGCGGTTGAAGATGCCGCGCGGCTTCCCGGTAGCAACTATTGGCAAAGTGTGGATTGGCTGACGGTACCGCTCAGCGACCTTTACTTGTCTGGTCAGCTTATCGCAGCGCATTGCCTGTCTGATATCTATGCCGAAGGGGGCCGCCCTGAAGCCGCGCTTGCGATTGTTAATGTCCGCCGCCAGGGCGAACGGTTAGCCGTGCAAGATATCAGCGATCTGTTGGCGGGCGCGCTCGCGGTACTGGAGCGAGATGAGGTCGTCTTGATCGGCGGGCACTCCAGCCAGGGCGATACAGCTGCTCTTGGGCTTAGCGTCACGGGCAAGGGCCCCCAAGCTGGCGCTGTGGGCTGGCGTAAGGCGGGCGCAAAGCCGGGTGATATTTTAATGCTATCCCGTCCGTTGGGCATGGGGTTGCTGCTCGCCGGGCTCATGCGTGGGCAGACTAAAGGGCGCTGGTTAGAAGCGGCAACTAACATGGCTCGCGAGACCAATCGTGAAGCAGCGCGGATGCTGAGCCGCTTGCCGGAGGGCGCACTGCACGCCGTGAGCGACGTCACGGGATTCGGCCTAATGGGACACGCAAGCGAGTTAGCTGAAGCTGGCCAGGTTGCTATCCAGTTGCACTTGACGGATCTGCCCGCTTACCCCGGCGCTATTGAAGTCGCCAAAGCCGGGGTCAGGCCCAGCATTTTGGCGAGCAATGCCCGCAGCGCCGGCGCGAGCGACCAGGACTTGCAAGACCCGTGGCTTTGCCTTGCTTGCGATCCGCAGACCTCCGGCGGGCTATTGGCCGCCGTCACCCCCGAAAGCGCTGGCAGCCTGGCTGAGCAAGGTTTCGCGGTCGTTGGGCGCGTGCTAGACATCGGCGCTGAAGCGTCGGAGGGTCCGCAAGGTGGTGCGATAGGAGCCGCAACGGCGCAGGTCATTTGGAAGTGAGTTACATGCTGCGCTCGATCGCATATCCCTACGAAACGGCGTTTGATGCGGTAATAGACGTGCGCTCGCCTGCTGAGTTTGCCATTGATCACCTGCCGGGCGCGATTAACCTGCCGATCATGAGCAATGCCGAGCGCGCCGAAGTGGGCACGCTTGACCGTCAGGTCGGAAACTTTGAAGCCAAGCGGCGCGGGGCCGCCATTGCCTCGCTCAACATCGCGACCCATCTCAGCCAATATTTTGCAGACAAGCCGCGCGACTTTCGCCCACTGATCTATTGTTGGCGGGGCGGGCAGCGCTCGGGCAGTATGGCCCTGGTGCTCCAGCAGATCGGCTTTCCCGTTACCCGTTTGGAAGGCGGGTATAAGGCCTTTCGTAGGCATGTTGTCAGCGCCTTGCACCAGCTACCAGCCCGCTACAATTTCTATGTCCTGGATGGTGAGACTGGTACGCGCAAGACTGACCTTCTGGCCTACTTGGCCGAAGACGGTGCGCAGGTCATCGACCTGGAGGGTCTGGCCAACCATCGGGGGTCTTTGCTGGGAGCCAATCCCGACGGTAGCCCGCAGCCGAGCCAGAAGGGCTTTGAGACCGCGCTGTGGCAAGCGCTGGAGACCTTGGACCCAGCTCGCCCGGTATTCGTCGAGGGAGAGAGCGCAAAAATCGGGCAAGTCTTCATTCCTCCGGCTGTTTTTGCGGCCATGAAAGCGGGAAATCGCCTCAAGGTGGAGGATGGCCTCGCTTCGCGCGCGCAGTACTTGTGCAAGACTTATCAACACCTTGTACAAGATCGTGAACAGCTTGCAGCGCTGCTTGGGCGCTTGCGATACCGCCACGGCCACGCCCAGGTCGACGCCTGGATCGCACTGCTAAATACCGGTGCGATTAGTGCTCTTGTGGAAGATTTGCTCGCCCGACACTACGATCCGTCATACCGCCATGCCGCGGAAAAACGGGACTATCACTTCGCCGCTCGCTTCGATTTGGGGGCGGTGAGCGGCGATCGAGACCTGAGCCAGGACGCACTGCGTGATGTGGCGGCCTCGATTCACCGCTTTGCTTGCCAAGACTGCCCGAAATTGCATGTCGCAAATGAGCAATTTACGGGTTCCTAACCAAAAGCGAGCCAATGTCGGTGGGCGATTTTTTCCAAAAGGCATAAATGTTCTGGAATCGCATTTGACGCGCACATTCAAAACCGTTAGGCCTAGGGAATAAGCAATAGTCGCAAAGGCGGCAAAAACGAAAACCGGATCGAAACAGGTGAAAGCCATATGGCTGTAGACGGCGCGTCCGATTACGTGGTGTTCGACCACGTGCAAAAATCTTACGACGGTGAAGAGCTTGTCGTAAAAGACCTCAATCTAAACATTGCCAAAGGCGAGTTTGTTACCATGCTCGGGCCATCGGGCTCGGGCAAGACAACCTGTCTTATGATGCTGGCGGGGTTTGAAAGTGTGACCCACGGAGAGATTCGTTTAAACGGTCGCCCGATCAACAATATTCCGCCGCACAAGCGTGGCATCGGCATGGTGTTCCAGAACTATGCGCTCTTCCCACATATGACGGTGGAAGAGAACTTGGCGTTCCCGCTGAGTGTGCGCGGCATGGGCCGCTCAGAGCGCGAGCAGCGCGTTCGCAACGCCTTGGACATGGTGCAAATGGGTGAATTCGGCAAGCGCCGTCCGGCCCAGTTGTCCGGCGGTCAGCAACAGCGTATCGCTTTGGCGCGTGCACTGGTGTTCGAACCTGAATTGGTGCTGATGGACGAGCCGCTGGGCGCCTTGGATAAGCAGCTCCGTGAGCACATGCAGTACGAAATTAAGCACTTGCATGAACGCTTGGGTGTCTCGGTTGTTTACGTGACCCACGACCAGACCGAAGCCTTGACCATGTCAGATCGTGTCGCGGTCTTTAACCACGGCGTGATCCAACAACTGGCGCCGCCAGCGGACCTCTATGAGCGGCCTCAAAACGCATTCGTGGCGCAGTTTATTGGTGAGAACAATAAGCTGGTTGGCAGTGTCGATGCGATCAACGGTGAAGTTGCTGACGTTGTGCTGCCTGGTGGCGAGCGCTGCCAAGCCACCGTTGTCAATTGCGAAGGCGTTGGCAAAAACACGTTGCTTTCAATCCGTCCAGAACGGGTTTTGGTCGGCGATGAAGCGGTTAGCAACGCCACAAGCGCAACCGTTAAAGAATTAATCTATTTGGGCGACCACATCCGCGCTCGTTTGGATGTGTATGGCAACGATGAATTCATCGTGAAAGTGCCCAACAAAAGCAATCACGCGATGCTGAGCGTGGGCAGTGAAGTCCGCGTCGGCTGGGTGACAGACGATTGCCGCGCGTTGGATGCCGCTTAAAGCGGCTGACGCGCGCGACATACTCGATCAGCAAGCGGCCCGTCCGATCGAGAATAATCAAGGGCCAACACAGTGAGGTAAAGATGAACTTCTTCAAGACTCTCGGTTTGACCGCTGCCGTGGCAGCCGCGTCAACCTTCGCCTTGGCGCAAGACATGACAATCGTTTCATGGGGCGGCGCTTATTCGGCTTCTCAACAAAACGCCTACCACACGCCGTACACAGAAATGACCGGCGTCAATATTATTAACGACAACTCGTCTGCTGAAGCAGTTGCTAAGCTGCGCGCAATGAACGAGGCTGGCAACGTAACTTGGGACGTTGTTGACGTGGTTGCTGCTGATGCGATGCGCCTGTGTGACGAAGGCCTGGCTGAAGTCATCGACGCGGACGCTCAATTGGCTCCTGCACCCGATGGCACGCCCGCTTCTGAAGACTTCGGTGAGCTTCTGGTTTCAGAGTGCTTTATTCCTCAGATCGTGTACTCAACCACGTTCGGTTACCGCACCGACAAAGTGTCTGAAGCGCCGACTGACGTTTGTGCGGTCTTCGACCTAGAGAAGTTCCCGGGCAAGCGCTCTTTGGAAAAGCGCCCGATCAATAACATGGAGTGGGCACTGCTTTGTGATGGTGTTCCCAAGGCTGACGTCTACGACGTGCTGGAAACCGAAGAAGGCCAGGCGCGTGCTTTTGCGAAGCTTGACACCATCAAGGACGAAGTCATTTGGTGGAACGCTGGTGCGGATACGCCCCAACTGCTGGCTGACGGCGAAATTGTTATGGGTTCAACCTACAACGGCCGCCTGTTTGCTTTGATCGAAGAAGAAAAGCAGCCTGTTGCTATGCTGTGGGACGCTCAGGTGTTCGATTTGGACGGCTGGATCATTCCCGCAGGTCTGTCTGAAGAGCGCAAGCAGCGTGCCCTGGAATACGTCTACTTCGCAACCGATACTCAGCGCCTGGCTGACCAAGCCAAGTACATCTCTTACGGTCCCGCGCGTGCTTCTTCAGCGCCGCTGGTTGGTAAGCACGCAGAGCTGGGCATCGACATGGCACCACACATGCCGACCGATCCCAACAACGCGAAGAACACCTTCCTGTTCAACTACACTTGGTGGGCAGACTATCGCGACGACCTGGATGCTAAGTTCCAGGCTTGGTTGGCTCAGTAAGGCTAGCTAAAACGGCTCCCGGAGGAAGGGCTGTAATGCCTCTTTCTCCGGAGACCGCCATAGAGCGTTTGATAACAGACGCAATTATTATGAAATGACGTCTTATCCTCGGCGCGAGCATTCGTGTCCGAGAGCCGGTCTGGTGTAGCTAAATTGGGTGTGAATATGCGCCTTGGCTGCTGGCTATGGACGCTACCGGTGACGTTCGCGGGGGACAGCCTCGCATCAAATAGACTACGAGGCACAGAGTGCGGTGTCATAGGGCATGTCTATTATCTAGACAGCGCTGCTCCTTTGGCCATCAAGCTTGTTCAGGCGCCTTAAAATGCGCGCCACAGCTGTTCGTAGTCTCGGATTCAACAAGCGAAAATCGCGTGGCTTTATGTCAGATCAGGTAATGAATTCAAGCGGCCCCATGTTGGCGGCCGACGGCACACCCCTTAAGGCAAAATTGGCTAGGGCCGAGCGGACACAGCGCATTAGAGCGGCCGTATTGGTCATGCCGCTGTTCCTTTTTATCCTGATTACCTTTATCGCCCCGATCTTTAACATGTTGTATCGATCGGTCGAAAACAAGATTGTGACTGACACACTGCCAAAGACTGCCGCAGTCATTGGCGAATGGGATTCCGGGATAGATGCTGTGCCGGACGAAGCCGTGTTCAGCGCGTTCGCCGAGGATTTTAAAGCTGCGATCGCCGCGCGTGAACATACCAAGTTGGGTTCGCGCCTAAACTATGAAAAAGCCGGCATTGCATCGCTGTTCCGTAAGACGGGGCGGCGCTTAAAAAAGTTCGATTTCGATCAGCCCCTTAAGCCGCAGTTTCTTGCGGTAGATGATAAGTGGGGAGATACTGAGATTTGGCAAACCATCCAGCAGTTCGCCCACCCTCTGACCATGGGCTATTACTATGCCGCTTTGGATTTGGAGGCCGGGCCCGATGGGGTCAACCTTGTGGCGGAAAATCAGCGCCAATATTTGCGCCTGTTTTGGCGGACGCTTTGGATGTCGTTGCTGATCACCGGGCTCTGCTTCAGTATGGCCTACCCGGTTGCTTATTTGCTCTCAATTCTGCCAATGAAGAGCTCTAACCTGCTGATGATTTTGGTTTTATTGCCATTTTGGACATCTTTGCTTGCGCGTACCTCGGCTTGGAAAGTGCTGCTGCAGCGCGAAGGGGTGATCAATGAAACACTGGTTCAATTGGGGTTTGTTGCAACTGATAACCGGCTGGAGCTGATCAACAATACCTTCGGCACGATTACAGCGATGACACATATTCTGCTGCCCTTTATGATTTTGCCCTTGTTCTCGGTCATGCGCACCATACCGCCGTCTTATGTACGCGCAGCGCGCAGCCTAGGCGCGACCGAATTCACCGCTTTTTGGCGGGTGTACTTCCCGCAGACCATTTCAGGCATTGGCGCAGGGTCCATTTTGGTCTTTATCTTGTCTATTGGTTACTACATCACACCCGAACTGGTCGGTGGACGCACGGGCGTCTTCATCTCAAGCCGGATCGCCTACCACGTACTGACCTCTCTGAACTGGGGCCTGGCGGCTTCCTTGGGCTCGCTACTCCTGATTGGTGTTCTAGTGGTCTATTGGTTGTATGACCGCATCGTCGGCATTGATAACGTGAAATTGGGCTAAGGAGTAAGAAACATGTCAGGCCTTCCTTCTTACGCCAATCTTGGCAATCATCTGTGGTTTTACGCCTTCCGCACGATTTGCTTTTTGATCTTCTTCTTCTTGATCTTTCCGATCTTGGTGATCATTCCGCTGAGTTTCAATGCGCAGCCCTTGTTCACCTTCACGCCGGAAATGCTGACGCTGAAACCTGAAGCGTTTTCGCTCATGCACTATCAGGACTTTTTCACCAATGCGGATTGGCAACGCGCGTTGCAGAATTCGTTCAAGATCGCACCGGTTGCGACCGTGCTATCTGTGACACTTGGTACCGTGGCAGCGATTGGTCTTTCCAATCCGAAAATGCCCTTCCGTAAGGCGATTACAGCGGTTCTAATCTCGCCGATGATCGTGCCGTTGATCATTTCTGCGGCGGGCATGTACTTTTTCTATGCCAATATCGGTATTTCCGGCACTTATTGGGCGGTGGTCTTGGCTCACGCGGCTTTGGGGACACCGTTTGTGATTATTACAATTACGGCTACGTTGTCGGGTTTCGATCAGTCGCTGGTTAGGGCTGCCGCGAATTTGGGAGCCAATCCAGTGCGCACCTTCTTTAGCATTCAGATGCCGCTGATTTTACCCGGCGTTATCTCTGGTGGGCTGTTCGCCTTTATTACCAGCTTTGACGAAGTGGTGGTGGTGAAGTTTGTCGGATCAGCCTCGCAAACCACCTTGCCGTGGCAAATGTTTACCGGACTTCGTGAACAAATTTCACTGACGATCTTGGCGGTGGCGACAATAATGGTGGCGATTTCAATCTGTCTTTTGATAACGCTTGAAATCCTGCGCCGCCGTTCTGAGGCTCTGCGGACAGGACGCGTCGGCTAAAGGAAAAGTTCGCGTACGCGTTGGCGCTGAGGCTCTGGCCCGGTTGCGCTCTGGCCCGGTTGCGCTCTGGCCCGGTTGCGCTCTGGCCCGGTTGCGCTCTGGCCCGGTTGCGCTTTGGCCCGGTCGCGCTCTGGGCTCGGTTGCACCCTGGGCTCGGTTGCACCCTGGGCTCGGTTGCACCCTGGGCTCGGTTGCACCCTGGGCTCGGTTGCACCCTGGGCGCCGTGGCATCCAATGGCTATAGAAAGGCGGGGCTCATCCGAGCTCCGCTTTTTTTGTGTCGTGCTTTTTCTTCGTTGCGTAACCGGCCTTATCTATCTGTATAGCCTATGCCGGGGCCTTAAGGAGGCAGGCAGCATTCGTGAGGACTTTTCCGGTCGCAAGCAAATGCGCGTGGGTGGACAAGCTGGCCAATTGCCAGAGATGGGTAAGGTGGTTATCAGTGGGGCAGACTTTTCATACTGGAGCTGCGCTTATGACCACCCCGACATCGACTGTGTTCCGAAAAATCTCAGATCAAGGCGTGCGTTTAGCGTCTTTCCAGGGTCAAGATCTGTTGGTTGTCGAGCCCGACGCGATCGAAACGCTATCGAAGGCGGCTTTTGAAGAAATCAATTTCTATCTGCGCACGAAGCACTTAGAACAGCTCAAAGCTATTGTTGATGACCCCGAGGCCTCAAACAACGACCGCTTTGTCGCGCTGCACTATTTGAAAAACTCTGTGATTGCGGCCGGGGGCGTTCTGCCCATGTGCCAGGATACCGGTACAGCGATCGTGATGGGCAAGAAGGGCCAGCGGGTTTGGTCTGAAGGCGACGACAAGGGCGCGCTGAGCCGCGGGGTGCTTGGAGCCTACGCCGAGCGCAATTTGCGCTATAGCCAATTGGCGCCGCTCAGCATGTTTGAAGAAAAGAACACCCGCAACAATCTGCCCGCCCAAATCGACCTGATGGCAGACGGCCCGCAAGATGAGTACAACTTTTTGTTCATGGCAAAAGGCGGCGGGTCGGCAAACAAAACGTTTTTGTTCCAGTCTACGCCCTCAACTTTGGAAGAGGGCCGCCTGGAGGCTTTTTTAGATGAAAAAATCAAGACCCTCGGGACGGCAGCGTGCCCGCCCTACCACCTGGCTGTGGTTATCGGCGGACTGTCGGCCGAGCAAAACCTGAAGACCGTTAAGCTGGCCTCTGCGCGCTATTTGGATGACCTGCCGAGCGAAGGGGCGGACGACGCGCGGGCATACCGCGACCTAGAGTGGGAGGCGCGTATCTTAGAGATGACCCGCAACATGGGCATTGGGGCTCAGTTCGGTGGCAAATACTATTGCCACGATGTGCGGGTGATCCGCCTGCCGCGCCACGGTGCCAGCCTGCCGATCGGCCTGGGGGTTTCCTGTGGCGCAGACCGTCAAGCCCTGGGCAAAATTACCCGCGATGGCGTCTTCTTAGAGCAGCTTGAACACGATCCGGCGCGTTTCTTGCCAGAAATCGACGAGAGCGACCTGTCCAGCGATGTCATTAGCGTCAACTTGAACGAGGGCATGGATAAGACTCTGGAAAAGATCGCCAATTTGCCGGTCTCGACCCGTGTTAACCTGACCGGCACGATCATCGTCGCACGCGATGCCGCCCACGCCAAGCTGCGCGCGCGTTTGGATGCTGGCGAGCCCTTGCCGGACTACTTCAAGAATAGCCCGATTTACTACGCAGGTCCGGCCAAGAAGCCGGATGGCTATCCTTCGGGCTCTTTTGGCCCCACGACCGCTGGCCGCATGGACAGCTTCATGAAGCAATTCCAGGCCGCCGGTGGCGCGCTCGTGACACTGGCCAAAGGCAACCGGTCAGACGAGGTCAAAGAGGCTTGTGCGACCTATGGCGGTGTCTATCTCGGCACGATTGGCGGCGTCGCGGCCAAGCTGGCTGATGAGAGCATCAAGTCCATGGAGGTTGTCGAATATCCAGAGTTGGGCATGGAAGCCATTTGGCGCATTGAAGTCGAGGACTTCCCGGCATTCGTTATCATCAATGCTAAGGGTGAAGACTTCTTCCAAGGCATTCTTTAGGTTTGCTTCACCGCGAACATGCCGCCTTATATCGACATATTGAGGCCTGGGCGTCGTCGCGCCTGGAGCCTGTGTGTTTTCAGGCGGACCGAAAACCAGCGCGTTTGGGCCTTCAATTTAATGCAAAGTTCGCATGACACCATGCCGAACAGGACGCTAATGCACTGATTCTACAAGACTTTATCTTAAAATGAGCATGGTTCGGCAGCGCGTCGTTCGCGATGGCCGGATTGACGCTTGTCATGTCCGCGACAAGCCCTAAACTTGATCGCAATACCGCACACTGAGGAGAGAAGCGCCACCATGTTTCAAGATCGCGATGAAACGACAGAAGCAATTCGATCTGGTGTTGCTCGACTTTGCATGGATTTTCCAGGCGAATACTGGCGCGATCTTGACGCCAAACGCGCCTACCCAAAAGCCTTTGTCGATGCCCTGACCGAACAAGGCTATTTGGCGTCCTTGATCCCCGAAGTCTACGGCGGCGCCGGCTTGGATCTGGCCTCGGCCTGCGTGATCCTTGAGACGATCCACCGATCTGGCGGCAATGCAGGCGCCGCGCACGCGCAGATGTATACCATGGGCACCTTGCTGCGCCATGGCAGCGAAGCGCAAAAGCAGCAGTACCTGCCAGGAATCGCCGACGGCAATTTGCGTCTGCAGGCCTTTGGCGTGACCGAGCCGAGCAGCGGCACCGATACGACTCGCATAAAGACAACCGCAGTTCGCGAGGGCGATTTCTTTCGTATCAATGGTCAAAAAATTTGGACGTCGCGCGCCGAATACTCCGATCTTATGATTTTGTTGGCGCGCACCACACCCCGGTCGGACTGCGCCAAACCCAGCGATGGCATGTCGGTCTTCATCGTTGATATGCGCGAAAACCTGGGCAAGTCGATCACGATCAACAAGATCGACACCATGATTAATCACTCGACGACCGCGGTTTTCTTCGACGATCTCATGGTGCCTGCGGACAATCTGATCGGCCAAGAGGGCAAAGGATTCCGTTACATTTTGGGCGGTATGAACGCCGAGAGAATCCTGATTGCTTCTGAATGTATCGGCGACGCGCGCTTTTTCGTGGATCGAGCGTCGGCCTACGCCCGTGAGCGGGAGGTGTTTGGCCGCCCCATCGGTCAAAACCAAGGCATTCAGTTTCCGCTGGCCCAGGCCCATATGCAGACCGAGGCAGCTATGCTGATGGTCGAGCGGGCGGCCAGTCTCTATGATCAAGGGCAGGTGCGTGGGTCTGAAGCCAATATGGCGAAATACCTAGCTGCCGAAGCGTCTTGGTTTGCCGCTGACACGGCTATGCAGACCTTCGGCGGGTTCGCCTTTGCGGCGGAATATGACATCGAGCGTAAGTTCCGCGAAGCTCGGCTCTATCGCACTGCGCCTATCTCAACCAATCTGATTTTCAGTCACGTCGCGACCCACGACTTAGGGCTGCCCAAGAGCTTCTAGCGCGCTGCAACCTTCTTAAATCACAAAATTCCTAGACTGCTTTGGAGGCAAATCATGGATAAAATCGGCTGGGGTGTCCTAGGCGACGCCAAAATCGCGCGCGAAATGCTCAATCCCGCAATCGAACGCGCTTCAAATGCCGAGCTGGTGGCCGTTGCTTCGCGCCGCAGCGGTCTGAACTATGACGACCTGCTTGCACGCGATGACATTCAGGCCGTCTACATTCCGCTGCCAAACCACCTGCACGTACCCTGGGCGATCAAGGCCTTGGAAGCGGGCAAACACGTGCTGTGCGAAAAGCCGATTGCCATCTGCGCACAGGATTTGCTGCCCTTGCTTGAGACGCGAAGCGACCTGCTGTTGGCTGAAGCCTTTATGGTCTTGTGGCATCCACAATGGGCCATGGCTGAGAAAATGATTGCCGAGGGTGAGATCGGTGAGCTGCGCCATATCGACAGTCACTTTAGCTACTTCAATGACGACCTCAGCAATGTGCGCAATCAGCCCAACATGGGCGGCGGCGGCCTGTTGGATATTGGCTGCTACCCCCTGTATTCGGCGCGGCGCATGTTTGATGCCGAGCCGGTGCAAGCCAGCAGCATGATTACACAAGACCCCGCGACCCAGATTGACACCGTCTGCTCATCGCTAGTCGCTTTCCCGGGCGCGCGGCATTTGACCTTCTATGTGTCGACACTGATGAGCCCTGCCCAGGAGCTGACGCTGCACGGTACAAAGGGTCGGATAATAATCAAACGCCCTTACAATCCCTTCGTCAATGAGACCGCCGAACTCGTGCTTGAACGTGCCGACAAGCCCCTAGTGTTTGAGAGTTTCCAGACCGACGCTTGCGATCAGTACCAGCTGCAAGTCGAGGCCTTTAGTCGCTCGATTTTGGACGGTTCGCTCGATTGGCCGCGTGGCCGGGCCCAGATCTTGGCACAAAGCCTGGCTATGGACCTGATCCGCGCGTCCTGCTTGCGCGTAGATGAGCGCGAAATCTAGCGCGGAGCAAAATCAAAGCCCCAAACATCATGCGGCAAAGCGCAGGGCAGGGGTGATCCACAAGCCCTGTGCTTGCGTGCTTGGCCCCGGCGTGCGCTTGACTTAAACTAGCGCACCGGAAGAGGTCTTATATGCCACGCGATGAAGCGCTGATTGACGAAGTAGATAACCTGACAAGCGACGTGGCCCCAGGGGCGGCGGCGCTTGATCTGCGTTTTATCCATTTGCGGGTGCACTCGGCCTACTCGCTGAGCCAAGGCGCGATCCACGTCAAAGACTTGATCAAGCTGGCGGCCAGCCAAGACATGCCCGCGGTGGCCGTCACCGATACCAACAACATGTTCGGCACCCTGGAGTTTGCGATCACCGCGCGCGGCAGCGGGCTGCAACCCATCATCGGCTGCGAACTGACCTTCTTTTCGCGCAGTGGCAGCGAGACCGGGGCGGGCGGTGTGCCTGAACCTGGACCATGGCCGACCGGTAAGCTCGTGCTGCTGGTGCAGAACGAACTTGGCTACCGAAATTTGATGAAGCTGGTCAGCCAAGCCTATCTAGGCCCAGCCTCGCACGAAGTCGGCACAGGGCTGTACTATGACACGGTTTCGATCGAAGACTGCCAGGGATTGATTGCTCTAACAGGGGGCTCCGACGGTAGTCTAAACCAGCTTCTGGCCGACCAGCAGCACGAACATTGCGACGCGCTGTTGGACTGGTTGCAAGCGCGCTTTGAAGGGCGGTTGTATATCGAACTCCAGCGTCACGGCTGGCCGCAAGAAGCCCAGGTCGAAGAAGCCTTGTTGGACCTGGCCTATGCGCAAAATCTGCCGTTGGTGGCTACAAACAACGCGCACTTTAAGCAGCCCAGCCAATACGAAGCGCACGACGCGCTGCTTTGTATCGACCAGGGCGTGACCACCGCTCACGAAGATCGACGGCGCTTGACCGCTCAGCACGACTTCAAGAACGAAGCGCAGATGATTGAGCTGTTTGCCGACCTGCCCGAGGCCATCGCCAATACAGCGATTATTGCCCAGCGTTGCTCTTACGCGCCCAAGCGTATCAAGGAAATCCTGCCGCCCTTTGATTGTGGTCCGGGTCGCAATGAAGCCGACGAACTTAGTGTGCAAGCGCACGAGGGCCTGGCCTTCCGCTTGGAACAAGTGGTCTACACGCCCGACATGGCGGACGAGGAAAAAGAGCGGCTGCGCAAGGAGTACGGCGAGCGCCTGGATTATGAGCTGGATGTCATCAAAACGATGGGCTTTCCGGGCTATTTTCTAATCGTTGCTGACTTCATCAAGTGGGCCAAGGCTCAAGGTATCCCCGTTGGGCCCGGTCGTGGTTCAGGGGCGGGCTCCTTGGTGGCCTACAGCCTGCTGATTACCGATCTGAACCCCATTCCGCTCAATTTGCTGTTCGAACGCTTTTTGAACCCCGAGCGTGTGTCCATGCCGGACTTTGATATCGACTTTTGTCAGTCGCGGCGCGATGAGGTCATTCGCTACGTCCAGGACAAGTACGGTCACGACAAAGTGGCCCAGATTATCACCTTTGGTAAACTGCAAGCGCGCGCGGTCTTGCGCGACGTGGGGCGCGTCTTGCAAATGCCGTATGGCCAAGTGGACCGCATTTGTAAGCTGGTGCCGAACAATCCAGCCAACCCCGTCAGCCTAGAACAAGCGCTTGAGAGCGAGCCGGACTTGCGTGAGCAGGTTGATGCGGACCCCAGCGTTGCGCATTTGGTTGGCATGGCGCGCCAGCTTGAGGGCCTTTATCGCCACGCTTCGACCCACGCCGCCGGTGTGGTGATTGGCGACCGACCTTTGCACGAGTTGGTGCCGCTCTATCGCGATCCGCGATCGCCCATGCCGGTGACGCAGTTCAATATGAAGTGGGTTGAGAGCGCAGGGCTAGTCAAGTTCGACTTCTTGGGCCTCAAGACGCTGACCGTCATTCAAACCTGTCTGGATTTGATCAAGAAATCTTGCGGTGATGAAATAGACATGGCGCGGCTGCCCATGGATGATCCCGACACTTTCGCCATGTTGTCGCGTGCAGAAGCGGTGGGCGTGTTCCAGTTGGAATCCTCGGGCATGCGCCAGGTGTTGCGCGATCTGAAGCCTGACCGCTTTGAAGACATTATCGCGGTGGTCTCCTTGTATCGCCCGGGCCCCATGGACAACATCCCAGCCTATGTCCGGCGCAAGCACGGCGAAGAAGAACCCGATTACATGCACCCCTTGCTGGAGCCTGTGCTGAAGGAAACCTTCGGCATCATGATCTATCAGGAGCAGGTCATGCAAGCGGGGCAGGTGCTGGCGGGATACTCGCTGGGCGGTGCGGATTTGCTGCGCCGTGCCATGGGTAAGAAGATCCCCGAGGAGATGGCCAAGCAGCGCCAGTTGTTCGAGAGCGGCGCGGCAGAAAATGATGTCCCTGCTGCGAAAGCGAACGAAATTTTTGACCGTATCGAAAAGTTTGCGGGCTATGGTTTCAACAAATCGCACGCCGCAGCCTATGCCCTGGTCTCCTACCACACCGCCTGGCTGAAGTGTCACTATCCAGCCGAATTCCTGGCGGCTTCGATGACCCTGGATCTGGGCAATACCGACAAGCTGGGCATGTTCAAGGCCGAGGCGGACCGCCTGGGAATCGCGGTCTTGCCGCCTGACATCAACCATTCGCAAGCCACCTTTAGCGTTGAGGTTGAAGGCGAGACCCGTTCGATCCGTTATGCCCTGGGAGCGCTAAAAAACGTGGGTGAAGCGGCCATTGAGGCCATGACCGTACTGCGGGCCAAACAGCCTGGCGGGCGCTTTGGCGGGCTGGCTGATTTTTTCCAGAATGTCGATGGCCGCGTTTTGAACAAGCGCTTATTAGAAAACCTAGTACAAGCGGGCGCCTTTGATTCCTTGCATAGCAATCGCAATCAAATGCTGGAAAGCCTGCCCTACTTGCTTAAGTTGGCCGCTGCTGAAGCCGAAGCGCGCAACGCCGACACGCTGAACCTGTTTGGCGATCAGCCCACCCAAGCGCCCGAATTACGGCTGGCGCAGGTCATGGATTGGCCGGTACTAGAGAAGTTGGAACGAGAGGCCAAAGCGGTCGGCTTCTATCTATCCTCGCACCCGCTTGAGGCCTATAGCGCCGCACTGGGTAAATTGAAGGTCAAGAGCTTTAAGACCGTGGCGCAGAACCGCGAGGCCGCAGCGCGGATGGCGGCCATTGTCACCGGACGACGATTTGGAACCAGCGCGCGCGGGAATCGCTTCGCTTTCGTCCAGCTTTCGGATGCCTCGGCAGCCTATGAGGCGATCATGTTCTCAGAGGCTCTATCCGCCGGGCGTGATTTGTTAGAGCCTGGCACCGCGATTGTTGCCGAAGCGGGCATTCGCCACGAGGGCGATGACGTTAAGATTGCGTTTAACTCGATCGCGCCGCTCGACGAAGCTGTGGCGCGGGTCGCCAACAAGGTCGCGCTCTATCTGGACAACACCGACATGATTGAGGCCGTCAAGGAAGTGCTGGAACGCGAAGGGCGCGGTCGTGGTGAGCTGTGTATCTGCCTAATCTTGGACAGTGGACTTGAGGTCAAAATCGACCTGCCAGGGCGTTGGAACCTGTCGCCAGCGGTGCGTTCGGCGCTGCGGACTTTCCCCGGTGCAGAGGTGATCGAAGCCTAAGTCGTGCGGGTCCCTGAGAGCGAATACCCAGAGCCTCGCTAGTCGGTGCAGCGCTCGCTGATTTTCTTCACCGGATGGCACAGTTGATCGCCGATCTCAATACCGCGCTCAGCGGCTTGCCCGGCGTTGATTTCCAACACGTATTTTGCGGGTAGGATTGAGGGTAGCGGGGTTTCGTCTTCCGGCACCGCATCGGCGACGATATGCACGATCTGACCGCTGGCGTCGATATAGATGATGTCCAATGGAATGAAGGTGTTCTTCATCCAAAAATGACGCGGGGCTTCATTGGGGAAATAGAAAATCATGCCCGCATCGTTCGGCATGGTGCGTCGGTACATGAGCCCGCGTTGACGCCGCTTTGAGGTGTTGGCCACCTCTACCGTGAACCAATGGCTTTGCTCTTCGCTCTTAACGAACACCACATCGCGATCAAAGGTAATGTGGGGAATGTTGGACTGCTCTCCGTCGCTTTGGGCCAGGGCGGCCAGAGCGATAAGGGCGGTGATTAGACTAATGGCGAAAGCGTAGGCGAGGCGCATAAGGGGCAAAATCCATCGTGAAGCGGCTTAGCTGCAACCTAGGCAGGCAATCCGACATAAAAAAGATTGACTCATAGAACGGTTATAAAACACTGTCCAATTTTCGACGCAGGGGAGCGGTTTTGGCCGCTGAGATGGAACGCCGAGCAGAACAAACGTCTGCAAGAGTTCCGACCCTTTGGACCTGATCCGGATCATACCGGCGGAGGGAGCGTAAGCCATGTTCGAGTCGCTCTTGCGAGCCCGCAGAGCTCTATTGGTAAGGCCCGGTAAAACGTCGGCCAAGGCCACCGTAAGCAAACCGCCGCGCCTGCCGGGCTCGCCGATCGCTTGCTTGCGCGCTTCGGGCGCCGGCAAGACCTTTCCTGCCAATTTATTCGCTGCCTTTGAACTGACCATTCGCGCGGGCCAGTGCTTGGTCATTTTGGGGCCGTCGGGCGTGGGCAAGTCGAGCCTGCTCAAGTTGTTGATTGGCGAGCACAAGAGCCAAAATGGCCTGTCTCTCTCCTGGTTAGGCCCCCAGCCTAAGCGTTTGGCTTACATGGCGCAGAGCGACGTGCTGCTGCCATGGCGAACGGTCAGCGCTAACGTGACCTTGGGCGATTCCTTGCGTGGTCGGCGTAAGGATGGCGCGTTCGCCGCCGCTTGCCTGGAGCAAGTCGGGCTAGAGCGTCGATGGCACGCCGCCTATCCGCACCAGCTATCTGGCGGCATGCGCCAGCGCGTTGCCCTGGCGCGCTGTCTTTATGAACGCGCCGAGCTGGTGCTGATGGACGAGCCCTTGTCGGCGGTCGACGCGGCGCTGCGGCTGGATCTGCAAGGCTTGTTGGCTGCCAAGCTCGCCAACACCACCCGGGTGCTGGTCACGCACGATCCCTTTGAAGCTGCTCGCCTGGGCAATGCAATCGTGGTGCTTGGCGGCGCGCCGGCGAGTGTCTGCTTGCAGGTCGATGATCGGCGCAGGGGCCCACGTGCTTTCGATGATGCCATTGTGCGCCAGAACGCCGAGCGCTTGACTCACTGTCTGCTAAGCCAACCGTGGGCGCGCCTCGATCAGCGCCGTGACCAAGGCCCAAGCCAAGGCCCAAGCCAAAGCCCAAGCCAAAGCCCAAGCCAAAGCCCAAGCCCGTCCTCGGCAAGCGGCGAGGGGGCGTTATGAGAGCGTTCGTAGTCCTGCTGGGCCTGCTGATTGTTTGGGCGGTGTTTGTGCGCGTGGCGCAGGTTCCCAGCTTCATGCTGCCCAGCCCAGAGCAGGCCTTGTTGGAGCTGATCAAGCGGCCAGTATTTTACGGCTATCACGCCGGAATTACAGCTTTGGAGATCGTTGCTGGGGCTGGTTTGGGGCTGGTCGCGGGCCTAGCCTTTGGCGTCTTGCTCGTGCGATTTCGCGGTCTCGAGCCTTGGTTCTGGCCGCTGTTGGTCGCCTCACAGGCGATACCGGTTTTTGCCATCGGGCCGCTGCTAACGCTTTGGATCGGCTATAACATGATGATGCGCGTGACTATGGCAGCGCTGATCATTTTCTTTCCAGTCGCGGTCTCGACCCGCCACAGCCTGACGCGCCGTCACCCCAATATCGACGCGCTGTTGCGCAGTATGGGGGCAAAGCGCAGCCGCGCCTTTGTGTTTGTATACCTGCCCTTGGCCTTCGAGGTCTTTGCTCCGGGCCTGCTGGTGGCTGTTGCGACGGCGCCCATCGGCGCGGTCGTGGGCGAGTGGATCGGCTCAAGCGCAGGGTTGGGGCATGTCATGCTGGACGCCAACGCCAAGGTACAAACCGATACCATGATTGCGGCGTTATTCGTGCTCTGCCTGATCGCCTACAGCTTTTTCGCCCTTGTCAGTTTGTTCGTCCGTCGTCTGGGCTGGTGGTTTCAAGACACCCCGCCACGATGACGCAAACTCGACCTGACCTTTTCTCCACAACTTGCAATCAATAAGGACACGCTATGCGATTGTTTTTCACACTAGCCCTGTTGGGCTCCTTGGCGATGAGTCTGCCCGCGACGGCAGGCGAGCGCTTTACCGTGCTGCTGGATTGGTTCATCAATCCGGATCATGGCGCGCTGGTCGTCGCCAAGCAGCGCGGCTATTTCGATGAAGCAGGCCTTGAGGTCGATCTTGTCGAGCCCGCTGACCCCAATGCACCGCCCAAGCTGCTGGCGGCTGGACAGGGTGATGTGGCCATCTCCTACCAACCGCAGCTCTATTTGCTGCGCGAGGCTGACTTGCCGGTGCGCGCGGTCGGCGTTCTTGTCGATCAACCGCTGAACTCTCTGGTCAGCCTTGAGGGCGGCGCCGTCGCTGCGATTGCCGACCTGAAGGGCAAAAAGGTCGGCTACTCGGTCGGCGGCTTTGAGACTGCGGTCTTGGGGCAAATGCTGGAAGGTGTCGGCCTATCCATGGACGATGTAGAGCTGGTCAACATCAACTTTGCGCTGACGCCCGCGCTGTTGAGCAACCAGGTCGCCGCTGTCATCGGCGCATTCCGAAACTTTGAGCTCAACCAACTCAGCCTGAATGATGCCAAGGGGCGCGCCTTCTTTCCGGAAGATCACGGCGTTCCAGCCTATGACGAATTGATCGTCTTGGCGCAGGAAGCACGCGCCAGCGATGCCAAGGTGCAGGCCTTTTTGGCCGCGGTTGAGCGAGCTTCGCAAGATATTGCAGCCGACCCGCAGGGCACTTGGCAAGACTTCATCAAAGAAAAGGATGGTCTGGACGATGATCTGAATCGCTTGGCGTGGAAAGACACTGCACCGCTGCTGGCGCGCAGCGTCGCTTTGAATGCCGATCGCTACCGCCGCTTTGCTGATTTCATGGTGGAGCGGGGATTGATCGAGGTCGCTAAGCCGGTCGACGCTTACATCAGCGCTCAGTAAGACCGGTTACCGGGGCAGCGTTCTTTGTTGCGGCAGAGCTCGGCGGCCCCGGTTTTTAAGATAGAATTTCTGCCCAGGGCTTTGGACCTGCAAGGACTTGGAGTGCCAGAGAGAGCCAAGTAACCTTGACACCTTCTGTCAGTGACGACGAGTGCCGCAATACTGGTGCCAACTGGCGTGCCTGCTTTGCACCGCTAACCCGCTCGCGCTTGGCGCTAAAAGGTAGCGCGCTTCAAGAACAGTGTCGCTTGGGGAAGCCGCGCGGCGGTCGTCCGCAGAGTTTGCCAATGATCGTTGCGCATCGCGGACTCGATAGCCGCCAATGTCAGGGCTATCAAGGTGCGTGGCGAGGGGCGGTGCCCAGCGTTTTCGAGCACCACGAAGGCGGCGTTTCGCCGTGCATATTCAAAGCTGCGCGCGCCGTGCTCAAATGGAACAACGCGATCATTTCGACCATGGATGATGACGACCGGCAGATGCAGCTGGGTCAGCTTGGTCAAGTTGTCAAAATCATCTTGAATAAAGGGGCGAGCCCAGGTGGGGGCTGCCTGGCTGACTTGCGTAAAGGGTGCGACCAGTATCAGGGCCTTGATGGTCGCGGTTGACCCGGGATAGGGCGCTAGGGCGGCCTCTTGGCGTGCCATGTCGATCGCCAGCGCATTGCCTAGTGAGTGCGCAAACAGAACGACGCCTGCGGGGTGATTGCGTGTCGCCAGCTGGCGCGATGCGTCCAGGATGCCGCGGGCATCCAGCATCAAATTGCGCGACGTGGGAATTCCCGGATTAGGACCGTAGCCGCGATAATCGGGTATAAACACAGGGTAGCCCTGCTCGATCAGATCGCGCAGATACAGCGCGGCCACGCCCATATGACCGCTGCTGCCGTGTAGGTGAGTGATCAATGGATGATTGGGGCGCGTGCCGGGCCAATACCAGCCCAACAGACCAAGACCGTCCGGGGTCTGGTAGCGCACGGAGTAAGCCGGGACGTTACTCCATTCGTGAGCAACGATCCGCGCGTTTTCGGGCGTGAAGATAAATTGGCGCTCGGTCTGCCCGCAGCCGGTAATCGAAAAGGCCAAGCCCAGTGCCAGCAAGGCGAGGGTAGCACGCTTAATAAATGGCATAGAAAATATCGGTCTTTAAGCTTAAGGTAGTAGTAGCAAGGTTTTTAGTGAGAGTCATCTAAAAATACCTAGCTAGAGTGTTGATCTACCGTTAATCCGCCCAGCGCGACCGACAAGCCACGGACCTTGAAAAGCGCTCTAGGGCCTCTTATGATTCAGACAAACAAATCAACGTTAGTCTTCCTCCTATGCAGATCCTTGAAATTACTCCCACGGCGCGTGAACACATTGCGACCCTGATGGGTCAGGCCCCGGAAACGGCGACGGGCTTAAAGGTCTCTGTCAAGCAGGGCGGTTGCTCGGGTTATGAGTACGACATCAGCTATGCTGAAGGCGCCGACAAGTTCGGCGAGGTCGTTGATTTGGGTGAACACAAGCTGTTTATCGACCCCGGCGCGATCATGTTTTTGATCGGAGCAACTATGGATTATGAGATCGAGCGGTTTTCATCGGGCTTTCGATTCATCAACCCGAATGAAAAGGGGCGTTGTGGCTGTGGAGAAAGCATCACCTTTTAGTTGAGTTCTTAGTATCCTATTGAGCTTGCCGCCAAGTTCTTTGGCGTAACCGCCTATACGAAAGCATTGGAAAATGTACTAAATGTTCGTTTTCTGCGACGCTTTTTGAAAAAATTACCAAAATTGCTAGTCTCTTGCTTCGCATGATATTGCGAAATCTGGAGGTTTGTGGCTTTATTTATGTGCTTATGGGTACTGGCTTAGTTCAAATGGTAATACTACACCGTATGGATAGGCTGTTTTATTAAAGTCTATTTACCCTGACTAGGGGTGAAAGGTTGGTCATGTCAGCTTACATGATTACGCGGCGTCAAGCCGTATTGGGCACCGGCGCATTGCTGGGGCTGTCCGCGCTTGGGCTCAGCGCGCAACAAGCAAGCGCAGGCTCTGGCGCTGTCGTTGAGTTCGATATCGCCGCACGCGGACAAAAAGTGGGCACCCACACCATGCAGTTCAAACGTATGCGTCCGGTGTGACTGCTCTGCCGCGCTTAAGTGTGAGCTGCTAATGCCCATTATCGTTAATGGGCATTATGGGGCGCGTGATGGAGACGAAGAAGGTCAACA
>JAUIDR010000101.1 GCA_030428565.1 Alphaproteobacteria bacterium
GTGCCTTGCAGGCGGTGCCACACTCTGGACAGGGGAACGTCGATCCGCGCTCCGCCTCAAGAAAAATCTCAAGAACATGCGGCTGTTTACTCGTATTGAGCCGCTGATAAACCAGCCGCCACGGGAAATCCACACCAAGCCCGAGAGCCAACACATCCTGCGCATCCATCCTGAATCCCTCCGTTGCCGAAAATGTCAGCAGAGATTAGGCGATTACGCCCTAAAAAGCCTCTTGAATTCCACTTGAAACGTCGGAGAGCCGTAAAAATGAACGTCATCATCCGCGACCTGGATAAGACCCGTATCCACTACGAGGCAGCCCTACATCGCGTCGGAGAGAAGAAGGCCAACAAGGCCTTCGGACGCGCCTTGAATAGCGAAGGCCAGAAGGTGGCCACCAAGGTTAAACGCGCCCTTCGTAAACAGACCGGGGCCAAGCTCGGCGACATCACCCGCGCCCTTCGAATTGAGCGCGCGAGCGTCGGCAACATGCGCTTTATGATCATTGCCAAAGACGACGTGCTGACCTTGAAGCACTTCAATCCTAAGCAGTTCGGCTACGGAGTACGGGCTAACCCTTGGGGACGATCACAGCGTTTCCCGCACGCCTTCATCGTGCCGAAGCTGAACAATAACGTCTTCATCAGGAAAACGAGCAAGCGCTTCCCGATCCGAGTGATGTACGGCCCGTCCATTCCTAAAGAGCTGCTCAAGTTCGCATCGAGGCAGGCCTTTGAACAAGCCCAGCCAAACGTTCTGAAGGAAGCAACCCGCCAGCTCGACCTCATGCGTGCGGGCACACTGAAATAGACCAGCACTTTAATCCTGGCGATTTTGCTTCCCAATTTTGGAAAGCAAATTTGCACACCAGCTTTGGCGTTGGGCACCAAAGGCAAGGGCAGGGCGCCGGGCGCTGAACGCGCCTGCGCCTGCTTGCTACCAAGCCGAGCCGCACCCAGCATCGCTTGGCCAACCAACGGCTGGGCTTTTGGTGCGGGCTTTTGCTCAACCCAAGACCTCAGCCCTTCCACCCAGCCACGCGACGACTGAAGAAGAGACTGCGTGCTGCCGAACGAACGTCCGTTGCCGTGCTGCCCCGCACAAGCCCCTCAGGGGCGCACTGGCGGGGAAATGGGTGGGGCTGGTTGTGGGATGGTGCGGGATAGCTGCTGCCTCTCAGGGCGGCTCAGAGGGGCTCTAGACCCCACCCCCCTTGGGTCCCTTCCGGGGGGAGGTCTACATGCGGGGTCGCCGCCGCGCGATTTTTGGCAATTTTTTTTAACGTCAAAAACCCATTGCACTGCACAGTTTGAAGAAAAAGACTGCGCATAATCAAACACATAGGTTCCAAAACTGTGCATTCTGTAAAACGATTAGATACCAAGGCCTGGCCCGCATCAAAGGTCGAGCTCTGGTCCGTCGATGATTTGACGCCTTACGCTAAGAACGCTCGCCTGCACTCGGACGAGCAGGTCGAACAGATCGCCGCCTCAATGGAGCGCTTTGGCTTTACTATCCCGGTGCTGGTTGCCGGGGATGGCACCATCATCGCTGGGCATGGGCGGATCATGGCCGCGAATAAGCTGGGGCTTTCCGAGGTGCCAGTCATGGTCGCGCGCGGCTGGTCCGATGAGGATCGCCGCGTCTATACCCTGGCCGACAATCGCCTGGCTGAGACCTCGGACTGGGATCCCGACATGCTGCGCATCGAGCTGGACGAGCTGTCCGAGCTCGGCGAGGGCGATGGCCTGGCTTGGATCGGGTTTTCCGAGGACGACATTGCAGAGCTTCTGCCCGCTGCGCTGGCCGAGGCCGGGGCGGGATTAACCGACCCGGACGATGTGCCAGATGCCGATGAAGGCGAGGCCGCTGTAAGCCAGCCTGGCGACGTCTGGGTCTTGGGCAACCACCGCATCATTTGCGGCAGCTCGACAGATCGCGAGACCGTCGAGGCCTTGTTGGCCGGGGCTAGCCCGCATCTCATGGTGACCGACCCGCCGTATGGTGTGGAGTACGACCCGAGCTGGGGGCCAAGGCAGGGGTCAACAAGAACACGAAGAAGATGGGCAAGGTGCTCAATGACGATCGCGCAGACTGGCGCGAGGCCTGGGCGCTGTTCCCCGGCGACGTGGCTTACGTCTGGCATGCCAGTTTGTTTACGCGGGAGGTGTTGGACAGCCTAGAAGCGACGGGCTTCAAGCACCGCTCGATGATCATCTGGGCCAAGGACCGCTTTACCTTGGGGCGCGGCGACTACCATTGGCAGCACGAGCCTGCCTGGTACGTGGTGCGCGAGGGCAAGAAGGGCCATTATGACGGCGGGCGTAGCCAGTCCACGGTTTGGAACATCCCGGCCCGCGACGATAGCGGGGTAGGGCACGGTACGCAGAAGCCGGTCGAGTGCATGAAGCGGCCGATTGAGAACAACAGCCAGCCGGGTGATGCGGTTTACGAGCCCTTCTCGGGGTCTGGCACCACGATCATCGCCGCCGAGATGACGGGCCGCCATTGCTATGCGGTCGAGCTCAACCCGGCCTACGTCGATATCGCGGTGAAGCGCTGGCAGGACTATACGGGCAAGGCGGCGGTGCTTGATGCCTCTGGCGAAACCTTTGCCCAAACAGAAAAGGCCCGCCTTGTGGGCGGGCCTGTCGATGATGATGCGATCGCGGCCTAGAAGCGTTCGCCGGTCTCCTCGCCCCAAAATCTGCGCGGTGCGAGCTCGCTGCCGTCGGAATTGTATTCGCGCGGACAGGTCGGGCAAGCGTTCGACCAGGCGTCCCAGCATTCAATCTTTGATCCGCAATCGCAGCGGACGACCGGTGCATGCTTGTCTGGATAGCCTGGGCCTCTTTGTTCTGTGAGGTAAGTCTCTATCGTGCTCATGCTGGCCCACCTTCGATCTTGTAAACCCGGCCGCGCCCCTCGATCTTCTCGGAGGTCACGTTTAGGCCGAGGCGCTTCTTAAGGACGCCGGCGATCGCGCCCCTGACAGTATGTGGCTGCCAGCCAGTAGCCTCGGTCAAGTCGGCGATGGTGGCCCCAGTTTTGCGCTCCAGAAGCTCCAGCAGGGCTTGCTGCTTGGCGCCGCGCTTGGGCTTGGTCTCGGGTGATTTTGTCTTGTCAGTCATGGCTTGTCTCCAAAAGAGGCCAGCCCGAAGGCTGGCTTTAAGTTAGGCGTAGATCGTGGCTTCGTAGTATCCAACCCAGCCGGTTAGGTAGGGTCGGCCCGCAGGGATGCCGTGCTGGCGTTCCTCGCGGCGGCTGATGGTCCAGCCCTGGTAGACGTCGATGGCCTGTTTGATGGCGTCTTTAAGATTGTCGGTTGTGACCAGCTGGCTGCGCACTTCGTCGGCAAAATGGCGGCCGTCTCGGCTGTCCAAGAATTCCCGTGCCGCTTCGCCGCTGCAGTTTACGGTGTCGATGATCAGGTTTAGCGCAATCGCCCAGGCCTCTTTTGCATCGACGCCGCCGTTGCTGATGGTTCCAAAAAAGCCCCATGCTTCGTTGCGGGTCTTAAAGGTTCCGGCATTAGCGGTAAACGCAAACTGCTCGAAATCTTCAATGATCTGTTCTAAAGTGGTCATGGCTTGTACCTCCGAGTGTTACCAGCCAGAAGGCTGGCGGTTGATTAGGCGTATTCGTTCTCGTCAAAGAATTCGGTCAAAGCGACGGCACGCTTGATTCCAACCTCGATGTCGTCTGTGTCCTTCATGTTCGAGAGGACTCGTGCGCCAAACTTGGCACCCGCTTTGCTGTCGAGAAAATCGCGAGCGGTGTTTGTGTTGGTCGCTTCGCCGATGTAGTGGATCGCCAAGGGCCAGGCGCTGTCGATGGCTGCGCCCTGTTCTTTGATGGTGGCAAAAAAACCACCAACCTTGTTTTGGCTCGGGAAGAACCGGGTAAGCATCTCAAGGTGAGCGCTGTTGGTTTGCTGTCAACGGCGGAGTAAAACCCGACCAAAGGGCGGCGCAAAAGTAGGCCACTTTGGTGTTGGGCGTAACGTGGGCACGGGGCGGCAGCGGCCAGTCAGCCGCGCTCCCAAATTAGCTGGCGGTTG
>JAUIDR010000102.1 GCA_030428565.1 Alphaproteobacteria bacterium
AGAAAATGGCGGAGAGACAGGGATTCGAACCCTGGAAGGGCGTTAACCCTTGCCGGTTTTCAAGACCGGTGCATTCAACCGCTCTGCCATCTCTCCGCATGCGGTGGAGCGGTTTATTAGCAAAGCTGACAGGATTTGCAAGCCTCGAAATGCGTGAAAAACAAAAAATCAGCAATGCACCGCTTAGCGCCCGTCTGAATAGTCTCGTCCCGGGCGCGAGCGATAGGTCGGCAACGACAGACCTCGGGCAATTCCAAGCCCGCGCAACAGCAAGCTGGCGACAAAGCCCGCGAGCGCGGCGAGCCCCAGCGCCAGGCCTAGACTGACCAGCAAGACGAAGAGCCCTGCTCCGGCCGCGGTACAGGTTGCATAGACCTCTTTTCGCAAAATAAGCGGGGTCTCGTCACTGATGACATCGCGGATCAGCCCGCCGAAGGTCGCAGACATGACGCCCAGGCAGACCGCCACCAATTCGTTGGCTCCTGCGCGCAGAGCTAGCTCAGCGCCCATGACCGCGTAGGCCGATATCCCGATCGCATCCGCCCACAACACGATGACATAGCGGCGTTGTACGACATGGGCGGTAAAATAGACCAACACGGCTGCCGCCAGACAGGTGCCCAAATAGTAGGGAGACTCGATCCATGACGCGGAGCGACCCAGAACGAGATCACGCAGCGTACCGCCGCCGATGCCAGTCACAGCCGCCATGACCGCAAAGCCAAAGATATCCATCTGCTTGCGCGACGCCACCATAGCGCCAGAGATGGCAAAGACCGCCACCCCCAAGAGGTCAAGCGCTAAGAAGAACTGCGACATGCTCGCCTCCTGTTTTGCCTGTTGAACACGCCGCCGATGACCTAGTCGCTTAGGTGGGCCTGGGTGCTTAAGTTAGGCCTGGTTGCTTAAGTTAGGCCTGCTTTCTTAGTTAGGCCTGGCAGGCCGTGCTAGCGGACCAGTAAAATTGGCACCTTGCAGGCACGCACCATCGCGGTGGTGGTCGATCCGATGATCAGGCTGCGAATGCGCGAGTGCCCGAAGGCCCCCATCACCACCATATCAAAGCCTTCGTCCTCGACCAATTTACCCAGCGCAGCTTCCGGCTGCCCATCGATACGGCGGGCACGAGCATCCAAACCAGCGGCAGCCAAACGCTCGACCGCTTGGGCCATGCCCTGTTCCACCTCGGCTGAGGGGCGGCCCACCGTGACAAGTGTCACCGCCAGGCCCTTGGCCAAATCGCTTGCTTGTAGGTAGTTCACGGCGGCCTTAGCCGAAGCGCCGCCGTCATAGGCCAATAAAAGCTTCTGGATCGGCCGGAACTGGCGCGAGGCGACAAAGACCGGCTTGTGGCTGGCACGCACGATACGCTCTAGGTTGGAGCCCAGATGCCCCTTGGCAAAGTCTGCCGCCTCACCGCGCTTACCGATCAGGATCAGGCCCGCTTGCCCTTCGACTTCGGCCACTGCCTCGACCAGATCGCCGTGGCGCAGACGCTCGGTGATCTCCATCACCCCGCCTTTTTCCAGCAGAGCGTGCGCGTCTTCCAAGATCGCCCGGCCATGCTGGCCCACCAACTTAGCGCGCTGCTCATCCAGAGCACTGAGTTCTTCAAGCAGGCTTGAGCGTGCGCCCAACTTGATCGAGCCCGACAAGTCGCCGGTCTGTGTCGCCTCGCGGCGGCCCAAAACGTGCAGCAACTCAACCGGTGCCTTTAGGCGATCGGCCAACCAAACTGCATGGTCACAAACACTCTGCGCATAGATGGAGCCATCCACCAGGGCGATAATCTTATCTTGCATGTCGGCCTCCTTAATGCGCGTTCAGTTGGTCAAGCGCGCCGGGCTTGTCGTGTATCGCTAGACGGTCAACGATGGTCTCAGACGCTTCGTTCATTCCTACGATTTCTACTTCAGCACCATCACGTCGGAACTTCAACACCACCATATCGAGCGCGGCCACCGACGAGATGTCCCAAATGTGCGCTTTGGAGACATCAACGGTGACCTTTTCCAGTGCTTCTTTGAAATCAAACGCGGCCATGAAACGCTCGACGCTGGCGAAGAACAATTGCCCTTCGACACGGTAGGTGCGCGCGCGGCCATCCGGCGAAATCGTCGAACTGACGCGGAACAACTGCGCGATTTTCGCGGCAAAGAAGATGCCCGACAGCAGCACGCCAACGCCAACACCAATGGCCAAGTTGTGGGTCAGGATTACAAAGGCAACCGTCGCCAGCATAACGACCGACGAAGACTTGGGGTGACTCCGTAGCGCTTTTATCGACGACCAAGAAAAGGTTCCGATGCTGACCATAATCATAATGGCCACCAGCGCGGGCATGGGAATGCGACCGACCCAGTCGCCCAAGCCCACACAGAAAATCAGCAACATGACGCCAGCAAAGAAAGTGGACAAGCGCCCGCGCCCGCCGGACTTCACGTTGATCATGCTTTGACCGATCATGGCACAGCCCGCCATGCCGCCAATGAAACCGGTCAGGGTGTTGGAGAGCCCTTGGCCGACGCACTCTTGGTTGCGATCAGAGCTGGTGTCGGTCAGCTCATCGACGATGTTTTGGGTCATCAAGCTTTCCAACAGGCCGACTGCGGCCACCGCCAGCGAATAGGGCAAGATAATTTGCAAGGTCTCAAGCGTCAGCGGCACTTGTGGGAGCAAAAAGACGGGCAGCGTGTCTGGCAGTTGCCCCATATCGGCAACTGTCCGCACATCCCAACCGAAGAAGATCGTAAGAGCGGTCAGCACAACGATTGTCACCAGCGGTGACGGCACCGCCTTGGTGAGCATGGGAAACAGGTAGATGATTGCCAGTCCGGCGGCGACCAGCACATAGGTCAGCCAAGTGACATGGCGCGGGTCCAGCTCGGGCAATTGCGCCAAGAAAATCAAAATAGCCAAGGCATTCACAAATCCGGTCATGACGGACTTTGAGACAAAGCGCATAACGCTGCCCAGCTTCAGCATGCCCGCGCCGATCTGGATCAAGCCTGCCAGGATGGTCGCCGCCAGCAGGTATTCAAGCCCGTGATCGCGAACCAGCGTTACCATCAAAACGGCGGTGGCTGCGGTCGCGGCCGAGATCATGCCCGGACGGCCACCGGTTATGGCGCTGATGACCGCTATGGAAAAGCTGGCATAGAGACCGACTTTGGGATCGACCCCGGCGATAATTGAAAATGCGATAGCTTCAGGAATGAGGGCCAACGCCACAACCAAGCCAGAGAGAAGGTCGCCGCGAACGTTGCCGGTCCACTGCCGGCGATAAACATCAAAGGAAATCATGGTACTCCGCTTGCAAACCCGCGACCTGTCGCGCCTACAATGGTCTCGCGAGGGCGTGGCAGGGTCTGAATGCAAATTTGTCGGTGAGAAGAAACGGTCATAGCGCCAGGCATTGTGCCCCAAAAGCGCGACCGTTTGAGGTGAGGTGGCCCTCGCATAGCCTTGTTGGGAGCAAAGGCCAAGCCCTAATGGCGACAGCTCCCGAGATGAAAGGTCGCAAAATCGGCCTTGAGCTTTCCACCAGCGCCAAAAAGCTGTTTTGGCACGTCTTCGCAGGCCCAGTTAACTCGCCCGGTTATCTTTCCAAGTTCCTTGGCCAGATTTCTTGGCCAGGTTATGTTTCTAAACCGCGATCAGGCCTCGCGACCATTTCGGCAATGTTTGGGGGAAATACAAAGCCACATCCGCTTGTACGGAGGAGCAACGCCGCATGTCGTCTCAGTTATCCGACTCCCCTGCCCCGCATCGCCCCGGTCTGGGCAAGGACCGGCGTTTTTCGCGAAGACCGGTGAGCTGGCTGTCGTTTTTGATGACTGTATTGGGACTTGCGCTTGCGCTGACCTTGGCGACCCAACCGACCCGCGTACGAGCCCAAGACCCGCCCGTTAGTAACGGCCTTGCGGGCGGGCCCCTCCTCTGTCAGGGAAGTTGTCGCCTAGCTTTTTAAAAAAAGTGTATGATGAGGCGGGCAGAACAGGATGACAAATTGGCTTACTCACCAGAACGCAAGGCAGCGGTTCTCTCGAAGATGCTGCC
>JAUIDR010000002.1 GCA_030428565.1 Alphaproteobacteria bacterium
TAACGCCAGCAGACAGGCCGCCAGCGGTTGCGCCGATAGAACCAGCCAGAGTTTCGTCTTGAGCCGTCAGTCCCAGATCGATGGTGATGCCGCCCAGGTCAGCTGAGTAGCCGAGGCCCAAAGACCAGTTGGCGTCGTCGTCAACAGACGCTTCGAAGTCTAGGCCAACGAAAGAGTTAGAGTAAAAGACCTGCTCTGCTTCCAGAACTGAGTAGTGGTCGACTTCCAGAGCGCCAGGGATTACGGGCGTGTGCAGCTGGTTAGCAGCTTCGTTTGCGTCGCCAGTGTCACCCATCTTCACGTTACCCAGAGCTGAGTTGATGAAGACGTAGCCGTCGTTGAACTGAACAACGTCGCCGATTAGGTAGTCGTTGTAGAAGCCGTTCAACTGCTGGCCAACGAGCACAACTTCATTTTCATCAGACTGATACAAGTCCAACTCGAAGTGCATGCCGTATTCCAGGCCTGACTTGGTTGAGTTTGAGTAATCGAAGTTCAAACGACCATCAACGCCGAAGTCCAGGTCCTGGACCTGCGCGTCTTCTGCGTCGTAGTTTTCGCCGTAAGCGGCTTCAAACTCCAAAAAGCCGCCAACCGTCAGGTCTTGTGCCGCAGCAACGCCTGCAAATGCAACAACAGCAGTTGTCGCTAACAGTAGCTTTTTAATGTGGTATCTCCTATCGGGAAAGGTCCGTCTATCGCAGGCGTTCTGTCTGCGCCCGTCTTTGGTTTATTAGGCACCTCTACTGCGCTGAGTTCGAGCCTTTCTGTGCCATTTATGCGACTTTTCCAGCCAAGTGTTGCACAAATGGCACAAAACCCATCGTTTAGATAGCTCGCGACTCAAAGATTGGGCTTTCCTGCAGTATTTGAAGAGACATCCAACGGGTAGCATCGATGGCGCGCTCTCAACCATTAGTTGATAGCTTGCTGCTGCCTCGCACGTCAGTCTCATCGCTCGCTTTGTGGCGAAGCGCTCGAATTAGCGTCGATAGTCTAAACGCTCTTATCACGGCCAAGGACGTCTAGCCCAAGCTGCAACCGCGTCATCCTTGCTTTGATCCCCTTTGGCGGCGCGTGGCGGCTCATCGCAATTTGGGGATTGGTGGCGTTGCTCTAGAGTATAGCTTTGTTTTGGGCCGTTCTAATCTTGGGCTTGGCCGCCGTCTGTGCATGGCGCTTCGTCTTCGACTGGCAAGATTCGCCCGACCCAGGCCAGACCTCAGCGTCAGAAGAATGCCCTCGCCCTGGATAGCCCCTTCCCGGTGCAGGCCGCAAACAGGCCCCCTAGACAGGCCCCCTAGACAGGCGCCAAGTGCAGGCCCCAATTTAGGCCGAGATCGGGCTAGAAATCAGACCCCGAGGCCAAGCGATAACCAGCCCCATCACCGACGGCGCGCACCAGCGACAAGCACCGAATTGAGCGCTCATGTTGGGTGGCAGCGAGGAACCCCGACGGCAGGCGACCGGGGCGCTGCTGTCTTCTAGGCCGCCTCTGAGGCTTCGGGCACCATAATCACCGGCTCCATGCGGGCCAAGATTTCTTCGGCCAAGTGGCACTTGATCTGATGGCCGTCCGCCATGGTCTTGTAGCCCGGCACCTCGGACTCGCACTTGCTCGCAATATCCGGGTTGGCGCGCTTATGCGGACAACGCGTTTGGAAGGGGCAACCGCTCGGCGGATTGACCGCAGAAGGAATATCGCCCTCCAAAATGATGTGCCGCTTTTGCACCTTGGTATCGGCGATCGGCACCGCCGACAGCAGCGCTTCGGTGTAGGGGTGATAGGGCGGTGAGAAAATCTGCTCGGTCGTGCCCTGCTCCATAATATGGCCCAGGTACATCACAACGATCCGATCCGACAGATAGCGCACCACCGACAGGTCATGCGAGATAAACAGCAGCGTCGTGCGATGCTCGCGTTGAATTTCCATCAGCAGCTGCGTGACCGCCGCTTGCACCGACACATCAAGCGCCGAGACGGGCTCGTCGGCGATCACCACCGAGGGATTGCCCGCAAAAGCGCGCGCAATGCCCACGCGCTGCTTTTGACCACCGGAGAGCTGACGCGGCATGCGCTTGGCAAAATCACGCGGCAGCTTGACGATATCCAACAGCTCCAGAACGCGCTGCTGGGCCTCCTTCTTCGACTGCACCTTGCCAAAGCGACGAATAACACGCTCGATCTGCGCGCCGACGGTATGCGAAGGGTTTAAGGTGTCGAAGGGGTTCTGGAAGACCATTTGCAGGCCCGCCACCAGATCAACATCACGTTCTTGCACCGGCTGGCCGCCAATTTCTGCCGAGCGCAGCATAATGGTACCGTCGGTCGCGGTCTCCAGGCCCATCAGAACCTTAGCGAACGTCGACTTGCCACAGCCAGACTCGCCCACGATAGCCACCGTCTCTGCCTCGTGCGCATCGAACGACAAGGTCTCATTCGCCTTGACCGAACGGGTCGCACCGCCAAAGGGCCCCGAGGGAATCTCGTAGTACTTTTTAAGCGTATCGACTTTCAACACCACCTCGCCGATATCGGTGGGCTCGTTGATCGGCGCTTCGGGCTTATAGCTGGCCCAGTCGATCTCTTCCAACCGGGCACAGCGCACCCCGCGATTGTTGTCATCGGACGAGCGGAACATCTTGATATCGCCCTGGTCACAGACACCGGATTGAAAGAAATCACAGCGCGGACCGAAATTACAGCCCCGAGGACGTTCGTGCGGCAGCGGCAACTGCCCACGGATGGGCAGCAAGGGTCGGGCGTTTTTGTCCGATGTCGGCAAAGCAATGGCGCTAAACAAGCCGCGCGTGTAGGGGTGGCGCATGTCGTCAAACACCTCTGCCACGGTGCCGGTTTCAACCGCCTCGCCCGAGTACATGACCGTAATGCGCTCGCAAGTCTCAAGGATGAGACCCAGGTTGTGCGAGATGTAGATCATTGAAGTACCGAACTTTCCGGCGATCTCCTTAATCAGCTCAACGATGCCAGCCTCAACCGTCACATCCAGGGCGGTCGTTGGTTCGTCGAGCAACAGCAGCTTGGGATTGGACAACAACGCCATAGCAATAACGACACGCTGTTGTTGGCCACCAGAGATCTGGTGCGGATAGGCGTTCATGATGCGCTTAGGGTCAGGCAAGCGCACGTCGGCGAGCATTTTCTCAGCGCGATCCCAGGCCTCTCTGCTCGACACACCTTCGTGCTGCATCGGCACTTCCATCAGCTGGCGGCTGATTTTCATCGAGGGGTTCAGTGAGGCCATGGGCTCTTGGTAGACCATGGAAATCGCCGAGCCGCGGATATCCTCTAGCTCTTTTTGGCTCATGGTGCGCATGTCGCGACCGTTGAACAGCACCTCACCACCAACGATGGCGCCGTTCTTGCCCATGTGCTGCATGATGGCGAGCGCCACCGTTGACTTACCGCAGCCGGACTCGCCAACAATGCCGTGGGCCTCGCCGGGCATGAGCGTCAGGTTGAAATCAACGACCGCCGGGATTTCACCGGCGCGCGTGAAGTAGGAAATGCAGAGGTCGCGACACTCCAAAATTGGGGTTTGAGCGTCACCTTGACCAGCAGCTGGGCTGGCAACATGATTGTCGGTCATCGCTTGTCTCCTTAGTCCTTGAGGCTCATTTCACGCAGACCGTCGGCCAGCATGTTGATGCCCAATACCAACGACATGAGCGCAAGGGCGGGCGGAATTACCATATGGGGATAGGAACGCGCACCACCGCGCCCGATATTGATCATGGTTCCCCAATCGGGGCTGGTGGGCTCCAAGCCCAGACCGAAGAAACCCAAGGTTCCCAACAGAATGATGGTATAGCCAATCCGCAGCGCCGCATCGACGATGAGCGGGCCACGCACGTTGGGCAAGATCTCAAAGATCATGATATACCAGGTGTTTTCCCCGCGGGTCTGCGCTGCGGCCACGTAGTCGCGCTCTTTGGTGTCCAGCGTCAGACCGCGCACCAGCCGGAAGATGCCCGGCGCAGAAGCAAAACACACCGCGATAAAGACGTTCAGCGCTGCGTCGCGAGGGATGAAGAGGTTGTTCACCATACCTTCAATCTCATTGAACTTCTGGCTGCCCACCTCGCCAAACAGGCCTGCAACGACAGGCGCGATGAGCCCCAGATCTGGCAATGAAAAGGCCACGCGCGAATAAATGAAACCAAGGACCGGCACCAATATCACGGTCAACACGGCCAGCTTGCGATCCCCACAATTCATAACGCGTGAGATGAAGAAGGCGGCCCAAGCGGCCATAACCAACCAACCCAGGAGGCTGAACCAGGAGCCCAAAATCCAGGCCAGTACGATGGCCACCGGCAACAGCAGTGTCGCCAACAACAGGCCCGTTCGTCCTGCCTTGCCGTAGAGACCGAAGGCCGCCACTACAACAAAGGCCACCGGCGCGAAGCCAAGAACTCCCAAGAGCGTCGGTATGAGCGGGCCATCGCGCGCAATCAAAACGATCAAGATAAACAGCAAGATCACCGGGAAGGCCAAAATGGCGTTGGCCAAAAAGGAAAGGATAGCGTCGGTCTTGCGCCCGAAGTAGCCCGCTGGCAAACCGGCGACGATGCCAACAACGAAAGCCAAGGCGGTGGCAGTCACCGAAATGGGGATAACAACCCGTGCGCCGTAAAATAGGCGGCCAAAGATATCGCGCCCGGCAACATCACCGCCCAAAATTGCGATGATACCGTCTCTGCTTACCGCGCCGGGGCCTTTCTTACGCAAGGCCACGGATTGCGCTTCGGGGTCAAAATCGGTCACGATGCCCGCGAAAATGGCGGCAAAGATCCAGAACAGGCAAATATAGAGACCGATGAGCCCGATGGGGTTTTCATAGAGCTTTCCGTAGAGGCCGGTATATTGGCGGGTCGGCCACGAGATGATGAACACCCCCGCCAGGGCAAACCAAATAGGCCACAAATCACTGAGGGCTTTGATAAGCAATTCCATTGTTCTTTTCCCCTCTTAGCGCAGTCGCAGTCTTGGATTGAGCAGCACGTAACCCAAATCTGAAATCAATTGGGTCAGCAGAACCACCACGACCGACACAATGGAACAGGCCATAATCATATTGAAATCCATATTGGTGGAGGCAACGAACAGCGCTTGCCCGAAGCCCTTATAGGCGAACATGACCTCCACGATCACAACGCCGGTCAGCATCCAGGGGAACTGCAGCATAATGACGGTAAAGGGCGCGATCAGAGCATTGCGTAGCGCGTGGCGGCGGATGACTGTGCCGCGTGGCAAGCCCTTCAAGATTGCCGTTCGCACGTATTGAGAACTCATGACTTCCGCCATGGACGCGCGGGTCATGCGCGCGATATAGCCGACGCCGTAGACCACCATGGTCAGGACCGGCAAGAACAGATCTTCAAAGCTGATCCCGTTGCGCATATTGGCAACCGCCTTGAAATAAAAGCTATCCAAGGTAGCGTACTGGCCGGTCGATATCCAGGTCGGAATATCGGGTATGTGATTGAAAATATGGTATTTTCTTGAAGCCAGCGCCACCATGAACAAGATGCCAGAAATATATTCTGGTGTCGCCGTCGTCATAATCGATAGCGTCGATAAGCCCCGGTCACGAAGGGAGCCCTCCCGGACTCCGGCGAATATCCCGATCAGCAGCGCCACCGGCACCATGATCAAAAAGACCCAAAAGGCGAGGATGCCGGTTGCATAGAGGCGCTCGTTGATCACCCCCCACTTGTTGCGGCCCGCTTCGGCATCATAGCCAAAGATGTGGCGGCGGAACACGGCGGATTCACCCCAGTCGCCAACGGCAAAACCAGACAGCCACTCGCCATAACGCACCACGAGCGGTTTCGTTAGCACGTTGTCGGCGACCCAGGAATCCAGGTCTTCGGCAGGGGTTTGGGGACCAAGCTCATTAATAGCAATCGCACGAAGCGTATTCTGATTGGTATTGATGAGCGTGAAGATCGTCGCGGTGAGCACCAAGATCGTCACAAAGGCTAGCAAGATGCGGCGGAATGCAAAGGCGAGCACGGGAATTGACCTCTAGCCGTTGGAATTTGGAAAACGGATGTAAAAAAAAGGAGGCAAGGGCTTGCCCTCGCCTCCTTGATGTCGGCGCAAACCTTAGGCGTCCAGCCACACTTTCTCAAAGTGGTGCTCGAATGCCTGGTGCATGCGGAAGCCCTGAACCTCGGGGGTCGAGTGGGCGAACAATGAACGCCAGTACGGCTGAATCATAATCGCGTCGTCCTGCAGCATGGCTTCGATTTTGGCCATGATCGCGCGGCGTGCTTCCACGTCGGCGGTCGCCTCAGCCTTATCCAACAGGGCGTCGAATTCAGGGTTGTTGTAGGCGGTCTCGTTCCACTTCACGCCAGAGCGGTAAGCCAGCGACAGCACTTGCGTGCCCAGCGGACGACCGTTCCAGTTGGTTGAAGAGAATGAGTGTGTGGTCCAGTTGGTCCAGAAGGTAGAACCTGGCATCACGATACGATTGATGTTCAGGCCCGCTTCTTCCAACTGAGCGCCCACAGCGTCGGTTGTCAGCAGGCGATAGCCCGCGTCCAGCGAGTAGAGGTCAAGCGTGGTTCCGGCAAAGCCAAGATCCGCGATTTCTTTCTTGGCGGCTTCCATATCGCGAGAGATCGGCGGCAGCTTAGCGTACTCTTCGTGCATAGGACCAACGTGGTGGTTTTCAGCCACAAGACCCAAGCCGTTGTTACCCAACGCCAGTAGGTCTTCGTTGGATACAGCCTTAACAATCGCTTGACGCAGCGCTTTGTTGTCGTAGGGCGCAGTATCGGTGTGCATGCGCACAACGATGGTGGCACCGGTAGCAACTTCGTAGCGCTCAAAGCCCAGGTCATCCATAGTGGCGACTTGCTCGGCGTCGGTCTGGAAGTTCAGGTGAACTTCGCCCGCTTCGAAGGCACCCACTTCGGCGGCAGGGTCTGTACCAAAGTCGATGTAGTCGATGCCGTCCAGGTAGACGTCACCGCCCCACCATGCGTGGTCGTCGTTGCGATCCAAAGACGCGCCAACCTCGGGCTCGTAGTTGGTCAGGCGGAATGGGCCAGTGCCCACGCCTTCGCTGACAGACTTGCCAGGATACTGGATCAGAGCCGGATAGTCTGACATGCCTGCGATGACAGAAATGTCGGGCTTGATCAGGTTCAAGGTCACAGTGCCGGCTGCGTCGTCGGCGACGATAGAGCCTGCCTTGGCTTTGTTGGTGTCGGGGTCGATCAGCGAGGCGACACGAGCGGCCATTGAGTTGCCGTCAACGTCGGCTTCGGCCCAACGCTCGATGTTCCAAGCCACCTGAGATGCCGTCAGGGCTTCACCATTGTTCCACATAACCCCTTCGCGAACGCTTAGGACATATTGCGTGGCATCCGCGTTTGCAGTCCAGCCAGACAGCAGGTGCGGCGTAAAGGTGAAGTCCGGGGTCCAACGAACCAGCGGCTCCAGGAAGTGGCGCGCGACGTTGCCCAATTCGGACCAGTCAAAGATGCGCGCATCGGTGAAGTTGGCCTTGATGATCATAGAGACCTTCAGACGGCCGCCTTGCTTAGCGTGGCTGGCCGCTTCTGCTGCAGGGGCAGCCAGACCCAGCATGCCATAGGCTGCGGTCGCGGTCACACCCAGTGCAGTAGCCTGCGCCAGGAATTCGCGGCGGCTCAAACGACCTTCGCGAGCGGCTTTGGCAAAGCCCTCGACAGAAGGGTGCAGCGGCGCCCCGGTAAGAGTTCTCTTATCTACCATTAGAGTATGTCTCCATGTTGCTTTGGTGGTCGCTACAGGACCAATCTTATACATTTGCGACACCGCACCCCGTCGCCTTCAGGCAAATTGCGTGCGAGTCATGCAAAAGTCGTAACGCGCCCATTACCCAAACGCAACCCTCAAAGGCGCACGCGCCAACTTGCCAGGCTCGATTTTGGTTCTAATCTGAGGATAAGCGGTCAAAATAAGACAATTCATTTCGCAAATATGGCATTGGGGGCAATTTCCAGGCGTGAACCGCCGCACTCCAAGCCGCGGCCACACAGCCCATCACAAGAGCGTAGAGCTTTCTAACGCCCTGTTGCGACCACCGCTAAGGCGCATCGGGTCGCCCGATCCAGCCCTCCCGGGTCAGGACGCCAGGCGACCGCTGACAGGGCCGACAGCAGCCAGACCAGAGCGGCCACGGCCAGACCAGAGCGGCGATTTCATTTGCTTTTGGGCAGGGCTGTGCGCTCGGCTTCGGGCCAATCCTTCGGCGGCGTCGACAGCGAGCGTGGCTTGCGATCCTCGCTTGGGCGAAGGCCAAAGATTTCGCGATACTTGCGGGCAAAGTGCGAGGCCGAATCAAAGCCACAAGCCAGCGATATCTCTGTGATCGGCATGGAGGTCTGCCGCAACAGATTGCGCGCGCGTTCCAGGCGAAGCTTGAGATAAAATCGCGTGGGCGCGTCCCCCAGATTGTGCCGGAATAGCCGCTCGAGCTGGCGCGTAGACAAGCCGATCTGGTCCGCGATGTCGGATTTAGCGACCGGCTCCTCGACGGACTCCTCCATAATCCGCATGGCTTCGATCAAGCTGGGATGAACGACCCCAAAGCGATGGCGAATATCGCTGCGTTGCAGCTCGTTCCCTTCGCGTTGGCGGCCATGCACGAATTGATCCGACACATCGGTGGCCAACTCCGCGCCGTATAGGTGGCGAATGACGTCCAGCATCATATCCATGGCCGCAATGCCGCCGCCCACCGTTACCCGGTTGCGATCCCAGACGAAAATTTCGCTGCGGTGATCGACGTGCGGATAGGTCTCTTGAAAGGACTCGGCGAACTGCCAATGCACCGTGCAAGCGTGATCATCCAACAATCCTGCTTTGGCCAGGACAAAGGTCCCGGTTGAAATGGCCCCCAGTGCTTTGCCGCGACGCTCAAAATTGCGCAGGAAATTGAACAGAGCATCGTCGCGAAAATCGCGCGCATCGGTGCCACCACAGACCAGCACCATGTCGTACTCGTTCCCACGGCTCTCAGGGATTGATTTGGTCGCCAGCTCCAAGCCAGAGCTTGAATACATCATGCCGCCGACATGAGAAATCAACTCCCACTCGAACAGCTTCATATTGGCGATCATGTTGGCGTTGCGCATCGGCTCCATGGCCGCACAAAAGGCCATGAGCGAAAAACTGGGCACGAGAACAAAGCCGACCCGATAGGGCTTTGATGGGGGCTGCACGGCAAAACTTTCCAAATTTAGGTCTTGGATCAATTATCGAAAAGCAAGCATAGCGACGCTTACATGTCGATTCTGTTTTGGTGGCAGGCCGCGCTTGGTCTCAATTTAGGCGCAAACAGACGGAAAGCCCAATGCCATGCACAACTTATCTGAACTACTGCGCCCTTGCTTCGCCGCCCCCGGTGGCAATGAGTCCAGCGCTGCCGAAATTCCCCGCAGCGAGGTGCCAGCAGCCAGCCCAAGAAGCCGCAGCGCACGGCGTGGTCGTGGTAAACGCGCGCCAATCGGCCAGACCATCGATCAACTGCCCTTTGGCCAAATCGAACGCCAAATCAAGCCGATCGACCTCATCAGCGAGGACCATTTGGAGGCCATCCACCAAGCTTCGCTGACCATCATGCAAGAGATCGGGCTGGAATATATGAGCGCGCGGGCACGCGACATCTTCCGCCAAGCCGGCGCCGATGTGGACGAAGACAGCCAAATGGTCCGCATTCCGCCCGAACTGGTCGCGCAGGCTCTTGCCAGCGCCCCCAACAGCTTTAGCCTGACGCCGCGCAACCCCGCCAAAAAGCTTAAGATGGGCGGCGGTTTTTGGGTCGCGGGCTCCGTCGCGGGGCCACCGCAGGTTCACGACGCGATCAACGGTCGTCGTCCGGGCAATTTCGAAGATTTCAAAAAGCTAATCCAGCTCTCGCAATACTTTAACGCCGTCCAGATGTTCGGCTACCACCCGGTCTCGCCGATCGACATTCCGGCCAACACCCGCCACCTGGACACTTATCACGTCTGCCAAACCGAGGGCGATAAGGCCTATAAGATCTCAGCCATCGGCCGCGAGCGCACCTTGGATGCCATTGACATGATGGCCATCGCCAAGGGTCTGGACCGGGAGGCCATGAAGCACGAGCCCGCATTGGTCACGACCATCTCAATCAACTCGCCGCGCCGGGTCGATGAGGCCATGACCGACGGGCTAGAGGTCATGGCGCTGCACAATCAGGTCTGTTCGATCACCCCCTTTACGTTGATGGGCGCTATGACGCCGGTCACGCTGGCGGGCGCATTGGCCCAACACAATGCAGAGGCCTTGTCAGCAATCGTCTTGACCCAGCTCATCAATCCGGGCGCACCCGTGCTCTATGGCACTTTTACCTCAAATGTGGATCTGCGAACCGGAGCCCCGGCCTTTGGGACGCCAGAGAACTCGCGCGCCAACCTGATTGCCGGTCAACTCGCGCGCAAGTACGACCTGCCCTACCGCTCGTCGAATGCCTGCACCTCCAACCTGGCCGATGACCAGGCGGTCTATGAGTCGATGATGTCGCTTTGGTCCGCGATTGCAGGCGGCGCGCACTTCATCCACCACGGCGCAGGCTGGCTGGAAGGCGGCCTTAAAGCCTCGTTCGAAAAATTGGTCTTAGACGCCGAGCTGCTGCAAGAACTGGCACTCACCTTTGGCCCCTTCACGGCCGAGATCGCCGACCTGGCTGTCGAGGCGATCCGGGGTGTGCCACCGGGCGGCCACTTCTTCGGCGAAGCCCACACCTTAGAGCGCTACGAGACCGCTTTTTATTCGCCTATGACCTCGGACTGGCGCAGTCACGAGAATTGGGAGGCCGACGGTTCCAAGTCAGCCCGCGAACGCCTGACCCCTTTGTGGCAACAAGCGCTAGCGGACTTCAAAGCCCCCGCCCTGGCCGACGATCGTCGCGAGGCGCTGGATGCCTTCGTTGCCAAGCGCAAAGAGGAGTTGGCCGGGCGCGAACCCGCCTAAGCTCGGCAGCTTTGCTCAGGCAGATCGTGCGACGGGGCCGCAGTAAAGCGGCGGTTGGGTAGAAATGCGATCTGCCAATCTGCTCTGCAAAGCGTCGGATTTGGAATAAAACCGGCCGCCTGCCCGGCCTATGCTTATGCCATTCCGATCAAAAGGTGGACACCACCAGACAAACGAAGCCCGAACTGGGCACAGGGAGAGAGCCATGAAAGATTCGTATCGCGTCGTCATCGTGGGCGGCGGCGTTGTCGGCGCATCCGTCTTGTACCACTTGGCCAAATTCGGCTGGACCGATTGCGCCATTATCGAGCGGAACGTCCTGACCGCGGGCTCCTCCTGGCACGCTGCGGGCGGCATTCACGCGCTGAACGCGGACCCCAACATGGCGGCCTTGCAAGCCTACACCATCGACCTCTTGTCAGAGATAGAGGAAGAATCCGGCCACAACATCGGCCTGCACATGACCGGCGGCATCACCATCGCCACCACCCCCGACCGCTGGGAGTGGTTGCAAGGCGCCTATCGCACCTTCCAATCCATCGGCATTGACGACTGCCACATCTTGACGCCCGAAGAAGTCAAAAAGCACTGCCCCGTCATGGACGTTGGCGAGGTCATCGGTGGCATGTGGGCCGACCGCGAGGGTTACGTTGACACCACCGGTACCGTCCACGCCTATGCGACCGCTGCCAAGAAGCGCGGCGCCGATGTCATCGAGCACAACCGCGTCTTGGAGCTAAACCAGCGCGCTGATGGCTCGTGGGACGTGGTGACAGAAAAGGGCACAATCCACGCCGAGCATGTCGTCAACGCGGGTGGCCTATGGGCCAAGCAGGTCGGCCGAATGGTGGGCCTGGAGCTGCCGGTCTCACCTCTATCGCACCACTACCTGGTGACCGAAAGCATCCCTGAAATTGCTGCCTTGGATTTCGAAGTCCCCATGATGGTGGATCCCGATGGCTTCACCTATATGCGCCAGGACCAGCAGGGCATGCTGATCGGCATTTATGAGGTCAATCACCAGCACTGGATGATGGATGGCGCGCCTTGGAACTACGGCATTGAGCTGTTGAACGAGGACATCGACCGTATCTCTGACGAGCTGGAGCTGACCTTTAAGCGCTATCCGGTTCTGAACGATGTCGGGATTAAGAACTGGGTCAACGGTGCCTTTACCTTCTCGCCCGACGGCAACCCCTTGGTGGGGCCGGTTCGCGGCCTCAAAAACTACTGGCTGGCCTGCGGTGTCATGGCGGGCTTCCTGCAAGGCGGCGGCGTCGGCAAGACCCTGGCCGAGTGGATGATCCACGGCGAGACCGAGGCTGACGCCTGGTCCATGGACATTGCGCGCTATGGCGAGTTTGCCTCCAACAAGCAGTACATTAAAGAGACTACCGGCCAATTCTATTCGCGCCGCTTTGTCATGACCTACCCCAACGAGCAGCTTTGGGCGGGTCGTCCGCTGAAAAAAGCCCCCGCTTACGAAGGCATGGATCAGGCAGGAGCCAAGTGGGGCGTTTCTTGGGGGCTGGAAGTCCCCTTGATGTTTGGACCTCAGGGCTATGAAGAAAACCCGACGATGAAGCGCTCCAACGCCTTCGAGCACGTGGCTGCCGAGTGTAAAGCGGTGCGCGAAGATGTGGGCCTAATCGATATCACGGGCTTCTCGCGCTACGAGGTGAGCGGCGCCGATGCGGCGGCTTTTCTGGATCACGTCATGGCTTCAAAACTGCCGGGCGCGGGCCGGGCCAAGTTGGCGCCCATGGTGGGGCAAGACGGCAAGTTGAAGGGCGATTTGACGGTCTTTAACTGGGGCGACGGCAGCTGGTGGGTCATGGGCTCTTATTACCTGCGTGAATGGCACATGCGTTGGTTCCATGACCGCCGCCAGGATCTGGACGCCGCACTAGATGTCTCGATCCGCGATATCTCAGACGCGGTCTGCGGCTTTGGCATTGCGGGGCCGAATGCGCGCAAGGTCTTGGAAAAGCTGACCCATCAGGACGTGTCGAACGAGGCTTTCAAATTTGCCCAGTGCCGCACGCTGGATGTGGGCCTACTGCGCTGCAAAGTGGGCCGCCTTTCGGTCATGGGTGAGCTGGGTTACGAGATTAACTGTTCAGCCGCCGAGCATATTACCTTGCGCGAAATGCTGTTGGAAGCGGGCGCTGATCTGGGTATGCGCGAAGTCGGCTTTTATGCCATGAACTCGCTGCGCTTGGAAAAATCATTCGGCATCTGGTCGGCAGAATTCACCCAGCGCTTTACGCCCGGTGAAACCGGTATGGATCGCTGGATCGACTGGTCCAAAGACTTCTACGGCAAGGAGGAAGCCGCCAAAGAACGCGAGACGGGTGCCAAAAACCGCCTGGTCACGCTGGAAGTGGACGCCCCTGAAGCGGATGCCGCGGGCTACGAGCCGGTCTGGGCTGGCGATGCTATGATCGGCTTCACCACGTCGGGCGGCTATGGGCATTCGCTGGGCAAATCACTGGCCATGGCCATGATTGACGCTCAATATGCTGAACCTGGCACCGAGCTGAAGACCCATATTGTTGGCGTCGAGTGCGCCTGCCGCGTGCTGGCCCCCAGCCCCTACGATCCCAAGGGCGAACGCCTGCGCGCCTAGGCCAGCGAACACCAAGGCAGAAAACAAGAAAGCCCCTGGCTCGCACGGTCAGGGGCTTTTCTATTTCATCTGGCGATCGGGCACCGAAGGCGTGGCCGCCCGTGACCGACACCAACCGCGCTAGTCGTTGTCGGTCTCCCCGGCCCCGGCTTGCTGGCGGGAGGCCTCGGTCGCGGGGACATAGGTGTTGTAAGCCAGTTCTGCCAAGGGGGCGACTGTCGCCTTACGATCAACCGCAATGCCTTGCGCGTAGGCAGCCTCAACGACGCTCGCCATGGAGCTGTAGCCACCCAGGACCAACAAGCCTTCTGCTTCTTCTTCCGCCATCCAACGGGCGACCAGGCCAGAGCTGTCGCCCGCCTCGGCGCGCCACTGGTTGCGCTCCGAGACAATCAGGCTCACCCCGCCTGCTTCCAGATACAAAAGGCGTCCTTCGGGCACGGAGCATTGCGCCAAGCAAGCCGCCAACAGGCGCTTGCGAGCGGCCAACTTGCTCGCCTCAACCTCGCCCCCGTGAGAAACCCCGTGAGAAACCCCGTGAGAAACCCCGTGGGAATCCTCGTGGGAAACCTCGCGGGACACCTCGTGGGGCACCCCTTGGGACAGGCTGATTTCCAACTGGTTCTCCAAGCACAGGCGATCACAGAGCTCCACCGCAAGGTTGGCCAGCTCGGTCAGACCGGCGCCAGTCGCGACATCGGCCAAGGCCTCAAGTACAGACAGACCGCGCAGCTCGCCCCAGACACAGGCCGCCGACACTAGGCGCGCGTGTGCTAAGGGCAGACCTGCTCCGCGCATGGCTCGCTCCACCAAGGCCGAAATCTCGTTCGCAGAAAAGCGCAACGTTTGCTCCTGGCTCATGATGCTGCCTCCGCTTCAGGTTCCGGCAAAACGCAAAAATACCAAGGCGTGTCAGCCTGCTCAGCCAGTTGATCCGGCAGAGGCGCGCCCTGATACATGTTGATGCGGGTCCACAAATCAGACTTGGGATCGAACTTCGACGCGCCAAAAAATGCCAGCTTTGCGCGCAGCAAATCAATCGGCAGACAATCGTCTGCAATGACATTGCCGCGAATTTCCGCGAAGGGGCGCAAGGCGTTCTGCTGCACGCGAATTGCCGCCGCCCGCAGCGCTGGCTTGTCCGCTAGGAAGGCGCCGCAGCTTTGATCTTCATAATTTTCAGGAATGGCCGCATAAAGTGCCGACACATCCCGGGCCACGGTCAACGGCATCTCCCACTCGCTGCCTTCTTCTTGCCATCGAAAGCCAAAGCGCGGTTCCAGCTTTTCTTCGCTGGTATACCAAAACCGTGCTTGATTTTCAGGCAGGTCAAAATCGTATGCCAGCGCCCAGGTGTAGTACTCATCCAGACAATCAACGAGCCTAGACAGGGGCATAGCGGCATCCAGAATGCAGACCTCTTTAGCGGCCTGCTGATCGTCGCAGAGCTCATCCACAAGTTCGCCGTGGCCTTCGATCAACAGACTGACGGTCAACTCCTGGCAATCCAGGCTCTTGCCTTGGCACCAGTCTATTACCGCCCCCCAGCCCTCTGGTTGACCGGTCGCGCACCATTGGGACAGCGCGCCAAGTTCGTCCTCAAGCAGAGCAATGCGGCGCTGATAGTCGGTATCGTCCACGCGCCACTGCGCGACGTGCCCGCGGACCTGTTCCACCAGCGCGCAGAAATCGCTCCATGACCCGGCATCAGGCTTGCGTTGCTGGCAAACGCGGGTCAGCGCCTGTTCTTTGCTGTTGAACCAAGCATGCAGCAGGCCGGGATGATTGATCAGATAGGGCGCCATGCCGAGCCCTGTGGCATTGCCAATCCCCAGCGCTTGTTTGCTCGCAGGGCTAAGCGCTACTGCTTGTGCGCCACCGCGTCGCTTGGCGGCATGCTCGACCAGCACAAAACTGAACAGACGAACAAGGTAGACCGCCAGCATCTCGACGTGGAAGGAAGCCGCGAATTCAGGTCGGTCTGCGATCTTGCCCCGATCAGCCACGCCAAACTTGCCGCTGCCATAGACCGCCGTCGTGCGCATCAGGTAGCCAACCTTGCGGATCATGGCCATATCGGGTTGCTGTCCGCGGGCCAGAGCCTCAACGACATGATCGAACATACGCACCGATTTATTGGCGCGTGCGAGCACCAGTTCACTGGCCTGGCAACGCCCAGCTTCTTGCTTGGGCACATTGGCCGCTAAGCGCGTGATATCCTCGGCACTCGCGCGGCCATCGAACAGGGTAAAGGTCGCGTCCCAGACCGTGGCAATCACCCGATCAGATCGCTGTTCGGGGCTCAAACGATGGGCGAAGGCTATCAGCGTATAGACGCGTTCGCCCGTATCGACACTGATAAGAACATGGCCTTCACCTTGCTCATCCAGTTCGATAACCGGGGCCTCAAAACGCCAGTTCTCGCGCGCCATGCGGCGCAACAAGCTTGGCATAAACGATAGCCGCGAGGGAAAGGTCGAGCCGATGCGCTTTAGGCCCATGACCGTATCTGGATAACGCCAGGTCTCAGCCACTGCACTCATTATGCCTCCTTTGGCCCAAATGAGGCCTGGTAGAAGTTCAACCAGTTCTCGCCCATGATCTGTGCAACTTCTTGGTCATTGAAGCCGACCTCTGCCAGACCGCGCGCCAGGTTGGGAAAATCGCGATTGTCGGTGAACCAATCGGGCTGCGGGGGGAAGCCGGCATCGCTGGCCGAGCCCTCGCCATAGTCGATTTCCTTACTCCAGCGACCAACGCGCATCCACTCGACTACACTATCGGGCTGGTCCTGGCACAGATCGCTGCCGATGCCAAAGAAGCCGACGCCGTAGCGCTCCGCAAGGTCGGCGGCCATGCGTGCAAAGCTCTCTAGGCTGCAATCAGACTTGTCTTTTAGATGGTGCGGATACAGCGATAGGCCCAGCATACCGCCGCTCTCTGCCAAGGCAGCCAGCACCGCGTCCGACTTATTGCGGCGCGCGGCGTGCCAAAAGGCCGGATTGGCGTGGGTAATCGCGATTGGGCGCTCAGAAATCTCGATGGCTTCCAAGGTGGAGCGTTCAGCCGAGTGGCTCATATCGACCACCAAGCCGACGCGGTTCATCTCTTTGATGACCTGACGGCCCATGCGGGTAATGCCCGGGTCTTCGGCCTCATAGCAGCCGGTCGCCAACAGCGACTGGTTGTTATAGCTAAGCTGCATGAAGCGCGCGCCCAGCGTATGGCAGATTTCCACCAAGCCGATATCATCCTCGATGGGCGAGCAATTTTGGAACCCAAAGATAATCCCCGTGCGCCCATCAGCCTTGGCCCGGCGCAAATCCTCGGCGCTGCGCGCGTGGCAGATCAGCTCAGGATATGTTTCAAACCAGCGGTTCCACTTTTCGATATTAAGAACCGTATCGCGGAAATTCTCGTGATAGCAGATCGTGACGTGAACCCCGTCGAGCCCGCCTTCGCGCATTTGGCGAAAGATTTTCTCTGACCAATTGGCATATTGAAGGCAGTCGATCTTCATGGACAGAACTCCGGTTGCTCGGCGGCTTGCTCCCCGATGGAGCACCAGGCGGGCCGCCGGTCGATAATTGGTTTTCGCGGTAACGGCGTCAGCCTAAGCCATTTTCTGACCGCAACAGGCCTTCAAACCGACCCTTGATGTCGTAGAATGGATTGCGGGGTCGGTTCAATGGCGACATTGTATACGCATTGTATGCAATCCAGCAAGTCAGGGAAAACACCGATGGCCGTAACTTCTGCACAAGCACCGTCCAGAGCACAGACAAGCTCAGAGCCATCTGACAGCGCACCGACCAACGCGGGCGAGAGCCCCGCGCGCGGTCGTGGTCGGGCAGCGCGCAGAGCGGCGCGACAAGCCCCAGATACCCGCATGCTGCCCCAGCTCGAACGTCGTTTGCCGCTCGTCGAGCCGCTGACCGCCGAACAGGTCGCCAAGATCGACGCCGCTTCCATGGATATCCTTGAAGAAGTCGGCGTAGTCTTCCGTGATCCCATCGCCCTTGAGGACTGGCGTAAAGCAGGCGCAGACGTGCGTGGGGAGCGGGTTCATTTGGACCGCAATTTGATCCGCGAGCTGATCGCTTCAATACCCAGCACGATCACCTACAACGCTAGAGATCCGCAAAAGTCCGTTGAGATCGGCGGCAACAAGTCCATGTTTGTGCCCATGACGGGCGCGCCCTACCTGCGCGATCTTGAAGACAAGCGCCGCGCGCCCACCTTGGAAGATCTTGCCAACTTCCACAAGCTGGCGCACATGCTGCCTGCCTTGCATTCCAGCGCCCACCACATCGTCGAGCCGATGGATCACCCCGTCAGCCAGCGACACCTGCGCATCACTTACTCCAGCATGAAGCACTCGGATAAAATCTTCATGGGCATGACCACCTCGGGCAAAAACGCCGAGGATGTCTTGGACATGTGTGAGATCCTGTTCGGTGCCGATTTCATGCGCCATAACGCGGTTGTCACGGGCAACTGTAACGGCAACTCTCCCTTGGTCTGGGATCAGACCATGTTGTCAGCCATGCGCGCCTTCAACCGTCGCAATCAGCCGGTCTTGTGCTCGCCCTTCGTCCTGGGCGGCGCCAATACCCCCGCTTCAGCGGTGCCCGCGGTGGCGCAGCTCAATGCCGAAGCACTATCGGGCCTGGCCTATACACAGGTGGTCAACAAGGGCTGCCCGGCTATTTACGGGCACTACTTGTCGACGGTCTCCATGCGCTCGGGCGCGCCGATGGCGGGCACACCTGAAATCAGCCTGATGAACTTCATGATTGGCCAGATGGCGCGCCATTACGACGTGCCTTGGCGGACATCTAACACGCTGGGCGGGGCCAAAACCCTGGACGCGCAAGCGGGCTACGAGAGCGCCACGACCTTGCAGGCCGTGCTGTTGGCCGGCGCTAACTACATCTGGCACTCGGCGGGATGGAATGAGGCCGGCATGCACTGCTCCATGGCCAAATTCGTCATCGACGCCGAGCAATGCGCCATGGGCTACCGCATGGCCGAAGGCTTGCGCTGGGACGACTTCGACGAGGCCCTGGCGGCAGTGCGCGATATTGGGCCTGGCGGGCACTATCTGGGCCACCCGCACACGCAAGCCAACTTCCAACGCGCTTTCTTCATGCCGACGCTATTCGATAACAATTCGATCGAACAGTGGATGGCAGAGGGCTCAAAGGATGTGACCCAACGCGGCTTGGAAAAAGCACGCCAGCTGCTCGCAGACTATGAAGAGCCCCGCCTTGACCCTGGCGTCAACGAAGCCCTGTTGGATTATATCGCGCGCCGCGAGCGCGAAATTCCGGCGGTCGACGCCCTGAACGAAGAATACTGATCTTGGTGCTTGTCGCCGCCCCTCAAAGCATCGCATAGTTGGCGCCGGTTGGAACCGGAAGGATGGGAATGCAGCATGACACCTTGGCCACCACTCGTTGACCTAGAGGGGCACGGGGTTCGTTTGGAGCCACTGGCACTAAGGCATGCCGACGACCTGGCCGAGGCCAGCGCTGACGGGCAGCTGCACCGCCTCTGGTACACCAGCGTTCCCGAGCCAGACGGGGTAGCGAGCGAAATCGGCCGCCGCTTGGCGCTGCGCGCCCAGGGCTCCATGCTGCCGTTTGCGGTCATCGAGACCAAGCCCGGCCCCTTGCAAGGCCGCGCGGTTGGCATGACCACCTATATGAACATTGACGCCCAGTTCCGCCGGGTTGAGATCGGCTCGACCTGGTATCGGCGCGCCGTGCAGCGCTCTAGCCTTAACACGGCATGCAAACTCTTGCTGATGGGGCATGCCTTTGAGCAGCTCGATTGCCTGGCGGTGGAGTTTCGCACCCACTTTATGAACCATCAGAGCCGCCGCGCCATAGAACGGCTGGGCGCCAAGCTGGATGGGGTGCTGCGCTCCCACATGCGTATGGCCGATGGTAGCCTGCGCGATACAGCGGTCTATTCGGTCATCGCCTGCGAGTGGCCAGCGGTGCGCGCTAACTTGGCCTGGGCGCTAGAAAAGCCGCGCGGCTAGAGCCAAGCCCGAGCGATGGTTCCTGATTGATCAGGAAGGCTTGCGGTGCTTTTGCATCACCATCAAGGCGATAGCGCACGATGAGCAAACTCCATTCGATGAAACAGCCGCTAGCATTATGCGCGGGGTCTCGCTACGGCCCTACTCTATGCCTACGGCCATTTTGTGCGCAAAAGAAAAAGGGCGCTCGCTCTGCCAACGCCCTTTACGTTCGATTTCTAACCTCGCTTGACCTTGCCAGGCCTCACCCCTGCGCGAGGGCCAAGAAGCGCTGCGTTTCTGGCCTTTGCCACGGCGGGAAAACGGACCCTTGGCGGTGGCCAAACACGATCAGCTACCCGCCAGGACGCCCGCGATTCGGCCCCGGCTTTAGCGACGGGCGACGCGCGCTGGCAACTGCAAAACGATGGTGCCGTTGCGGTCGAAGACGACGCAATCCAGCTGCCCGGGATTAACATCCAAGCGGCATTCGGCCAGCGCGGCAGCTTCGGCTTGTTCGGCGGTTGGATAACCAAAAGCAACACCGTAAGGGCCCGACGGCGAAATCGCGAAGGCCTTATTTTGCGGGTCGCTCTTGTATTGGCCGTGGTAGTCGCGCGCGCCTTCCGGGGTCCAATTGATATCGGCCTCAGAGACCGTAACCACCGCTCCGCCCGCACCGGGTACAGAGTTGAAATTCGTAGTCTGGCTTGGCAGCGCCCCGACCGGTGGCGGCACTTGTTGAGCGGGCGCCGCATCGCGCTTGCCAATCGAGCGCAACCGTTCGCTAAACTTGCTAAAGCGCGAATTCGTGCGGTCGCATGAACTCAGCGAGAGCACCGTCACCGCCGCTAGAGCAAGCAGGGCAAGGCGGCCCGCCTTGTTGTTGGTCAACACCTGGAACATCGGTCCCATCCTCTTCAACTGTCGCTAGCGCAGCGCCCGCACCAACAGCAAAACCGGTGCCAACCCTACGACAACTATCAAACACGCTCCAGCCGCTGACTCCTCCAGCAAGCCATCACTGGCGAACTGGTACACATGCGTGGCCAGAGTATTCATATTGAGGGGCCGCAGCAACAAAGTGGCTGGCAACTCCTTGACAGTATCCACAAACACCAGCAAGCCGCCGGTCATCAGGCCTCCCGCCAACAACGGCAGGTGTAGTTGCCAGACGATCGCGCTACTTGAACGACCCAATGAACGAGCCGCCCACTCCACATTTGGCCCGATTCTTCGGCTTGCTTCAGCTAAGCTATTGTAAGCGCTCGCAAAAAAGCGCAAACTATAGGCTAAAATCAGCGCAACGCTCGTTCCGGTCAGCCACAATCGTGGCCGCCAATCGAACCAAGCCAAGAACCAGTGCGACAAAAGCTTATCAATGCTTGTGAGCACCAGCAGAACCCCAAGACCCACAACGACTCCCGGGACTGCGTAACCTAAGGTAGCAAAGCCATCTAAAGTTGCAAGCGCAGAATTTGACCTTAATCTTTTCGTCACGATAAAGACCAAAGCGACGAGCCCCACGACCAGGCTAGCCAGCAATCCGAGCCAAAAGGACGCCGCTAACGCGCCCCATAGGCTAGGCTCCAGCCCCCAACGCGCCGACTTGACCGAGAGCCACACCAAGCGACCGATGGGCAGCGCAAATGCAAGGCTCCAGGTCAGCAACAAGAACAGGTAGGCCAGCCACCGTCCGCCCCCTGGCAAGGGCTTACGGCGCATGGCACCGCCTCGGCTGGCATCCAGCGAGGCCCCCTTAACATGCAGCGATTGCTTGACCAGCAGCATGAGCGCAACAAAGCTCAACAAGCCCATCGAGAGCTGCGACGCAGCGGGCAAGTTGCCGCGATTGATCCAAAGATCGTACATGCCGGTGGTCAGGACCGGCACCGCGAAGAAATCCACCGTCCCGAAATCCGCCAAGCTCTCCATCGCGACGATGGCACTTCCCGCCGCCACAGCGGGCAGCAAGGGCGGCAACACCAGACGAAAGAAGCGGCGCCACGCGTTGTGATCCAGCATGCGCCCCGCGTCGATCAGCGATTGGCCCATACGCTGAATAGCCACCAAGGTGATGAGATAGACATAAGGGTAGAGCACCAAGGCCAGCATCAAGGCGGCCATTGGCAAGCTGCGGACTTCAAAGAACCAGTAGTCAGCCTTGCTCTGCCAACCGAATAGCCAGCGCAGCCCTTTTTGCAGAGGCCCGGCGTACTCTAAAAGATCAGTATAAACGAAAGCATTGACGTAAGCTGGCACCGCCATGGGCAGCAGCATGAGCCCCCCCAGCAGGCGCCGACCGGGAAATTCAAACAGCCCCACCAGCATAGCCGCCACGCTGCCCAACACAGCCGCACCTATCACGGCCAATAGGGTCAACAGCACCGAATTGCCCGCGAGCCGCCAGAGGCTTGCCCCCTCAAGCGCGTCGAACAAATCCACATCAGCGCGCAGGGCGAGCTGCAAAAGCGCCAACAAAGGCAAGGCGAAGATCACGAGGGTGACGGTGCGAAACCAAGGAAAGCCCAAGAGCGCGCGCCGCGCGTATGATCCAGGATGTCGTGCCATGCGTAAGGCCAAGCCACGTAGGGACCGCAAGGGCTTCTTGGTCGGTTCGGGCAGGCGTCGCGCCAGCAGCCAAACGAGAGTCCCCAGCGCGCGCCATAGCCGTCGCAAGGTCTGAAGCCCTTGTTCAGCGAGCGCCACGGCATCCCCCTTGGGCAGCCAGTCCGAAAAACAGCGGCCCGGCCCAGCTTTGATTCTTGCAGCTTGGCGCTTGGCTCGCCCGCATGACTTTCCCTTTATCCTTGCCGCCCCCGGTTTGGGCCGCCCCCAGTTTGGGCCCCCCCCCCGGTTTGGGCCGCCGCTCTGGCGTCTTCTTTGCTAGCCGTCCACGTGAACGGCGCATTGACCTGTAACAAGCTGGAGATATGGGACGGATTTGGTCCTATGTCAAAGCCCTAAGCAGCGCGCCTTGTCTCGCATGTTCGGCTTTCGCTCGTGACGCTTCTGCCGTCTAGGCTACCGCTCGTTAGGCCTTTGATTTGCTAGGCCGCCGCGACCGGCTTACCCATGCGAAGCCGATCCATGACCTGCTGCTTGATGTCTTGCAGCTCGCCCAGGGTCTCTTCCAAATCGGCCTGCTGTTGTTCTAAGCGCTTAATGCGATCCTCGACACGCGCCAGCAATAGGCGGTTCTGCTCGTACTGGCCGTCATCCAAAGCATAAAGCTCCAGATATTCCGCAATTTCCTGTAGGCTAAACCCCATGCGTTTGGCCCGTAGGATGATGATGAGCCGGGCCCGGTCGCGATAAGTATATATGCGCGCACCGTTGATGCGCTGAGGCGAGAGCAGCCCCTTGTCCTCATAGAGGCGAATGGCCCGATGGGTCAAAGAGAACTCATCCGCCAGATCGGAAATTCCATAGAGCTTTTCTTTATTCATCGCCGACTGATCCCGTCGCTTGTTCTTGTCCTTGTTTTTGTTCTGCGGCAATTTCGATGCGCAAGTCTTTGCGTGACGGCTTGCCGATTAGGGTTTTGGGCAGCGCATCACGGAAAATAAAATCCTCGGGCATCTCGATCTTAGAGAGATACTGACTCAGGAAATCCATCAGCCCGTCTTTATCGACCGACTGCCCCGCCTTCAGAGCCACATAAGCCATCGGCGCTTCACCACGGTATTCGTCTTTGACGCCCAGAACCAGCGCTTCAGCCACCGCCTCGTGCTTATACAAAGCATCTTCAATGGCGCGCGGATAGACCTTATAGCCCGAAGCGATGATCATATCCTTGATGCGATCGTTGATGAAGATATAGCCCTCTTCATCGACATAGCCGACATCACCGGTACGAAAATAGCCATCGACAAAGCTGTTGGCCGTCGCTTGAGGATTATCGAAGTAGCCCATAAAGACGTTGGGGCCTCTAAAACACAGCTCGCCACTCTGTCCTTGTGGCAGCTCTTGGCTTGGGTCTTCCAAATCACGCACGCTCAGCTCAACGCCCGGCCAAGTCAGACCGATGGAGCCCGGCTTGTTGACCCCCTCAAAGGGATTAGAGGTCAGCACGGGGGCGGTCTCCGACAGGCCATAGCCTTCGACCACCGTTGCGCCTGCAATGGTCTCAAAGCCGCTCTTCACTTCGGCTGGCAGCGGCGCACCGCCCGAAATACAAAACTCCAGCGAGCTCAAATCATACTTTTTACGATCGGGGCTGTTGATGACTGCCTGGAAGATGGTCGGTACGGCGCAGAGCACGTTGGGCTTTTGCTTGTCGATCAAGGACATGAATTGGCGCAGTTCAAAGCGCGGCATCATCACCATCTTGATTCCCAGCGCGATCGAATAGTTCATCACCGAGGTCATGGCAAAGATGTGGAAGAAGGGTAGCACCGCCATATGCGAGGAGCCCACAGGCAAGGGCGGCAGCCAATCCAACGCCTGCTCGACATTGGCCGCAATATTGCGGTGACTGAGCATGGCGGCCTTGGGACGACCGGTCGTCCCCCCCGTAAACTGTAAGATCGCCAACTGTTCGGGATCAATCACCGGATAGTCGGCGTCTCCCTCGCTGGCCATCAGCTCGCTGTGGTGCAACAGCTTGCTGCAGTCCAGCTTCTGAACCACGTCGGCGCCCTTGAACGCGCGGAACAGCAAAGATTTGGTAAAGGTTAGGGTGTTGGTGAAGGGGATCATCACCAAGTGTTCGACATGCGCGCTGGCTTCCGCCACCGTGGCGACCTTCTGGACGATGGCCTTCAGGTTAAAGCTGACCAGCACCTTGGGCTTAACGCTGGCCACCAGTTCGCTCAGCTCGCTCTCCGTGTAGAGGGGATTGAAGTTGACGACCACCGCCCCCAATTTGAGCACCGCGTAGTAATAAATGATAAACTGGGGGGCGTTTGGCATGACAAGGCCGACGCGATCACCCGGACCAATGCCTTGATCCTGCAAGCCTTTGGCCACCCGCGCGACCTTCTCACCCAGCAAGGCATAGCTGCGCTGCTGGCCCATGAAATAGGTCGCGATGGCCTCAGGCTGTTCGGCCACGGTGCGATCAAAGGTGACCGTGACCGGCACCTGTCCATAGGGTTGACCGGGCTCGCGCGGGGGCTTGGTCAGAAGGGAGCGCCCCTCCGGCTCGGTTTCGTTGAGCGGCAAGGTCGCTGTTGTGGCGGCGACTTCGCTAGCCTCCCAAAGCGTTTCGGGTTGCGGGTTAGCACGGAAAGAAAATAGTCGGGTCATGACGCTGCGCTCCTGTTAGAGGGCTGCTCTGTCGGCCAGCGAGGCGCTGGCTTCAGTGCTTGTTTTTGGTCTTGGCAAAATTTTAGATTTGCTCGTCAACAAGCTTACCTTAAGGTAAGCCTGCTACAAAGCGCAAGAATAATGCACCTTACGGGTAATCACATTTCCTTAATGAAATGTTGCGACTTAACGCGAAGGGATGGCCCAGGGATGCCCCCTGGGATGCCCCTGGGACGCCCCTGGGACGCCCCGGGGGGCGCCAGGTAGACACCAGGTAAGACAACCTAGAGGAAGGAACCGAGGCGCAATCGACCTTTCCGCGATCACGGATTGCCTTTAGGCTTATACCAAGCCGTCTTGGCCCCGCCCCCAAGCCAGACCACAGCAAAGCGCAGGTCTGATTTTGATTGAGCGCGGCGTCAGGCGCTAAGACTGACGAACGAGGAGGCCAGGCGCGGAGGCCGGGCGCGAATGCGTTTCAAGGAAACAGGCTCAAGAAGGAGGCGCTAATGTATTTGGTGGTTTTCATGTCCCAACGCAGCCCGTCAGACCCACAAGGCTATGACGCCATGGCTGCGGCCATGGTCGCGCTCGCCGAGCGCCAGCCAGGTTTCTTGCGGATCGAATCGTGGCGCGATGAAGCCGGGTTTGGCTGCACCTTGTCTTGGTGGCAGAGCGAAGCCGCTATCGCCGCCTGGAAGGCGAACGCCCAGCACCAAGCCGCCCAACGCCTGGGCCGTGAGCGCTGGTACGCGGACTTTGAGCTGCAAATCTGCAAGGTGGCGCGCCAGTACACCATGACTGATCGCAAGATCTGAGCGGTTAGCCGCCGCCGTCAACGACAAAGAGGCGAGCCATTGACTCGCCTCCTGCCCGATACAACGAAAAACGGCAGATGCCTATTTGACGTAAGGTTGGCCAATAGCCGCAGGCGGCGTCGGACGACCAATAAAGCCAGCCAGCAACAGCACCGTCAGCAGGTAGGGCAGCGCCTGCATGAGCTGCGTCGGCAGCACGCCCACAACCGGGAAGTCCACGCCTTCGAGGCGCGCGGTCATGGCCTCCAAGAAGCCGAACATGAAGCAAGCACCCAGCGCCCTAAAGGGCTGCCAATTGCCAAAGATGACCGCCGCCAGCGCGATATAGCCCTTACCCGCTGACATCTCGCGCACGAAACCCGCGCCGGACGCCGTCGACAGGTAGGCGCCCGCGATCCCGCACAGCAGACCGCCGAACATCAAAGCGCGATAACGCAACCAAAAGACCGAAATGCCCGCCGTATCGACGGCCTCGGGCACCTCGCCCACTGCGCGCAGGCGCAAGCCAAAGCGGCTGCGATAGAGCACAAACGCGGTCATAGGCACCGCTATCAACGCCATATAGACCAACAAGCTATGCCCAGAGAGCAGCTCTTTATAGATGGGGCCCAGCACGGGAACTGCGTTGAGTTGGTCGGCAAAGGGTAATGTAATGGGGCCAAAGCGTTGGTTGTCGGTCAAGGCCGGGGTCTGGCCGCCGCGCGCAAAGACGGCGTGCCCTACTACGATGGTAAAACCCGTGGCCAGCATATTGATGGCCAGGCCTGAGACCACCTGGTCGCCGCGGTGGGTAATCGTGGCAAAGCCGTGTACAACTGACAGCATCATGGAGCTGAGCATAGCCGCGCCCAGCCCTACCCAGACCGAGCCGGTGGCCGCTGTCACCGCCGCTGCCACAAAGGCAGAGGCCAAGAGTTTGCCCTCAAGGCTGATATCGACGATGCCCGAGCGCTCAGAAAAGATGCCCGCCATGGCGCAGAGCATCAGCGGCGCCGCTAAGCGAATCGATGCATCAAGCGCCAGCAGCAGCTGAAATGCCAAATCGTTCATGACACCGCTCCTTCTGGGCTCGATTTACGCGGCAAGACCAAGTAGAGCAAGCGCGCCAGCCAAGGATTGAACATGTAGTAAAGCGCGCCCGAAAACAGAATAATCAGGCCCTGGATCAGCACCACCATTTCGCGGGTAATGCTTTGATAGTTAAAGTCGATCTCAGTGCCACCTTGGTAGAGAGCGCCGAACAACAAGCTGGCCAAAAAGATGCCGATCGGGTGGTTACGACCAATCAGGGCCACCGCAATACCAACAAAGCCATAGTTGCCCGAGAAGTTCAAAATCACCCGCTGCTGGGCGCCGGCGACTTCGTTCAAAGCCATCATGCCCGCTAGTGCCCCGGAAATTGCCATGGTCAACATGACCACACGCGGCACATTGATCCCCGCGTAGTGCGCCGCTTCAGGGTTGTGACCGACCGCGCGGATTTGGTAGCCAAGGCGCGTGCGCCAGATCAACAACCAAACGCCGATCAGCGCCAAGATGGCGATGAAAAAGGACAGGTTCATCGGTGATTCGGCCACTTTGCCGATGCCCAACCAATGCAACACATCGTGGGTCTTGTACAAAATGGCATTGCCCGGGAAGGGCGCGGTCTGGGGGGACATCTGACCCGGCTGCATCATCGGTCCCGACAAGAGGCTGACCATGATCGCCGCCGCGATGAAGTTGAACATGATGGTGGTAATCACGATGTGACTGCCGCGATAGGCCTGCAAATAGCCAGGGACCAACGCCCAAGCCGCGCCAAAAGCGGCCGACGACAAGACGATGAGCGGCACCATCAGGATCATGGGCAGGCTGCCGCCCAGTGCCATGACCAACAGGCCAACGCCGAGCCCCCCTAAAGTCGCCTGGCCTTCACCGCCAATGTTGAACATCTTGGCGTGAAAGGCCACCGCCACCGCCAGCCCCGTAAAGATGAAGTTGGTGGTGTAATAGAGCGTGTAGCCCATGTTGCCGGGGAATAAGAATGGGCCTTGGAACAGGGTCCACAGCACCTCAACCGGTTTTTCGCCAATCGCGGCGATCACCAAGGCACACGCCAAAAAGGCTACGAACAGGTTGATAAGGGGCAACAACAGAACTTCTGCCCAACGCGGCAACGGCGGCGGCGTTCCTAAAAACTTAAACATGGCTCTCTCCCCCGCTTGCGGCGGCTTGCGCGGCGGGCACCTTAGGACGCGCACGCCCCCCGCCCATCATCAGGCCCAACTCGTTCTCATCGGCCTGACCGCGGGCAACTTCACCCACCAGACGGCCTGCATTCATGACGATGATGCGGTCGGACAGCGACATAATCTCTTCCAGCTCGACCGAGATCAACAGCACCGCACAGCCGCGATCTCGCAAAGCGATAAGCTGCTTATGGATGAATTCGATCGCGCCGACGTCGACCCCTCGCGTCGGCTGACCGACAATCAAGACTTTGGGTTCAGCGTCCACTTCGCGCGCAATCACCACTTTTTGCTGATTGCCTCCCGACAGGTGCTTTGCGAGCACGGTTGCCCGGCCATTGCGCACATCGAAATCTTCGATCAAGCGCTTGGAATGCTGGTAGATCTTGGCACGATCCATCAGCAGGCCCGCGCCAGCAACCTCGCCATTGTGGTAGCCCAAGATCGCGTTTTCCTGCACCTGGAAATTTAGGATTAGGCCGTGGTGGTGGCGGTCTTCGGGAATGTGCCCCAGGCCAATATCGCGCATGGCCGCAGGGTCTTTGGGCTTCCGGTTATCGACGCGGTGGCCCAAGACCTCAAAGTGTCCTTCACCGACCGGTCGCATGCCCGACAGGATCTCCATCAGCTCGGACTGGCCATTGCCGGACACGCCCGCTACGCCCAGGATCTCGCCCGAGCGCAGTTCAAAGCTGATATCTTCCAGCACCTTGTAGCCCGCTTGAGAGCGCGCGCCCAAACCGGAGACCGATAGGCGGGTCTCTTTGGGTTCGGCGGGGGAGTGGTCTACCTGCAACAGGACTTTGCGGCCCACCATCAGTTCGGCCAATTCTTGCGGGTTGGTGTCTTTGGTGTCGCGATGGCCCACCATTTCACCGCGACGCATGATCGACACGCGATCGGTGATGGCCATGATCTCATCGAGTTTGTGGGTAATCAGCAATATGGTGACGCCATCGGCCTTGAGTACCCGCAAAATGTCAAACAGACCCTCGGTCTCTTGCGGCGTCAGCACGCCGGTCGGCTCATCGAGGATGAGGATTTTAGCGCCGCCTTTTAGGGCTTTAATGATCTCAACGCGCTGGCGGATGCCCACAGGCAGATCGCCGACCCGCGCATCGGGATCGACCTTCATGCCATAGTGTTCTGCAAATTCTGCCAACAGCTTGCGCGTGGCCGCGCGGCCCTCGGCCAGCAGCGCCCCGCCTTCGGTGCCCAGCATAACATTTTCAAGAACGCTGAAGGTCGGCACCAACATGAAGTGCTGGTGGACCATACCGATGCCCTTGGCAATGGCGTCGGCGCTTGAGCGGATATCAACCGCCTGCCCACCGATTAGCATGCGGCCGGTATCGGCGCCTTGCATGCCATAGAGAATTTTCATCAGCGTGGATTTACCGGCACCGTTTTCACCGATGATGCCGTGGATGGTCCCCGCTTCGACCGCTAGGTCGATATCCCTGTTGGCCCGAACCGGGCCAAAACTCTTTGAGATTTTTTCCAGCTCTAGGGCCAGACCAGGCGCGCTCTGCGCGCCCGCTGCCTGGCCAACCGGGCCAACAGTTTCAGTCATAGTAAACGCCTTGTTTGCGCTTAGTTAAGGTGCGCGATTATTCTACAGGGCAAGTGTTGTCCGCACGGTAGTCGTGGACAACGATGTCGCCAGAGATGATGCCAGCCGCTGCCGCTTCAACAGCCGCTTTCATGTCATCGCTGATCAGCGCTGCGTTGTTTTCATCCAACGCCCAGCCAACACCGTTTTCGGCCAGACCCAGGTTGTAAACGCCCGCATCAAAGTTGCCGTCCATTGCGTCCTTCAGGGTGTTGTAGGCCGCAACGTCCACGCGCTTCAGCATGGAAGTCAGGACCGAACCCGGAGCCATGTGGTTCTGGTTCGAGTCAACACCGATGGAGTACTTGCCCGCATCAGCCGCCGCCTGGATGACGCCAACGCCGGTACCACCAGCAGCCTGGTAGACCACGTCTGCACCACGGTCGATCTGCGAGCGGGTCAGCTCAGCGCCTTTGGCCGGATCGTTCCAAGCCGCAGGCGTGGTGCCGGTCATGTTGCCCAGCAGACGGATGTCACCGTTGGCTGCCTTGGCACCCTGCTTGTAGCCACACTCGAAGGCGCGGATCAGCGGAATGTCCATACCGCCAACAAAGCCGACAGTGCCGGACTTTGAGAAGTTCGCTGCGATCATGCCGACCAGGTAAGAGCCTTCGTGCTCTTTAAAGGCGTACTGGCGCAGGTTCGGCTGGTTCAACCAGTTCACGTCGATGATCGAGAACATGACGTCGGGGTTGTCGCCTGCAACGGCGTTGATGGCGTCTGCCTGACCAAAGCCAACACCCAGAACAACGGTCGCACCGCGCTGTACCATGCGGCGCATGGCTTGCTCACGCTGAGCTTCGTTGGTCACTTCGAATTCCATGACCTCAACACCGGTCTCGTCGGTGAAGCGCTTGATGCCGTTGTAAACGCCTTCGTTGAAAGACTTATCGAACTTACCGCCCATGTCATAGATGACGGCCGGCTTGAAGTTACCGTGCGAGCCGGCGAAAGCCACACCAGCAACAGCGGTAGCAGCCGCGGTTACCGCGGCGAACAGAAAGGATTTCATGTCTTTTGTCTCCCTGACATTTGGACCCTAGGATGAGGCGAAGCCCCGTCTTGACGCAATGATCTTTGTTGGAAGGATCAGTCTTGACGGATTTCGCTCAAGCGTTCCGCGAGGTATTCACCTGCGGTCATCTTGTCCAACCGCACTTCGGGGCGCGGGTGGACAAAAAGCGGCATGGAGTAGCGCGCCCGGTTCTCTTGCTTGGGCGGGTTGACTACTCGGTGCGGGGTCGAAGGATAGTAGCCACGCGTCGCCATCTCCAACATGTCCCCACAATTAACGGTAATGTAGCCCTTGGCGCAGGGCACGTCGTGCCAAGCCCCTTTTAGATCTTTGGCTTGCAAGCCGGGCTCTGAGCCCGCGACCAGCAGCGTGATCAAATTGATATCGCCGTGTTCAGCTGCGCGCACTTCGCCGGGTTCTACGCCATCCGCCAGCGGCGGATAGTGGATAATGCGCAGAAGGTTGCTCATCGAACCTTCAATCATCTGAGAAAATGGCTCCGAGGCGATGGCTTTCACGTCTTCCGGGGTCTCCTGCTCCAGCCATTTCAGCAGCATCGAACCGATGCCGATCATCTTGGCCTGAAAGGCGCGGGTTGTGTCCTCGACCGAGCCTGGCACCGGGCGATCTTGATAGATGTGATAGAATTCTTTCAGATCCTTGTGGGCATTGCCCTTAGCGTTCTCGGACTTATAGCCGAAAAAGCCGTGAACTTCGCCGGGTTTGACGGCAAAGTCCGCCTTGGAATCGCTGCCGAAAAAGGCCTTCCAAGTGTCATACATACCTTCAATTTCGTCGTCGGAAATGTCGTGATCCTTTAGAATCGCAAAACCGGTCTTACGAAAGGATTCAGCAAATTTCCGGGGCGCTTCTGGGTCGTTCAAACTGACGGCCAAGACCTCAAATTCATCACCTTGCATATCGAGCTATACCTCTGTTTCTAGAGCCCATTTATATGGCTCTTTATGTTGTATCAGGTCCGTTAGTGGCCTGTTTTGATTGTATTTAAGAATACATCCTTGATGGCCTGGTCCTGCCCCCCGACGCAAGCCTTAACCAGCCTGCGATTTGGATCTACCGAGCGCAGCGTCGCCCCTACCAACTCCCCATCGGGAACAACGCTGATCGCGGTCTCCTCAAAGCTAAACAGCTCTGGATACAAGACGGCAACCATGGCGGCTGGGTCGTGCATCTGGCAACCCTCGATGTTGTAGTGGCTCATGTAGAAATTAGCATAGAATTTGGCGGCTTCGTTCAAAAAGCCCCCTAGAACCGGCGCAGCTTTTGCCAGGCCTTCAAAGTCGCTGGGCGGGCTCACGATGTCGCTGGTCACGTCCAGGCCGACCATAATCATATCCCAGTTGGCCGCAAAGACCTTGTCCGCCGCGTGCGGGTCGTTCCAAACGTTGGCCTCGGCATAGGGCGTGACATTGCCGCGATCCAGGCCGCCGCCCATCATGACGAGGCGGGTCTTTTCCTGAATGCTGGGGTCCAGCTCCAAAGCCAGTGCGATATTGGTAAAAGGCCCGATGGGGCACAAGACGATCTCGCCCGGTGACTCGTTGATCAAGTCAACGATCAGCTGCGCCGAGGAGCGCTCGTCGATGCCCCCTTTGGGATGCGGGGCCGGCAGATCGCCGAACCCCTGCTCCCCGTGCACATAATCTGACACAGGGTTGGGCTCCATGACCAGAGGGCGGTCGGCACCCTTGGCGACGGGGATATCCAGGTCCACCATCTCAGCCAGCACTTTGGCATTGCGCGCGGCCGTGTCCGCGGTCACGTTGCCGAAGATTGTTGTCAGCGCGACCAGATCCAAATCTGGATGCAAGGCCGAAAACAAAATTGCGAAAGCGTCGTCGATACCAGGATCGGTATCAATGATGATTTTTTGAGCCATACTTATTCTTATCGTTTCTTTGCATGTGGCATCGATGGCGGACTTTAGCCCGCTCTTGCCTGTTGGGCAAGGAATGCCTCGACCTCTGATTTTGATGGGATTGCCACCGCTGCACCGGGCTTTTGCACCTGCAGCGCGGCGGCCGCAGCGGCGTAGCGTAGTGCCAGCGAAAGTTGGTCCGGCGCCTGGCTGTAGTGGGCCAAAAAAGCCCCCAAAAAGGTATCGCCTGCCCCAGTTGTATCAACCGGATCGACCGCAAAGGCCGCCTGGAACTGCCGCTGACCGTCCTGCGCGATGAATTCGGCGCCTTTGGCCCCGTGGGTAATCAGCAGCGCCGTCCCACTCAAGTCGGGCCGGGCAGCACGCAGCGCCTCAGCTTCGTATTGATTGACCGCCATCAGATCCACCTGATCGATGACCGCCAGCGCCCGCGCCTCGTCGAAGGGCGCAGGACTATAGGCGACCCTTAGCCCCGCTTGTTTGGCTTTGGCAACGATTTCAACGGTGAGATTGGTCTCATTTTGCAGCAGAACCCAAGCGTGGCTGGGGGCCGCGGCCAGCGCCGCGTCGATCTGAGCCTCGTTCAGCGCTTGATTGGCGCCGCCGTGGATGACGATCATATTTTCTGCATGCGCGTCGACAAAGATGATGGCGTGACCGGTCGCGGTCGCGACCCGTGCTACACCGTCGGTTGCCACGCCAAGCGCCGCAACGCGGCCCAGCGCCCAATCGCCATCGGGGCCGACGGCACCTATGTGACGGACCTCGCCCCCCGACGCCGCGATGGCCACCGACTGGTTGACGCCCTTGCCGCCCAAGAATTGCTCAAAAGACCTTGCGCTCAGGGTCTCACCGGGCTGGGGCATGCGCTCCAGCGCGTAGACCAAATCGACATTTATCGAGCCGAAGTTCACAATGGTCATAGACAAAACCTTTTCATCGCGGGAGATTAAGCGAGCAAACCAGCGATAACAAGCTGAATCCACTCCCTTTGGAAAACCATGATTTTACAAGACGACTTGACGATCAAAGCCCTGTTAGAAAACACCCGGCGCATTGCAATGGTGGGTGCGAGCCCCAAGCCCTGGCGCGACTCACATAAAGTCATGGCCTTCTTGTTACAGCAGGGCTTCGAGGTGGTGCCGGTCAACCCCAGCTTCGCCGGTCACGAGCTGTTGGGTCGGAACGTCGTTGCCGATTTAAGCGCCTGTCCGGGCCCCATCGATATGGTGGATATCTTCCGTAATAGCGATGCCGCGGGCTTGATTGTGGATGAAGCCATCGACCAGAAAGCTCGCTTGGGCATCACCGCCATTTGGATGCAGCTTGGCATCATCAACCAAAAGGCCGCCGAACGGGCGCACCTTGCCGGGCTGAACCTTGTCATGGACCGCTGCCCCAAGATCGAAATTCCCCGTCTAGCGGTAGAGACTAAGGCCTCAATGCCACTTGTGGCGGCGCAATAGCGCTGTGGCTAGGCGGCTTTGGCCTTACGACCCATGCGGAAAAACAGCAGGCCAAATGCGATAACAACCAGGCAGCCCACGATCGTTAGCGCGGTCGGCGGTTTGCGGAATAAAAGCGCATCATACAGCACCACCCACAGAATGTTCGAATAGAACAAAGGCGAGATGATCGAAGCGGGCGTAAAGCTGAGCGCAAAGGTCATGAACCAATGCGCCAGACCGCCCAGCAGCCCATAGACCGACAGGATCAACAAGAGCTGCCAATCCAAGGCCTCTGGCCACGTCCAAAACGCTAGCGGTGCGAAGATCAAACAGCCAGCCAAAGTGGTGTAGACTTGGCTCGTCGCCAAGCTGTCATAGCGTGAGGCCATGCGCGAAAACAGCTGATAGAAAGCGGTGCTGATCGCCATACCGAAGGAAATCAAATAGGGCCAAGATAGGGAATCGCTCAGCGTCCAAGGCCGAATTACCAGCGCGACACCGCCCAGACCGCCAAAAATGCATAGCCATTGCAACAGCTTCAAGCGTTCACCCAACAAAGGATAGGCCAGCGCCGCGACGAAGAACGGAATTAAGGTAGATAATCGCCACATTGGTCGTCATCGACAAAAAGCGCAGCGCCACAAACAGGCAGACCGTCGCCGAAGCCAGGGAGACCGAGCGGCCCACCTGCAACCAAGGCGCTTTCGAGCGCCAAACGCTCCAGCCGACGCGGTGGGTGAAGAGCGCTCCCAAGACGATTTGCGGCGAGACAAACCGCATCCACACCACAACAAAGGTCGGCACCCCCGCCGCGCCCAGCCACTTGGCCGTTGTGTCCATGGTGGTCAGCAAGAAGACCGCCGCGCAGCCCATCAAAATCCCAAGTCCTACGGTGAGATTGAGTCCATTGGCGCTGGGTGTGGCATTGGTTGCGCTGCTCATGACGCAGGGTCCTTATCGAGGGCAGCGGTCACATCGTCCCCGCTGGCCATGTCTAAAACGATATCGGCCGCCATATCGGATGGGCTCTTGCCCGCTTCAGGCGCCTCCAACATGGCTGCGGTCTGGGTGATTGCTTCGCGGTATTCTGCGATGGCATCTTGGTCGTATAAAAAACGGCGTGCCTGCTCCAGCAGCGCTTCAGGGGTAAAGTCCCATTGCAGCAGCTCGGGCTGAATGGCGCGCTTGTTGAGCAAATTGATCAGCGAAGCAAACTCGACCTTGACCAAGGCCCGCACGATGCGCGCGGTTAGAGGATTTACCCGGTAGGCAACCACGGTCGGCGTACCCACCAAGCCCAGCTCGAGCGCGATGGTACCGGAGGCGACCAAGGCCAAGTCTGCCACCTTAAAGGCCGACCAGCGCAACGCTTGCCCAACGATCACCTCGTGCGGCAGCCCCGCCTCAGCCATCATGGCGCGCACCATGGGTTCAACCGTCTCCACGGTCGGCACCACAAAGCGCAAGCTTGGATCATCGGCATGAAGTTGTTTGGCCACGGTCAAGAAATCGGGCAGCAGCTTGCTAACCTCGCCCTTGCGCGAGCCCGGCGCGATAATCACCGTGCGGCTCTCGCCCTGCCCCTCTCCACCTGCCAAGGTCTCTAAGAACAGCTCGGGCGTGGCATAGCTCAGCAACTCGGTGATGGGATGGCCGACGAAATCCGTCGCCAGGCCGTGGACGGTAAAATAGGGCGGCTCGAACGGCAAAATCACGAACAGATGGTCCAGATAGCCCGCCATTTGCTTGGCCCGCCAGGGCTTCCAGGCCCAGACGGTCGGCGCCACGAAATGCACCTTCTTGAAGGGCGCGTTTTCGAACATCTTGTGGATGCGCAACGACAGGCCGGGACTATCCACCGTCAGCAGCACATCGGGCTGAAACGCGCGCACATCCTCGGCGATCTGGCGCATGCGCCGCTTCAAGCGCGGAACGTGGCGCAGGACCTCCACCAGGCCCATGATGGCAAATTCTTTGATATCGAATTGGCTCGCAAGGCCTTGCTCGGCCAAAAGACTGCCGCCAATGCCACGAACTTCCAGGTTGGGATCGCGCTGCTTGAGACTCGCCAAAAAGCGTGCCGCGATCTGGTCGCCAGAGACCTCACCGGCGATAATGTATATCTTCATGATGTCCCTACTGCTGCCGCGTCGGCTTGATCTTCTGCGCCTGCTGCGGCCTCGTCTTCGTGCATACCAATAACGAACAGGCCGTGGAGGTTTGCCAGTTCGACCAAGCGCATTTCATTCAATACCAGCGCCGCGCCTGCCTCAATGACCATGCCAGCCAAGCCCGCATTGGCCAAAGCCTCCACCGTCGCGGGGCCGATGGTCGGCGTATCCAAACGGCGATCTTGCTGCGGCTTCATCACTTTAACAAGTACGCCGCCGCCGCCGCTGCGCTTCAGCTGACCAGCGCGCGCAATCATGGCATCCGTACCCTCGACGGCCTCGATGGCCAGAATGAAGGAGCGCTGCACGATGGCGCCCTGTCCAGCATCCAGCGTGCCCAAGGTCTTAGCAATGCGCCAGGCTTGCGCTATGTCTTGTCGGTCAGCCCGGTTGGGCGCTCGTCGCGTATAGAGGCGCTGTTCAGCCAACAGGCCGCCCACCAGCTCATCCGCCCCGCGCAAGCGAAAACCGCGCTCTTGCAGCGTGTCGCGTACCGCTTCCAAAATACTATTTTCGCCGCCCAGCTTCAGCCCGATGCTGAAAAGAAAACGCAAGCTGGTCCAGTCCGGGCGCAGCGACCAAATCGAGGGACGATCGACCCCGCCCGCCAACACCAGATCTTGCGCACCCGCTTGCTTGAGGGCCGCCAGCGCGGCCCCCGCTTTGTCGAGGCGCACCACAGTGCAGAGTTCGGGCACCAGGCCATGGCAAACATGTTCACCGCAACCCTTGATAGCGACCACGAAGAACCGGCGCCCTTCGCGCTCGCAGGCACGGCGAATGGCCAGCGGCAGCTCACCCCGCCCTGCGATCAGCCCTAAAACCGGCGCGTTCGGATCAGTCGTCTTGGCACTTGTGTGCTGGTTGTCGGGACCGCTCTCAATCATGAAAGCCTCAAAGCTAAAATGAGCCCTACCAGCACCTCGGGGAGACCCAAACGAGCGCTACTAGGGAACTAGAAGCGGGCGCTGTCGCTGGCTGGCGTTAGGCCACGTTTAGCCGCGCCTTCGACGAAACTCAGCAAGTCCTTTACGACCGCGCTATCGCCTTTGGCTTCTGCCAGCGCCTGCATGCGCGCGGCCAGCGTATCGTCGCCCGAAAAAATCGCCTGCATGGCATCTTTCAAGTTGCCCAGCTCCTCGCGCTCAAAGCCGCGCCGCTTGAGGCCAACCACGTTGAGGCCAACCACCTTAGAGCGCTCACCCTGGACCAGGGAGAAGGGTACAACATCGCGCTCGACCGCGGCCATGCCGCCAATCATAGCGTGCTGTCCGATGCGCACAAACTGGTGAATGCCGCAAGCTCCGCCCAGAATGGCGAAATCTTCGACCACGACATGACCCGACAGGTTGGCCGCGTTGACGATGATGGCATGGTTCTTGATGATTACATCGTGGGCGATGTGAACATTGCCCATGATCAGGTTGTTATCACCGATTTTGGTAACACCGCCAAACTGCTCAACGCCCGCGTGAATTTGGGTGTGTTCGCGGATGGTGTTGTTGTCACCGATCTCAACGCGCGTATCCCCACCTTGATACTTCAAGTCCTGCGGCTCGATGCCGATCACCGTGAAGGGATAGATCTGGCAGTTCTTGCCAACCGTGGTGTGGCCGGTGACGTGCGCTTGCGGTTTGATGACCGCGTTATCGCCCAACACAACGTTCGGGCCGACATAGGCCATGGCGCCGATGGAGACGTTGGCCCCCAGTTCAGCGCCCTTTTCGACAACAGCAGTAGGGTGAATCATTCGTCTTTATCTACGATCATCGCTGAAAATTCGGCTTCGGTGGCCAATTCGCCATCGATGTATCCTTTGCCCCAAAAGCGGCAGACGGGGCCTCTGCGGCGTTCGACGCCGATCTTCAGGCGCAACTGGTCGCCTGGCGTAATGGGCTTGCGGAAGCGCGCCTTGTCGATGGTCATGAAGTAGACCAGCTTGTCCTCGACCACCTCGTCAGCAACGATGAAATAGACGGTGGCAGCCTGCGCCAGCGCTTCAATCGACATAACGCCCGGCAAAATCGGATGCCCGGGGAAGTGCCCTTGAAAGATGGGTTCGCCCATCGAGACGTTCTTAATGGCCTCACAGGTCTGCTCTTGGAGATCGACTTCAATGACCCGATCAATCAGCAAGAGGGGAAAGCGATGGGGGATCATCTCCATCACGGTTTCGACGGATAGGTTCCGCACATAGCGGTCGTCGATCACTTCATATTTTGCCTTAGCCATGCAACCTCTATTTCTTATGTTCTTCGGGTCTTATTACGTCCGATTTCGCGCGTTGTGCTGCCACCCCCGCCTGGCAGCGCTTAGGCGAGGCCCTCGCGCTCAAGTAGTTTTGTGATGTTTTCATGTCTGCGCAATTGCTCGCGAGCCGTCAAGGGTGGGTAGGACAAAACTTCCTGTCCGGGCCGCGTTGAGCGCAAAATTGGCGTGAAGGGGCCGACCTTTGAGCCCTGCTTTAGGGTAATGTGGCCGTTGATGCCCGCGTGACCGCCGATCATCACCATATCTTCCACGGTCGTACTGCCCGCGATGCCGACCTGTGAGACGATGGTACAAAGGCGACCGATCTGCACATTGTGGCCGACGCTGACCATCGCGCCCAACTTCGATTGATCACCGACCGTGGTATCGCGCACAGAACCGCGATCGACGACGGTGCCAGCCCCCAGCTCGACGCCGTTGCCAATAATGACACGGCCATACTGAGGCAGGTTAACAATGCCGGTCGGGCCCGCTGTAAAGCCGTAGCCGCGATTGCCCAAGCTGACATTTGAGTGAATCAGGTTGTTGTCACCGACGATGGCATAGGAAATCGAGCTGTTAGCTCCAATCCAGTTGCCCTTACCAATGATGACATTGTCTTCAATGACGGTATTGGCACCGATCTTCGTGCCCGCTCCGATCTCAACATTCGCGCCAACAACCGCGCCGGCGCAAATCATGGCGCCCGGATCAACCTTGGCGCTTTCATCAACGATGGCGCGCGGATGAACGCCCGGCACCACTTCGGGCCATTCAACGAACAACTTGGCACCGGCCAGGGCGAAAATCAGATAGGGCTGATCGCACGCAATGACGGGGCACTGGGGCGACAAGCCCTTCAGCAAATCGGGCGTGGTCAAAATCACGCCGGCCTGGCTGTTTTCGATAAAGCGCTTATAGCGGCGGTTGTGGACGGAGACCATGTCACCGGGCCCGGCATCTTCGACCGCGCTAACCCCTGTGATCTCGGTAGCGGGATCGCCGTTGATCAGCTCGCCCTCCGCCATGGCGGCAACATCAGCGAGCGTCAAAGGCTGCATTTTGGGGAAAAATCGCGTATCGGTCATGGGTATCCTTACCGTCGAGCTTTGCGTACTAGGTGTTTTTCTGTTCGATTTTCGCGAGCGCGCCATCGGGTGTGCCCACCCGGGTTTGCTCACCAAGATCTCGATGCGCTCACGTAGGCTGAGCGCGGCGACTATAGCCGCCAATACCGGCCTGGATGGCCACGCCCTTCGCGCAAAAAAACACCGACCCCTGGCAGGCCAGCGGTCGGCATCTTGTAACGGCTTGGCGTGCCCTTGGCCAGCGCGCAATCGGCGCAGGAAGGGCTTTATTGGTCGCGGTCGGCGCGCAGCTTATTGCGACTCCGGCGCCTTACTGAGATCCGCCAGCTCGGGCATCGAGACATTGAGGCGCTCGATCGCTGAATCGGTCACGTCGAAGTCATCGGCCATGACAATGACAGCGCCCTTGGCCACCACCATATTGACGCCCTTTTCTGCCGCGATTTCGAGCGCGGCGGCGTTCAAGGATTGCAAGATTGCGGCGCGCTGCACCCGGGCATAGCGGTCCAACTTAGCCCGCGCATCCACAACTTCCGAGCGGATCTTGTTGGCCTTGGCGTTGATCTCAACGTTTTTAGCGCGGAAATCTTCTTGAGACAGGCTAGAGCGCTGTTCGCTCAGAGCCTTAGACTCATCACGCAGGTTGGTCAGTTGTTCTTTGTTCCAGTCTTCGATGCGCTGGCGCTCGGAAACGACAAAGTCGCGCAATTTTTGGCCAACGTCCGATTCGCGCACGGCGCGATCGCGGTCGATTACCAAAACACGGGGAATGAAAGCCTCACCCTGGGCGAAGACCGGCATCGCCAAGGCGTTGAAAGCCAGAGCGAGCAAAAGGGTTAGGTACGAAAGGCGCATGTCGCTTACCTACTCTGTATTTTTAGAATGCACGTTGAATATTGAAGCGGAAGACTTGGGTGTCATCGCTGGTTTGGCTTCTCATGGCATAGCCGAAATCGAGCTGCAAGGGGCCAATAGGAGATGCCCAAGTTAGGCCATAACCTATGGATAACCGCGGATCGGCGGTATCGTTGAGTGCGGTGACGCCCTGGTCCTGGCCAAAAGTGGTGTTGACGTCCCACAAAGCGCCGGTGTCCATGAAGACCCGCCCTTTTATGTCGATGTCGATGGGGAGCGGCACCGGGAAGCGCAGTTCGGCGGTGCCGCGATAGAACTTTGAGCCCCCGACCCGCTGCATGGTATCGCTGGCAATCGGTCCGATGCCCGAGCGCGAAAAGCCCCGGACTTGCAAACTGCCCATGGTGAAACGGTCGGCTACATAAGTTCCCTCTTCGTTGAAGGGCTCCAGCCAGCCCCCCTCGCCTTCAAAGACCAAGGTGAAGTTGTCGTTGATCGGGTAGTAATAGCCTGCTTTTGCAGTGTTTTTCAGATAGGCCACGTCGCCGCCCAGACCGGCCACTTCCGTCGCCAGGCTAGCCACCCAGCCTTCGCTGGGGTCCGAGACACTGTCGCGCACATCGTAGGTTATGCTGTGACGAATAGAAGAACGGGTCGAGGTCGCGCCTTCATCTGAAATGATAGCACTGGTGTTGCTCTGCTCAATCGAGGAGAAGGCAAAATTATAGCGCCACGACTGGTTCAAGTCGTCGATCAATTCATAGCCCGCAAAGACGCCCGCGTTATAGGTCTGCTCCAGATAGCCGGAGTCCTCGTTGTTGACTTGGCTAAAGCCTCCGTTGACGCCAGCGGCCACGTCCCAGCCCAGCAAATAGGGCTCGGTAAAGCTGAAATCAAAGGCGCGATTGTTCTGTGCCAGATTGGCGGAGACGCCCACTTTTTGCCCGCGGCCAAGGAAATTGCGCTGATTGAGCGAAAAATTGGCGCCGAATCCGGACGCGTTGGAATAAGACCCGCCGACTTCAAAGGTCGCGGTCGATGTCTCTTGAACGGCAGCATTGACGATGACACGGTCCTCGGCCTGGCCTTCGGCCGGCTCGATTTCGACCTTTGAAAAGAAACCCAAGCGCTGAATGTTGCGCTGTGCGCGCTTCAATTTGGTCAGGTTGAAGGCGTCGCCTTCTTCGAAGCCAAAGCGGCGGCGAATGACGTAATCGCGGGTACGCTCATTGCCAGTGATGTTAATACGCTCGACGAAAGCGCGCGGACCGTTTTCGATTTTATAGACGATTTCAATCGTCCTGGCCTGCTTGTCGCGCTTCAGCTCTGGCGACACTTTCACAAATGCGGCGCCGTTTTCGTTGGCGGTCTCGACCATCTTTTCGACCGAGTCGCGAATCTTATCTTCATTGAGAAAAGAGCCAATCCGCACCTTATTGCGCTGCGCGATCAGGTTGGTATCCAAGCGCTCGATTTCATTCTCATAGCGCACATTCGAGACCCGGTAGCGCAAGCCTTCTTCAATGGTGAAGGTAAGGTAGAAGCCCGCACGGTCGGTGGTGAGTTCACCGACCGAATCGACCACTTTCACGTCCGCGAATCCGTTTTGGCGGTAGAATTTGGTCAAAAGCTCCGCATCAACCGCCACGCGCGTTGGGTCATAATTCACCATGCCGTTGGCAAAGCGCCAAAAACGGCTCTCGCGCGAGAGGATGATTTGGCGCAAGCGCGTATCAGAATACTTGCGGTTGCCGACAAAGTTAATGCCGACGATTTTTGACGGATTGGACTCGATGATTTCGAACACCAGGTCGGCGCGGTTCTGTTCCAGGACGATAATCTTGGGCTCGACCTCGGTCGCAAAACGCCCCTGCGCTTGATAGAGCGATAAGATTCGGCGCACCGCATCTTGCACTTTGGACTTGGTAAAGGGCTGGCGCGGGCGCAACTGGATCTCAGACAAAAGCTCTTCGTCTTTGATCTTGTTATTGCCCTCAAAAGCAATGCGATTGATGACGCGCTGTTCTTGCACCTGCACGATCAAGGTCGATCCGCTGCGCTCTAAGCTGACATCGATGAACAAGGTTGTCGCGACCAGACGCTTTAGCGCTTCGTTCAGCAAGCTGGGGTCAAAGGGATCGCCGACCTTGATCTGCATGTAAGATAGGATGGCCTGGCGATCGACCCGACGATTTCCGCGCACATCAATCGCCGCGATGGCGTCGGCCTGTACCTGGCGGACGACCTGCCCTTGGGCCCCGGCTTGCGCGTTTGTCGGCGAGGCCGCTGGATTAGCGATCGTGGCGGGTACAGGCAGGCTTTGGGCGTGGCCGGGCAGGCTGGGCATCAGCGCCACGACGAGACCGAAGGCAGTTAGGCAGGCGATCTGGCGCGCACGAGTCTTTGCCCACCGCAGTCCCCGGTTCAATCCGAGGGCTAGAGGTGTCTGCAAAGGCGCAACAGGGAACGCTGCCTCAACCATCATTGATGCGCGGCATCCTTGCAAAGATCCAATCCACAAACGCCCGGCATCGCCGCGCGCAACTCATGTGCCGCAACGCACGAACGTCCGCTGCTGCTATCGGGCAAATGTAGCCTTTCTGGGACTAGCACCCGCCCATCGAGCCAAGCCGCGCCCTGCACTGCAATTTGCGTCTTAGTTTCGAAATCATGGCGCTGTGTTCGCATGCTGCTACCCCTGACTCAAGTCAAAGATGTCGCCGATATTCAAATACAGCGCTAACGCCACGATGAAGACAAAGCCAATCGTAAAGGCCAACTCTTGCACGCGCGCGGGCAGCGGCTTTCCGACCACCGCCTCATAGGCGAACATGACGAGGTGCCCGCCGTCCAAGACCGGGATGGGCAGCAGGTTCAACACGCCAAGTTGGATCGAAATGAAGGCGGCAAAGCTCGCCAACGCCACCCAGCTCCAAGGGATTTGTCCGGCCACCGAGGTGATTTTGACGATACCGCCGAAGTCTTTGCGCTCAAGCTGGCCTGCAAACAACAGCTTGAATGTGGTGCCCACATCTTTAACGGTCTGCCAGACTTCGTTGCTGGCCTGCCCCAAGCCTTCCGCAAAGCCCATGGTGCGCAATTCGCCCGAAGCAAAAGAAAAACCCAGAGTGTAGAGCCGCTGGCCGCTCTCGGGATCTAAGCGGGTCTCGGGCCGCCATTCCACGTCAAATTCACGCCCCCGGCTGTCAACGGTCAGGATATAGCTTTCCTGATCGTTGGCTTCCAAAAAGCGCAATAAATCAAAGACCTGGTCGAGAGATTGCCCATCAATGGCAGTGAGGCGATCGCTGGGCTGTAGCCCCATCTGCGCGCCCTGACTATCGTCGGCCACGGCGCTAATCACCAAAGGATAATCCGCCCGCATACCGATGAGATAGCGCGTGAACATCTGCCCACTGCGCTCATCTTTGACCGGTTGCAGGGTCATCGACAGGCGTTGGCCGTCGCGCTCGACCACCAGTTCCGAGCGTTGGCCACGGGTCAGATTGACCGCGCGGCTGATATCTTGAAAGCGCGTGATTTCGTAGTCGGCAAAGGAGATGACGCGATCACCCGACTGCAGCCCGGCCTGCTCTGCTGGCGAGCCTTCTAAGACCGAGCCGACGATGGGGGGAAATTCGGTACGCCCGTGGCCGATAAAAACGGCCGCAAAGAGCACCAGCGCCAAAATGAAGTTGGCTGCAGGGCCTGCGGCAACGACAATCGCGCGCTGCCACACGGGCTTGTGGTGCAAGGACAGCGCGCGCAGTTCGTCGGACATCTCGTCTTCGTGCCGCCCCGGTGCGCTTGCAGCGTTGCTATCCCCAAACATACGGACATAGCCGCCCAGCGGGATCAAACTCAGGCGCCAACGCGTACCACTGCGATCATTGAAGCCGAGCAATTCGGGACCAAATCCAATGGAAAAGGCTTCGACTCCGACCCCAAAGAAACGGGCAGCCCAGTAGTGGCCCAGCTCATGAAAAATAATGAGCGGTATGACGACCAAGAAGAATGTCGGCAAGCCCAGGGCAAACCATTCCATTTAAGCGACCTTTCTAAATCAAGCTTCTGCGTAGCGCGCGATCCGCTCTTGGGCTAGCCGCCGCGCTGACTTATCCGCATCTTGAATATCAGATAGGCCCCCGATGGGCTGATTCCAGGCTTTGTCCATGCCCTCAACAACCACCCTAGCGATAGCGCCGAAGGTAAATCTTCCACCCAAGAAGGCTGCGACAGCCTCCTCGTTGAGGGCGTTGAAGGCGATCATGGCCGCCGGGCCTTCCTGCCAGGCGTGTTCTGCCATTTTCAGCAAGGGGAAGTCGCTGTGGCGCGGGGCTTCAAAATCCAGGCGACCCAAGGTCATCAGGTCCAGCGGCGCGACATTGAGCGCCGCGCGGTCTGGATAGGTCAGCGCGTAGGCGATCGGGCTGCGCATATCGGGTGCGCCCAGTTGAGCCAGGTAGGAGCCGTCGTGAAACTGCACCATGGAATGAATGATGGACTGGCGATGTACCACCACCTCAATATCACCTGGCTGTAAATCGAATAGATACAGCGCCTCGATAAACTCCAGCGCCTTGTTCATCAGCGAGGCCGAATCAATCGTCACCTTGGCGCCCATGTCCCAATTGGGGTGCGCCAGGGCTTGTTCGGGCTTGGCTTGGGCGATGGCATCCGCGCTCCAGGTGCGGAAAGGTCCACCACTGGCTGTTAGTACAACGTTGCGCAGCGCTTTTCGAGGTTGCTGGTGCAGCGCTTGAAAAATGGCTGAATGTTCAGAATCGACAGGAATTATTGCCACCTCGTGACGCTGCGCAGCCTCCATCAACAAGCTGCCGCCGCACACCAGGCTCTCTTTGTTGGCCAGCGCCAGGCGGCGAGTGGCGGTCAGAGCGGCCAGCGTAGGCTCTAGGCCTGCAATGCCGGTAATGGCCGATAGGCAAATATCATTGGGGCGCTGGCAAGCCTCCAACAGACCGTCGCGGCCCGCCAGCACTTCAATTCCCTGCCCCGCCAAGGCATGCGCTACCGCGGGAGCCTGGCTAGCATCCGCCAGCGCGACACAGGCCGGACGAAATTCCAGCGCGTCCTTGATGAGTTGGGTGGCATTGCGCCCGGCAACCAGCGCTTCGATGCGAAAAACCTGGGGATGCTGGCGTACAACATCAAGGCACGATTGGCCGATAGAGCCACTGGCTCCCAACAGAGTGATGGATTTCATGGCGCTGTCTTGCCCGTCCCTTTTGGCCCGTCCCTTTTGGCCCGTCCCTTTTGGCCCGCAACTTTTGGCCCGTCTCATTCGGCCCGTCTCGTTTGGCCTGCCACGTTCGACCGGTCTCGTTTGGCCCGACCTTCTTGGTGCCGCCGATTGTGGCCCTCATTCTCGCCAGCGCCAGCCTGTCAGGTTTTCTGTCCCAGGCCGCTGTTCTGTCCCAGGCCGCTGTTCTGTCCCAGGCCGCTGTTCTGTCCCAGGACGCTGTTCTGTCCCAGGACGCTGTTCTGTCCCAGGCCGCTGTTCTGTCCTAGGCCGCCCCGCCGACCGCTATCACCAACAAGGCGCCGACCAACCAGACCGCTAGCAAGGCATCGACCCGATCCAGCAACCCTCCGTGCCCCGGCAACAAGCCGCTGGCATCCTTAACGCCCAGCTTGCGCTTGGCAGCCGATTCCAGCAAATCGCCTAAGATCGCGATGACCGCTAGCGCGACGCCGTGCATCAGCAGCATAGCCAGCCCCCCTGGAATAAAGCCAGCCAATTGAAACGCCAGCGTCACCAGGACCGCGCCCGCGACGCCGCCCAGGGCACCTGACCAGGTCTTGAGCGGCGAGATGGTCGGGGCAAGCTTGGGGCCGCCCAGGGCATAGCCGACCCCAAAGGCGCAAGTGTCAACGGCCCAGACCGAGCCCAGCAGCCACAAAGAGACTCCCATAGGAAAGCTTTGATATAGGTACAGCCCACCCCAGCAAGCCAGCACGATATAGACCGCTCCCAGCACGCCCCAGAACAATCGCGATTCGGTGATTTTTTGCCCCGGCTTGGCCTGCTTGACGAATATCAGCAACCATTCGGTCAGGCATATCGCAGCCACGATGAAGATGCCGATTTCCGGAAACGGCGTGCCCAAATAGGCGCACAGCAGCACCAATCCGATCAGCACCGCGGCGGTGGCGACGCGGCGCAAAAGTGTCTTATACGTCAATGCCCTGCCCTCATGGCGTCTTGCCGTTTTGCCATGCGATCATCGCCCCCCAAAGCGGCGATGGCGCTCGCCATAAGCCAACAGAGCCCGATCCAGCTCTTCGGCCCCAAAATCCGGCCACAGGACCGGCGTGAAATAGAATTCTGCGTAGGCGCTTTCCCACAGCAGAAAGTTGGAAACGCGCTGCTCACCGCTGGTGCGAATGACCAGATCGGGGTCACACATCCCCTGCGTTGACAGATGGTCCGCAAGGCTCTGTTCGTCGATTTGATCGGGCCGCAAGCGGCCATCGGCGACAGCCTGAGCCAGCTCTTGAGCCGCGCGGACCAAATCCTGGCGCCCGCCATAGGAGACAGCCAACTGCAAGGTCAAGCCGGTATTGCTGGCCGTCTTCGCCTCGGCCTGGGCAATCAGGCTCTGCAGATCGCTGGCCAAGGCCGAGCGATCGCCGATCACACGCAAGCGTATGCCGTTGCGAATCAGCGTCGCCAGCTCATAGTTCAGATAGTGGCGAAACAAGCCCATGAGGTCCGAGACCTCGTCTTGCGAGCGCTTCCAATTTTCGGTCGAAAAGCTGTAGAGCGTCACCGCATCCAGGCCTTGCCGGGCGGCGTGCTCGACCACTTGGCGAACCGCTTTGGCGCCCTGGCGATGCCCTACAACCCGCGGCAGCCCACGCTGTTGAGCCCAGCGGCCATTGCCATCCATAATAATGGCAACGTGGCGCGGGCTCGCCACCTCTTGACCGCAAGCCTTGTCCCCATGTTTGCGGGGAACTTGGGATGCAGCCAAATCGGCGGGGTGTTGCGGGTCAGCGAAGGCGGGCATAGGAGGTGGCCGTTAGACTTTCATGATGTCAGCTTGCTTGTCTTCCAGCGCGGAATCAACCTGAGCAATGTATTTGTCGGTGAGTTTTTGAACGTCATCGCCCGCGCCGTGCGCTTCGTCCTTGGACATATCGCCGTCTTTTTCGGCTTTCTTGAGGCTGTCCATGCCATCGCGGCGAATGTTGCGAATGGCGATACGGGTCTGCTCAGCGTACTGACCGGCGACCTTTTGCAGCTCCTTGCGGCGCTCTTCGGTCAAGTCGGGCAGCGGTACGCGGATCACTTGGCCGTCGGTGGCGGGGTTGAGGCCCAGATCCGAGTTGCGGATCGCCTTTTCAACGGCCGAAACATTGTTCATGTCCCAGACCTGCACTGAAAGCATGCGCGGCTCGGGTACATTGACCGTGCCAACAGCAGAAAGTGGCATCATGGAGCCATAGACTTCGACCTGCAGCGGCTCCAGCAAGCTGGTGCTGGCGCGACCGGTACGCAAGCCGGTGAACTCCTTATTCAAGACGTCCATCGCGCCTTTCATGCGCTTTTCCAATTCCTTAAGATCGTGTGACATGGTCAAACTTCCTTGTTCGTGTTGCCCTCAGCGGCCTGAAACGCTGGGGTGCCTAATCGCTCGGCTTGCCGTTGAAACAGCGTTTGGCCTTGCCAAGGACGCGTTGAGAGCGTCGGCCATCGACCTTTGACGATCGCGTGGCTGGCAGAACAAGCACAAACGGCATGGGCCCAGGCAAGGGCATACGGCCAAACCGTGCTATTTGGCAAGCGCATCCTGGCCTAGCGACGCCCCATCCCCTGTGCAAAAGCGACCGAGGACCGACCTGATGCAAGACGCTGCGCTTAGCTGCGAGAGCAACGGCTCTGTTTCTAGCCCCTACCAGCGTCCAAAATTGGGCAATTCACTGCCACGAAACTCAAATACGGTGCAAATTGGGTGCCAACCCCCTAGCGGGTTGCGCCCGGACCGCGCCCGGACTGGTCCCGGGCTGCCCCAGACTGGCCCCAGACTGGCCCAGCGCTAGTCTTCGACCAGAGTATACCGACCCTTGCCCTGCACGACGTCGGCCATGGCCCCTTCGTCCAACAGCGAAAAGACCAAGATTGGAATATTGGATTCGCGCGTCAAGGAAATCGCGGCGGCGTCCATGACCTTCAGATCGTCGGTCAAAACCTTGCGGTAGCTAATTCTTTCGAAGCGCTTCGCGTTGGGGTTCTTGAAGGGGTCGCTGTCGTAGATGCCATCGACTTTTGTGCCCTTCAGCAAAGCGTCACAGCCGACCTCTGCCGCGCGTAAGGCAGCCGCTGAGTCGGTGGTAAAGAAGGGATTGCCAGTACCGGCGGCGAACAGCACAACGCGGCCTTTTTCCATGTGGCGAATGGCACGCCCACGGATAAAGGGCTCGCAGACCGACATCATGGGAATGGCCGACTGCACCCGGCAATCCACGCCGATACGAAGCAAGGCGTCTTTCATAGCCAGCGCGTTGATGACGGTCGCCAACATGCCCATGTGATCAGCGTTGGTACGGTCCATGCCTTGGCTCGCGCCGCTGACACCGCGGAAGATATTGCCGCCCCCGATGACCAGGCCGACTTCGACCCCCATATCGACGACGCTTTTGATTTCGGCCGCCACGCGGCCCAACATGGCGGGGTCTACCCCATAATCCAAATCGCCCATTAGGGCTTCGCCCGACAGCTTGAGCAATACGCGCTTATATTTCAGGCCCTCGCGCTCTGCTGCAGCGGCGCTCTCGACGTCTGAAGTGGCTTGAAGCTGAGGCGAGGTGGTAGCGCTGGACAAGGGCATCTCCCGAACCGATTAATCAGATAGAGGCAAGTAGGGCCGTGCTATACAAACACGGCCCCCGGCACAAGTCAGCTTCTGGGATATCCACGCCCGCTGCGATGCTTTACACCGCATGCGCGCGATTTATGCCACACCTAGGGGCGATGGCTTAGGCTTGGTTGGCAGCCGAAAAAGGCACCGCTTGAACCGCGCGCGGATCGCATTGATCAAATATGGCTTTGAGCACGTAATCAGCCATCCGTTGCAAATCGTCGGAGCTGGTCCCCAAACGTCCCATGGTGGACAAGGCCGACTGCTGGAACACCAAGGCTTTGGCCGCCATATAAATGCTGGGCGAACGCTCAAACTCGTTCAACAGGTTTGAAACGAAGATAGCTTCCAGCTTAGACAGATGCTCGCGGCAAATTTCAACGGCCGTTACCGGCGAACGCGAGGCTTCGTTTACCGTCAAGCTCGCCAAATCGCCTTTGTGCGGGAATTCATGGCTCAAATAACGGAAATATGCGCGGATGTTCGCACAGCCCAAGGGCTCGACCGCCAAATAGCGTTCCCAAGCCGCCTCCATGCGGTTGACATAAAGGCTCAAGGCCTCAATGAACAGCCCTTCTTTGCTTGAGAACTGTTCGTATAGGATTTTTCGATTCAGCAACGTAACCTCAACTAGTTTGCTGATGGACGTAGCAAAATACCCTGTCTCGATGAACGCTTCCAAGGCTTTCTCGATAACGTCATCGCGCTTATAGGTCTTTTGTCTGGCCATCGGTTATCCCTACTAGCTATGAAACGGTGCTTAATTTTTTCTGCGCTTGCCAGTTAGTCTAGCAAGCAAATTTACTAAAACCAGCGTTGAAGCGGTTTCAATAAATTAACCAAGTGGTTCTTCCCAAACTAGAAGCGCAAAACGGTAAATATTTCTATTTTGCAGACGTAAACTATCCGTTACTATCACAAACTATACTTTTGAGATATTTTGCGAGCCTAAAGAGTTCTTGATTCGAGTCGCGCACCGCAGCTCGGCTACTTAGCGAATGGGGCGTTTGAACACGTCTGCGCGCACTCAAACCAGCCGAATTTTGCAATCTAGGCCGCCCCAAATCCGGCCCTTGGCTCAAAATTGAGGCATAAAAAAACGAGGCACCGCGCGTTGCGGCACCTCGTTTTTTTAATTTGAAAAGCGTTCGACCCAAGGGGCGCTTGGAGTCGCGGCCTCATTCGTCCGCGGCATCCCCGCATGGCCTAGGCGCTCTGCCTTGCTCGATCAGCCCTGGCGGGTCTTAAAGCGAGGGTTCTTTTTATTAATGACATACAGACGACCGCGGCGACGAATAACTCGGTTGTTCTTGTCGCGCACTTTGGCCGAACGAAGCGAGTTTCGGATGCGCATGTGCTTAGTCTTTCAGAAAAAAGGACTGTATATGATCTTCGGAGGCCGGAACCTAGAAAGGTGTGCGGTGCGAGTCAAGGTCTGAGTGGGCTCTAGGACAAGATAAATGGCCGCTAGCCCGCATTTGCCGCCCTTTGGCAAGATTTGCAGCCCAAGCTAATCCTTTTGTGCGACCCACAGACAGGCCTGCGGCGCCATCCCGCCGCTTGGATGCGGCTTTGCGTCGGCAACCACGCGCCGCGTAACCGGCCGCAGCTTGGCCATAGCAAACCAGGCCTCCATTTCTTCTTGCGAAAAGCCGAGCCACAGATGGGCATGATTGCGTTGCAGCTCTTCGCGTTGATGACGGGCGTAGTCTACCAACAACAAGCGCCCCTTATTGCTCAGCACGCGCCCAGCTTCTTTGATGGCGCGGCTGGGCTCGTCCAAGAAGTGCAAGACTTGGTAGAGCCCTACCGCTTCGAATTGACCGGCCTCAAACGGCAGCCCATAGATATTGCCTTCCTGCACCAACAAATGGCGGTAGACCGGCCCCGCCAGGCGGCTTCGTGCGATGGTCAGCATCTCACGATTGGTATCGATGCCGACCCCGCGCACCACGTAGCGCGCCGCCTGTTGTAAAATGCGGCCCGTCCCGGTGCCCATATCGAGGAAGCTAGCCACCTTAGGCGCATCACCTGCCGCCAACTCTTCTATAAATGCGCGCTCAACCTGCTCATCGTCATTATAGCTGCCGCGAACCTCGTCCCACTTGGCCGCGTGCTTATTGAAATAGCCTTGCGCGAGCTTGGCGCGCGCTTCAAGCGTAGCCGATAGGCGTTCCTCGTCGGCGCGCACCCCAGCACTGGCGCCGCTAACGCTGTCGATCAGCGCTTGCACGATGCCATCAAAGCGGGTCTCACGATTGCGCGCGAAATAGACATGCTGGCCCTCGGCCAAGCGCCGCAAAGCCCCCGCCTCGACCAAAATCTTGAGGTGGCGCGATAAACGCGGTTGCGATTGCGAGAGGATGTTGGTGAGGTCTGAGACCGTCAGATCGCTCTTATTGCAGAGCAGCAGTAAGCGCAGGCGCGTCGGCTCGCTTAACGCCTTGAGCAGATTAAGTGCAGCATCCATAGGCCCCTGGGGACTCCCAACAATAAACTTGACTAACACATAAAGATATATTTATGACCGCACAAGTTTCATTTTCCTAAGATCCGAAAGTCCGTCCGCATGACCGCTCCCACCGACTATAAAGTCAAAGACATCAGCCTGGCCGATTGGGGCCATAAGGAAATCGCCATCGCTGAGACCGAAATGCCGGGTCTGATGGGCCTGATCGAAGAATACGGCAATGACAAGCCTCTGGCGGGTGCGCGCATCGCGGGCTGCTTGCACATGACCATTCAGACCGCCGTTTTGATCAAGACCTTGGTGGCCTTAGGCGCCGAAGTGCGTTGGTCGTCGTGCAACATCTTCTCAACCCAAGATCAGGCTGCTGCGGCCATTGCTGACCTGGGCATTCCCGTCTTTGCTTGGAAGGGCATGAACGAAGAAGAGTTCTGGTGGGCGATCGAGCAGACCATCACCGGCCCGGACGGCTGGGAATTGAACATGATCTTGGACGACGGCGGCGACCTGACCCAGATCATGCACGACAAGTACCCCGAGATGCTGAAGAAGAACGTCAAGGGCTTGTCGGAAGAGACCACGACCGGCGTGCATCGCTTGTATGAAATGGCACGCGACGGCAAGTTGTTCGTCCCCGCAATTAACGTCAACGATTCTGTAACCAAGTCTAAGTTCGACAACGTATACGGCTGTCGCGAGAGCCTGGTTGACGGCATTCGCCGTGGCACCGATGTCATGATGGCGGGCAAAGTGGCCGTCGTTGCCGGCTTTGGCGATGTCGGCAAGGGCTCTGCGGCTTCATTGCGCCAAGCGGGCTGTCGCGTCGTTGTCACCGAAGCTGACCCCATCTGCGCTCTGCAAGCCGCCATGGAAGGCTATGAAGTGGCGACCATGGACGACATGGCTCCGCAAGCCGATATCTTCGTGACCGCGACGGGCAACCGGGACATTATTACCTGGGAACACATGAACGCCATGAAGGACCGCGCCATCGTCTGCAACATCGGCCACTTCGATAATGAGATCCAGGTCGATACGCTGCGCAACTACCCTTGGCACAATGTCAAGCCGCAGGTCGATGAGATTGAATTCCCCGATCAAAAGCGCATCATCTTGCTTTCTGAAGGCCGCCTTGTGAATCTGGGTAACGCCACAGGGCACCCCTCGTTCGTTATGTCGGCGTCTTTCACCAACCAGGTTTTGGCGCAGATCGAGCTGTGGAACCACTCGGACAAGTACGAGAACAAGGTCTACGTCCTGCCCAAGCACCTGGATGAAAAGGTTGCCGCATTGCACCTCGCTAAGGTTGGTGCCAAGCTCACCCAACTGAGCAAGGACCAGGCGGACTACATCGGCGTATCTGTCAATGGTCCGTTCAAGAACGACCAGTACCGCTACTAGGCGCCCTGCGCGCTCTTTTCTTTGGGCTGAAGCGCTTGCGTTTCAGCCCGGCCCACCCGCTTCGCTTTAGGGGAAAGCCCAAGCATGTCTTCTTATCTCTTTACGTCTGAATCGGTCTCTGAGGGCCATCCCGACAAAATTTGCGACCAGATTTCGGACACCATCGCCGACATCTTTTACAAGCGCAACGGCCAAAACGCCCGCATCGCGGTCGAGGCCCTGGCCACGACGCAAAAAGTGGTTTTGGCAGGCGAAGTCCGCGGCGATGTCAGCCACGAGGAGATGGTGCAAGCCGCCCGCGATACCGTGCGCCGCATTGGCTATGAGCAGGACGGCTTCCATTGGGAAAACATGAGCGTCGATTGCTACGTTCACGAGCAGTCCGCGCACATTGCCCAAGGGGTCGACGACAGCGCTGACCTCAAGGGCCAAGAAGGTGCAGGCGACCAGGGCATTATGTTCGGCTTTGCCTGCAACGAGACCGACGAGCTGATGCCCGCCCCGATCCTATTGGCGCATAAAATGCTGCGCTATCTGTCTGACACGCGCCATGGCGGAGAGACCCGCCTGCTGCCCGATGCCAAGAGCCAAGTCACCTTACGCTATGAGAACGGTAAGCCCGTCGCGGTCGATACGATTTTGGTCTCCCACCAACACGCGCCCGGCCTGACACCGGCGGATGTCAAAGAACTGGTACGCCCAGACGTAGCCCGCGCTCTGGCCGAGAGCGGCTGGGAAATCCCCGAAGACAAATTTTACGTCAACCCCACCGGCACCTTTGAAATCGGCGGTCCCGACGGGGATGCGGGCCTGACCGGCCGCAAGATCATCGTTGATACCTACGGCGGTGCTGCGCGGCACGGCGGCGGCGCCTTTTCGGGCAAAGATTGCACCAAGGTGGACCGATCAGCGGCCTATGCCGCACGCTATATCGCCAAGAACGTGGTCGCAGCAGGCCTCGCTGATCGCTGCGAAATTCAGCTGTCTTATGCCATCGGCGTCGCGCGTCCTTTGTCGATCTTTGTCGATACCTTTGGCACCGGCAAAGTGGACGAGGAGCGCTTGGGCGTTCTGCTCAACGAAGTGGCCGACTTCTCGCCCGCTGGCATCCGAAAAATGCTCGACCTCGCCAAGCCCATCTATGCCAGAACCGCAGCTTATGGCCATTTTGGCCGCGAGCCCGAAAACGACGGCGGCTTTTCATGGGAACGCCTCAACCTGGTCAATGAGCTCAAGCGTGCCCTGGGCTAAAGCATCGCAACCGCGCGAGCTTGCCAGACCCGACTTGCCCTAACTGTTCTAACAACAAGGCCCGCCCCCGTGACTTCTGCGTCCGCATCTTATGATCTGCTTTGCATCGGCAACGCCATTGTCGATGTCATCGCCACCTGCCCTGAAGAGCTGATAAGCAACGAAAAGATGATCAAGGGCGATATGCAATTGATCGATTCTGAGCGCGCGTTGCACCTCTATGATCTGATGCGCGGCACGGTCGAGACCTCGGGCGGCTCGGCGGCCAACACCGCCGCGGGCTTTGCCAAACTGGGCGGCTCGGTCGCCTTCGTGGGCAAAGTACAAAATGACCCCTTGGGCCAGGTTTATATCGACGATATCTCGAACATCGGCGTAGCCTACCCTTGCAACAAAGCAGACAAAGGGGCACCGACGGGCCGCTCAATGATCTTCGTCACCCCCGACGGCGAGCGTACCATGAACACCTTCTTGGGCGCCGCGGTCGAGCTGACTCCCGAAGAACTGCCCGGTGATGCCATCGCCAACAGTGCCATTTCTTACTTGGAAGGCTATTTGTTCGATTCGCCCACCGCGCGCCAAGCCTGTATCGAGACCGCCGAACAAGCCAAAGCGGCAGGCCGCAAAACCGCGCTGTCTTTGTCAGCCTTTTTCATCGCTGCGACCCATCGCTATGACTTCTTGGGCATGATGTCCGAAGGCCTGGTGGACTATGTGTTCGCCAACGCCGAAGAAGCCCGCATTTTCGCCAAGACCGACTCGCTGGACGCTGCTTTGGACTTTCTGACCGCGCGCGTGCCTTGTGCCATCGTCACCACTGGCCCCAAAGGCTCGGTCACGGCTGAAGGCGATCAGCGCACCGTCGTTCCCGCGACCCCAATTGATAAGCGCGTTGATGCAACGGGCGCAGGCGATGCCTTCGCAGCCGGCTACCTCTACGGGCTCAGCCAAGGCGAGCCCCACGAGAACTGCGCGCGCCGGGGCTCAGATATGGCCGCGCGGGTCATCCAGCAAATGGGCCCCCGCCTGGCCTAGCCCCCGCCTGGCCTAGCCCCAATCGCGAGTAGGGCCTTGCCGCTTACAGGCAGGCCCGTTTGGGCCCCTACAGTCATTTCCGCGGGTAACCGGATGCCAGTGCTCTGGTAAGCATCCACGGCGCGTTGGTCCGCCTTGCCCGGGTCATGGACGCGGCAGGCTGCCCGCTCACCATCACGCCACGCCCCTTGCAATTTGCACGCAACCAGCCTAGCTCTGAGGTTTAACTTCACATCGCCTTGGGTCATTTTCTGGCTCAGCGAAGGTACTAGCGGGAGCCGTAGCTTGATCGATCCCTTTGGACGCACCGTCTCTTATCTTCGGGTCTCAGTGACCGACCGCTGCGACTTGCGCTGCCAGTACTGCATGTCCGAAGACATGACCTTTTTGCCCAAAAAAGACCTGCTGAGCCTGGAAGAGCTGGACCGTGTCTGCTCGACGTTTGTGCGTCTTGGCGTCAAAAAGCTGCGACTGACCGGCGGTGAGCCCTTGGTCCGTAAGGGTATTATGACCCTTATCGACGGCCTGGGTCGTCACCTGGAGACCGGCGCACTGGAAGAATTGACCTTGACCACCAACGGCACCCAGTTGGATCGCTTTGCGGAGCCGCTGCGCCGCGCCGGTGTGCGTCGCGTCAACGTCTCGCTGGATACGCTGCTGCCGGACAAGTTCCAGGCCATTACCCGCTGGGGTAAAATCGAACAGGTTTTCAACGGCTTGGAAGCCGCCAAGCGCGCGGGCCTAGCGGTAAAAATCAACATGGTGGCGCTGAAGGGCGTCAACGATGCAGAGATCCCTGCCATGGTGCAGTGGTGCGGCGAGCAAGGTTTCGATTTGACCTTTATCGAGGTCATGCCGATGGGCGATATGGGCGAACAAGACCGCGCCGATCAATACATGCCGTTGACCGAAGTCCGTGCGCGACTGGCCCAGCACTACAGCTTGCAAGAATTGGATTATCAAACCGGCGGTCCGGCACGTTATGTGCGGCTGGGCGAGACCGGCCAGCGCATCGGTTTCATTACACCCTTGACCCATAATTTTTGCGAGAGCTGTAATCGCGTGCGCCTGACCTGCACTGGCACGCTCTACATGTGCTTGGGTCAAGACGATGCCACCGATCTGCGTGCTGCGGTGCGCGCCTCGCAGAGCGACGCGCCCTTAGAAGACGCCATTCACAATGCCATTGCGCGCAAGCCCAAAGGCCACGACTTCATTATTGGCCGCGGCTTGGGCCCAGCGGTGGCCCGTCACATGTCGGTCACGGGCGGCTAGACCGGCAAGAGCCTGCGGCTATGATCTACCTCGACAACCAAGCCTCTACGCCTTGCGATCCGCGCGTGCTGGAGGCCATGGCCCCTTTCTGGCAGCGCCTCTACGGCAACCCACACTCCATTGAGCACGGGCACGGGCTGATGCTGGCTGGCAAGGTGGAAGAGGCGCGCGCGCAAGTCGCCACAGCCGTCGGGGCCGATCCGCGCGAGATTATCTTCACGTCCGGAGCCACCGAAGCCAATAACCTGGCCATTAAGGGCGCGGCTTTGTTTGCTCAGCAACACCCGACCAGAGCTAGCCAAGGGCGCGGCAAAATCCTGACCTTTGCCACGGAACACAAGTGCGTTCTGGAGAGCGTCAAAGCGACCGCCGCTTGGGGCTTTGAACCGATTGTCTTGCCGGTTGGCAATGATGGTTTGGTGGACTGGCCAGCTTATAAAGCGGCCCTCGACGAACAGGTTCTTCTGGTCTCGGCCATGGCGGTCAATAATGAGACCGGTGTCATTCAACCCATCGCCCAAATGGCTGAAGCCGCGAAGGCAATGGGCGCAAAATTCCATTGCGACGGCGCGCAGGCCTTGGGCAAAATCCCGCTGGATGTCGAAGCGCTGGGTATCGACCTTTTGAGCCTATCCGGCCACAAGGCCTACGGCCCCATGGGCATGGGCGCGCTCTATGTACGGCGGCGGCCGCGCGTGCGTTTGCAGCCGTTGATCAGCGGCGGCGGCCAAGAACGGGGCCTACGCTCGGGCACCCTGCCCCTTCCTTTGGTCGTGGGCTTCGGCAAAGCCGCCGAGCTTGCGGCACAAGAACAAGCCCAAGACGCGCAGCGAATGCGGGGCTGGCAGCAAGACATATTGGGGGTGGTCGCTCAACGCGCCAACGCCTTGCGGGTCAACGGCAGCTTGGATCAGCGCATCGCCCACAACCTGAATATCAGCTTCTTGCAGCTAGATCGCCAGGCCATGCTGCGGGCCTGGTCCGGCTTTGCCGTCTCCAGCGGCTCGGCTTGCTCGGCGGCGGATGTGGAGCCCTCCTACGTGCTGACCAGTATGGGACTTGCCCCCGATGTCGCCAGTGCCTCACTGCGCCTATCCTTTGGACGCCAGACCCGCGATGACGAGGTGGCACAGGTCTTGGCTCTGCTGAAAAGCCCGGCGCTCGAAGGCTCGTCTTGAGGCATAGCTTTGCTTAGTGCAAGCCGCGAACGAGTGGCAACACGAGTGAGCATGGACTTGCGTTGGAAAGCAGTCAGCTGGAGCGGATCGGCTGTTGCTAATCCAGCGCCCGACGCGCTAGCCCACCCGACGCGCTAGCCCAAATGGCGCGCGCGCGTTGTTTCAAAGCTCTCGCCGTGCAACTCGGCGTGCATGTCCTTGGCTTGTTGCACCCAGCCCTCGCGTTTGATGCGACCTTTGAAGGTCAGCATATTATCATCCAACCAAGCCAGCTTTTCATCGGTTAGAGCGGCGAGCTGCCAAAAGTGAAAGATGCCTTGCTCGTTGAGCGCTTGGGACAGCTTTGGGCCAATGCCGGAGATCTTCTTGAGATCGTCGGGCGCACCAAAGGGTTGGCCTGGGCGCAACATGGCGGGGCGTTCGCTTACCGCTGTTTCTTGGCTCGCATTGGGCTTGCCGGGCACCTCGGCCGCACCGGTCGCACCGGTCGCATCGGCTCCGGCAAGCTGCTCATTTTGATTGTTGGACGGCGGATGGGGCACCAGCAAGCTACGCAAGCGGATGATCTCTGCATCCTTGTCGGCCTCCAGCGCGCGGCGGCGGCTGCGTCGTCCTTCCAGATCGGCGATGGTCTCACGCAAACTGGCCAGCTCACTGCGGGCTTGGTCACGTTCTTGCTTCAACGCGGTTAGCCGGCTCTCCAGCGCGCGTTGCCCATCTTCGCCCTCGTATTCGGCTGTGAGCCCCGCAAGCTCGGTGCGCAGGCGGTTGACCTCGGCTTCCAGCGCCACCCGCTGATCTTCTGCGGCGTCATCGCCGTGAGCCGCCCGGTCGGCGCGCGCCTCAGCCAAGGCTTTTTGCAGACTGTCGATTTCCTGCTCGGCTTCGATTTGCGCCGCCTCTAGCGATTGCAGGCGCTCTTGTTCGCTGGTGTGGCCGCGCAAGGTCTCATTCAACTCCCCAATACGCCCCCGCAAGCGCGCATTTTCAGCTTCCAGCGCGGCGCTCATATCGCCCTGGGCCAGCGCTTCTTGCGCTTCCTCGCCCAACCGCCCGCGCGTCACGCCGAGGCCTGTCTCCACCGAGCGACTGGCTTCAAGCTGCGACTTGAGCTGCAATATTTCACGGTCCTTTTCATCGCAACGCTGTTGCAGAGCCGATGCCCGGCTGCGCTCGGCCTTCAAATCACTGCTGGCTTTGCTGCTTGCGCCGCCTTCGATCGCTCCCACAGAGCTCCGCTGCGAGGCTTTTGTCCCGCGCCCCCAAATCAGCCAGGCAAATAAGACGCCCAGCGCCAAGGCCGCCAGCAGCATTAGGGACATTTCGCTCATCAGGTAAAGCATGGGATCAGTCCTCTATCTTAAATTCGATGCGCCGGTTTTCTTGGCGACCTTGGGCAGTTTGGTTGTCGGCAACGGGTTGGCTCTCGCCCATGCCGACCGCGTACACCCGCTCGCCGTCCACGCCCAAATCGACCAGGAAAGCGCGCACAGCTTCGGCGCGGCGCTCGCTCAAAAGCTGATTGGCTTGATCCTCGCCTTGGGCGTCGGTGTGGCCTTCAACCCGCAAGTGCCAGCCGGTGCCCTCCAAGCAAATTCGCGCCAGGCGCGCGAGCCGTTGCAAGAAGGCTTCGGATGAAGCGTCGATCTCAGCGCCACCGGTGGGGAATTTGATGATTTCTTCGCTCAAGGCCTGAACAAAGCGCTGTTCACAGCCTTGGCTAGACGGTGCGAAGCTGAAAATCGAAGCCAAGGCCTTGCGCTTGGCCTTGCCTGAACTGGGCATATTGGCAGCCACGTTACCGACCGGCGCTGCAGGCTGGTCGTCACGAGCCACGCCCTCGCTTCCCTCACCGCCTTGAGCGGGCTCGACCGCCTCGCTGCGGGCCAGGGGCTCAAAGCGGAAGGTGGGTTTGCTGCCCACCACGGCGTCTTGGCTCATCAAATTGCGAGCAACCGCCCGCTGCTCTTCACCTTTAGGAAACAGAGTAAGTTCAACGCCTTGATCGCTCGCGTAAGCCGAATAGGCCTGAATTTGCGCCAGCCCGCCGGACAGGGCCGCCAGGTGATCGACAGCAGGCGAGCCGGCGTCGGCTATATCGTTGATCTCCAATTGCAGCTCAGCGTCTTTGAACAGAGCCAACAGCCGCTCCTGGTCGCCAGCATCGCGCAACTGCCCGTCGATGGTCAGTCCGGCAGCCAAGCGGGTCAGGCGCACGCCCGAGCGAGGTTCGACCGCGGCCAATATGGCCGCGCGTTCACGATCAGAAGAAAACGCGCCTTCAAAGGTCAAAACGCCGTCGATCAAACTAACCTCAACCCGTGCCATTTGGGCGATTTGAGCCCGGCGCATCCACAATTGGGTTACAGCCCCATCGGGGGTCGGCGACGCCATGTCCACCTGGAGTTCGGAGAGGTCGGCTTGCGGGAACAAGAGCGCCAGTGCCGCCCAAGCGTCATCGCTTCGAACGCTACCGGTGATGCTCAAGGCATCGTCCTGCTTACTCAGGCGCAGCGCGGTAACGGCAGGGGCCGTCCTTGCGCCCTCGGCCAATGGCGATGCCACGGGGTGCAGCAAGGTCTCGCGCTCCACATCGGTCAGGGCGATACCGGCAAGCTTGAGCAAGGCCTCGTATTGGGCAGGTGTTGCTATGGTCGATTGCTGAATGCGTGCAGACTGGTAGTAGATCGGCGCATAACTACTGTCCAAGACCTCGGCATTGTCGCCACTTGAACTAAATCTGAAGGTGGGCTCGGGGCCCAAAACAGACGGGTGCCGGAACAGAGCCTTGGCGACGCTCGCCTGCTCTTCACCGCGCGGGAACAAGCTCAGCTCGACACCGCGATCGGTCGCAAAGGCGGAATAGGCATTCAATTGGCGCAACTGCGGCTCCAGCGCTTGCAGGTGCGAGACAGCCCGCTGGTTCGACGAGGCTTCAGGGGTCACGCGCACACTGATTTGCGCGTCGGGATAGCTCTCGGGCGCATAAAGCGCTGCCAGAACCTGGCGTTCATCATCATCGCGCACCTGACCGCTGGCGACCAAACGGCCTTGGTAGACCTTGATCGAGATGCCGTCGTCGGGCTGGGTGGCTTGCAAGACCCGCGCATATTCTTCTTGGCTGGTATACCGGCCCTCGAAGGTGGGAATGCCGCGCTCTTGGCTGATGGTCAGGCGGCTAATCGCGGTGAGTAACGAGCGGCGTTGGGCCACCTGCACCATGAAGCCCGGCAGGGTCTGAGTCTGGGTGGTAATGACCACCGGCGTCAAGTCAGCGGCGGGTATCAGATCTTCCAGCTCGCGGCGCTGGGCCACGTTGGCCAACGATCCGGACAGCGTCAGGCGGGTCCCGTCTTTTTCGATCCGCAATGGCTTGATGGTGGCGGGTTTGCCGATAATGGCTTCTTTGTCGGCGTCGCTCAGCTCAAAATCAGCGGCGGAAAATTTGCGCAGCATGCGCTCGCCCGTGGCGTTCAATATGACCGCCCCGACCTTGGCTTGTTCGGGCAGGTCTTCTGCGAAATGCTCCAAAAACGCCGCCTGCGCCTCTGGGCTCTTGGCTTGGCCAATAACCGAGACCACGGTATCGCGCACAACAAAGCCGCCAGATATCAGCATGTCGGAACGCTCGCGCGCCACCCGCTCGACGCCATAGAACAGAGCAATGGCCGGATCATCGGGCGACAAGTCGCGATTGATCGGCATGTAGCCAATGCGATGCATGCCCGAAGGAGCTACTAGAAATTCATAGGCGTAGGGCGTCTCCAACAAGGGTTGCTCGCCCGCATCGGTTCCGTCCTCAGCCTGGCCAGACTGCGAAGCGCTGGAGCGTTGGCCCGGCAAAAGGATGGCAGGCAAAGCCTCGAAGGCCTCAGCATCAAGGCTGACAATTTTGGCCTCCCGCGCGCCCGGCACTTGAGCTAGTAAGGGTTTGAAAGCCTCCAAAACGGCAGGCTTGGCGGTGGAATAAAGGCGCACATGACGCCCCTCGACATCCAGCTTAACAGGCACCGGCACCTTACCAGCCAAAACGCTAAAGCTTTGCTCGAAAATGCGGGTTTGAATGGCACTCGCCCAGGTCTGTATGCCGAACCATAACGCGACCAACAGCAAGGCCAAGACAGCGGTCTTTAGCCAAAACCAAGGAGCGCGAGCAAGATTAGCGAGCATGGCAAAGCTCCAAGGGCGAAGCGGCCTGCGCCCAGGCGCGGCAAGACACTAAGGTCTTGTTGGTACGATATTTTGGGATACGAGCCATCAAGCAGGTCTTTGGCTAAGGGGCGTCGGGAGCTGGGAAGCATTGAGGTGCTCTCATCCTAGTCTTTTCTTGCGACCTTACAAGGGGCTAGGTGGCACGCCAGAAGCGATGCGGGTCGATCAACCGCCGAAGGCTGGCCGGCAGCACATGCATATCGCCCAAGAGCTGCGCGCGCAGTTCATGAGCTAACAAAGGGGCCAGCGAGAGGCCGCGCGAGCCCAGGCCCGCGAAAATCCAATTCGCCCCAAACAACGGGCTCTGTGACGGCACATCGGGGGGCAAGGGGCCCAGCACGGGATTGCGATCACGGGTCACGCTGCGCAAGGCAGCCCGCTCAAAACGCCAGCCGCTTCGCGCCGCGGCCTCTGGGTCAAGATCAGCGAGCCGTTGGCGCAGCGCCTCGCTCTCTTCTGCTTCTTCTTGGGCCCATGCCCGCTGCGTCAAAATCGCTTCGCGCGCGGCGGGCTCGACGGCAAACCGCTTAAAAGAGCTGCCAGCGATCCATCGCTGGCCGTCATCCAATAGATAACCTGACTTAGAGACAAATCGCTGCAAACGCTCGTCCGAGGCTCGGGTCATAAGCTGCCCCTTATTGGCCCCCAGAGCGGGCCCTAACTTGGCGTCTTGTTCGGCGGTCAGCGCCAAGCGGCTCAATGCGCCGCCCGCGAGCAGCTTTAGGCCGCCAGCGTCGGGGCCGTCATTCGTCGCGCTTGGGCGCCATCGACGGCCAGTCTCGACCTCGATATCAGCCAACCAGCCTTGCACCAGCTCAGGCGGGCAGACGCCGCCGCTGGTTGGAAACCACAGCTGGCCGGGCCCCGCCTCTTGCATCCAATCCGACGGCAGTAAGCCCGAGCGGAGCCAGAGCGTCATCTTGCTGGCGGTCGCGGCGTCGCGCGCCACTTTCAACATGCCGCGCGGTTCGACGAAGATCCCCGCCTGTTGGTAAGCAAGGACCGCATGAATAAAGGCCAAGCGCTGCAATTCAATTTCGGGCGCCAGCGCGTGCGAGAGGCGCGGCTCTACGATCCCCAGAGGATTGCCTGAAGCATGCATAGCCGCCGCTGGTTCTGCCTCGATTACGCGGATCATGTCAAAGCCCGCCAATTTGAGGCAATGCGCCGCCGCTGCTCCAGCGAGCCCTGCACCGACGATGGTTAGGCTCTGCGGCGGTTTTTGCTGCCAATCTGGCAAGCAACCCGGCGACTGAAGGGCAGCGCGCCGGACATGATCGCCCGGCAAGCGCGCCCTTAGGCAATTGCGTTTGCCTTGGAAGCCAGGCCGCAAGGACCATTCTGCACCGATGTCCGCCAAGCCATCCTTGACCTTGCGAGCCACGCTAAAGGTGGCCAGGCGCGCACCCGGCGCTGACAAGCGGGCGATCTGCTGGAACACCTCTGGCGACCAAAGATCCGCATTGCGGGCGGGCGAAAAACCATCCAAGAACCAAGCCTGGGCTTTGAAATCGGCTTCGGGCAGAACTTGATGGGCTTGGCCATAGAGCAGCAACAATCGGACCTGGCCGCCTTCCAGCGTGACCAAGTGAAAGCCGGGACACGCAGGCGGCAAGACCTGGCCCAGGGCCTGGATTTCTGCGCCAAGTTCTGCTTGCCAGACCTGCCAGGCGGGACGGCATTGGGTCAAGCTCAAGGGGCGTCCCTCCAAGGAGACATAATCCAAACGCGCCACCGCCTTGCCCGCCGCCAAGTTCGCGTCGCGATAACGTCGCCAAGCGTTGAGCGTTGCCAGAAAATTGAGCCCCGTTCCAAAGCCCGTCTCGGCGATACAGACGGTCTCACGACGCTGAAACAGCTCTGAAATCCCGACGCCTTCTAAGAAGACATATCGGGTCTCTGCCAGGCCATCGCGCGGGTGAAAATAGTCGTCGTCAAAATCCAAACTACGCGGAGCGCGCCCGTGTTCATGGGCAATCTGGGCGGCCTCGATGCTGTATAGGGGGGAATGGGTCACGCTGGTTTGCCTCTAAATTTTATGCGCAAGGCGAGCGCCAACTTCGAGCGCGAGCGTCCATTTGTGAGCGCGTGATTGCGCATGGTTCTGCGCTCAAGACAAGCGGTCAAAACGCGCAAGCTGGCGCCATGCAAACGCCGATCGCTCTAGGCCGCGGGACCGATCTGGCTCGGCCAGTGGCCGCCATAATCGCGAGTAACCGCGCGCGCGGCTGCCAAAACACTCTGCGCCTGACTTTCGAGTTCGGCGTCTCCCATACGCGCCAGCGGACCAGAAATCGAAATCGCGGCAACCGCAGAGCCATTTTCATCAAAAATTGGAGCCGCAAGACAGCGAAGCCCCAGCGCGTGCTCTTCATCGTCCTTCGCATAACCATTGAGCAAGACTTGCCCCAGGTGCTGCATTAAGGTTCCGCGATCTTCGATCGTATGGCTGGTCATGGGAACGTAGTGCAAGCGCCCGAGGATCTGCTCTTTTGTCTTCGAGGGCAGACACGCGATGATCGCTTTTCCGGCTGCCGTGCAATGCAAGGGCACGCGCTGGCCCGGTGTGGACATAGCGCGCATCATCTGTCGTGAGGCCACTTGCGCCAAATAGACGATATTGCTGCCGTCCAATATCGAGAGGTTCGCGGTCTCGCCACTGCTCTCCATCAACGCTACCATGTGCGACTTTGCCACCCGAACCAGATCGCGATCTTGCAAAAAGGCATAGCCGACGCTGAAAGCTTGGACACCGACAGACCAATGCATCAACTCGCGGTCAAATCGAACAAAGCCTTCTTGCTGCAACGTCGAAAACAATCGGTGGGTCGTCGATGCGGGCATACCGGTCGTCGCGGACACTGCTTTCAGGCTCATGCCCGCCGGGTTATCCGCCAACAAGCGCATGAGGCGCAACGCCTTGACTAGAGATTGAACTTGGCCCGTTTGCGATGAAGCTGATTTCTTTGCTGGCGCATCCGTCTTACCGTTCGTCACCTTTTTACTGGCTGTCTCGCTTGCTGTCTGTTGTGCCATACTGGCCTCGTGTCGCTCGCTCGAAGGCCCGGTAGGTGGCAAGGATTTGCTTGTCCAAACCGCGCGGCTACCTGGCGATCATCTTGCATTGTGAAGGATGATCTCAAATTATGACAAGACATCGCGAAAGGCAAGCCTAGTGCGGGCAAGCCGCAAGCCATGGTGCGGGCAAGCTTCAAACCCTGTTGCGGGCATGCCGCAAGCCAAGCGACATCGCCCCCGTCAGGCGCGCGGGTGTGCGGCTTTATAGCTGGCCAACAAGGTCGCGGCGTCGACCTGGGTATAGCGTTGTGTCGTTGACAGTTTGGCGTGCCCCAAAAGCTCTTGGATCGAGCGTAGGTCCGCGCCAGCCTGCAGCAAGTGGCTCGCATAAGAATGACGCAAGGCATGCGGGGTCGCATCGCTGTCCCAGCCCTTGAGCGCACGCAAAGCGGCCATCGTTCGCTGTACAATTCGCGGGCTCAGTGGGCCGCCTTTCTGCCCACGAAACAGGGGTTGATCGCTGGTCAACGGCCAGGGGCAGATCGACATATATTGCTCCACCAGCGCACGCACTTCAGCAAGCAAGGGCATAGAGCGTTGCTTGCCGCCCTTGCCCAAGACCGTCAGAAAATCAGTTGAGGACTGAAAATCTTGTGCGCGCAGGCCCAAAACTTCAGATAGGCGCAGCCCGCAACCGTAGGCCAGCGCCAAGACCGCACGATCACGCGCGGCCAACCAAGGCTCCGCCTGAACCAGGTCCAATTGCTCCAGCGCCTTGATGAGGTCGGCCGCTGGCAAGGCGCGCGGCAGGGCTTGCGGCTCCTTGGCGTTGCGAATCGCAAGCGCGGCAGGGCTCTCTATGACCTGCTTATCAACAAGATAGCGCAGAAAGCTACGAATGCTGGCAAGGGCACGATTGGCCGAGCGCGCGGCGAGACCATCTTGCTTGCGGCGTGCCAAAAAAGCCCTGAGCGCGCGCAATTCTAGGCCCTGCAAGTCCGCAAGCGATAGAGGCCCACCTTGGTAGTCTTGCAGGTGCAACAAGAAGGCGCGCACGTCCCGTTGATAGGCCGCCAAGCTGTTCGCCGAAAAGCCGCGCTCGTAATGCAGGTGATCCAACCACATTTGGAAAGGCTGCGCCAAAGCAGAAGGCAGCAACCGACGATCCAGCGCGGCCCCCGCTGCTATTTTCTCCTGTCGCGGATCTAAGCGCGCTTGCGAGCGCCCGCGTCTTCGCACGGCTCCAGCCATGTGTTCAGCACCCTTTCAACGAAATGGCCTAAGAAAGTGACAATGCGCGCGCCCTGTCCCTGGTCGAAAGCCCCGGCTTGGCTAGCGCCAAAGCCCAAAATGCCGTCAACGTCGTGTCGGGGAACCCGCAGGCGCACTAAGCAGGACGAGGCGATTTGCTCGGCTTGCTTGCCAAAAACCAGCGCATCATAGGTGGCGGTAGCATTGAGCATGATCGACTGCTCTCCCATGACCCGCTCGACCGAGCCTTGGGTCAAACGATAGAGCCCAGGACCCTTGAGATAGCCAATCTGCGCGCGTTCGCACTCCAACGCCAAGACGCAAGCATCAACGCCCATGACATCGGCCAATTCACTGCCGATGGCGCTCAAAACGTCTTGCAAAGATTGGGCGTCGAGCAAACGCATGACCGCGCGTTCGGCTTTGGCTAAAATCAGCGTATTGATCCGCCCACTTTGTAAGAAGTCACGATTTTGCTGCTGTAGATCTTCGATCTGCTGGCGCAAGCGCTGGACCTGGAAGCGCCCCAAATCGACGACATTGCCGGCATCTTGAGCGCTCGTCGTTTTACCGCCCAGCTCTTGGCTCTGCCAAGCCTCGGGCGTGGTCGCCAGAAAATCTGGGTTTTTGGCCAGAAAGCTCAACACTTGCGCCCGCGATACGGGCTTGCTGTTATGGCCTTCGAAAATACTAGAAACATTAGTCACAAAATAAACCTTAGGTTGAAATTGTTTCAAAAATGAGACCCGCTCCAGTGAGTTGCCGAAATGGCAGCCGGTCAAAATGAGACCGGACCAACGCCCCTGCGAGCGGGTTAAGAGGTTACAGAATGGATTGGCCTGTGCCCGCCCAATCTTTTAAGAAAGCTTCCAAGCCTTTATCGGTGAAGGGATGCTTGAACATGTCCCAAACGATCTTCGGCGGTACGGTCACAACGTCGGCGCCCAGCATCGCGGCTCGTTCAACGTGGCGGGGGGTGCGAACAGAAGCGACCAACACCTGGGTCTGCAAATCGGGGTAGGATGAGTAGATCTCTAGGATGTCGTCGATCAGGTCCATGCCATCTTTGCCCACATCATCCAGGCGGCCCACGAAAGGCGAAATGTAGGTCGCGCCTGCTTTGGCGGCCAACAGGGCCTGCGAGGGGCTGAAGCACAGAGTGACATTGACCATGTGGCCTTCGTCGCTCAGGACGCGGCAGGTCTTGAGGCCATCGACGGTCAACGGCACTTTCACCGCAACGTTCGAGGCAATAGCCGCCAATTTGCGGCCTTCGGCCAGCATGGTCTCGTGGTCGGTGGCCGCGACTTCTGCACTCACGGGGCCTTCAACCATTTCGCAGATCTCTTTGATGACATCCAGAATATTGCGGCCGGACTTAGCGATCAGGCTCGGGTTGGTGGTCACACCATCCACGAAGCCAGCGTCAACCAGGGCCTTAATTTCTTGGGTATCTGCTGTGTCGATGAAAAACTGCATGCGGTGTCTTCTCTTGGTCGATTGCTGTTTTTGTTGGGGCCAGTTTTGTTGGAGCCAGTTTTGTTAGGGCTTGGCCTTGGCCCACTTGGCAGCGCTAATAGAACGCCGTGGGCTCGCTTGATTGGGTACCCGTTGATGGGCTTGGCGTAGTCGCACTGAAGGGTAAGGGCAAGGGTTTATCAACTTGTTTCGGCGCTGCGGCTTGCTTTTGCGCAGCCGCCGGGGGCGCTGGCACCGCTGTCGGTTTCGCGGGAGCAGCCAGGCGAGCGATGCGCCGTGGCTTGATCGCGGGCAAGGGCGCGCCTTGGCCTGGCGGCAAAGCGTCAAACACATATGAGGCCTGGCTCAGAGGCTGGGTGTCGGCTTTTGATGGATCACTCAACAAGCGCGCGGCTGTCGAAGCGGCTTGCTCGTCATTGAGGCTCGGCGATTTGCTCAGGCTCGCAATCTGCGGCAAGTTCAATCCGGTGGCCTTCGGCGTCTCAAGCCGCACGCCCGGGCCTTGGTAAGCGGGGAAATCGGCGGCGGCCAACCGCGCGAGCTTGGCCTGCCCCAAGGCGTCAAGATAGCCGATCAAATCGCGATGGGTGGTACAGACGACCTCGGGTTGGCCGCAGACTTTCTTAGCAAAGCGCTTTACTGCGCGCCAATACGCGCCCTTGTTCCAAAGCGCGAAGTGCAAGGAGACCGGCATAGGCGCACGCGCGCCCTGATAGCGTCCGTCGAACTCGGCCAGCAACAGCGCTAGCATCTGTTCTTCGTGATCGCCCGACTTGGCACCGTTGGGCTGGCCGTTGGTCTGTTTGAGATAAAAATCATAGTCTTGGGCCAAGACCCGGCGTGCGCCATCCAAATTGAGCATGGGCAAACCAATCTGCCACAGGCCCTGCTCTTGATGCGGCCAGGTGGCTTCGGCTTGCTTGCCAGAAGCATTGTAGAGCGCTTGGTTCCGAGCCACGAGCGCCGCTTCCAAGGAGCTTGAGCTGCTCTGTTCGCGCGCGCGAAAGCCCGTCAGCAGGTGCTGGGCGACAGCGGGCCAGCCCTCGGGTTCGGCCAGGCCATTATCGCGATAGGCACCGCGCACAAAGGCCTCAGTCTGTTCCAATTCGCTGCGCCACTGGTCGATGCTCCAACCCTGGCCGCGGTGATAGCCCACGCCTTGAACGGCCACATCATGTCCGGCGGCGAAGGCGTCTTGGATGCGCTGCAAACGCCCAGCCAACTCCTGGCGGTCTTTAGCAAAACCCAACCAAGCCCGACCCTTTTCACCCGTGGGGGTGGCGTAGCTTTCCGCCCGCTCCTGCAAGATCAAAGAAGAAGCGGAGATAAAATAGGTGACCTTGGCATCCGCCTCGTCCGCCAATTCGCGCGAGGTGTCCCAAAAGACGTTGCGCGATGCGGCTTCAAACGACAGCAGAACGAATTGGGGGGGGCGATAATCGGGGCTTTCGACGCCCGCCAGCCAGCTTTCGGGCGCGTTGGCGTCAAACTCGGCGCTAAAGGCAACCGCTTTCGGCGCTGCGACGGCGAGCCCGCTCTCGGAGGCGCTTGGCGCAGAGGCCACACCCGACAAGCGTGCCAATTTCACCGGCTCGGGCAAGGTGCCCGCGCTTTGATCGCCTGCCGAGCCGCGTTGGCCGGGCAAAGCTGCCTCGCTCAGATCCGTTTTCGCCTTGTCCTGCGGGACGCGCACGGGGGCTTGCAGGGGTTGCAAGGGGGTCAAACTCAGCGGTTCGGGTAGGCCCGCTGACAAGGCCAAGGGGCCGGTAGCAGGAGCGCTTGGCAGGCTGGCTTCATCAATGTTCGCACGCGAGGCGCTGGCCAGCGCCTCCCCATCTTGCTGGGCTGGCATGCGCGGTGCAGGCGCGCGCTGTTGCGAAAGCGAGGGTGCGGCCTGGAGCTGCCCCTGAAGTAGCGGTTGCGCCTGGGGTTGGGGATCTGGCAGTGGCATGGGCGCAGGGGCGCCGGAAAGCGCGTTTGTCGGCGAGTCGGGTGGCATAGCGGGGGCTTGCGCGCCGACCTGCGGCACCGAAAGCATGGCCAAAGCATCTTGCTCACTTGATCCGGTAAGCGGGTTGGTGCCAAACTTGTCGCTGTCAAAGCCCGTTGGCGCGCTGGGAACACCGGTCTCAACAGCCGCCTCAAGCGGCGCGGGCCAGCCTTGGCTTTGCACAGACGCGGGGCCTGCAGCTGTGCCGAGCGTGGCGCGACTCAGAACAGCCCCTAGCATCAATCCGGGCAGGATGGCGGCCAAGGTGAACAAAAGGAAGTACGAGGAGCGCATATCTCTAACGTAACTCTATCGGATTGCCTGCGATCTTTAGCGTCGCGAGGACTGAACCCTGCAATATAAAGGTGGCCTTAAAATGAGTGACCACACGAACAAATGAATAAATTTTCCATCTTAGATTGTGATACCGTGCCAATCGAAATTAGGCAAGGGTCAAGCTGCACATCTTGGGCATTTTTGTGAAAATCGAGCAGTTTTTTGTCAATCATGGCCCCAATCGTGGCCCCAGCGGCGGGCAAGACTCGGGCGATCTGTTTGCCCGCGATGCTGACACGCCCCAAAAAGCCTCCCAAAAAGCCCGCCAGAAGGACCGCCTGGGCGAACCCCTGAACGGGCCCGAAGATGAGCCTGAGTATTGGGCACAGATCGCCCTGCCCATGCCCATGGACGACACTTTCACCTACCGCGTGCCTGAAGGAATGGCCGTAGAGCGCGGTGATTTTGTGCAAGTTCCCTTTGGTCCGCAGACCAGAACCGGTGTCGTTTGGTCCGTCGAACCAGCCCGCGAGGCCAAGCCCAACTACCGTATGCGCGATATCGCAGCGCGCTATGACTGCCCGGCTCTCAGCGAGGCGCTGCTTAAACTGGTGAGCTGGGTCAGCGCCTATTATCTGGCCAATCTGGGCGCGGTATTGCGTATGTGCCTGCACCAACCAGGCATCGAGACGCCCTTGCCTCGCATCAGCCATTTCCGCCCGGCTGAGGACGCGCTAGGCGCCCCCCGGCTCAGTGCCCAACGCAAGGCGCTGTTGTCGGCTTTTGATCCCGGGACAGACGGCGCGCCCCTGCCCGCCTCGCGCAGCGCCTTGATCGAACGCAGCGGCGTTTCCTCGGCGGTATTCAAGGCGACGCTGGAGGCCGGGCAACTGATCGAGGTTTGGAGCAAGGAAACGCTGCCTACCGAGGTACCGCGCCCCCGCTTTGCCCCGCCGCAGTTTCGTGATGACCAGAGAGGCGCCCTCGAAGAACTCAAGGCCGCAAGCGCCTCGGGCTTCCAAGTCAGCTTGCTCGATGGCGTGACCGGCTCCGGCAAGACCTTGGTTTACTTTGATTTAATAGCTCAGGCACTGGAAGCCCAGCAAAACGTGCTGGTGCTGTTGCCAGAAATCGCGCTCTCGGCCCAATGGTTAGAGCAATTCAAGCAGCGGTTCGCAACCGCCCCGGCGATTTGGCACTCAAGCCTTACCACCACCCAGCGCCGTCAAACCTGGCGCGCGGTTGCCGAGGGCAAGACTCAGGTCGTGGTCGGTGCCCGTTCAGCGCTGTTTCTCCCCTTCCCGTCGCTCGGACTCATTATTGTCGATGAAGAACACGAGGCGGCTTTCAAACAAGAAGAAGGAACGCGCTACCACGCCCGCGACGTGGCGGTCATGCGCGCCAAAATGGAAGACTGTCCGATCATCCTCTGTTCGGCGACGCCCTCGCTCGAGTCCTTGGTCAACGCCCAGCGCGGGCGCTATCGGCACGTAATTTTGGATCGTCGCCACAGCCAGGCCCGCCCGCTGACCATTGAGGCCATCGACCTGCGCAACGATCGCCCTGAAAAGGGCCAATGGCTGGCCGAACCGCTACGCCAAGCGCTGCGCGAGACCCTAGAGGCTGGCGAGCAGTCCTTGCTGTTCTTAAATCGGCGAGGCTTTGCCCCCTTGACCCTCTGCCAGGCTTGCGGGCATCGCATCACCTGCGATTTTTGCTCCTCATGGTTGGTGCTGCATCGCTTTCGCCAAATGCTGACCTGTCACCACTGCGGGCTTTCTAAACCGCTGCCGCCCAAGTGCCCAGAATGCGGGGATGAAGACAGCCTGGTGCCCTGTGGTCCCGGTGTCGAGCGGGTCGGCGAGGAAGTCGCGGCGCTGTTCCCGACCGCGCGACTCGAGATCGTCTCCAGTGACTTGCTGATGACCAGCCAGAGCGTTGCCGATTTCATCGCGCGCATGACCGCTGGTGAGATTGATATCCTGATCGGCACCCAGATGGTGGCCAAAGGCTACAACTTTCCCAACCTGACCACCGTCGGCATTGTCGATGCTGATCTGGGCCTCAACGGTGGCGATCCACGCGCCTCAGAGCGCAGCTTTCAGCTCATTTATCAGGTGGCGGGGCGCGCTGGGCGTTATGAGAAGCCTGGGCGCGTGCTGTTGCAGTCCTATGAGCCCGATCACCCCGTACTGCAAGCGCTGGTCAATGCCGACCGCGAAGCCTTCTACAGCGCTGAAATTCAACAAAGAGAGCTAGCAAAGCTGCCACCGTTCGGGCGGCTCGCCATCGTCATTATGAGCGACCCCAGCGAGGCGGTACTTCAAGACTTCTGCCGTAAAATAGCTGAGCGTTTTCCGTCAGTCGAAGGGGTGCAGTTGCTGGGCCCTGCCCCTGCCCCAATCGCCCAAGTACGTGGGCGTTTTCGCTATCGCTTCGTATTGAAAGCGGGCCTGGATCTACGCCTGCAAGACCTGCTCATGCGCTGGTTGGGACCGGTCAAAGTGCCCAATTCAACCCGTCTGGGCGTCGATATCGACCCCATTTCCTTCGTCTAGATCTTACTCTGCACGCTCTGAGCTCATCGCCTGGTCAAGCGCGCCAAGGCTTTCAGGAGCTTGCTAAAAAACAGGGCGATAATTTCCCGTTTTCAAAGCATTGACGAAAAGAATTTGCACAATGGCGGGCAAGCCTCACCACTTTGGACTGATAATTGAAATTTGCAAAAATTTTTTCTGTGATTTTTATTTGCGCCATCCAGGCCGCTCCAAATAATTAAGCCGACGTGTCATTTTCGCCCCTAAACCGGAGCCCTCGCCAGATGTACAAAGCCGATGTTTCGCCGCGCCAAGCCTTCGAGGCTATGAACAGCGACATGAACGCCGTCATGGTCGACGTACGCACGGGCCCCGAATGGATGTTCGTTGGTCAGCCCAAAATCGCGCGCTTGGCCAATGTGAGCTGGCAGGTCTTCCCGGCGATGGCGGTCAATCCCGATTTTGAGGCACAGGTGCGCCGCGCCGGCATCAGCGAGGAGCACGAGGTCTATTTGCTCTGCCGCTCGGGCGTGCGGTCGGCCGCAGCGGCTCGCGCGCTCACCCAGGCGGGCTTTAAGAATTGTTACAATATCGCAGGCGGCTTTGAAGGCGACTTGGACGAACAGAACCAGCGCGGCCGCAGCAATGGATGGAAAGCAGAGGGTCTCCCGTGGCAGCAAAAGTAAATCAAGATTGGCACCCCGATACACTGGCGGTGCGCGCCGGGCACGAGCGCTCGCCGTGGGGTGAGACCGCCGAAGCGCTCTACCTCACCTCGGGCTTTTGCTACCCCGACGCCGAGACCGCCGAAGCGCGCTTTAAGGGCGAGAACGAGGGCTTCGTCTATTCGCGCTACGGCAATCCGACCATCGAGACCTTCCACCAGCGCATGATTGCGCTGGAGCCGGGCGCTGAGGCCTGCACAGCCACGGCTAGCGGTATGTCCGCGGTGTTCGGCGCTCTGGCCTCCTATTTGAACGCTGGCGATCACGTGGTAGCCAGCAAGGCGCTGTTTGGCTCCTGTTGGCAGATCCTAGCCAACATCCTGCCGCGTTGGGGCATCCATGCCACCTTGGTTGATGGCGGCGATTTGCAAGCCTGGGAAGCAGCATTCCAGCCCAACACCCGCGCCGTCTTTTTGGAAACGCCCTCAAATCCGCTGTTGACGCTAGTTGATATTGAGGCGGTCGCCAAGCTGGCGCACGACAACCGCGCCGATTGCCTGGTTGTCGTAGACAATGTTTTCGCCACCCCGCTGGCCCAGCACCCGCTGAGCCTTGGCGCGGACGTGACCGTCTATTCGGCCACCAAACACATCGACGGCCAAGGCCGGGTCTTGGGCGGGGCGATCTTGGGCTCCGAGCAACACCGCGAGGAGGTCTTGCTGCCCTTTATGCGCCACACCGGCCCCTCGCTATCGGCCTTCAACGCTTGGCTGCTGGTCAAGGGCCTGGAGACGCTATCGCTGCGTGTCGAGCGCTCGACCGCATCGGCATTGCGCTTGGCGCAAACGTTGGAACAGCACCCCAAAGTCGCGCGCGTCGCCTATCCCTGGCTCGAGAGCCACCCCCAACACGCGCTGGCCAAGAAACAGATGAGCCACGGCAGCACGCTGATTGCCTTCGAACTTGAAGGCGGTCAAAAAGAAGCCTTCGATTTTATGCGCAATCTGTCGCTGATCGACGTGTCAAACAATCTGGGCGACTCCAAGTCACTCATCACCCACCCCGGCACCACCACCCACCGGGCCATGGATGAAGAGATGCGCAACGAGCTGGGCATCAATGAACGCCTGGTGCGCCTGTCTGTCGGCCTGGAAGATGCTCGCGACCTTGAGAGCGACCTGTTGGCTGCTCTTGGGTGAAGGCTGTTAGGTGAGCAAACTCTGGGCTAAGTCTCTAAGCAAAGTCTCTGGGTGAGCGGCCCTAGGCCAGCTCAGCCAACAGCGCGTCCAAACGATCCAAGGTCGAGGCAATGCCCGCCTCAACGCCCATGTCGATCACCTGTTGCAGCGCCTCGCGTGAGCCGTATTGCACCTGGCTAACGACGCGGGTGTGTTGCCCCTCGTCCAAGAAGCTCACTTCCTGCTGTGACTGGGGCATACCTTCGACAAGACCGCCGTCGGCGTCGGAGAAACCATCCAGCCCGGTATAGCCGTCGATAGGCGAAATGGTCTGATAATCCAGACGCGACCAATACTCCTGCCCATCGGGAGTAATCATGGCAAAGTGCCAATGACCGCCGGGGCGAAAGTCCATGGTTTTCGTCTTGGCTGTCAATGGCTTGGGCGCATACCAGCGATCCAACAGTTCCGGTTTTGTATAGCAATCCCAGACCAACTGGCGGGGCGCGGCAAACAAACGCCGGACGGTCATGCTGTTGTTTTCCGTGTCAGCGACAAACTCAAAATGGGCGTTAGTCATCGCGATCTCCTGATTGCAATTGGGTGAGAAGGGAGTCGAGTTGCTCAAAACGGGACTGCCAAGTCCGGCGCTGCTCCGAGAACCAGGCCTCAACCGCGGCCAGGCGCTCAGCTTCTAGGCGACACTGGCGCACCCGACCCTGTTTTTGAGTCGTCACTAAGCCAGCGCCTTCCAGCACCTGGATGTGCTTCATGAACGAGGGCAGCGCCATATCGAAGGGTTCAGCCAGCTGGCTGACCGAGGCCTCGCCCTGCGTCAACCGCTGAACCACCGCGCGGCGCGTGGCATCTGACAGCGCATGAAAGACAGGATCGAGCGAAGTTTGATAGTTATCCATGCGGCTAACTATATGTGCAACCAACACTTAGTTCAACAGCTAAGTATTGGAGCGATTTCCGCGGTCGAACAGCGGAAAGCAGCCAATCGCCGGCGACAGACTTTTTGCGCGATTGAGAGGCTTGCACCCGCGCGCAGCTCATGCCAGCTTGGCCGTCATGACCAAGCCTCGCCCCTCCCATTTTGACCCCGCCTCTGCGCGCCCCAACGGGCCCGCGGTGTTGGGCATTTCTGGTTACAGCGGCTCGGGCAAGACCCAACTGGTAACGCAGCTCATCCCGGTGCTAACCAACTGCGGCTTGCGGGTCTCGACCCTCAAACACGCCCACCATCGTTTCGATGTGGATCAGCCCGGCAAAGACTCGCATCGCCACCGCCAAGCCGGCGCTCAGCAGGTCTTGATCGCCTCCTCCCAGCGTTGGGTTTTGATGAGCGAACTGGCAGGCGCGCCCGAACCGGGTTTGGGCGACTTGCTAAAACGCCTCGATCCTGTGGATCTGGTGCTAATCGAAGGCTTCAAGCGCGAGACCTTCCCCAAGATTGAGGTTTTTCGCTCTGAAGCGGGCAATCCTAGCCTTTGGCAAGACCCGGAATTTGCGGACGATATTATCGCCGTAGCATCAAGCGACGCTAAGCCGCCGGCTTGCGCCTTGCCCTGGCTCGACCTAGACAAACCTGCAACTATCGCAGACTTTATCTTTCAAGCATTGGACCTCTGCCATGGTCCAGCTTAGCGATGATTGCTTTGCCTTTGGCGGGCGCCTCCTGCCATTGGACGAAGCCCAGCAGCAGCTCGCAGAGTTGGTAAAAGATATGGGGCTAACTTGCGGTCAGGAGCCCCGGCCCTTACGGCTTGCCGACTGCCTGGACCGCAGCTTGGCCGCGCCCTTGATCGCGGGCATGCCTGTGCCTCCCTTTCAAAACTCGGCGGTAGACGGCTACGCGGTGCGCCTTGCAGGCCAAGCGCAAACGTCCGGCCTGTTTCAAGTCATCGGGCGCGCGGCTGCGGGCCATCCTTTTACCGGCACAGCTGGCCCCGGCCAGGCGGTGCAGGTCTTCACCGGAGCGCCACTGCCCCAGGGCTGCGATACGGTCTTCATGCAAGAGGACGTAGAGCGCCAGGGCGATCAGGTCATACTGCCAGAAGGTCTGAAGCCGGGTGCCAACACCCGCAACGCGGGCGAGGATTTGGCGCTGGGCGAGAGCGTGCTAACTGCTGGACAACCGCTCAGCCCCGCCGATTTGGGGCTGGCGGCCAGTCTGGGGCTGCAAAGCCTTGCGGTCCTAGCACGCCCAAGCCTCGTGCTGTTCTCCTCAGGCGATGAGGTCGCCGCGCCCGGCTCCCTTTTGGCTCCCGGCCAACTCTACGATGCCAATAGCGACCTGCTCGCCGCGACCCTAGACAAGCAGGGATGGCAAGTGACCCAGGCGGGCATTTTGCCCGACGACCGCGCCGCTCTCAGCCGAGCTCTGGCCAAGGCCGCTCAGCAGCACCAAGTCATCATCACCAGTGGCGGCGTTTCGACCGGCGAAGAAGACCACATCCGCGCCGCCATCGCCGAGCAAGGCGACATCGCGCTGTGGCGCATCGGCATTAAGCCCGGCCGCCCCGTGGCGCTGGGGCGCATCGCTGACAGCCTGGTCATTGGACTACCGGGCAATCCCGTCGCCGCCTACGTTGGCTTTCTGGCCCTGATACGCCCGCTCTATCACTTGCTGCATGGACGCCCGCTGCCGAACCTGCCCGCTATCGCCGCGCGCGCCAACTTCAGCTATAAGAAGAAGACCGGTCGGCGCGAGTTCGTGCGCGCACGTTGCCAAATGGACGGCAGTCCCTTTCCGCTGGTAGACAAATTCCACAAAGAGGGTGCGGGCATGTTATCCGGGCTGTCGTGGGCCAATGGCCTGGTTGTCTTGGACGAAGACTCCACCCAAATAACACCAGGTGATACACTCGCCTTTACCCCCTTCGAACTTATCCGCTAGGCTGTGAGCGCCATGATTAACGTTCTGTATTTTGCTTGGGTGCGCAGCGGCATCGGGCTTGACCAAGAGACCATCGAGACCCAAGCGACCACGGTCGGCGCGCTGCTGGATGAGCTAAGAGCGCGCTCGCCCCGCCACGGCGAGACCCTGGCCGACATCGCCAAGCTGCGGCTAGCGGTCAATCAGAGCTTTGTCGATCTGGACGCGAAGATCGCGGCGGGTGACGAAGTGGCGGTCTTTCCGCCCATGACCGGCGGCTGAGGGCTGGTCATGATCCGGGTACAAGCCGACGATTTTGATTTGGGCCAAGAGGTCGCCGCCCTGCGTCGCGGCCGCAGCGACATTGGCGCCGTTGCGAGTTTTTTGGGCCTGGTGCGCGATATGGCGCCCGAGGGCTCAAAGACTGCCGCTTGCGATCAGGCTATGACCCTGGAGCACTACCCCGGCATGACCGAAAAAATGCTGGCAGATATCGAGGCGAAGGCGCATGAGCGCTGGCCGCTGCAAGCCAGCCTCATCATCCACCGCTACGGACGGCTGCTGCCCGGCGATCAAATCGTGCTGGTAGCCTGTGCTTCGCCCCACCGTCAGGCGGCGTTTGAAGCCTGCGAATTCTTGATGGACTGGCTCAAGACCAAAGCGCCCTTCTGGAAGCTGGAAGAGGTGGGCGGTCAGGGCCAATGGGTCGATGCGCGCGAGAGCGACGAGGCCGCCGCAGCGCGCTGGACGCACGATTGACACCGGCATTGAGCCCGAAAGGAAGCGTAAGCCAGCCACCGGGCTTGTTTCGTGTCCCCGTCCAAAGGGCCCGTCCAAAACTCCCCCAACGCTCCCGCCTCGCGCGCCGAACGCACAGAGCCAGCTCTGTTAGCGGGCAGCCTTACGAAGCCGTGACGAGCAAAAGCGGCCCCGAAGAAACCCAAAAAACAAAAACCCTGGCCGAAAACGACCAGGGGCTTGCTGATTATCCTACCGAGGCGACCAGGTATTACGCAGGTATTATAGGTCGCCTCGACGCAGATTTCTGATTAGAGCAGGTTACTGCGGAATGTTGCCGGTCACGCCTTCAACATAAAAATCCATGGTCACTAGGGTCAGGTCGCTCAGATGCTCGGCACCTTCAGCGCAATCCTTGACCAGGTTGCCAGCTTGGTCGTTGATCGGGCAGGGCATAGCATGGCGTGCGCCGCTAGCCAAAGAGGCTTCCAGCGCCTTAGCTTCGGCCATCAAAGCGTCGGGCATGTTGCCATAGGAGGCCAGCTTGACCATTCCTTGGCCGCCGCCCATGCCGTCTTTGGTCAGGCCCCACCAAGTGTCGCTAGAGCTCCAGCTACCGTCCATGACCGCTTGCACGCGATCCACGTAATAGCTGTCCCAGCTGTCCACAATCGAGACCAGGTGCGCATTGGGACCAAAGCGCGACATGTCAGAGGCTTGACCAAAAGCCTTAACGCCGCGCGCTTCAGCAACCTGCATGGCTGCCGGTGAGTCGGTATGCTGCACGATAATATCAGCACCGTTGTCGATCAGAGTCTGAGCGGCTGCGGCTTCCTTGGCTGGGTCGAACCAGCTAAAGGCCCAGATAATCTCAACTTCCGCCGCAGGATTGTGCTTCTTGAGCTCTGTGGTGAAGGCGTTGATGCCACGAATGACCTCGGGAATCGGGAACGAGGCAATGTAGCCGATCTTGTTCGACTTGGTGGTCTTGGCTGCAATCAAGCCCTGAATAACACGGCCTTCATAAAAGCGCGCCGAGAAGGTCGATACGTTGTCGTGTTCCCGCTTAAAGCCAGTGGCGTGCTCAAACTTAACGTTCGGGTAGTTGCCCGCGACTTGGTTGGTCGGGTCCATATAGCCAAACGAAGTGGTGAAGATGATATCCTGGCCCGCTTCTGCCATGTCCGTAATCGCATCGACGGCTGTTGCGCCCTCTTCCACGTTCTCTTTGTAGGTCGTAACAACGTCGTCGCCAAAGGCTTCTTCGATGGCCAAACGCGCCTGGTCGTGACGGTAGGTCCAGCCCAAGTCACCAACCGGTCCAACGTAGATGAAGCCGACCTTGGTGGGCTCCGCTTGAGCGGCCAGCGTTACCGCGGCCATGGCGGTACCCAGCAGGCCCGCCGTCAGTGTTTTCATGAGTTTCATATGTTATGCCTCGTTAGTTTTGCTTGGTTATCCTTCCCAAGTCAGGCTCAGGAAGATGGGTTGAAAGGCTGTGCCAGGCTGCCCGGCTGATTGGCCCGGATCATTGCCGCATTGCGCGAAATGATGACCAGTACCAGCACTGGCACCAAATAGGGCAAGCTCGGCAGGACGAACTGCACGCCCCATGATGGCATCCATTCCAAGGACTGCAATCGCAGCTCCAAAGAAAATGCAAGCCCGAACAACAGGGCTCCCAATACCACACGCAGCGGTCGCCAGGTAGAGAAAAGGATCAGCGCCAGCGCCAGCCAGCCCGCGCCCGCGGTCATACCTTCGCGCCAAGTCGGCGCTTCCAATTGCACCAGCGAAATATAAGCGCCCGCAACCCCAGCCATGAAACCACCGAACAAAATTGTTCCGACACGGATCAGGCGTACATGATAGCCCAAGGCGTGAGCCGCGTAGTGGTTCTCACCGGCGGCACGCACCAGCATGCCAACCCGCGTCCGGTTTAGGAAATAGAGCGCGGCAACGGCGGATAGGAAAGCCAGAACCGTCAAAAGATCGGTGCCCAGCAAGCGGCCAACGGTCGGCAGAGCCACCCATGAATCGGGCAAGAGGTTCGCCACCGATTCAACGCGCATGTCCTTGGCATCGGGGCCGAAGCCATTGGTCACGGTCAGCCCCAAAATGGTCAGCCCAAGGCCCGTTGCAACGTGGTTGGCGCCGAACATTTGCGTCATGACAGCAAACAGCGATGCCAAAGCCGCACCCGCCAGACCGGCCAGCAGGAAGGATGCGATGTAGCCCGGGATGGTCAGTGTGCCTTCCCATTGCAGACAGGTGACGCCGTCAAAGCCCATCAGCGCACAGCTAGAGGTATCCAGGTAAGAGCCCGCGATGTAGCCCACCATGGCGCCGACGATCATCATGCCCTCAACGCCCAAGTTCAAAACGCCTGATTTTTCAACGATCAAGACACCAATCGCCGCGATTAGCAAAGGCGTGGCGTAGTTCAAAATCGTGACCACCAGGGCCAGCCAATAGGTCAAATCAGCCATGGGCGGGGCCCTCCTTTTTCCAGACCAACCGTCGCTGAGATAGGGCCGCTGTCGCCAGAGCGCAGAACAGGGCTATGGCTTCGATGAAGCCCGCCACACTGTCGTCAGCGCGCAGCTCGGGCTGTGAGGCGACCCAGGATGCGCCCGCATTGATATAGGCAATGGCAAAAGCGGCGAACAAAATACCGACAGGATGAAGTCGACCCAGGAAAGCGATTACGATGGCGGCAAAGCCCAAGTTGGACAAGAACGCGCCCCCGACCGTCAGGCTAAAGCTTTCGGACATCAAAAAGACCGCCCCGGTCAGCCCTGCGAGCCCCCCTGAGATCAAGAAGGATAGCCAGATCGTGGCGGCGGTCGAAAAGCCTGCAAAGCGCTCGGCTTTGGCCGAAGATTGGGCCACCCGCAAACGAAAGCCGATCAAGGTGAACAGCAGCACCGCCGCCAAGGCCAGGTAGGCCCCACCCAAGACCAACAAGCCCGAATGGATCTTGGTTCCGATCAGCGCGCCCGAACGGGGCGAGACGCCATAAATCAGCGGTCCAAACCGCAAGGATTCGGGCAGCTTGTCCGATTGTGCAGGCGAATAAGGAATACAACCAACCTGATTGCCCGCCGCATCCAACGCGGGCGCACATCCTTGCACCGGGCCCTGTACCAAATAGGTCAGAAGATTGGTCGCGACATAGACCAACATGAGGCTGACGAGCAGCTCGTTGGTGTGGAGGTGAGCGCGCAACCCGGCTGGGATAGCCGCCCAGACCATGCCACCGATAACACCGCCGATAAGCAGCAACGGCAACACCGCCACCGTTGTCGGTGTACCCAAGGCCAGCCAGAACAAATAGGCCCCGATGGCCCCTGCCGCGAATTGCCCCTCCGCACCGATGTTCCAAACGCCCGCCTTATAGCCGACCGACAGGCCCAGCGCGATGACGGCCAGATACATGCCCTCTGCGGCGGCCTTGCCCCATTGTACGGCAGGAGTGCCGCCTTGGCTGGTATAGGTTAGCAGCTCCCAAAGCGTGCGCATGGGCTTATCGGTCAACAAGGCCAACAGCCCTGCAGAAATGATTACGGTCGCCAGAGTCGCGATCAGAATCGAGACCAGCGCCCCGCTCCAGTGACCGCCTTTGGCTGGTAGTAAACGGATCATGCTTGCCCCCCTTGGCTCGCGGGCACGGCGTCTTGATGACTGCCCGTCATGACCAAACCAATACTCTCAGGCGTCCAGTCGTCGCGCGCTCGCGCCTCGGATAGCTCGCCCTCGTGCAACACAGCGATCGAATCGCAGATGTCGAACAATTCGTCCAGATCCTGGCTGATGACCAATAGTCCCGCGCCGGTTGCTGCCAGTTCAAGCATCGCTTGACGGATACGCTCGGCCGCCGCTATGTCCACGCCCCAAGTCGGCTGATTGACCACCAACAAACGCGGTGATTTCAACAGCTCGCGCCCCATGACAAACTTTTGCAGATTGCCGCCGGAAAGCGAGCCCGCCACGGCGCCAAGGCCCGGATGGCGCACATCGAATTCGTCGCTAATTTTTTGCGCCTCGTTGCGCAAATTGCCCCAAGAAATCAGGCCACGGCGCTGCATGTCGGGATCATGCAAGCTGGTCAGCAAGACGTTTTCGACCAAACTCATTGAGACAACCGCCGCGTGGCCCAGGCGCTCTTCGGGCACAAAGGCGGCACTTTGCAGGCGGCGATCATTGGGACCAAGCGGGCCCAAATCCTGGCCCTTGCCATGTTCATCGTACAGGGTAATGCCCGTTGAAAGGGCCTCTCCCGATAGCACGGCGAACAGATCGTCTTGGCCATTGCCAGCGACGCCCGCAACGCCCACCACTTCGCCCGCGCGAATGGTCAGGTCGTCAATCGTTACCCCGTCAGCGGAAAAGCCTTGAATTGACAGAACCGGCGCCGCTGCGCTCGCGCCTGCGTTCGCCTCTTTGCGGGTGACGCCTTGGACCCGGTGCCCGATCATCAGTTCGGCCAAGCTCTTGGGCGTCTCTTCGCGGGGATCGCAGTGCCCCACCATCTTGCCGCCCCGCAAAATCGTTGCGTTCGAGCAGAGATCGCGCACTTCGTTCAGCTTGTGTGAGATAAAGATGATGCCACGGCCCTCTTCGCTCATCGCGCGCAATGAGTGGAACAGATCGTTGGCCTCTTGCGGCGTTAGAACCGATGTCGGTTCGTCCAAGACCAACAAAGCGGGATCGGCCATCATAGCGCGCACAATCTCGATGCGCTGCTTTTCACCCGCCGACAACGTAAAGACGCGTGCGCGCGGATGGATGGACAGCTTATAGGCCGCTGCCGTCTCCATGACCTGGCGCTCAAAGGCCGGCGAAGCTGTCTGGCCGGGCAGGCCCAGAGCGATGTTTTCCAGCACGCTCATGCCCTCGAACAGGGCGAAGTGCTGGTGCACCATGGCGATGCCTAAGGCTTTGGCGGCTTGCGGATTATGGATGTGTTGTTCTTGGCCTTGCCAGAAAACTTGGCCTTCATCGGGTTTCACGAGACCGGTTAGCACCTTCATCAAGGTGGATTTTCCCGCCCCATTTTCACCCAATAGCGCGTGGATCTCGCCCGGCATAACCTTAAGGCTCACATCGTCATTCGCCAGCAAACTGCCATAGCGTTTGGTGATGTGAGCGAGTTCCAGCAATGCTGTCATGCTCTAGCCCTGTCTATTGTTCTTGTGTTTTTCTTACTTATTTTTTTCTTCCCCCTAAGCGTTAGCCGCGTTTTCCCGGCGGGGCAAGGTCAAGCTTGACAAAGCGTCGCGCATATTTTGCCGGTTGAGATGCCGAAAATCCGCCGATCGGACAGCTGGCGACCGGAAAGAGGGCGGGCAGGCAAGTAGATTAACCAAGATAAGTAAATTTTGTTTCCATGTTAATTAATGGAAGATTTTGGCCTTTGTGGCCTCGATTTACGAAGCATTGCACCGCTCGCCAACCAAGGATTTTTGCGCTGGCATTTGCCGATGGTCGTGTTAGACCCGCCCCGACGCAGGCGACACGCTTGCCCTGCACCTTTGCGCCCCCTTTGAAAATGGAGCCCCTATGAGCTTGTCCCTGGTCTCTTCCAACCGCTGCTTTTCGGGCACTCAATACATCTATCGCCACGCGAGTGCTGCGACCCAGACCGATATGACCTTTGCGGCCTACATCCCGCCGCAAGCCGAAAAGGGCCCCTGCCCTGCCTTGTTCTTTTTGTCGGGCCTCACTTGCAGCGAAGAAAACGCCACGGTCAAAGCCGGGTATCAGCGCCTGGCCGCTGAGCTGGGCCTGGTGGTGATTGCGCCCGACACCTCGCCGCGCGGCGATACGGTCGCCAACGACGAGCGCTATTTCTTGGGCCAAGCCGCCAGCTTTTATGTCAACGCCACGCAAGACCCTTGGGCGGCGCACTTCCAAATGGAACGCTATATTGCTGAAGAACTCTACGATCTGGTTCTGGGTGCCCTGCCCGTTCAGGCCGGGAAAATTGGTATCACCGGCCATTCCATGGGCGGCCATGGCGCTCTGACTTTGGCGATGCGCCATCCCGAGCGCTTTGCATCGCTGTCGGCTTTCGCACCGGTGGTTGCGCCCAGCCAGGTCGAGTGGGGCCAGGTCGCCTTTGCGGCCTACTTGGGCGAAAACACTGACGCCTGGGCCGAGCACGACGCCTGCGCGCTGGTCCTCTCACGCGGTTGGAAAGGCGACATGCTAATCGATCAAGGCGACGCCGACGCCTTTTTGGAGACCAACCTGCGCACGCCCTTGTTCGAAGCGGCCTGCCAACAAGCTGGGCAGAGCGCGCAGATCCGCTATCAGCCGGGTTATGATCATTCCTACTATTTCGTGGCCAGTTTCATCGAAGACCACATGCGTTTCCACGCCGAGCGCCTGACAGCATGACCAAATCTAAGCCTGGCGGACCCCAGACCTGGCGAACCCCAAGCCGGGCAAACCCCAGGCATAGGTCACAAACGGCTGGGCGACCTTGCTAAGGTTTGGTCGCTACAAGCCGCACCACCGAGGCCAAACCGCGGTGACGCTCGCCTTCTTCCAGCTCGATATCGACTTCACTGCCCTCTAATATCTCCAGGCCTTTGAAGTCCTCTTCCAGCTCGGCCAGGCTATAAAGATAGTGCGGGGATTTGGGACCGCCTGACGGTTTGCCCAACTGATCGGGGCGAAACGCCTCTAAAATCAGCAGACCGCCGGGCTTGAGTGCGCTGGCGGCGGCTTGATGGATTTGGCGACGTAGGCAGTAATCGCGCTCTGGCGTCGAAGAAAAGTGCGCATAAATCAGCGCCACGACGTCATAGACCGGCCCTTCAGGCTGCCACTTAGAGACATCTTGCACGCGCGCATCAATGCTAACGCCGCGCTCTTCGGCTAGCTTTTTGGTCGTCTCAACACCAACTGGCGAAATGTCCAGGCTAAGGGTCGCAAGGCCGCATTCGGCCAGGAAGACACCATTGCGGCCATAGCCGTCGGCAAGCGCCACCGCGCGCCCTTCATCTGGAAAGCGCGAGGCGAAAGACGCCAAGAAGGCGTTGGGCGCTTGGCCGTACTCATAGGGCTTTTCAGAAAACACCCGATTCCAATGGGCTTGGACCTGCTCAATCGCGCTGGGGGTATTGCCGCTTGTCGGCGTCGGATTGGCGTCAGCAGACTGGGACTTGGCGTCAGAAGACTGGGACTTGGCATCCGGAAACTGGGTCATTGCGGGGTCCTGTTCATGAGCGCTGGCAAAATGCGCTGCGCAAATATGAAAAGCGGCAAGCCAAGGGCTCACCGCTTCTGTTTGTGGCCAATTGCCAGTTATGACGAATTGACAGAGCGCGCAAGATGGGCGCGGCTAATGGTGATGCCTAGAGCGTCGGTCGCTGGTGTCGCAACAGCCCATCCGCTCTAGCTGACTGATTTCTAACGCAAGTCCATGCTCACGCCTGTTGCCACTCGTTCGCGGCTTGCGCTAGGAACCAAAGCGCGCTTGCCACTCGGTTTCGATGCGCTCCATCCAGGCGGGGTGAGGTTCGCCAACGGCAGGGCCCAGGTCCACTTGCGCCGAGTCTGGCAACGCCGCGAAAGCCGCCGCATCGCCGCCGCTCAGCGCGGCCGTGTTCAAAACGCTCGCATCACCCCAAATCGCAGGGTCTTGCTTGCGCGCTTGGGCTTGAGCCGACATGAGGAAGTTGGCCACCACCTGGGCGGCTTCGGGCGAACCCGTATTAAAAGGAATGGCGACGAAATGTGTGTTCGCGATGCTGCCGCTCGCAAGCCCGGCAGCGCGCACGGTCTCGGGCAATTGTTCGGCGATGATGAGGGCTGCGGCCTCAGTCGGCGTGAAAGAGACCATAATCGCTAGTTCGCCATCGTCTACCAGTTGGCGCATGGCCGGGCCAGAGGCCGGGAAACTGCGTCCTTGTCGCCACAAGTGGGGGTGCAGGGCTTCCAGATAGTCCCACAACGGCGCGGTCAGGCGGCTAAATGTTTCATCGTCGGGGGCCGCTTTGAGGGCCGCATCGTTGCCACTAAGTTCGATCAGGGCTTGCTTTAGGAAGGTCGAGCCCAAAAAGTCCGGTGGCAACGGATAAGAGAACTGACCCGGGTTGTCTTTGGCCCAAGCCAACAGCCCCTGCAGATCGCTGGGGAAGCGGTCGATCACCGCGCTATCATAGATGAAGTTGAACTGAGCCATACCCCAAGGGGCTTCCATGCCATCGACCGGCACGGTGAAATCCAAGCGCGTCGTTGGCTTGCCTTGCGTATCGACCAACTGATAGTTGGGCAGCGCTTCGCTGAAAGGGCCAAACAGCAAGCCGTTGCGCTTCATGGCGGCGAAATTCTCACCATTGATCCAGATGAGGTCGATTGCGCCATTGCTATCTTTGCCCGCCGTCTTTTCAGCCAACACAGTACTGACCGCGGTAGCGGTGTCCGACAGCTTAACGTGTTCCAAGGTAATGCCGTAATCCTGGCTGACGCGCTGGCCGACCCAATCGATGTAGGCGTTGATGCGCTCATCGCCGCCCCAAGCATTGAAAGCCACGGTCTGCCCGCGCGCCTTATCGGTGATGGCCTGCCACTGATCAGGGGTGAGGCTTTGGCTAGATTGGGCCTGCAACGGAGCCGCCAGGGCAAGGCTAGCACCCAGACCCAAAAGGACGGTCTTGGCAAAGGCTGGCAGAAGTGGTTTCATGATGGTGATGCTTCTTTTTATGATAGGTAAATCTGATCTTCGTCAGCAATATGCAGGACTTATCCCACAGCCGACCCCTTGCTGGCCACCCCTTGCGGCCATTGCTTTCTAAGCTGTGATGGCGTGTGTTCTGCCTTGATCCCAGTGGATCTTTAGATTTCAGTGGATCTTTAGATTTCAGTGGATCTAAAGAATTCAGCGGTACTTAAGTTCCGTGTGGCTCTTTATATTTTTTTGCCCCTTAGCCCCTGAGCCGCGCCATCGTCCTGATCGGGACGCCATCGCGCTCCAAACCCAAACGAAACGGCTCCTACGTGTTGCGCCTCATTCCCTTTTCCTCCCCCGACCGCATCGCGGTTAGCGGCCTCTTTTTTCTCAATGGCTTTATCGCGGGCTCATGGTCGCCGAAGATCCCCGAGTTTTCGCACCGCTTGGGCCTGGGCGAGAGCTTACTCGGCTGGCTTTTGGTCGCGTTCGGCGTTGGGGCCATGGTGGCCATGCCCTTCACAGGCCTGGGTATTTCGCGCTTGGGATCGCGGCGTATGGCGCTGTGGCCTGCGGTATTGGCCTGTTGGGTCTTGCTGGCCTTGACGCTCAGCCCTTCGGCGCTTGTCGCCGCCCCTATCTTGTTTCTAACCGGCATGATTCTGGGCACCATGGACGTAGCCATGAACGCCAACGCGGTCGCGGTAGAGCGGCGTTTGGCGCGCCCGATCCTGTCCTCTTGCCATGGGTTCTGGAGCTTGGGCACGATGAGCGGCGCGCTGATCGGCGCTTGGATGATCACCCAGACCGGTCTTTTGATACACGCGCTGGCGGTCGGCGCGGCAACCACTGTGATCTTGCTCAATGTCTGGCGCTTCGTGTTGGCCGACCCCCACGGCGAAGCCGCTGAGGCACGCGAGACAGGCAGCAGCGCAGTCCCCGACAAACCGCGATCCCTACGCGGCCTATTGACCTCGCCCCTGCCCTACTTGCTGGGCGTCGTGGCGCTGTTTGCCATGGTTCCCGAAGGCGCCATTTTCGAATGGTCCAACTTCTACCTGCGCCAAGATTTTGGCAGCAGCGCGGAGGTCGCTGCTCTGGGCTTTGTCGCGCTGTCCGCGGCCATGGCCAGCGTGCGCTTTTTGGGAGATTATGTGCGTGATCGCTTGGGCGCGGTCGCGACGCTGCGGGTATCGGCGCTTTTGGCTTTGGCCGGTTTGGCGCTGGCCAGTACCGCCTCCCAAGCATGGCTGGCCGTTTTGGGCTTTGGTCTGACCGGCATCGGTCTGGCCAACTTGGTGCCCTTGGCCTTTGCGGCCTCAGAGAACCTGCCCGGACTGCCACAAGGTTTGGGGCTGTCGATTGTCGGCTTTGCGGCCTATGGCGGCTTGCTGGCCGCGCCGCCGCTGATCGGCATGATCGGTGAGCACTTCGGCTTTGCGCCGGTCTTCATGGGGCTGACCGCTTTCATGGCGGTGGTGGTGGCGCTGTCCAACCTAGCGCGTTATGCCGACAGCCATAAGAAGGAGGCCTAAAGCGCGCCACCGAGCCTCGCCGCTGCCCTTTGACTTACCACCGTCTCCATCGGCCAAAGCCAAGAGATGGTTCTGGCCGTCGATGGCCGCCAGATGCTGAGCCCATACAATACAAAATCGGCATCATAAGATTGGCGAAAGCTGGCGCGCGGTTACGGCCAGCTCAACTGCAACAATAGTGGCCTGCTCAACGGCAACAAAAAAGGAGCGAACCGCCTGTTGTGCTGATCCGCTCCTACCTTTGTCTCGCCCTAAGGCCTTGGCGGCCTGGTTGCAGCCAGAGGGCTTACATGAATGAGGCTTTGGCCTGTTGCTCGCAGTCCAGCAACTTGGTCTCCAAGTCCTGGTGGCTGTAGTCCAGCGAGGCCGCCTTCAAATCAGCATCGACCTTACGCAGTACATCCTCGCTGCCCTCTTCTTGGAAATCCGCCTTGATGACCTCAACCGCGTAGGCTTCCGCCTCGGCTTCCGATTTGTTCATCACGCTGGCGGCCCACAGGCCAAAGAACTTGTTGCGGCGCGCGGTGACCTTAAAAGCCATGTCCTGATCGTGGATATATTTTGCTTCGAACGCGTCGATGCGATCCTGAAGGGCTTTGGTTGAGCTCATTGTCTGTTCTCCGAGTTTGGGAATAGGTCTTGGTTCTTATGTGGCAAGAATAATGAGCGCTGACAAGGCAGCTTGCAAGGCGCGTTAGCGCGCGCTGGGCCATCAAAAGCCCCTCAGCGACCATATGGCGCCGATGCCCTTTCAACGCTGACCGATCGCCGACTTTCGGGCAAAAAAAAAGGACGGCCCAAAGAGCCGTCCAAGTTCAGGGAGGAAACAGAAGATGAGAACAAGAAGTCGCTCATCAACTAAGTTCAAGATAGGCCTGTTTGCTTTTTCGCACAATCCCTGTACCTATGCGAATTCTGCAAGTCAGATTTGTTGCCCTCTCACAACGTGAGGCATTTTTGCCACAAGCAAGCCAAAACCTACATTCGAGGGCTTGAATATCGACGCGGGACGCCCGGGTCGCGGTTTTGTGAAGACTTCGCCTTCTCAAGATCAGGCACCGAACGCTCGCTATAGTTCTAGACCATTTTGCGCGCCTTTGGGAGCTGCTATGCCTGTTATTAATCGAACCGCGGACCTACAAACCGAGTTGACCGCTTGGCGCCACGACTTCCACCGCCACCCCGAACTAGCTTATGAAGAGCAACGCACCGCTGATCTGGTGGCCTTGCGCCTAGAAGCCATGGGGATCGACGTGGTGCGCGGGTTGGGCGGAACCGGTGTGTTGGGCATTATCGAGGGCAAAGGGGTCAGCAGCACCCGAGCGGTTGGACTGCGCGCCGATATGGACGCCCTGCCAATTTTAGAGACCAGTGGCGTTGACTACCCGTCCGAAAATCCGGGGGTCATGCACGCTTGTGGCCACGACGGCCATACCAGCATGTTGTTGGGCGCCGCGCGATTGCTGGCCGAAAACCGGAATTTTAGCGGCAAGGTCTACCTGATATTTCAACCGGCCGAAGAAGGCGGCGCGGGCGCTGCGCGCATGATGGCCGACGGTCTTTTCCGCGACTATCCTATGCAAGCGGTGTTTGCGCTTCACAACCTGCCGGGCCTGCCCGTGGGAAACATGGCGCTGTGCCAGGGCCCGGCCATGGCGTCATCGGACACCTTTTATATGACCATCAGTGGACGCGGAGGCCACGCGGCCCTGCCCCACAAAGCCGTCGATCCGGTGCTGATCGCCAGCCAGCTCATTGTTGCGGCCCAAGCGCTGGTCAGTCGCCAAACCGATCCGCTGAAGTCGGCCGTCTTATCGGTTTGCCAGCTCGAAGCGGGCCACACCACCAATGTCATCCCGCAAGAGGTCAAGCTGGCCGGCACCATCCGCACCCTGGATCCCGACGTGCGCAGCGCGACCGTTGCTAGTTTTGAGCGACTGGCGACGAGCCTGGTTGACGGCTTCGGGGGTCAGGTGACGATCCAATGGGAAGAAGACGCCTATCCGGCCACCATCAACCACGACAGCCAGATGGCCTTGAGCCAAAGGGCTGCCGAAGCGGTGGTCGGTCCTGAGCGCCTTGACACCAAGGCCCAGCCGCTGATGGCCTCAGAAGACTTTGCCTTCATGCTGAACGAAGTACCCGGCAGCTACGCCTTCCTAGGCAATGGCGACAGCGCGGGTCTGCACGACCCCGCCTATGTCTTTAACGACGAAGCTATGCCCTACGGCGTCTCTTACTTGGTACGGATCGCCGAAGAGGCGCTTCGAGAATAGGCCGCTGAAGACCGAGGCGCTGGGGGCTTGCGCACACAACTCGAAAACTCACCCCGGGAACTTAGCGCTGGCCCCAACTCGGGGCCCTAACTCGGGGTCCTAACTCGGGGCCACAGTGCAAGGCCGCCCCGATTCTGCCCCAAACACATCTTTAGGTCGCCCTGAGCGATGCGCGACAGCCAAAAGATGTAGAAACTTGCGATGCATTTTGGCCACTAGCCGAGTCCAAGACGGCAAGAAAAAAATTTAAAAATTTTCCCCCTGCTGACAAACGCGGTTGTCCCCAAAATCCACATCCAGCTAAGTGCTGAAAATCGCTCGCTTTTGGCTCTGTCAAGCCCCGGTTTTCAACGTCAGCTCGCGCGATTTCGGATTAATTCCACATAAACTCGTAATGACTCTTGCCAGAGCCGAGCCCCTATATGTAGACATCTCTTCCGCGCAAGGCCCTAGGTCTTGTGGTTGGTCGGCACCAGCGGTGCTTTGCCATTCTGAACATGAACTGGCATAGTAGCGGGCCGCGCGACCATCGTTTCGCAACCAAGACGAGTCCGCTGGCGGGCTGAAGTCTTGGCCAGCGATCCCGCTGATTAGAGACAAAGAGCCCCAGCAAATCAGGGGCCAGGTTTGTGGAATCGGCCCCCTTGGGGCCCCGAATATGAGTAAAGATCATGAAGTTTGAACGCCGTTTCGCTGCCCCGAACGAGACGAAAGGAGGCCAGGAAGCCTACGACGCCTTTAGTTTAGCTTCCAAGACCTCAGAAATCCGCAATCCGAACGGCGAAATCATCTTTCAGGCCAAGGCTATTAAGGTGCCCGAAGCCTGGAGCCAGGTAGCCGTCGATGTGCTGGCGCAAAAATATTTCCGCAAAGCGGGCGTTCCGGCTGCGCTGAAGCGCGTCGAAGAAGAAGGCGTTCCGTCTTGGCTGTGGCGCTCAGTGCCCGACGAAGCGGCTCTGGCCCGCATGCCCGAAGACAAGCGCTATGGCGGCGAGACCCAGGCGACCCAAGTGTTTGACCGCTTGGCGGGCGCTTGGACCTATTGGGGCTGGAAAGGTGGCTACTTCGACAGCGAAGAAGACGCCCACGTCTTTTACGATGAAATGCGCGTGATGCTCTGCGGCCAGCGCGGTGCGCCCAACTCGCCCCAGTGGTTCAACACCGGCCTGCATTGGGCCTATGGCATCGACGGTCCCGGCCAAGGTCACTTCTATGTCGATTACAAGACCGGCGAGCTGACCCGCTCGACCTCTGCCTACGAACACCCGCAGCCCCACGCCTGCTTCATTCAGTCCGTCGGTGACGATTTGGTCAACGAAGGCGGCATCATGGATCTGTGGGTTCGTGAAGCACGTTTGTTTAAGTACGGCTCTGGCACCGGCTCTAACTTCTCGTCTCTGCGCGGCCAGGGCGAGCCCCTGTCAGGCGGCGGCAAATCTTCGGGCTTGATGAGCTTCTTGAAGATTGGCGACCGGGCTGCGGGCGCGATCAAGTCCGGCGGCACCACACGTCGTGCGGCCAAGATGGTCACGCTGGATATCGACCACCCGGATATCGAAGACTACATCAACTGGAAGGTCATCGAAGAGCAAAAGGTCGCCGCCCTGGTCACCGGCTCCAAAATCCTGTCCAAGCACCTCAACGCCATTATGGCCATTTGCGCCAGCGTTGACGGCTCCGATGTGGACCGCTTCAACCCCAAGAACAATCCCGAGCTGAAGAAGGCCATCAAGGCCGCGCGCAAGGACCAAGTGCCCGACAACGCCATCCAGCGCGTCATTGCTTTTGCAAAACAGGGTTTCAAGAAGATCGAGTTCACCACCTATGACACCGATTGGGACAGCGATGCCTACCTGACGGTCTCGGGCCAGAACTCCAACAACTCAGTGCGCGTGACTGAAGACTTCCTGCGCGCGGTTGAAGACGACAGCGACTGGGATTTGATCCGCCGCACCGACGGCAAAACCGCCCGTACCATCAGGGCGCGCGACCTTTGGAGCCAAATCTCTGAAGCCGCTTGGACCTGCGCCGATCCTGGCATGCAGTACCACACCACCATTAACGATTGGCACACCTGCCCGCAGGGTGGCGAAATCCGCGCTTCTAACCCCTGTTCGGAATACATGTTCTTGGACGATACGGCCTGTAACCTGGCCTCCTTGAACCTGATGACCTTCCGCAACAAGGACGGCTCTTTTGATATCGACGGCTTTGGCCACGCGTGCCGCCTCTGGACCTTGGTGCTGGAAATCTCTGTCACCATGGCGCAGTTCCCGTCGGAAGAAATCGCACGTCTGTCCTACGAATACCGCACCACCGGTCTGGGCTACGCCAACCTGGGCGGTCTGTTGATGGCGCTGGGCGTCTCTTACGACAGCGACAAGGGCCGCGCGATCGCGGCTGCCATTACCGCCCTGATGACCGGCACCGCCTACGCCACCTCGGCCGAAATGGCGGGTGAGCTGGGTGCTTTTGCGCGCTATGATGAAAACGCCAAGGATATGCTGCGCGTTATGCGTAACCACCGCCGCGCCGCCCACGGCAGCAGCAAGGGTTACGAAAACCTCAACGTTCTGCCGGTTCCCCTGGAACACAAGCAGATCGACATGGCGGGCTTGGGCGCTGCGGCCAAAAAAGCTTGGGATCGCGTGATTGAGCTGGGCCAAAAGAACGGCTTCCGCAACGCTCAGACCACCGTGATTGCCCCCACCGGCACCATCGGCTTGGTCATGGATTGCGATACCACCGGCATTGAGCCCGATTTCGCGCTGGTCAAATTCAAGAAGCTGGCCGGCGGTGGCTACTTCAAGATCATCAACCGCACCGTCCCGCTGGCGCTGTCAAACCTGGGCTACAGCGATCAGCAGATCAAAGAGATCGAAGGTTACGCGGTCGGCCACGGCAGCTTGGAAGACTGCAATGCCTTGTCGATTGAAGCGCTGAAGGCCAAAGGCTTTACCGATGCTGTGCTGGCCAAAGTGGCAGGCGCGCTGAAGTCAGCCTTTGACATTAAGTTCGTGTTCAACGTCTTTACTCTGGGTGAGGACTTCTGCCGCGATGTGCTGGGCCTGACCGCCGAGCAGATGGGCGATGTCAACTTTGACCTGCTGGCTCACCTGGGCTTTGCACGCGATGAAATCGAAGCAGCCAACACCCACGTTTGCGGCGCGATGAGCCTGGAAGGGGCTCCGCACTTGAAGGACGAGCATCTGCCGATTTTCGATTGTGCGAACAAGTGCGGCAAGCACGGCACCCGTTTCTTGTCCACCGAAGCCCACATTCGCATGATGGCTGCCGCTCAGCCCTTTATCTCGGGTGCGATCTCTAAGACCATCAACATGCCCAACGAGGCCAGCGTCGAAGACTGCGCCGATGCCTACATGTTGTCTTGGAAGCTTGGGATTAAGGCCAACGCTCTCTACCGCGACGGCTCGAAGCTCAGCCAGCCGCTGCAATCAGCGCTGATCGACGAAGAGGTCGAGGACGCCGATGATGTGACGGAAGAACTCGCGGCGGCCGCACCGGCTCAGCAGGCCATGCAAGTGACCGAGCGCATCGTTGAGCGCATCATTGAAAAGCACGTCACCGAACGTCGTAAGCTGCCCGACCGCCGCAAGGGCTACACCCAGAAGGCCGCAGTTGGTGGCCACAAGGTCTACCTGCACACCGGCGAATACGAAGACGGCAGCTTGGGTGAGATCTTCATCGACATGCACAAAGAGGGCGCGGCCTTCCGCTCGTTGATGAACAACTTTGCGATTGCGATTTCGCAAGGTCTGCAACACGGCGTGCCTCTGGAGAAGTATGTAGAGGCCTTCACCTTTACCCGCTTCGAGCCGCAAGGCATGGTCGAGGGCAACCAGACCATCAAGATGGCGACATCGGTTCTGGACTACATCTTCCGCGAACTGGCGGTCTCCTACCTGGGTCGCAACGATCTGGCACACGTGCAGCCCAACGATCTTGAGGTCAGCACGCTGGGCATGGGCGACAACCAATCAGAGCTGGACCCCGGCAATGATCCTAGGGGCGGCTCTGGCATCAGCTCTGAGCTGCGTAAGGTGGCCTCGTCTGGTTTCATGCGCAACCGCATCAACGTGATTGAAGGCGGCAAAGCCAGCGGCATGACCATGGAGGTGCGTCGCACCGGTACCGATAAGGAAGCCGTGACCCAGGCCACGCCCATCACCCAGGACGACGTGCTCGACGACTCCAACATCGTCGATATCCAGACCTCAGAGCCGGTCTCTAGCTCGGCAGCGGCCGCCAAATCCAACATGCAGCTCATGATGGAAGCGCGCCAAAAGGGCTATGAGGGCGATTCTTGCCCCGAGTGCGCGAACTTCACCTTGGTGCGCAACGGCACCTGCCTGAAGTGTGACACCTGCGGCGCGACCACCGGCTGTAGCTGATCCGGCGCAAGCAAGCCGCGAATGAGCGGCGATGCTCATGGTTAGAGGCCTGCGGTAAGAAACAAGCCGACAAGGGTGCCTTCATTTTGAGGGCACCCTTTTCTTGTCTGCAAGGCAGCGCGAATTAAGCAACGCAGATCTTGGCAGCGCGGACTAAGGCAGGCAGGTCAAGGCTTCCCTTGTTAGGCCTCTGCGTCTGCCGCCAGCCAAGGGGCTAGGTCTGCGCGCAGGTCAGCGTCAATCGTCACCGCCCGGCGAGTCTCCAACGACAGCAACACCGTGGTAAAACGTGCATCAAAGGCCAAAGCATCATCGCGATCACGGTAGAGGCGGTGATGAAAGGTCAGAGACTTCCCGCCAATCCGAGCGATTTCTGTCGTCACATAAAAGCCGTCACCCGCGTGCAACTCGGCGCGAAAATCGCTCTCCATATGCACGACGGCGAAAGAGGCTTTGCGGCCGTTCTTAAAATCCTCTTCGTTCATGCCGATGTCACGCTGCAAGGCAAAGACCGCATCCGAACAGGCCGCGATATAGCGCGACACGTTCATATGCCCCAGCACATCGCAATCGTCATTTTGCACCACGCCGCTCAGCACTTTACGCGCCATAACTGATCCTTTCGTCTTCTCGCAGCCGCTATCTTGACGCGCTCGTGAGCCAGGTCAACACCCGACGGGGCTACTAGAAACAAACATTGCCGCCGGCGGCTAGCTGTGCTGATCTGGGGCCTTCCGTTGCTGCTCTGGAGCGCCGACATGTCCCACGTTCTCGCCCCCGCCCAACGCCTGAACCGCATCAGCCAAGACGCCATGTGCACGGCTTGCGGGCTCTGCCAGTCTTTCTTCGGGGCCGAGCGCGTCGCCATGGCCATCACGTCGAGCGGTGATCTGCGCCCGGTCATCAAGCCTGGGGCCAAACTCACCCACAGCGAGATTGATCGGCTGGAACAGTTATGCCCCGGCACCCGCCTTGAGGCTTTGCCCGAAGATTTTCGCAGCGCGCAGGCCGCCGATGATCTGATCTGGGGCGGTTATGAGGCCATGCAGCTGGCCTGGGCAGCCAATCCCAACGTCCGCCACCAGGGATCGACTGGGGGCGTCTTGAGCGCTTTAGCACTCTACTTGCTGGCGTCCGGTGAGGTGGATTTCATCTTGCACGCCAAGGCCAGCGAGCAAGAACCCAGCTTTGGGGAGCGCCACATTTCGCGTACCCCTGGACAGGTTATGGCGGGCGCTGGCTCACGCTATGCGCCGACCGCGATTTTGGTGGATGTGCTGGCCCAGCTTGATAAAGATCGCCCCTTTGCTGTCGTGGGCAAGCCCTGCGATCTGTCGGTCATCAATAACCTGGCGCGCGAGGATGAACGGGTCGATCGTCTTGTGAAAGCCAGGCTGAGCCCGGTCTGCGGGGGTTACATGCCACCAGAAGGCCAAGCGCGATTTCTTCAACATGATCTGGGGCTTGATCCCAAGCAGATCACTGCGGTGCGCTATCGCGGATTTGGCTGCCCGGGACCGACCCGCATCGAGCTAGCCGATGGCCGCGTCATCGAAAAAACCTACAGCGATTTTTGGGGGCAAGATGAAAGCCAGTGGGCCTTGCCATTCCGCTGCAAGGTCTGCGCGGATGGTATCGGCGAAGCCTGTGACATTGCGGCGGCGGATACCTGGCCGGGCGGCTCGCCAGATCCCAAGCTGCCCGAAGATCAAGACCCCGGCACCAACGCGCTCATCATTCGAAGCCAGCGCGGTATGAGCTTGGTACAGCGCGCCGAGGCTGCGGGTTATTTGGCCCTGGGCGCGGCGGTAGACCCGGACTTTATGGACAGCGTACAACCGCACCAGCGCAACAAAAAGCTGGCCGTCGCTGCGCGCTATCGCGGGCTGAAAAGCGAAGGCAAGACCAGCCCGCAGACCAAGGGCCTACGGCTTGAACCGCTAGATCGCGCGCTTAGCAGTGAGGAGAGCCAGCGCCAAGAAGACGGCACCCGCCAACGCGTCGCCCTAGGCAAGGCCAGCGAGGCCACGCCACAAGCAGCGAGCTGATTCGACCTGCCGCCCGACACGTGAGTGATTGGGCGTGCTAGCTCATGGCACGTGCTAGCTCATGGCACGTACTAGCTCATGGCACGTACTAGCTCATGGCACGTACTAGCTCATGGCACGTACTGGCACGGGGGAGCGGCGCTCCGGCGTTTACCGCTCGGCCCGCCTCGCTATCGTCCTACCAAAGCGTTGAGATATACTGGGTCTCCATGAATTCCAGCATGCCTTCGTGACCGCCCTCGCGGCCCAAGCCCGACTGCTTGACGCCACCAAAGGGCGCCGCCGGGTCAGAGACAAGGCCGCGGTTCAGACCGACCATGCCCGATTCCAGGCGCTCGGCCACGCTTAGGCCGCGCTTCAGGTCGCCGGTGAAGAGGTAAGAGACCAGGCCATACTCGGTGGCATTGGCGCGCTCAATGACTTCGTCTTCGCTCTTAAAGGTTTGTAGAGCGGCGACCGGACCAAAGATCTCGTCATGAACGCAGTTGGCATTCTGAGGCACGTTGGCCAGAACCGTCGGCGGGTAGAAGAAACCAGGACCGTTGGGGCGCTGACCGCCCAAGCGCAGCTCGGCGCCCTTGGTAACGGCATCGTCAACAAATTCGGCAACTTTATCGCGGGTGTCCGCATTGACCAGCGGGCCGATATCAACGCCCTCTTCCAGGCCGTTGCCCATCTTAAGAGCGGCCATGCGTTCGACATACTTCGCGGTGAAGGCCTCAGCGATATCCTCATGCAAGAACACGCGGTTGGCCGCGGTGCAGGCCTCGCCGATGTTGCGCATCTTGGCCATCATCAAGCCGTCAGCCGCCGCGTCCAGATCGGCGTCTTCGAAGACGATAAAGGGCGCGTTGCCCCCCAGCTCCATCGCGGGCTTCAGTACTTTTTCTGCTGCGCTTTTCAACAAAATACGACCAACGCCGGTCGAGCCGGTGAACGACACAACGCGCGCGCGGTCGTCGTTCATTAGCGTCGAAACCATAGCGCCAGATTGGGTCGAGGGCAGCACGCTGACCACACCGGCTGGTACGCCCGCTTCTTCCAAGATTGGCATCAGCGCCAACATGGTCAGCGGGGTCTCTGAGGCAGGCTTGATGACCACCGGGCAACCGGCTGCCAGCGCCGGGGCGATCTTGCGTGTCCCCATGGCCGCCGGGTAGTTCCAAGGCGTTACCAGGATCGAAACGCCGGCAGGTTTGTGGTGCACCAGCGTGCGCGCGCCAGTGGCGGGCGCCATACCCATATGGCCGGGGACACGAACCGCCTCTTCTGAGAACCAGCGGAAAAATTCGGCGGCATAGGTGGCTTCGCCCATGGCATCGCCGCGCGCCTTGCCGTTTTCCAAGGTGATGAGGCGGGCGATGTCTTCCAGTTGGCTAGACATGATTTCGAAAGCCTTGCGCAAGATTTCGGCGCGCGCGCGCGGGGTCTTAGCCGCCCAAGGCCCAAACGCAGCCGCTGCGGCGTCCATCGCGTCTTTAGCATCGTCCAAGGTGGCGGAGGCGACGTTGGTAATCACGGTCTCGTCGGCGGGGTTCAGCACATCAAAGCGCTCACCGCTGCTGCCCGGTCGCCACTGGCCATTGATATAGAGATCGTTCTTGTACATGCCTTTACCTTTCCCAATGTCTTGGCGGTCCAACGCCGCCACAGCTCTGCGTCAAGACAGAGTCAAATTTCAATGCGCCATCCGGCTTACTCCTCTGAGCGCAAAGGTCAAGAGCGGGTGCAGCAATTTTTTGTGCATCTGCTAACAATCATGAAAACATATGGCATTTGAACCGCTTGGCTCAAGTAATTAACACGTAAACTACATCGAACCGCGCCTGTTGGCGACTCGTAACAGCGGCCCGATGAACGGTTTCATAGGGATCGCTTCGGCGGCGCTTCGGGTGTCAAATGCGCGCCTGAACCACCGCCCCTTTCGGCTTTCAAACCAAGCGGCACAAACGCCGATGTTGCCAATCTAGATTTCGCTCCAGGTCCAAAGAATGCCCCTGGGGGTTCCACTGCTCGGCCAATCGCAGGGCCAACCTGCCCCCAACCTCGAAGCCAGGACACTCCCATGACACGCCTTAAAATCATTACGAAAGCACTATTGATCGCAGCCAGTCTTGTACTGGTCTTCAGCCAAGCCAGCATTGCAAAGCCGCGCGCGCCCTCGGTAGCGATTTGATTGATCTGGAGCTGTGCCGCAGTTACGCCGATCCTGAAAAGAACCCACTAGACGTCGATGTCATCGACAAGCAGGGGCAGCTATGTTGCTCCAAAGAGCTGAACTACTGCATTGATTGTTCGCGTAAAACCGGCCAGTGCAAAATTTTGCGCTATCGGATTTGGCCCGGTCGTGGCGGCTGGCGCCCGCAGGCACCCGGCCAAGGCCCCGCGGCCCCCATCAGTACCCCGCCTTCGGGCTTCAAGCGCCCTGGCACAAGCCTGATTTTGACCTTCCCGCAGGTCAACACCGGCAACTAACCGGCAACAAAGGCAGTGCTCCCAATAAAAAGAGCCCCTCAGCGTCTGGCTGTGGGGCTCTTTTTGGGTTTTGCAATATCGAGGCCGCAATAAAAGCGCGCCCCCGCGAGGCCTTAGGCGTACTCGCGGCTGGCATCTTGCAGCCAAGCCCAGAGATAGCCGCCAAACGAGCGGCGGGTCATAAGGCGAAAGCGCGGGCTGTCATCCAACAAGCGGATCACAACCTGGGTTTTGGCCGCCAATGTACGCGCGCCTTGGCCGACTGCAAAGCGCTCCTCGGACAGATCGATCTGCACCGCTTTGCTCAGCATATGGCGGGCCTGGGGGCCAGCCACATCCAAGACAGCGAATTGATCGCTGACATTGACCAAACTGTGGTGCGGTGCGTCATCTGCCAGGCTCACTTCAGCTTGGCGATCCTGGTTAATGAGCATCCACTCGTCGGGGCCCAAACAAAGCGCAGTCCAGGCGCTCGCTTGGCTGCTCTGACCGACATCCTGCGGCAGGCTCAGACCGTCGAAAGCGGCCGCAACCGCGCTCTGCAGTGCGTCATTGCTAGCGTCTGCGCGCAGCGACCAGCTGCCCTGATCGGTCACAGGCTCCAAGCTCACATCACCGACTTCTGCGCCGCCAAATGAAAGGGCTTCCATCTCGGCCAGAGCGACCGAGCGACGATAATCAACATTAGACATTCTCTTGTCCTTTCCTAACGCCTGCCTCGCCTCGGCACTGGGGCCGGAGGCAATGGCAGGTCAGCATGCTTTGTGAGGCCGCGCCTCGACTACCCGTTTTGGCGGCTGCCTTCGGGGTCAAAGAAGACCGGGCTACAGGTCACGACCTCGATCACCTTGCCGTCGGGCTGGGGTGAATAAAGGGTCTCGCCCTTGGCAGCCAGCCCCCCTTTGACAATACCCAGGGCGATCGAGCGCCCGCAGGCCGGGCTCATGTAGCTTGAGGTCACGTGGCCGACCATATCCATCGGCGGCTGCGCCTTCAGCTCACGCACCAACTGCGCGCCTTCTTCCAGCACAACGCTTGGATCAACGGTCTTGATACCGACAAGCTGCTTACGATCCGGCTTGCTCATGTCCGAGCGATAGAGCGATCGACGACCGATGAAGTCACCCTTCTTTTTGGAGACGATCCAATTCATATCCAAGTCAAACGGCATGACCGAACCATCGGTCTCCTGGCCCACGATGATAAAGCCCTTCTCCGCACGCAGCACGTGCATGGTCTCGGTGCCGTATGGCGTGATGCCGTACTTGCGCCCGACCTGCATCAGCGTGTTCCACAGGTGCAGACCATAGTCAGACGGCACGTTGATCTCGTAGGACACATCGCCAGTGAAGGAGATGCGGAAGATCCGCGCCGGGCAATCGGCAACGGTGCCTTCGCGCCACGACATGAACTCGAATGCCTCAGCGGACAAATCGACATCGCTGCAGATTTCAGCCAGCAAATCGCGCGCTTTGGGGCCTGCGATGGTCGCGGTGGCCCACTGCTCGGTCACAGAGGTCAAATAGACCTGCATGTGCGGCCATTCGGTCTGCAGGTATTCTTCCAGATGATCCAACACCGGCGCGGCGTTGCCGGTCGTGGTGGTCATATAGAATTCGTCGTCACTGATGCGCGAGGTTACACCATCATCCAGGATCATGCCATCTTCATTCAGCATGAGGCCATAGCGACACTTGCCCGGCTTCAGCGAGGAAAATTTGTTGGTATAGACCAGATCCAAGAAAGCGCCGGCGTCTGGCCCCTTGACCACGATCTTACCCAAGGTCGAGGCATCCAAAATGCCCACATCCTCACGCACCGCCGCACACTCGCGCAGCACGGCCTTGTGCATGCTCTCGCCCTTCTTGGGGAAGTACCAAGGGCGTTTCCACTGGCCTACATCTTCATAGACCGCGCCGTTGTCCTCGTGCCAAGGGTGCATAGCGGTGGTGCGCGCAGGGTCCAACAGCTCGTCGATATCGCGGCCTGCGATCACACCGAAGGTCGTTGGCGTGTAGGGCAAGCGGTAGGTGGTGGTGCCGACCTTTTCGGGCGCCACATCCAGCGCTTCTGATACGATGCCAATCGCATTCAGGTTGGCCAGCTTACCTTGATCGGTCGCCATGCCGGTCGTGGTATAGCGCTTCACATGCTCGATCGAGTGCATGCCTTCGCGCACGGCCAACTGAACATCGAACGCCGTTGAATCGTTCTGGAAATCGATGAAGTGCTTGGCGCTGCCATAGCCCAGCTCTTTTTCGCCCGGCACGATCCACAAGATGCGGGTCGAACTGGCTGCTTCTGGATCGGCAGTCGGCGCTGCCGGGGCGTTGTTGGCGGGCATGCCCAGCGCTTCCAGCACCTGACCGGCCGCTTCATGACCGCTGGTTAGAACCGATGCCAGATCCATCTGACCGGCACAGTTCCCAGCAGAGACATTGGGGTTGGCATCAGAGCCTTCAGACGGCAGGAAGCAGGACATGTCGTCCGACCAAGCCAGCTTGCCGCGCGCCATGCAGTGCGCGTGAACCGCCGGGGTCCAGCCCGCAGAGTGAACGACCAAATCGCAGGCCTGGCTAGCCGGCTTTTCGCCTTCGGCCAGGGCCTTGCCGTCTTCGCTTAGCGCCGCGACCTTGACGCCGCGCACGCTGTTCTTGCCTTTGATCGCAACGATTGCGTGGCCCGCGCGAATCGGCACGCCGCGGTCCTTGACCGCCTGCGTCAGCGCCCCGTCGGGCTCTTGGCGCAGATCGCAGACCAACGGCACTTCAATCCCCGCATCCAGCAGCGCCAAGATCGAGCCATAAGCATAGTCGTTGTTGACCATGGCCACGGCGCGCTTGCCTGGCTTGACGCCATAGCGCTTGACGTAGGTCTCTGCCGCACCGGCCAGCATGACGCCCGGGCGGTCGTTGTCGGCAAAGACCAAGGGCCGCTCGTGCGAACCGCTGGCGATAATGACCTGGCCCGCGCGCACACGATAGAGCCGCTCGCGCGGCATGTTGGCGGGCGGGTTAGCCATGTGATTGGTGACTTTTTCCCAAATCGCCACGTAGTTCATGTCGAAGTAGGAGATAGCTTGCGCTCGCGTCTTCAAGGTGACATTGGGCGCGGCTTCCAGCTCGGCGCGCACTTCGGCGATCCAAGCATCCGAATCCTTGCCGTCGATGGTGGCAGAGCGAGTCAATAAGTGGCCGCCCAGTTCGGGCTGATCGTCCACTACCCAGACCCGCGCATTCGAACGCGCCGCTTGGCGTGCAGCGGCCAGACCCGCCGGGCCAGCGCCGATGATCAGCACGTCGCAATAGCCATAGTGCTTTTCATAGTGGTCGGTATCGGGCACCGTCGGCGCCGTACCCAGGCCGGCAGCTTTTCGGATGAAGGGCTCATAGAGCTTCAACCAAGCCGCCTTTGGCCACATGAAGGTCTTGTAGTAAAAGCCCGACACGAAGAACTTGGAGAAGATCGAGTTGACCGCACCCACATCGTACTTCAGCAAGGGGTAATTGTTGATCGACTTGGCGTCCATGCCATCGACCAGCTCTGCCATGGTGGTACGAGCATCGGCTTCGTGCTTGCTGGTGCCAGAATAGAGGTCAACCAGAGCATTGGGCTCATCAACGCCCGAGGTAATGATACCACGCGGGCGGTGATACTTGAACGAACGCCCGACCAGGCGCAGGCCATTGGCCATCATAGCAGAGGCCAGAGTGTCGCCTGCAAAGCCCTCATAGGACTTGCCGTCAAAGGTAAAGCGGAGCGGCTGGCTGCGATCGACGCGCCCGCCTTCCGGCAAACGATACTTCTGAGCCATTAGAGCAGGCCTCCTTCTTCTTCAGCGCTGATCGGCGCTTCTTCGCCTTGCTTGTAGGTCGCAACGATGCGGCTAGAGACCGTATCGCGCACAGCATTGAACCAACGACCGCAACCGGCGCTGTGGACCCAACGCTCGCGGAACAGGCCTTTGGGGTTTTCGCGCAAGTAGACGTACTCGGCCCACTCTTGATCGCTCATGCTCTCGCTATTTTCGGGGCGAGCGATGTGGGCTTGGTCGCCGTAGTGAAATTCGGACTCATTGCGGGGGCCGCAATGGGGACAGTCGATCAACAACATGCTTTTGTCCTTGTAAGAAAATTCTGTGCCTAGCGGCGGGCCGCTACCATGTAGCCCCGCCGCACGCTTGCTTTAGTGGGCCACGCCTGCTGCGCCGTGCTCGCCGATCAAATAACCGGAGGAGAAGCGCGACAGAGCAAAGGGCTCGGCCAGCGCATGCGGGCGCTCGTTGGCGATGGTGTCGGCAAAGACCCAGCCAGAGCCCGGCGTCGCCTTGAAGCCACCCGTACCCCAGCCGCAGTTGATGTAGAGGCCTTCAACCGGCGTCTTGCCGATGATTGGGCTGGCGTCCGGGCAGGTATCCACGATACCGCCCCAAGCGCGCAGCATCTTCATGCGTCGGAACTGCGGGAACATTTCACATATAGCCGCCAGGGTGCCTTCGGTGTTGTGCATGGAGCCGCGCTGTCCATAAGAACAGTAGGCATCCGTGCCCGCACCGATCACCAGCTCGCCCTTATCGGACTGCGAGATGTAGGCGTGCACCGCGTTTGACATGACCACGCAGTCGATGGCGGGCTTGACGGGCTCAGAGACCAGCGCCTGCAAAGGGCGGCAGTGCAGAGGTAATTTGAAGCCAGCCATGTTGGCCAGCACCGACGAGTGCCCCGCAACCACCATGCCGACGCGCTTGGCCTTGATCGGGCCCTTGGCGGTCTGAACGCCCTTGATGGCGCCGCCTTCGATGTCGAAACCGGTAACAGGGCAATTCTGGATGATGTGAACGCCGCGCTTGGCTGCGCCGCGTGCGTAGCCCCAAGCCACCGCATCGTGACGCGCCGTGCCGCCGCGTCGCTGGAGGCTGGCCCCCATGACTGGATAGCGACCGCCGCCTCGCAGGTCGATTGCCGGGCAGAACTCTTTAACCTGCTGAGCATCCAAGAATTCGGAATCGATGCCGTTCAAACGGTTGGCATTGACCCGGCGCTTGGTCTCGCGCACGTCATGGACGTTGTGGCACAGGTTCATGACCCCGCGCTGCGAGAACATGACGTTGTAGTTCAGCTCTTGGCTCAGGTTTTCCCACAGCTTGAGCGCCGTCTCATAGAGCTTGGCCGACTCATCCCAAAGATAGTTGGAGCGAACGATGGTGGTGTTACGGCCGGTATTGCCGCCACCGATCCAGGCCTTTTCCAATACCGCGACATTGTTAATGCCGTGCTGGCTAGCCAAATAGTAGGCCGTCGCCAGGCCATGGCCGCCGCCACCGATGATGATGACATCATACTCGGGCTGTGGGTCGGGGCTGCCCCAAAGCTGGGGCCAGTTTTTATGATGCGAAAGCGTGTTTCGCAGCAAGCTGAAAGCAGAATATCGCACGGCGGGATCCTGTTCGAACGCGGTTTAAAGGCAAAATTTTCGCCCACAATACTGTCTTCACTGGGCCGCTGTCGCTCAAAAACCCGGAGCCAGCGACCAAAAGCGACACTTAAGGCCCTCTAACGCCTCTGAAAGCCAACTGCGGCGACCTGTCTTAGGACGCTTTTTTTCGAGAAGTCCCCTCCGTCGCACGCTCAAACACATCAATCCAAGGCAGGAAATCGCCTTACGCCCGGAAATGCCCTGCTTGTTGCCCAGAAAAGTATCGCGGAAATGAAACTTTGGCTTGTCGCAATCAACATAGTCGTGTCACGGTGATTTCTCGATTTCGAGTCGTGCCCAGCAATTTTGGATGGCAATAGGAACCCGACACGCATGTTTGAGAAAGCCCGCAAGGATGAGGTCTTTCACATCAGCTTCGTGCTGGTGCCCAACTTCTCCATGATTTCCTTTACCTCCGCGGTCGAGCCCTTCCGTCTCGCCAATCGCACGACAGGCGACACCCTATATACTTGGACGATTCACTCCGAACATGGCGTGCCCGTCGTCGCCTCAAACGGCTTGTCGATGCAAGAAACGCTGCGACTGGACCAAGTAGACCCCAAATCCTTGGTCATGTTGGTGGGCGGCTTGGATATCCACCGCAATGTATCTAGCAATGTCCTGAATTGGCTGCGCAAGGCCGACCGCATGGGGGCCAACTTGGGCGCTTTGTGCACGGGTTCTTATGCGCTGGCCAAAGCGGGACTGCTGGATGGCCACAGCGCGACCATCCACTGGGAGAATATCGCGGCGCTGTCCGAGGAATTCCCCGAGGTCGAAATCACTTCCGATATCTATGAGATCGACGGCAAACGCGTGACCTGCGCGGGCGGCACGGCGCCGCTGGATCTGGCCTTGCACATCATCTCTCAACATCACGGCGGTGAGCTGGCGGCTTCGGTCGCGGACCAATTCATGATCGAGCGCATTCGCGACGAATACGACAATCAAAAGGTCTCCCTGCCGGCGCGCTTGGGCGTCAAGCATCCCAAATTGCTGCAGGTTATCCAGCGCATGGAAGCCAATCTGGAAGAACCGCTATCCCGCTCTGATCTGGCCGAAGAAGCCAACCTGTCAACGCGCCAACTCGAACGCCTGTTTCGCAAGTATCTCAACCGTTCGCCCGCACGCTATTATCTGGAACTGCGCCTGAAGCGCGCGCGTTTGCTGCTGCTGCAAACCAACATGTCGGTGATCGACGTGGCACTGGCTTGCGGATTTGTTTCGGCCAGCCACTTTTCTAAGTGCTATCGCGATTGTTACCACAAGACCCCCCGCAAAGAGCGGGGCTTGCTCAGCTAGTTTGGCGAGCCGTAGCCTGCCAGCGGGAAGCTGCCAGAACCCATTCCCATTCGACGCCGCAACGATATCGCCGCGTCCTGCTTTTTAGTCTGGGGCAAAAAATTGGTTCCGCAATCGCGCTGAAACGCCCGCGCCCCCTTGCTCGACGCCCTGCGCCTGGGTATTCAAGGGCGCAGTTTCCTACGTAAAGGACCAGCCCCATGGAATTCTTGCTCGACCCTGCCGTTCTCGTGGCGTTTGCCTCTTTGGTGATCCTCGAGATCATTTTGGGCGTCGATAATGTGATTTTCATCATCGTCTTATCGGACAAATTGCCCGAACAGCAACGCCCCGCGGCGCGGCGGCTGGGCATTGCCATGGCCTTGGTCTCGCGGATTATCCTCTTGTTCTCCATCTCGTGGATCATGAACCTAACGCAGCCCGCCTTCACGGTGCCGATCATCGAGCACACGCTGACTTGGCGCGATTTGGTACTACTGCTCGGCGGCTTTTTCCTGTTTTATAAGGCGACGACCGAGATTCATGATCGCGTTGAAGGCATTGAGCACGACGACGGCAATAAGGGCGCCCAAGTCAGCATGGCGCTGATCATCATTCAAATCATGCTGCTGGACATGGTCTTTAGCCTCGATTCTGTCATTACCGCCGTCGGCATGGTGGCGGACCCGAACAGCCAGACCGCCTTGCTGTTCTGGCAACAGCTCAGCATCATGATTACCGCCGTTTTGGCATCGACCCTTGTCATGTTGCTTGCGGCCAACCCCATCGCCGAATTCATCGGCCGCCACCCGACCCTCAAAATGCTGGCTTTTTCCTTCTTGTTCATGCTGGGCTTGGTACTAATGGCAGAAGGCCTGCACCTGCACGTGCCCAAAGGCTACATCTATGCCGCTATGGCCTTTTCGATTTTTGTGGAAACGCTCAATATGCTCACGCGCCGCAACCGCGCCAAAAAGCGCATTCAGCCTACGATCACAACGCATTAAGCCTGCAAGCGTTTCGCCAAGCATCGCTTGACCTTTTGGTTGAGCGGTGGCAGGGCGATGTTCCACCGTTTGACGCTCGACTTTTTTCTGAAGGCATCCCTGACCTATGACCTATATCGTCAACGATCTTTGCATCAAATGTAAGTACCAAGACTGCGTAGAGGTCTGCCCCGTAGATTGCTTCTATGAAGGCGAGAACATGCTGGTCATCCACCCCGATGAGTGCATTGACTGTGGCGTGTGCGAGCCTGAGTGCCCCGCTGAAGCTATTTTGCCCGATACAGACCCCACCGCCGTAGCATGGGTCGAGTTCAACCGCGAATATTCCGAAAAATGGCCGAACATCACCCAGATAGGTGACGTGCCCGCCGATGCGGATGAGTGGAAAGGTGTCGAAGGCAAGTTCGCGAAGCACTTCAGTCCCGAGCCGGGTCAAGGCAACTAGAGCCCGCCGCGAACAAAGGCGGACGCTTGTGGGCACGGACTGGCGCTAGGCAGCAACACTTGAGGTCGCGGGCACTGGCGCTTTGCCAGCGCCCAAGGCTACCGGCGCTTTGCCAGCGCCCAAGGCTACCGGCGCTATGCCAGCGCCCAAGGCTACCGGCGCTATGCCAGTGCCCAAGGCTCTAGTCACGGATTTTTGGGCCTGGAATTTGGGGCCTGGAATTTAGACCGGGCAGGCTGGGACCGAAAAACGAGATCAGGATAGCCAGACGGGATATTTGGCACCGCGCCACTCGCAAGTCACCGCCACTTTTTTAAGCGCGATGCTCATGAGCGCGACTCTGCGTGCCATGCGGCATGTGCAATGCAGGCATCGAAAATTAAAGACGCGCTAAGGTTGCAATTGCCTTAAAATGTCGGTAATATAGGGGCTTATGTGTGGGTAAGTCTCGCTTCGCGCAGGCTACCGGGCACCCTAAATCCGTCATAGCTGCAGTTTCGTGACAGAGCAACCATATTTCTTGCTTGTTTTGGCTTATAATTGCGGAGCACGGACCAAGAGATAAGGAAACTAGCGCGTATGACCGAGAATATCGATGTCGTCGAAGGTGATTTCGTCGTCTATCCCACCCACGGCGTTGGCCGTGTCACCGGCGTAGACAGCCAGACCATCTCCGGTTTCGACATTGAAGTCATCTCTGTGTACTTCGAAAGCGAGCGCATGACCCTGCGTGTGCCTAAGCACCGCGCCGCAGACTCCGGCCTGCGTAAGCTGTCTTCTCGCAAACTGATGGACGACGCCCTCAAGGTGTTGCGCGGTAAGGCCAAGGTCAAGCGGACCATGTGGTCACGCCGGGCCCAGGAATACGAGACCAAGATCAACTCAGGCGATCCCATCGCCATCGCCGAGGTCGTTCGCGATCTACACCGCGATGAAGAGCAGCCCGAGCAATCTTTCTCTGAGCGCCAAATTTACCAATCAGCACTGGGTCGCCTGACCCGCGAGCTGGCGGCTATTGACGGTATCGACGAGCAAGCCGCTGAGAGCAAGTTGGCGACATTCTTGAAGAAAGTCGCTTAAGACAAGGCTGCGTCAGCCCCTTTTCGCAAAGCCCCGGTTCCAAGAGCCGGGGCTTTGTTGTGAGGCCAGCAGCGCGCCACCCTACTGGAGCCCTCGCGCGAGGATCCCCGCAGTTCAGAGGCCCTCCGCAGACCCAGCGGCGCGCCGCGAACGGCCACCGTGCCTTGTCAGCCAACCCGTGATACGCGCTCGTTTGGCCCGCCCGCCCAAAGCGCGAGGCGACAAGATCAGCCCCTTCCAGAGGGCCGATTTGCATTTAGGGTTGAGTTTCAGCCCGCAAACGCCCAATAGATAGGCCTAATCTCAAACCAAGCGGAATCCGCCAGCACCTATGGCCGCGCCACAGCCATCTCCCCGCTTTGCCACGCTCGAATCCCATGGTGCCATCTGGGCCGTGGCGTCGATCAATGGTGATGCCCAGCGCCTGCGCCAGATCCACGCGCAGATCGATGCCCAGTTCGAGCGTAACGATTCCATCGTCTATCTGGGCAACTTCTATGGCCCCTACCCGCGCGTGCTGGAGACCATTCAAGAGCTGCTGAAATTCCGCCGCCACATGCTGAACCAGCCGCGCTTTTCACCCGACCAAATCGTCTACCTACGCGGCCAACGCGAAGAAATGGTCGAGCAGTTGCTGCGTCTGCAGTTTGCCGCCTCGCCGCGCGATTCCCTATCTTTCATGATCGAGCATGGCATTGAGTCCGTGCTGGATGCCTACGGCTCATCGGTCGAAGAAGCGCTTGAACGCATGCGTTTATCGTTGGTTGAGCTGACCCACTACACCTTGCGCCTGCGCTCGAACATGCGCATGAACCCCGGCCACTACGAGTTCATGTCGCTGCTAAAACGCGCCGCCTACACCGCGGATCGTAAACTTTTGTTTTTGCATGCGGGCATTGATCCGTCTTTGCGTTTGGAACAACAAGGCGATACCTTCTGGTGGGGACACCGTGATTTCATCGCGATGGACAAGCAATTCGAAGGCTTCAGACGCATCTTTGCGGGCTTTTCACCCTACAAGGATGGCTTCCAGCAGTACCAGCAAGTGACCGTGTTAGACGGCGGTTCGGGCTATGGCGGCCCGCTGTTGGCAGCCAAAATCGACCCGAACGGCCACGTCCTGGATTTGTTAGAAGCCTAGCGCCGCTGTGATTTGATGCGCTTGGCCCGCCTGGTATCGTGAAGCGTGATAGGCGCGTCCGTAAATGAGCAGGCCATATTTGAGCAAGCCATATTTGAGCAAGCCATATTTGAGCAGGCCCGAATTTGAGAAGACGCGAATTCTAGAAGACCCGGCACGCACACGACCGGATACCAGCAAGGCCAACGGCTGCATAAAGCCACGATAATGGGCAAGAAAGGGGGAGACGATGACGAGGATAATCGCCAGCCACACGCGATCTGATCCCGTTTGCGCTCTAGAGTGCAACAGCGCCCAGCGACCATCTTACCAGAACCAGCCCTTGTCTGTCGCAGCGTCTATCGCGGCGCCTATCGCAGCACGCTTTTGGACTGCCGCAGTTGGTCTTGCGCTGTTCGTCGGTGCATCCTGGCCTGCCTTCGCCCAAGACCCCGCTACCTATCTGCCTTCTCGCCTCACCACGCTTACTTTCGCTGGCACAGCTGCTGTTGCGGGCCCAGCCGCCGAGGCTACCAGCGCCCCTAGCGCCCGAAGCGACGCCAGCAACACCAGCGAGGTAGCTGCCCGCTCATTGGCTTCGCCCCAGGGCCTAAGTGACCTCGGCTTATCGCCTTTGCGCAATGACCTTGCCGGGCACCCGGTCGCCGGCGGAGAGCCTGCCTTCAGCCTGGAACGCCTGCCTAAGGCGGTACGCCGCGCCGATGCTTTGCAGGCGCTCATTGAGGCCCAAGACAACCCGCCGCCCCCGCCTTCGGTACAAGAGCAACTGGCCAGTCTGTCGCCGGCGCCAACGCCCAGTTTGACGCCACCGGCGATCAGCAAGGCTGCCCAGCCCGGCCCCTTGGTTCTCACGATGATTGGTGACGTTGGGCTGGCTGAAAACCGCCGACTGAAGACCGCCAAGTCCGCCGCCTATTGGGCGCGCTATACCGAAGACCTAGCGCCTCTGATCAACGGCGATTTTAACTTCTTGAACCTAGAAACGGTCGTCACCGACCGCCCTCTAAGGGCGCGCAGCAAGGCTTTTGCCTTTCAGACACACGACACCGCCCTGGCTCACTTGGCACAGGATCTGGGTTTCAATCTTTTCTCGCTGGCCAACAATCACTCCGGTGATTTTCGTCGTGCCGGACAGGTGGCGACGCTGGCAGCCCTGCATCAGCACGCGCCAGATGCCATCTATCACGGCCTTGGCACCGAAGATGAGCTGCTCAATGTGCGCGAATTTGAGCACAATGGCATCACCATCGCTTACGCCGCCATTGGCATCTCCAGCCGTGCGCCGCGTCCGACGGGCGACCAGCCCGGGCAGTTTTTCATCCGCCGTTCGCAAGATTGGGATGCCGTCATTGCCGCCTTCAAGCGGTCCAGCGCCGAGCTAAAAATCCTATCGGTGCATGAAGGGCGTGAGAAGGTCTCTGAAGTCGAGAGCAGCCTCAAGCGCAAGCTTAGAAAAGCGCGCGATGAAGCCGGTGTTGATCTAATTGTGGGCCACCATCCGCATGTGGTCCGCGCCCTTGAGCGTGACGAGCAGGGGCGGCTAATCGCCTATTCGCTTGGCAATGGCCTGCTGTTTGGGGCCGCCAATATCGACAACCGGCCCATGGGGCGCGATTTTGGCCTGTTTTTGCGCCTGCACTATTGGTTTGACGGTAAAGAAATCGCTCTGGAAGCCGTCGAGGGGGTGGCGCTACGCGGGATGCACAATAAGGTGCGACCGCGCTCCGCGCGCCGATCCGCGCGCCGCTTTGGATTTCTTAACAAGCTTTCGCGCCGAACAGCGGGAAAATCGGCGCTTGAATTTGCGATCACCAGCGACGGCCAGGGCCTATGGTGCGCCGCGAGCCAGCAAAGCCCTCGCGCCCAGGAATTGTGCCAAGCCTCCCGCTCGGCCGCTGCTGACGTGCCCATGCCCGCACCTGTAACCAAGTCCAGGTCTCAATCCCAGACCCGCCGCTCCTCCAAAAGCCAATCAAAAAAACGATCAGGAACGGTCTTTAAGCGGACCGCCAATTAGGCGAGCCAAAAACAGAGCGCAAACCGCCTTGCCTCGCGAATGCGCCGAAGGGGGCCAGGCGCTAGTTGCTGGGCAAATTGAAGCTGAGACTGCCCCACCAAGAGTGCCAAACCTCATCGCCGATTGGTGCGCTGGGCTCGCGCAGTGTGACTGTGTTCAACATGAACTGGCCGCCGCCACTGACATCAAAGCGCGCTTGGCCATCGGCGTCGGTTATGGCAATGGTCTGACGGGCCTCTTGGTCGGGCGCCAGCCGGTGGAACAAGCGCACCTGATTGCCTGGCAAGGGCTGCCCCTTATCTAATACTTGCAGGCGGATGCTGTGCTTTTCGCGGTCGTGGTCCAGCAAGACCACCTCCAACGGCATGCCCAATGCTTGATCCTTCAAAGCTCCCGGGCCGACCTGGAACAAGGCCTTAGCCGAACGCGCATAGGTCTCAACAAAGCCAATGTCCGGCAGACCGCGCGCGGCGTGTCGCTCCAAAATGCCGGGCAGACCTTCGTATTCGATAAAGCCGACAAAGCGCTCCCGCTCGCGCCAGGTCAGTTTGGAGCGCGTCGTCACCAGGCCGACAACGTGAGTCCCGGCTTGTTCGGCGGGGGTATCGACCGCCGGACGCTGACCCAACTCACCGCCGAGTCTGCGCTGGCTGCCGTCGGGCGCGGCCAGCACCAAGCTCTGGATGTTGCGCGGGATATAAGAATTGCGCGATCCCTTAAAGTCCGTGCCGACCTTGAACTCCGCTTGCATGGCATCGCCCGGCGCCAAAACCGCTGGTCCCTGGGGCTCGACCCAATATTCGTGCGCCTGAGCAGCCGTGACGGCTCCCAGCAGCACGCTGCTTAGCACCGCAAGCGACAAGGCCGCAGCCCAGCGCTTATTAACCACGCGCTTATTAACCACGCGCCTTAAAGGCACGCTCCTGTGATCGCCAGGCCCTTGCATGGTCTGGATTGAGCGAAACATATGTGTCATGAACGGGCCTTTAAGAATTTTGTGCAGGAATAGCATGTCCAACAATCTGGCAGCCTGGCGGCGCCGGGCCAAGCCCTTGGCGACTTTTTGCGCGCTCACACTTGTGTGTGGCCGATCTTCCCTGATGACGCGCTGGCGGGTTGGTGTGCTGTCCAGCTTGCTGGCGGGTCTGATGCTGCTCGTTAGCCCTACCGTTCGTGCCCACGAGGTTCAGCCCGCCATCATCGACCTGAGCTTTGAAAAGGGCCTATCTTTTACCCTGCGCATGGAATTGAACCTGGAATCGGTCATGGCGCAATTGGGCGAAGGCCACAGCGATACCTCCCAAGCAGCAAATGCGGACGAGTATAACCGCTTGCGCGCCCTGCCGCCCGAAGACCTGCGCCAAGCTTTTGACGCGTTCAGCCCGACCCTGTTCGACGGCATGGTGGTCGAGATGGACGGCAGGCCGGTTCAAGTCTTCGTCAAGCGCTTGGTCATCCCCGAGGTCGGCGATCTGGCCTTGCCGCGCGAATCCTTGCTGGAAATATCCGGCCCCCTGACCCGTGGGGATAAGAACCTGACCTGGCGTTGGTCGCGCGACTTTGGCGCGGCGATCTTACGGGAGCGCAAGGAGGATGGCCGCCTAGGCTATTCCGACTATCTAAGCGGCGGTGCGGGCAGCGATGAAATCGCGGTGCCGCAAAAGAGCTGGTGGGAGCTGTTCTAAAGTAGCCCAAGGCGGCAGGCTCGACAGCGCCCAACCACCAGCGCTTGGCCCTGGCAGCGACAAGAAGAATCCTCCCCGCAAGCGCGCGCTCACAGACAAAATCGCCATTTCCGAGGCCGTATTCAGCTCCCAAATCTCTAATGTTCGTGCCAGCTTCCTGCCAGCACAAAGGGAGATTTGGCCATGCCACAGACAGCGGAATTCGCAGGTAGCCTACTAGCCGATCAGGGCTTGTTTCGTACGCGCTCATACATCGACGGACAATGGGTCGATGCCAGCGATGGGGCACAATTGCCCATCACAAACCCTGGCGATGGCAGTCTAGTCGGCCAAGTCGCGCGTCTGAGTGCCGACGACAGCGCGGCAGCGGTCGCGGTGGCACAGCGCGCCTTTGCCTCATGGTCTGCCCTTCTGCCGCAAGAACGCTCTACCATTTTGCGCCGCTGGTTCTCGCTCATGCTGGAGCACAAGGAAGACCTGGCTAAGCTGATGGTGCTGGAGCAAGGCAAGCCATTATCTGAAGCGCGCGGCGAAATCGACTACGCCGCCAGCTTCGTTGAATACTATGCCGAAGAAGCCAAGCGCCCCAATATCGAAGGCGTCACCAGTCACCTGCCCGACGCCGAAGTCGAATTGTGGCTGGAGCCGATCGGCGTCGTAGCCTTGGTAACGCCCTGGAACTTCCCCTGTGCCATGCTGACCCGTAAGGCCGCCGCGGCTCTGGCCGCAGGCTGTAGCATCGTTGCTCACCCTTCCAGCGAGACCCCCTTTTCCGCGACAGCGCTCGCCGAACTTGGCGAGCGCGCGGGCCTGCCGGCTGGTGTCTTTAACGTCGTAACGGGCAAGGCCTCGACCGTGGTGCCGCCCTGGACCGCCGACAGCCGGGTACGGGCGCTGTCCTTTACTGGCTCGACCGAGGTTGGCCGTTTGTTGTATCGCAACAGCGCCGAGACCATCAAAAAGCTGGTGATGGAATTGGGCGGACACGCGCCGGTCATCGTCTTTAAAGGCGCCGACCTGGACCATGCGGTCGCCGAGACCATCAAGGCTAAGTTTGCCACCTCGGGCCAAGATTGCTTGGGCGCCAATCGCATCTTTGTTGAACGGCCGATTTATGAAGACTTTTGCGCGCGCTTCGTTGAAGCCACCAAAGCGCTGAGCATCGGCAAGGGCCTAGACGATCCCGATATCGGCCCGTTGATGAACGAAAACGCGGTTGCCAAGCAAGAGGCCCACGTTGCCGATGCGTTGGCAAAGGGCGCTCACCTGGCCTGTGGTGGTAAGCGCCACGCCCTGGGCCCGCTGTTCTATGAGCCCACCGTCCTTACCGACGTGCCCATGAACGCGGCCATTATGTCCGAAGAGACCTTTGGACCCGTAGCCCCCATCGCAGCCTTTGACAGCGAAGATGAGGTTGTGGCCAAAGCAAACGATACCGAATACGGTCTGGTTGCCTACCTGCACTCCAACGATCCGCGCCGGATTTATCGCGTCTCGCGCGCATTGCAGTACGGCATGGTCGCGGTCAATCGCACCAAAGTGACCGGCGCGCCGATTCCCTTTGGCGGCACTAAGCAATCGGGATTGGGCCGCGAGGGTGCGCGCTTGGGCATGCAAGAATTTATGGAAATCAAGTACGTCTGCCGCGATTGGGCTTAGGCCGCTGACAGGCGCGCGTTAAGCCCCCCGGGCGCGAATCCATCGCGCCCTTCCACAGACATCTTGAAAGACGGGGCCGTGGGGCCAGGTTCCTTCATCGCCCCTACCTTACGACTGCTGCTGACTCCGTTGCGCCATAGGGGCGGCGGCAAAAATCGGGTGGCTCGCCACGGCTCGTGAGCAACCCGCGTGATAGCCGTGCCAGGCACAGGGCGCATGAGAGTACAATGGTGCACATGGGAACGCACTGGCGTTTCCCTGCCCCCTTTAGAAGAGCCCTAATGAATGCCCAGGCCGGGCCCTCACGAACGCTGGGTCTCGATCGCAGCGAAGGTATGCCAACCGCGCACGACCCGCGTCGCCGTCGTAATGGCGCATAGCGCGGCATAGAACAGCGCCAGAGGCGCAAACCAGTTCGGCAGCAAGCACATCAGCACAAAGCAGCCAATGGTCTCAGCGCCTTCGGTCAAGCCTTCTAGATAGTAGAATGATTTCTTGCCTTGAGCTTGGGTCGTCAGCTGGTGTTTTTCGGCCATAATCGCAAAGGCCAAAAAGCTGGTGCCCGTACCGATAAAGCTGGCCAACAGCACGGCAGCGACCAGCGCGTTACGCGACGGATCGGCCAAGGCAAAGCCTAACGGAATGGCCGCGTAGAATAGAAAATCCAGGCAGATATCCAAAAAGCCGCCGCGATCGGAGGGCGCGGTCGCCCTTGCCAACGCGCCGTCGAGTCCGTCGGCCAAGCGATTGAGCGCGATCAATGCCAGCGCCAATCCATACTGCCCCTGCCAAAGCGAAGGGACCGCCAGCAGGCCCAACACGAACCCGCCCAGCGTGACCTGATCTGCGGACACGCCAAAACGCGCCAAAGCCCGCCCCCCTGCATTCAGAGGCGGGTCAATCAGCGGTCTTAGTCTGGAGTCGAACATGGGCCGAAGCTCAAGAGCCTAACTGGACAGCGCCGGCTTTTACGAACCCATAGCGCCGATTAGGCTTGGCGCGCGATGCTTGCAAGACCGAGGCCCAAGGCAATTATGCATTGCGACTGAGGGCCTAGGCAGGTCCAGCGAACGTAGCGCGATCCAAACGAGGCTTCTTAGAAGCCTTCGCGCTCTAAGCGCTTACGCATAACCTTACGGTAGCGGCGAACCGCTTCAGCCTTTTCACGCTTGCGGCGCTGGCTGGGCTTTTCAAAATGACGACGCAGTTTCATTTCACGAAATACGCCTTCGCGCTGCAACTTCTTCTTCAGAGCGCGCAGGGCTTGGTCAACGTTGTTGTCGCGGACACTTACTTCCACAGAGCTATCCTGCTTTAATTGGTATAAGGGAGCCGTTCACTAGCACATGGTTTTGCCGATGTGAAGCCTAGCAAGCTGGCTTTCCCGCCCTTTTTCGCAAGAATTGCAGGGCCTCGCAACCTTGTGGCCTTGGCAAGGCCGCGATCATCGCCCACCTTTGATGCAGAACAGCAAGAAAGGCTCGATATGCAGTTTTCAACTAAGACTCCAATGACCGACTTGCAAAAGCGTCTGATCGACAAGACGGCTGAAATGGCCGCTTTTGATGGCTGGACGGACACCGCGCTGCGCCAAGCCGCCGAAGAGCTGGACATTGAGCCCTCGGTTGCCTTTGATATCTTTCGCAATCGGCCGATAGATTTGATTATCGCCCACTCTACGCTGGGTGACGAGCGCCTGGTCGAAGCCACATCGGGCCAAGAGTGGTTCGAGTCGCAAAAGGTGCGCGATAAGATCAAGTCTTTGATTATGACGCGCTTCGATCAGCACCAGCACGAACGCGAGGCCATCCGTCGAGGACTGTCGATTCTAGCGCTGCCCCAGTATGCGCCCGCAGCGACCGCCGCGCTCTATCGCACGGTCGATGCCATGTGGCGGGCCGCCGGTGATACGGCCACCGACTATAACAAACACACAAAGCGCTTGTTGTTGAGCGGCGTCTACTCGTCGAGCCTCCTGGTCTGGCTGAACGACCAGAGCGAGGACTTTGCGACGACCGAGGCCTTTGTCAGGCGTCGAATCGACAACGTCCTGTTTGTCTTTGGCAAAATCGGCAAGCTTAAGTCTGGCGTGAAAGACGGACTTCGCGGCGACCTGCGCCCCTCCTCTTTTGTGCCCTCGTTCTTCAAGCCGCCCTTTGTAAGGCCGCGCGATAGAGAGGCACCACAAAGCGAGTCATAAAACACGTGCAGGGTCGCGACGGGCAGAGCGCGCCGTAGAGCGCTGAGCGCAAGCGGTGAGTTGGAACCTGTGCAGGCTGCCGCGCCAAAGGCGCGATGCAGGTCAAGCGGGCTGTTTGATCAGCGGGTGTTTGGATCGGCCAAGCACAGCTCAACCGACGTCGAGGCGGCCTGGCTTTGTCACCATGGCGAAGACGCCAAAAGTGGCCTCCGGTCGCACGCGGCGTGTATCCATATGACCCTTTTCCAGCGCAAGCTTTGCCAAGTCCTGCAGATAATTGGGCTCGTTCGCCCCCGTCAGCGGATTGGCGTTGATATTGGCACAGCGCCCCACGTTTTGGACCACGCGCAGCTCTAGGCCATCACCGAGCGCAAGGCTCTGTCGGCCCCCGATCCAATCTAATTCGGCCCACGGCTCCAGGCCATCTAGCCAGATATTGTTTTTAAAGCGATCCGGGTGCAGGCCAAATTCGGCGTGTTCATTGAGCCCCCAACGCTCGGCCAGCCAGCGGGCGGTGGCGACGTTAGCAAGGCTGACGAATGGGGTCAGCTGATCGCTAAAACCCAGGCCTTCAGTGTTGGCCAACAAAGCCAGCGGTCCATCGTGTCCGATCGCCTCGGCAAATCTCTGGCGTTGCTCGACATCGGCCAGATCAAAACGCCCCTTGGGACCAGCAATAGGACGCGCCACTGCGATCCCCTCGCCGTCTTGGCTCCAGCCCTCACCTTCGGGTTGGTAGGCCAGCGCCTTGGGGTCGGCCATGCCACAAACAAAAAACCGCTTAGGCGCCCAAGAGCCCCAAGCGGCGTGTGCAGAGGGACCAAAGTGGTCCCCATAAGCCGATTTGGCCAACGCAAAACGGCGGTCGCCGGGCAAGCCCCGGCCTACTTCCAAAGCAACGCCCTCTTGCTGTCGTCCGCCCAGCCCCTTCACAGGATAGGTGAAAAGAGCCGAGACGGTGACAGACATGAAGGCAGCCTTAGAAATTCAGGGTGAGCGCTTATCGGCGTGAGAGCAAACGTGATGCTGCTGGCAGCGCCAGAGCGGCAACACCGATCTTGATAGCATCACCAGCCAGGAAGGGCGCAACGCCGAACATCCAAGCTTTTTCGACACCGATCATCGTCGCCAACCAGCTTGCGCCGATAGCGTAGATGACCAGGTTGCCCAAAACCATAGCGATAACGGTGGTCAATACGGACTTGTCCCAGCCGCGCTCCGCCAACCAGCCGACCAAAATAGCCGCCGGCAAGAAGGCCAATAGATAGCCCGCCGTGGTGCCGATGAAGTAGGCCGGACCCGCGATCTCACCCGCGAATACGGGGTAGCCAGACAGGCCGACCGCGAAATAGGCAATAACCGTGCCGGCTGCTTGCCGCCAGCCGTAGGCCGCAGCCATCAGCAGGACCACCAGTGTTTGCATGGTAACAGGCACCGGGCCAATTTGGATCTTAGCTTTGGCTGAGAGGGTCAGCAGGACCACACCGATGGCAGCCAATACGACGGCGCGCAAAACGGCGTTACGGTCGCCAGCCCAAAGGCTGTGGCTAAGGGTCAGGGCCGAGGGTTGCGACATGGAGCTCTCCATTTCAAATTGCAATAGAAGGCCATTGGCTAGCCCATTCTGCCGCTGCGGTAAAGCCTTAGTGCGCCCAGGTCGGCGATTTCGTCGCGCCCAAAACGGCCCTGCGTCCGGTCATGACGCCTTATTTTTTGGGCTTTTTGGACTTGCGGTCCTTTTTGGAGCTTTTCTTGGCTCCCCAGCCGCGTTTCTTCGGCTCTTCGACGTCCTCAACGATGACCTGTTCGGCGGTCAGAACCAGGCGTTCAGGCTCGGTATCAAAATGGACGGTCTCATAGTGGGCCTTGATGGTCGTCGAGCGCAATCGGATCGTCGCCCAGGCTGAAAAGACCGCCGCCACGACCAGCCCTACGACCAGCAACAAGCCCGTCAAAAAGAAAGCCACCACGACCAGCGCACCACCGATAAACAGCACGCCCGCGATACGCAGCCAGGCCATGAAGCCCAATTTGGGAGGAGGTGGAGGAGACAAATCGGCAGCCCTAAGCAAGTGAGACCAAGCTGCGGCCCACCGGCCGCCTTAGACCTAATCTAGGGGTTCAATCTGCAAACAACAAGGCGTAGCAGGCCTTGTCTGACACTGAACTTCGCGGGCAATGCCGCCGCAGCTTCTTATCCTGCAAAAGACGCCCCACACGCCAACACCACCGACACGCGCTTGTACCGATGGTGTTGGAATTCAACGAATGCGAAGGTCTGGAGCGGACGCGTTAGTCCTTGGGCTCCAGGATCTGGCGGCCGCGGTACATGCCGGTAGACAGGTCGATGTGGTGCGGACGGCGCAACTCACCGCTGTCTTTGTCGGTGATGTAGGTTGGGTTCTTTAGGGCATCGTGCGAACGACGCATGCCGCGGCGTGAAGGGGTTACCTTCGACTTTTGAACTGCCATGTTGATCTTCCTTATTGTCTGATCGGTCGCGATTTCGCCAATCCAGTCCAAGGGTCGGCCTTGAACCTAGCCTGCGATGCGCGCCTCAATCTTTTCCGCGTCTGCCCATCCGAGAACGAGCAGCCCGCGTCTGTGTGAAGCGCGTGTCTACGCGCTCATGAACACAAAATCAAGGGCAAAGCGACTCATGTAGACTGGCAAGCTCCTGGCGGATGCTTTGCAAGGTCTCGGCCTGCAAAAAATGCCGCGCCCGGTCGCGAAAATGAGCCACCACCGCCGAATCACTGCGCGCGCTCGACCAGCCAGAATCGGGGTTTTCTTGCTCGCTGAGCCACATGAGACACCAAGACAGGGCGCGCAGATAGAGCAAGCGACGCGTCACCAACAACCAAGGCTGCAGCGCATCAGCCATGCCGGTGGGCACCGCCGCCAGATAGCCCCGATAGAAGTCTGTCACTTGCGCTTGGCTGAGCGCCGCCGTGCCCTGGGGCTCCCAGGTTGTTGAGGTATAGGCGCTGGCGTGGGCCAGATCGATTCCCGGATTGCCGAACGCGGCCTTTTCCAGATCGACCAGCACCGCGCGCGCCGGTTCGCCCGCCGCACCAGGCTGGATTCGATAGTTGCCAGGGTGGGTATCGTTCGCAATGGCATAGCGCGGCAGGTCGCCATCCCTATCGCCTTGTCGTAAGACCTGATCCAGCTCCGCGCGCAGCGCCAACAGCAGCGCGCGCGCCTCCCCGCTCAGCGGGTAGCGGTCGATAAAGGCAAGCTGGCGATCAATCTCGGGCAAGTTTGCACTGACGACCTGGCTTTGATCGGCCAGCGCCACGGAGTCGATCGCGCGCTCGGTTTCATGCGGTTCAGGGCTGGTGTGAATGCGGGCCAGACAGAGCGCAATCGCGGTCATATCTCGCGCGGCATCCGCGCGCCGCCCCTCAATATAGTCTACCAGCAAGCCTCCAAACGGCAGGCTAGCGCTCACGGGCAACAGGGCGTGACACCGCGGGGTGACGCCGCTGGTCGCCAGACGCGCAAAACAAGCCGCTTGATAGCGCAAATTGTCGTCGGGCGCGTGCTGCCACTGCGATTGCTTGGGTAGCCGCGCCACCAAACCGCTGTCGCCCAGCCGCAAATGGTCGTGAGCCAGGCCCTGATCGGCCAAAGGCTGTAAATCGGCCACGTCCAGCACGGCCCTGCCCCCCAGCCGTGTCGCCAGCAGGGCTTGCGCCGCGCGGTCTTCGCTCAGCGCCCGCCACAGGTTTTGGGTGAGAACCTCAAGGCGTGCTTGGTCGCCATCTTCGCTGCGCTCTTGATCGCTGTCGTCGCTGCGCTCTTGGTCAGTCGCGGCCATACCAAGAGACGACTTGTTCAAAGTCGGGCCGATCGCGTTCGCTGGGTTCTTCTTGGCGAGTGCCAAAATACAAGAAGCCAGCGACTTGCTCGCCCTCATCGGCGTTGACGCCCAGAGCCTTAGCAACGCCCGCATCAAATGCATACCATTCGGTGAGCCACTGACAGGCCAACCCTAAAGCGGTGCCAGCAATCATCATGTTTTGGCAAGCAGCCCCCGCCGAGAGCTGTTGTTCCCAGGCCGGAATTTTAGGATGGCGGCGCGGGGCCGAAATGACGGCGACCACGGCGCTGGCCCGCTCAAAGCGCGCGCGCTCGAATTCATAGCTCGACGGTGCGGCGTCCGGAAAATCTTTGGAATAGGCCTCTTTGAGCACCTCACCAAAGGCCGTGCGCCCCTCGCCTTCAAAGACAACAAAGCGCCAAGGCGCCAGCTTGCCATGATCGGGCACGCGCAAGCCTGCCCGTAAAATGGTTTGTAATTGCCCCGCTTCTAAGGGGGCATTGCCCATGTCCACGACCTTGATCGAGCGGCGCTTGGCCAACAGCTCCAAGGTCGGGTCCGTTCCCGTCAACGCCTTTGTCATTCAGCGGCCACCGTATCCTTATTGTGTCCGAACAGCACCTGTTTGGCCTCCGCGTTTTCATGCAAGGCTTTGTGCTCACCCACCGCTTCATCGGTTTTCTGCAGGGCGGCTTGAACGGCGGGACGCTCTTTTAAGGCAAAGTACCAGCGCTTGACCTCTGGGAAATCGTCAAGGTTGATCGATTGGCGCGGATAGCGGTGCGCCCAGGGCCAGATTGCCATATCAGCGATTGAATAGTCGCCCGCCACAAATTCCTTGCCCTTAAGCTGTTTGTTCAACACCGCATAGAGGCGTTCGGTCTCGCCGACATAGCGATTGATGGCGTAGGGAATCTTTTCATCGGCATAGAGATTGAAATGGTGGTTCTGCCCCAGCATGGGACCAAAGCCCCCAATCTGCCAGTGCAGCCACTGCAAGACCTCGTAGCGCGCGCGGGTGGCGCGGGGCAAAAAGGCTTCGTGCTTGTCCGCGAGATATTCCAAGATGGCACCCGACTCGAAGACCGACAGCGGCGCTCCCAGGTCAGCGGGCGCGTGATCGACCAGCGCCGGAATGCGGTTGTTGGGTGAAATCGCAAGGAAATCGGGCTCAAACTGCTCGCCTTTGCCGATATCGACAGGCACAACGCGGTAGTCAACACCCAATTCTTCAAGCAAAATCATTGGCTTATAGCCGTTAGGCGTGGCCCAAATATAAATATCAATCATCGCGCGTGCCTTTCAATATAGCTGGGTTCGCTGCGTCCCAGTCCCCCATGTAAGTTAAGGCAGCGCTCAAACCAAGCCTCCAAACCGGGATTCTGGCTCAGAATGGCGTGTGGACCGCTACAGCGAGCAAACTGTGCGTTTCCAAAAAGGATATAATCGGCATAGATCGGCGTCTGCCCGCCAAAGAAGGGTTGGCCGCCCAGAGCGGAGTCAAGTGGCCGCAAGGCCCGCGACAGCGCCTTGAGTTCGCCTTGCGGGTCGGGGCACAGCTCCTCTAGGGGCTTGGCAAATCGCTTTTCGCGCGAGCGGCGGAAATAGTCTTGATCCTTGGGCGCTTGATCCTGCCAGATCGTCACCGCATTGAGCCGCAAAATCGACCCCAGCATGCCCAAAGAACTCCAGTCGTGTAGATACCTGGCAAAGCTGCGCCCGGCCGGGCCGCCAAACAGGGCGCCATCGGTCTGGTCAATGATGGTCTCAGCAATCGCCCAAGAATCCGATACACAGACCTGACCTTCAAACAAGATGGGCACGGTTTTAAAGCCACCACCCGCCGCCTGGCCGATGTCGGTAAAGCCGACGCCTTGGCTCTGATAGTCGATGCCAAGATGCGCTAAGACCATTTTCGTGCGCCATACGTAGGGGCTGAAACGCTGGCCCTGCGCCCCTTCCAGTTCAAAGAGCAAACGGTTCGTTTCGGTCATGGGCCTTCCTTTTGCGGCTTGTGTGAGCGGTAGGCGCGCCCTGACCGCAGGCAACGCAGTTTGCGGCCAGTGACGGGCGAGCGGCAATTCAGTCCTGGTTCACCCACCTTGTATGATAAGAGCGGTCTGCCTTTGTCTTACGATAGGCGGCCCGCATACGCGCAACAATCGGCTTAGCCTTGCCGCGACAATGTAGGAATCCAGCGTTTGTGATGAGCGACGTTTCTACGGACCAACCCTACGAATGACCAATTTTCCGATCAAGAGGTCTTTATGCTCAACTGTCCCGCGAATTTAACCGACCTGAATTTTCCCGACCCGAATTTTCCCAACCAGGCCCTCGAATGGCCAGTGGCTAGGATGGCGAGGCCAGTGACTAGGACAGCGAGACCCGTCATGGCCGCCATTACCGGATTGGCCGGCCTGCTGCTGGCCCTATTCCTCGCCCCGCTGCCTCAGGCCCAAGCCGAGGTGCCCAGCCGCACCCCCTTGCAAGTTGTCAATGTCGCTAGCGATGATGTGCTGAACCTGCGCGAGGCGCCAAATGCGCGCTCTGCCATTGTTGGCGAAATGCCGCCCGGTAGCCCTGCGGCTTTCACGGTCGGCCCCAGCCAGGGCGATTGGCTCTATGTGCGCCACGATCTGGCCGAGGGCTGGGCGCGCGCGCTACTTGATCGCCACCGGGGCGGGCGTGGGGCTAGAGGCGGATGGGTCCTTGCCTTTGTACGGCCTAGTAATCGGTATTCGAAGCGGGCAACATTTGGCCCTGCGTGAGGCACCCGGCGGGCAAGCCGCTGTGGTGGCGCACTTGAGAGCGGGATCAAAGGATGCACGCCTGACCGGGCGCACACAAAACGGCTGGCGGCAGGTCGAGATCGCGGGACGTTTGGCCTGGGCGCCTCAGCGCCACCTTATCCCTGCCACCGCTGAAGACGACCACGGCCAAGAGTGGCATTGCGGCGGCACAGAGCCCTTTTGGGGTCTACGCTTGATCGGCGATAAGCTGCGCTATACCAATTTGGACGGCAGCGAGATCAATTCTTTAGCAGGACTAACCGAGCTGCCGGGCCTCTTGGACGGCGAACCTGGTGCCATAAAACTGCTGTCCTCGACGGGTGGTCGCCTGTCCGCGCGTATCGAAGCCATGAGCCAGCGCGGCGGCCAAGCCTGCTCTGACGGTATGAGTGACCGCAACTACCCCTACTACATCCGCGCGCTCATTGGTCGGCAGAATTTCGAGGGCTGCTGTACGCTCACCAACTTCTAATCCCGAAGGCCTGGCACGCTAGCAAGCAAAGCGGCGCGCTCTAGACCACGCCTTCTTCAGCTAAAAAGCGCTCGGCTTCCAAGGCCGCCATGCAGCCCATGCCCGCAGCGGTCACGGCTTGGCGATAGATGTGATCGGTGACATCGCCCGCCGCGAAGACGCCTGGAATGTTGGTCTTGGTGCTGTCGGGGGCAGAAATAATATACCCTGCTGGGTCCATCTCTACCTTACCCTTGAAGACCTCGGTCGCTGGCTTGTGGCCAATGGCGACAAACATGCCATGGACGGGCAGCTCTTGGGTCTCGCCGGTCTTGACGTGCTTCAAGCGCAGGGCTGTGACACCCAAGGGGTCTGCATCGCCCAAGACCTCATCGACTTGGTGATCCCAAATCACCTCGACCTTGGGGTTGTCGAATAGGCGCTTTTGCAAAATCTTTTCCGAGCGCAGCTCATCGCGGCGGTGAATCAGGGTCACTTTGCTGGCGTGATTGGTCAGATACAGTGCTTCTTCGACCGCGGTATTGCCGCCGCCAATGACCGCTACCTCTTTGCCGCGATAGAAAAAGCCGTCGCAAGTGGCGCAGGCCGAGACCCCGAAGCCCTGAAACTTGGTCTCAGAATCCAGCCCCAACCAGCGCGCCTGCGCGCCCGTGGCGATGATAACGGCATCAGCGGTATAGGTGGTGCCGCTGTCACCTTTGGCCACGAAGGGACGCTGATTGAAATCCACATCGGTGATGGTATCAAACTGCGTCTTGGTGCCGACGTTTTCCGCCTGCTTGGCCATTTGCTCCATCAGCCAGGGCCCGGTGATCGGATCAGCAAATCCCGGGTAGTTTTCAACGTCGGTGGTGATTGTCAGCTGGCCCCCCGGTTGCAGCCCTTGCACCAACAACGGCTCCAGCGCCGCACGCGCAGCATAGATGGCGGCAGTATATCCGGCAGGGCCCGAGCCAATAATCAAAACTTTGGCGTGGGTCGCATCAGCGGGGACGGTCAGCGGGGCAGTAGTCGTTTCGGAATTATTTTCGGGCACAGATTTTCTTCCTAGCAGGGTGGCAATCAGCTCAGACATAAGGCCTCGCATTCAGGATATCCAGATCGCGTTTTTGCGAGCCGCACTAGTTGGGCGCATTTATCAGCGCTTGTCAGCCGCGCAGGTGGTCGCGGCGCATCAGCTTGCGCCGATCTAGGGCTCTCTGTTCGCGGTGCCGAACTTGGCCTCAACCAAAGGGGCTAGCCCCTTTAGGGCCACCGCCATGTCGTCTAGTTTGGGTGCTGGCCACAGCTCAAATCGGCCCGCCCAAGGCCGCAAGTGCCCGGCTTTACCCATAGCCTCGTGGAAAGCGGCAAATTTCGAGCGACGCTTAAAGCGGCGGGCTTTGGCCGGAAGTGGCAAGCTCATCACGGGTAGCCCCAAACGCGCGGCCTCACTCATCATGTTCACCGAATCTTGGGTGACGCAGACAAGATCGCTCAACGCCAACAGCCCGGCGTAGGGATTCGGGGCGGCGTCGTCGCGAATCCAAACATCATCGCGTCCGGCGAAGCGCTGTCGTAAAGCAGCCATGAGCGCGGCTGGCGTCCGCGGCGAAGAACAGAGATAGACGCGCCCAGCCCCGGTGCTCAACAGACGTTCGACCGGGCCTGAGAGCGTGTCCAGATCGAGTTCGAAGTCCTTGTTGGGCCCGCCTATCATGACGCTAACATGCGGGCCTGGTCCGCGCATGATCGGGGCCATCAGCGCCCGGCCTTCGTCCAGCCGCGCTTGATCCACAACCGCCAGAGCGCCCAGAATTGGGATGACATTGCCTGCAACCAGTTGGTCGTGCTGCGGCGTGATGATGGCGTCAAAGCGGGCGCGGTGGGCGCGCGGGTCCAAGATCTGCACCGCAAGGGCTTGCCCGTCGCTGGCCGCCTTGATTGCCAGGGCTGGGGCGGCCAACTTGGAGCCGGACGCGATCACCAAGTGCGGCCAGGGCGGCGCCAGCCTTGCGCGATCCTCAGGGCGAACGATCCCCAAGGCCAAAGGATGTAGAGCAGGCGCCAGCCAGCGCCAAGGCAGCCGCAAGCGCACCGCCTTGCTATCAATGGCAGCCCCGTAGCGCTGGGCCAGCGCTTCTGCCAGGGCCAAGCATTGGTTTTTCGAGCCCATCTTGTGATCGTACAGCACCCAAATTTGCAGCACAGCAACCCTTTCTTGCGGATGAATCGACATAAAAAGACGACATTTTGACCGATTGAGCAAACTTCTTGCCTATCGTGCGCTTTCGTGAAACATTCTTTCCCCAACCAAGACAAAGGGTCGCAAGACACCCTAAAAGCACCCAACAAAGAACACAGCCCCAAAAAGAGGAAACGCGCATGAGCAGAGGGAAGCTGGACCCGACCGATCTCCAGATCCTATCCGATCTGCAAAATGACGGACGTATGACCAACGTTGAGCTGGCAAAACGCGCTGGCATCTCGGCCCCGCCTTGTCTGCGCCGCGTCCGTGTCCTGGAAGAACAAGGCTACATCAAAGGCTACCACGCGGACCTTTCGCCCGAGCTATTGGGGTATAAAGTGACCGTCTTCGCCTACGTTGGCCTCAAATCACAAGCCGAGGCCGATTTGCGGGCGTTTGAGACCCTGACCGAGTCTTGGGACGAGGTGCGCGCCTGCTATATGCTGTCGGGTGAGATCGACTTTTTGCTGAAGATCGTTGCGCAAGACCTGGAAAGCTTCCAGACCTTCTTGACGTCAAAACTAACGCCTGCACCCAATGTCGGCCACGTAAAGACCTCGTTGACCGTGCGCACGTCATTCTACAAGCCCACCGTGCCCATGTCGCAGGTAATCGGCGAAAACGGCGGCCCTCTGAGCGATAAGGGCTGAGCTGCAAGTCGCCACTAGGTTGCCCCTTAACAGGTCGCCTCTTACACTCAGTAAGCCACAGGAGCGCTCATGGCCGCCCAAGCGCTATTTGACCTTCCTGCAACCATGACCGGCGTACAGCTGACCGGCTACGGCGGGTTCGAAGCCTTGGTCTACCGCCAGGACTTGCCCTTGCCGACAGTGGGCGAAGCAGATGTATTGATCCAGGTCGCAGCGGCCGGCATCAACAATACCGATATTAACGCGCGCACCGGCTGGTACGCCAAAACCGTGACCAGCGGCACCACCGCCAAGGGTGGCTCGCAGGGCTTTGCCGTAAGCCAAGGCGGTATGGGCGACTGGACCGGCGATCTAGTCTTTCCGCGCATTCAAGGCGCCGACTGTCTGGGGCGTGTGGTGGCCCTGGGCAGCGAGGCCGATCCCAGCTTACTGGGCGAAACCGTGCTCGTTCAGCCCTATTTCTATGATCCCAACGACCCGCAATGGCGCGACAAGGTTGGCTTCCTGGGCGCTGAATATGACGGCGCGTTTGCCCAGTTCACCGCCGCGCCTGCGCGCCAGGTCTGTCGCCTCCCCGCCAACGATCTGAGCCCCGAACAGCTCGCCACCCTGCCTTGCTCGGGCGGCACCGCGATGAACATGCTGTTGGCCGCCAGCATCGCTGCGGGTGATCGCGTGCTGGTGACGGGGGCCTCGGGCGGGGTTGGCAGTTTTCTGGTGCAAATCGCCAAACACAAGGGTGCCAGGGTCATCGCCCTGGCCGATCCCAGCAAGGCCCAGGCCCTTTTGTCCGGCGGCGCGGATGCGGTGATTGACCGCAAAGCCTCAGACTGGGCCGAACAAGCCCGCGCAGCCAACGAGGGCCAGTCTTTTAGCCTCGTGGCTGATGTGGTTGGTGGTCCCATCTTCGCCGATCTTTTGGGCCTTTTAGCGCGCGCGGGGCGTTACGTCACCGCCGGCGCGATTGCCGGGCCGCAGGTCAGCCTGGACCTTAGAACGCTCTACCTTAAGAGCCTCAGCTTTTACGGCTCGGCGGCCTATGAGCCCGCGACCTTCCCTGCGCTACTCGAGGTGCTGGGCCAAGGCGGCCTCAAGCCCGCCGTGGCCGGCGTCTACCCTTTGGCGGAGATCCAAGCTGCGCAAGAGGCCTTCTTGCAAAAGAACCACATTGGCAGCTTCGTCCTGATCCCGCCACCGCTCTGACCACCGCTCTGACCGCCTTTGCGCGCCTATCGCTTGCCAAGCCCGCGCGCCCCACTTATACCCGCAGTCCACACTTGATTTGGAGAACGCCATGCGCGCGGAAATGCAAGCAGCGGTCGAGGACATCGATAAGTCCTTGGGCCTGCTGAGGAGGCATCTTTGACTGGGACAATGCTGTCCTACGCCTTGAAGAACTAGACGCTCTAAGCGAAGATCCAGAGCTTTGGTCGAACCCCGACCAAGCGCGCGTGCTCCTGCAAGAGCGCCAGAAGCTGGATACCGCCATCACCGCGACCCGCAAGATCGAGCAAGACAAGCAAGACTTCGTCGATTTGATCGAAATGGCAGAGATGGAGGACGATAAGGAGTCCTTGCAAGAAGCCGAAGACGGCCTGCTTTCGCTCAAGGCGGAGGCCGCCAAGCGCCAACTTGAATCGCTCTTGTCCGGTGAAGCCGACAGCAACGATTGTTTCTTGGAAGTCAACGCGGGCGCAGGCGGCACCGAGGCGCAAGACTGGTGCCAAATTCTGGCGCGCATGTATTTGCGATGGGCCGACAAGCGCGGCTTCAAGACCGAGCTGATGGAAGAGAGCCCTGGTGAAGAAGCGGGCCTCAAATCCATCTCTATCAAGATCAAGGGCGAAAACGCTTATGGCTGGGCCAAGACTGAGACCGGCGTGCATCGCCTGGTGCGCATCTCGCCCTTCGATAGCCAAGCGCGGCGCCACACCTCTTTTGCCTCGGTCTGGGTCTACCCGGTCATCGACGACAATATCGAGGTGGAAATCGTTGATAGCGACCTGCGCATTGATACTTACCGCGCCTCGGGTGCTGGTGGGCAACACGTCAACACCACCGACTCGGCGGTGCGCATTACGCACCAACCGACCGGGATCGTGGTGCAGTGTCAGTCGGACCGCTCGCAACACAAGAACAAGGCGACGGCCATGTCCATGCTGCGCGCACGGCTCTATGAAATGGAGCTGAAAAAGCGCGAAGATGCCGCCAACGATACCGAAGCGCAAAAAACGGAAATCGGCTGGGGACACCAGATCCGATCCTATGTTTTGCAGCCTTATCAAATGGTTAAAGATCTGCGCACTCAACACGAGACATCGAATTCTGGGGCGGTTCTCGATGGGGACATCGACGCCTTCTTGGAAGCGGCTCTCGCCCTTAAGCTCAAACCCGTCGGTGACAGCGCCGAGGACTAGAGACAGAGCACCCTAGCCAGCATCTCCCAGAGCTGCTAATGTCGCGACGTTCCGACGCAGGTTTTGAGGGGAGACAGAACAATGGCGAGCGCAATGACTTTACTTTTGGGCACAACCAAAGGCGCTTTCTTGGTGCGCGATGACGGCCAGCGCGCGGGCTGGCAGGTCAGCGGCCCTTTTTGTGATGGCGCCCCCATCAATCACTTGGTCGGCGACCCTAAAAGCGGGCGTATCTGGGCCGGCGGTGGCGGCGATTTCCACGGGGCTGGCGTCTGGCGCTCGGACGACCTTGGCCAAAGCTGGCAACTCACGCGCCTCACCAAAGGCATGATGGACGATTGGGCGGCCAACGACGCGGATTTCGCCAAGATGGTCGGTTGGAGCCCTGAGGCCCTGCCCTTCGGCGAGGACTTTAAGCAGGTCTGGTCGCTGCATTACGCCCACGGCAAGCTGTATGCGGGCACTAAGCCCGCCCAACTGCTGGTCAGCGAGGACCAGGGCGAGACCTGGCAAAGGGTTGATGGTCTGACCAACCATCCCTCGGCCGAAAACTGGAACCCAGGCGCGGCGGGCTTGGTCCTGCACACTCTGGTAAGCGATCCCAACAACCCCGACAAGCTGTGGGCCGGCATCTCTGCCGCCGGGGTCTTCGCGACCGAGGACGGCGGCCAGAACTGGCAACGACGCAACCGCTTGTCGAATGCTGAGGCCTGCGAACACAGCAATCATCCGGCTGCCCCACGCGACGGCGAGACCGGCCACTGCGTCCACAATATGATGCGCGCACCAGGCGATGGCGATTTGCTCTATCAGCAGAACCATCACGGGGTTTGGCGCTCGCCGGACGGCGGCCGTTCTTGGGATAATATCACCGAGGGCCTGCCTTCGACCTTTGGCTTTCCTATCCGCGTGCACCCCCGCGACCCCCAGACCATTTGGACACTGCCGCTCAACGGAGACATGGCGGGCCGCTTTCCGCCGGATGCGGCGGCGGCGGTCTGGCGTTCGCGCGACGGCGGGCAGAGCTGGCAAGATATGCGCGATGGCCTGCCGCAAGAAGCCTGCTATTTCACTGTGCTGCGCCAAGCTATGACGGGCGATAACCAAGACCCCGCGGGCCTTTATTTCGGCACCAACTCGGGCTCGGTTTATGCCAGCACCGACGAGGGCGATACCTGGCAAGAGATCGCCCGCCACCTGCCGACCATTCTGGCGGTCGAGCTGCTGGAGACCGCAGTCTAGCCCCGACTGCCCAGGCTTGCTGATGAGCACAACGGTCCGGCGCTGAGATCCGAACAAATGCGCATGGACCCGAAACGCTGGTCTGGCTAGCATGGCAGCTTGACCCTGCCAGCCATAGAGCCGCAACCATGCCGTCCAGCCCACAACCGCCCCTTGACTTTGATCCGCTAGGCCCCGCCTTCGCAGCGGACCCGCACGCCAGCTATCGGCGCTTGCGCGACCTCGGGCGGCCCTACTACTACGCGCCCGAAGATACTTGGATGCTGACCCGCTATGCTGATGTGCGCGCCCTGGCACTGGACGAGACCATGTTGCGCAGCGTCGATGGCCTGGTCAGCCCCGAAGAGCAGCGCGCGCTTCAGGTCAAGGCGGGCATGCACGACATGCCCTATCACGAGCGCTATGTGCAGCAGAATATGCTGGATATCGAGGGCCAGAAGCATGATCGCCAGCGCAAACTGGTGTTTCGCGACTTCACACCGGCGCTGGTCGAACGCCAACGACCCTACATCCAAGCCCTGGTGGATCGCTTGCTAGGCCCCTTGATCGAGACCGGGCACTTTGATTTTGTTGGTGATTTCGCGGCACACGTGCCAGGCCACGTTATCGGCCATATCCTGGGCGTGCCGGAAGCCGACTCACCCCAGCTGCGCCGTTGGTCAGAGCATGTTGTGCGCTACTACAACGTTGGGCGGACGATCGAGCAAAAGCAGCAAGCCGAGACCGCAGTTCGCGAATTCCACGCCTATCTGAGCGGCATGATCGCTGAGCGTCACAAGCGCCCCACCGACGACTTGATGAGCCGCCTGGTGACGCACGAGAAGGCTGGGCGCACCGATGCGGACGAGACCATTTCGCTCGCCATGCTGATTTTGATGGCCGGGCACGGCTCGACCATTGATGTACTCGGATCTGGCTTGCACAGCTTGTTGCGCTTTCCCGATCAGCATGAGCGCCTGCGTGCCGACCCCGGCCTGATGCGCAGCGCCGTACACGAGATGTTTCGCTTTGAATCGCCCCTGCCCTACTTCCACCGTTTCTCGACCCGCGAGGCGCTGGTCGCCGGGCAGCGATTCCCCCGCGGCACGCGCTTCGGGCTGCTGTATGGGGCGGCCAACCGCGACCCGGAGCAATTCGAAAACGCCGATCACTTCGATGTGGGCCGCCAACCCGTGCGCCACATTGCCTTTGGCGGCGGCGCCCATTTTTGCCTGGGCAACCACTTGGCGCGCTTGGATATGGAGATCATCTTTACCGCGCTCAATCAGCGCCTTCGCTCAATCCAGTTGCGTGAAGAACCGACCTACAAGCGCGGCCTGTCAGTACGAGGCCCACAAGCGCTGCAGATTGAGGTTTTCCCTGCCTAATTTGGCATGACGTAAGTAACCGCAAGGGCTTTGTGGCAGCTCAATGCGGGACGGCTAATTGCTTGAAACACTTATGTTTTCCAAGATGCGGCTGCAGGGCGCGTCTGGACCGCGACGCAAGGAGAACCCTATGACAGCCGAGACCAATCAGCCAAATGGCGAGGCCGCAAGCAAGAGCGATGCCCAGCCCAGCGCCGCGACCTTCGATCCTTCGCAAGCGCCTGCAGCTGACCAAGAAGCCGCCCCCGCCAAGGCCCGCTCGCTCCCGCCGAGTCTGGCCGAGATCAGAGACGCCTTCGAGAGCGGGGCTTTTCCTTACGACAACCGCCTTAGTCGCCGCAGCTACGAGCGGCAAAAAGCGGCGCTGCAGGTCGAGCTTTTGAAGGTGCAAAAGTGGGTCGCAGAGACCGGACAGAAAATCGTGGTGCTGTTTGAAGGCCGCGATGCAGCGGGCAAAGGCGGCACCATCAAGCGCTTCATGGAGCACCTCAACCCGCGCGAAGCCCGCGTGGTCGCGCTCACCAAGCCCAGCAACGCGGAACGCGGACAGTGGTTTTTCCAACGCTATATCAATCACTTACCGACATCAGGCGAAATGGTCTTCTATGACCGCAGTTGGTACAACCGCGCCGGCGTGGAACGGGTCATGGGCTTTTGCGAGCCTAACGACTATCTGGAATTCATGCGCCAGACCCCCGAATTGGAACGCATGTTAACGCGTTCGGGCATTATGCTGTTCAAGTACTGGTTTTCGGTCACACGCGAAGAACAGCTCCGCCGTTTTGCCAGCCGCCAGAGCGATCCTTTGAAGCAATGGAAACTCTCCCCCATCGACCGCGCCAGCCTGGACAAATGGAGCGACTATACCGAAGCCAAGGAGGCCATGTTCTTTTATACCGACACCGCTGATGCGCCTTGGACCATCATCAAGTCCGACGACAAGAAGCGCGCGCGTATCAATTGCATGCGCCACTTCCTCAGTCGCCTTGATTATCCCGGTAAGAACCCCAAAGTCGCCAAGGCTCCTGATCCGCTGATCGTGGGCTCGGCGAACCATGTCATTCACCGCTCCGAGCATATTTTGGGCACTTCGCTGCACCCAGAAACGCGCCACGCGGACTAGTGCTGCTGGCCTTGGCAACTCCAACCCCTGTAAACAAAGCTTGACAATACAGAACATTTAAAGAACGTCAACGTATCAGCACCTCCTCGTGGGATGCGCAGGACTAGATAGGAGATGTTGAGGACAAAACTACTCTCTTCCACATCTATCGAGATCGACACGTTAGAGACCTTGCCAAGCTAACCAAGTGGTTAGGCGAAAAATTTGAGGCGACTAATAAGGCGGGTGCTGCAGCGCAAACTTCTCGCAGAGCTCTGTCGTCTCGCCAGACCCAGGATATCGCGGAGATTGGCTCGATTGCGGATATCACGGCGTACGATCAATACATGAAACGCAAGGGGCGACCGAAGGGAACAGGCAAGCTGGCTCCCTATGACGGTCCGCTGGTCGAGTGGCTGACCCAAGATGCTGACCTGACCTTGAGCCAACTCAAGGCTGCCTTGCTTGAGGCCACTGGCGTCAGCGCGGCTGGGCTCTCAAAGGTGAGCGCCTAGAGATGGATGCTCCCTTTGGCCATTGGAAGACCCAGACCTTTATCGCTGGACTGACCCAAGACGCCCTCATTGCACCTTGGGTGATCGAAGGCAGCATGGATGGTCAGGCCTTCCAGGCCTATATCAGCCAGGTTCTGGTGCCTCAGCTTGAGCCTGGCACCGTCGTGATCTTGGATAACTTGGCCACCCACAAGAACCAGCAAGCTGGCGAGGCTTTGAAGAAAGCGGGGGGCTGGTTCTTGTTCCTGCCGCCTTACAGCCCGTACCTCAACCCCATCGAGATGGCCTTTGCCAAGCTCAAGGCGCACTTGCGTCGGATTGGAGCGCGGACCTTCGACCAGCTCTATGAGGCCCTGGCCGACATCTGCGCCATGTTCGAGCCACAGGAATGCTCAAACTACTTCAAAGCCGCCGGATATGCGTCAAATTAAAAATGAAGCGCTCTAGAACGCGCCAACACGCGCTGTACCGACACCTTATCGCGCCGCTGGTTCACCCGGCAGGCCCCGGCCAAAACCGCTATTTGCCTGCCTTGAGACCCCAACATGCAATCGGACCGACCAACAATCTAAAGCGCAGCGTCGAACAGTTGGGTCAGGTTTTCAGCGTTCAAGGGCACTGGATTGCCGCCGCACGATGGATCAATCACCGCGCCTTCCACCAGCGCGGGGATGGCATCCGCGGTAACGCCCAGCTCTTTTAGACCGTGGGGTATGGCCAACTGGTCGTTTAGCGCCTGCACGAAGTCCTGGAAGCCGGCAAAACCGCCGCTGATGCCAAGATAGGCCGACGCAGCTTCAAAGCGCTCGGCAATGGCAGGCGCATTGAAACGCAGCACGGCAGGCATGCAGACCGCGTTCGTGGTACCGTGGTGGGTGTTGAAGTGCGCGCCGACCGGATGACTCATGGCGTGGATCGCGCCGAGGCCCTTCTGGAAGGCAGTCGCGCCCATACCCGCAGCGACCAGCATGTTGGCCCTGGCTTCAATATCGGTTCCATCGGCATAGGCGCGCGGCAGATAGTCCTTAACCAAGCGCATGCCTTCCAGCGCGATGCCCTGTGACATGGGGTGAAAGTGCGGGCTGGAGTAAGCTTCGACACAGTGCGCAAAAGCGTCTAGGCCGGTGCCCGCCGTAATGAATTTCGGCATGCCAACTGTCAGCTCTGGATCACAAATGACCACCGCTGGTAAAACCTTGGGGTGGAAGATGATCTTTTTAACGTGGGTCTGGCTATTGGTGATGACGCTGGCGCGGCCCACTTCCGAGCCCGTGCCCGCCGTGGTCGGCACCGCCACGATGGGCGCGATGGCCTCGGCATCTGCGCGAGTCCACCAATCGCCGATATCCTCAAAGTCCCAGACCGGACGCGTCTGGCCCGCCATGAAGGCCACCATCTTGCCTAGGTCCAGGCCAGAGCCCCCACCAAAGGCAACCACGCCGTCATGGTCGCCTTGCTTGAAGGCCTCAACGCCTGCCGCCAAGTTGACCTCGTTGGGGTTGGCATCGACCTCGCTGAACAGCGCACGACCAAGGCCCGCAGCCTCCATAATGTCCAAGGCGGCCTGGGTGATGGGCAGGCTCGCCAAGCCGCGATCTGTGACCAACAGCGGGCGCTTCATGCCCGCCTGAGCACAAGCCTCGCCCAGCTCCTTGATTCGCCCTGCGCCAAACTTGATGGCCGTAGGATAAGACCAGTTTCCAACCAGGCTCATGCAAACATTTCCTTTTAGATCAAATGCGTAAATCGATTTAGCCAGGCTCTAGCCGGTCACTTTCTTCAAGTGATAGGACTTGGGCCGGGTCAAGTTGTGATAGCCAATGACGGACAGGCCGCCGCCGCGTCCGGTGTCTTTGCAGCCCGTCCAGCATAGGCCGGGGTCCAGATAGTCAGCGCGGTTCATAAAGACCGTTCCCGTCTCAATGGCGGCCCCGAGGCGTTCGGCGCGCGCCACATCGCGGGTCCATAGCGAAGCGGTCAGGCCATAATCGCTGTCGTTCATTAGCGCGACGGCTTCTTCATCGCTCTCGACCTTCATAATGCCCACGACCGGACCAAAGCTCTCCTCACGCATGACGCGCATATCGTGGGTGACATTGGTGAGGATTTGCGGCGTCAGGTAGGTGCCCCCATCGTCACTAGTAAAGGTGGCGATGTGGGCAATTGCGCCTGCAGTCACCGCCTCGCTGATCTGAGCGCGTACCTCGTCGGCAAAGCGCCTGTTGGCCATGGGGCCGATGCTGGTGGCCGGGTCCAGAGGGTCGCCCAACTGGTAGCCCTCAACGATGGCCACGGCCTTTTCCAAGAAGGCATCATAGAGCGGGGCTTGCACATATATGCGCTCAATTCCGCAGCAGCACTGGCCCGAATTGAACATGGCCCCATCAATCAAGGTCTCGGCCGCTGCATCCAGGTCGGCATCATCCATGACATAGCCCGGATCTTTGCCGCCGAGTTCGGTGCTCACCGGGGTGAAGGTACCCGCAGCCGCGCGCTCCATAGCCGCGCCGCCCGCCACAGAGCCCGTGAAATTGACGAAGTTAAAGGCACGTCCGGCGATGAGCTGGCTGGTCACATCGTGGCTCAAGAAGAGGTTCTGGAACACATCCTCTGGCAGCCCGGCGGCGTGGAAGGCTTCGGCCATACGCTCACCCACCAACAGCGTTTGCGTCGCGTGCTTTAGAATGACCGTGTTGCCTGCGATCAGAGCCGGAGCCACGGTGTTGATCGCGGTCATATAGGGGTAGTTCCAGGGCGCGACCACGAACACCACGCCGTGCGGCAAGCGCTTGATGTAGCGTTTGAAGCGATCGGAATCTTCGACCAGGATGTCGGCTAGCGCTTCTTCTGCAATGGCGGCCATGTGGCTCGCCCGCTCGTTAAAGCCGCCGAATTCACCGCCATAGCGCACAGGCCGGCCCATCATTTTGGCCAGTTCCGGCACGATGGTCTCGTTCATCTCACCGACCTTGGCAACGCCTGCCATGACCAGATCAATGCGTTCTTGCAGCGGGCGTGCCGCCCAGGCCGCTTGCGCCTGGCGGGCCCGCGTCGCCGATGCCTGCGCGGCCTCTAAGCTCAGTGTAGGACGCTCGGCAAAAACCGAACCGTCGATGGGGGATATGCAGCGCAGAAGGTCGGCCATGTCGGGTCTCCAGAAAAGGGGTCTAATGCTTGGCTTCTAAACCACTTGCCAGCGAAGCAAACGGTCCAAAGCCACGATAGTTGCAAGCCGCGAGCCGAGCGGCGGCCTTTAGGCGCGTTCGAAGCCGCGCGCGACCTCCCAGTCGGTCACAATGCGATCGAATTCTTCGATCTCCACTTCAGCGGCGCGGCTGTAGTGATCCACGACATCATCCCCCATAGCTTGGCGCAACATGGTCGAGCCCGCCAGCGCCGCCCTAGCCTCACGCAAGTTGGAAGGCAGGAAGCCGGAATTACCTTCGTACATGTCGCCGCTGGCCGCTGGCTCCAGGTTGAGGCCCTCGCGAATGCCCGCGATCCCAGCCGCCAGCATGGCCGCCATGGTCAGATAGGGGTTGATGTCCGAGCCGGGCACGCGGCATTCCATGCGCACGCCCTTGGTGCCCTCACCGCACAAGCGGAAGCCTGCGGTCCGATTGTCGATCGACCAAATGATACGGGTCGGCGCAAAGCTGCCCTTCACAAAGCGCTTATAGCTGTTGATGTAAGGCGCCATGAAATAGGTATAGTCGGCGGCGTATTTCAACAAACCCGCAGTATAGGACTTCATCAGGCCCGACATGCCCAGGGAATCGCTAGGATCGAAGAAGGCGTTCTGGCCGTCGCGCCACAGCGATTGGTGAACGTGGCTGGACGAGCCTACTTTGTCGTGGTGCCACTTGGGCAAGAAGGTCACCGCCCGCCCCTGCTGCCAGGCGATTTCCTTGGTCGCCTGCTTTGCGATGGTGTGATAATCCGCCGTCAAAAGGGCCGAAGCATACTTGATATTCAGCTCCTCTTGGCCAGTTTCAGCCTCGCCCTTGGAATTTTCGACCGGAATGCCCGCGTTCCATAGATGGTTGCGCAACGGGCGCATCAACGGTTCTTCCTTGGTGGTCTGCAGGATGTGGTAGTCCTGGTTGTAGCCAGAGATGGGTTCCAGATCGCGCCATTTTTCCTTGCGGATCTCTTCAAAGCTCTTTTCGAAGATGAAGAACTCCAGCTCGGTCGCCATCTTGGCGTCATAGCCCATGGCCTCCAGCGCCTTGACCTGGCGCTTCAAGACCGCGCGCGGCGAGTGTGGTACTTCGGCGTGGGTATGGTGGTCCAGCACATCACACAAGACCAGTGCCGTACCCTCAAGCCAAGGCAGTGGCCGCATGGTGCTGAGGTCTGGCTTCATGATGTAGTCGCCATAACCCGCCTGCCAGCTGGTGCTAGCGTAGCCGTCGGGCGTCGCCATCTCTAGATCGGTGGCTAACAGGTAGTTGCAGCAATGGGTCTCTTCCCAACCGCCATTGACGAAATGCCCGGCGTGAAAGCGCTTGCCCATCAAGCGGCCTTGCATGTCCACCATGCAGACCAACACGGTATCAACGCTGCCTGCTGCCACCTGCTCGCGCAGGGCATCCAGACTAAGGGGAGCTGTCGAAGTGCCAACCATGGCTGCCTTTCCTGTCATAGATTGGCCCCGGACCCAAAGGACCGGAGCCAGGTAGAGTGAGCTGAGATGAGCTTAGCCGTAACGGTAAGGACGGCCAGCTTTTTGCATGTCGGCGTTGTACTTCTTAAAGATGTCAACAACCTTCGCCTTGGTCGGGCTCTCGGATGCGATCTCATCCCAGAACTTGACCGCAGCGTCTTCGACCTGGGCCCACTCGGCGTCAGGAATAGACGTCAACTGCATCTTGGAGCCATTGACACGCAGGCTGGCTTCACCGCCCCAGTACCACCACTGGCGATAGTAGTGCGACTGGTCACAGCAGACGCGGAACAAGGTCTGCAAGTCCTCTGGCAATTCGTTCCAGCGGCCCATGTTGGCGAAGAAAGATCCCGCCCAAGCGCCAGAAATATTGTTGGTCAGGAAGTAGTTGGTCACATCAGCCCAACCGACGGTATAGTCCTCGGTGATGCCGGACCAAGCGATGCCGTCCAGCTCCCCGGTCTGAACCGCAACTTCGATGTCTTCCCATGGCAAGGTCACGGGCACAACGCCGAACTGGCTCAAGAAACGGCCTGCCGTCGGGAAGGTAAAGACACGCTTACCTTTCAAATCGGCCAGGCTGTGGATGGGATCTTTGGTGGCAAAGTGGCAGGGATCCCACGCACCAGCACTAATGTGCTTAACGCCAACTTTGGAGTACTCGGCGTCCCAGATCTCGTTCAAGCCGTACTGGTTGAACAGCACCGGCACGTCCAGGCTATAGCGGCTTGCAAAGGGGAAATAGCCACCGAAGACTGTAACCTCGGTGGGCGAGGCCATGGAGTCGTCGTCCGACTGAACCGCATCAATCGTACCGCGCTGCATGGCACGGAACAATTCGCCGGTCGGCACCAACTGATCGGCGAAGAACAGCTCAATTTGCATGCGATCGCCCGCAATCTTGTTGAACATGTCAATCGCAGGCTTGATTACGTGCTCGGCCAAGGCCGGGCCCGCATAGGTCTGCATGCGCCATTTGATGGTCGATTGCGCCAGGGCCGGAGTGGCCAAGGAGCTTGCAATCGGCGCAGCAACTGCGCCGACACCGGCCGCTTGAAGGAACTTTCTTCTTGAAGTCATGACATTTCTCCTTTGTCAAGAATTGGCCCCTAAGTGCAGGGCTCTTTTGGGTTATTTGTTGTAGACGGTATGCGGCAGCCACAGCGCGATGTCGGGGAAGATCATCACCAGCGCCAGCGCCAAGACCATGACGAGCGTAAAGGGAATTATGGAAACGTAGATGTCCTTGAGCCCGATCTCGGGCGGCGCCATGGCGCGCATCAAGAACAGATTGTAGCCAAACGGCGGGGTCATGTAGGCGATCTGGGTGGTGATGGTGTAGAGCACGCCGTACCAAATCAGATCAAAGCCCAGCAGCTTCACCAACGGCACATAGAGCGGCGCCACAATGACCAGCATGGCGGTATCGTCCAAGAAGGTGCCCATCAGGATAAAGCTGAGCTGCATTAGGATCAGGATCATCCAGGGATTGAGCCCCAGTTGTTCAGTAAACAGGTTCTCGATCGCCTTGACCGCGCCAAGCCCGTCGAAAATGGCACCAAAGCCAAGAGCCGCCAGAATGATCCACATGAACATGCAGGAAATGGCCAGGGTCTGACGGACCGTTGTCTGGAAGACCTGGCGGGTCATGCGCCCCTTCAAGATGGCCGCCAAAAAGGCAGCCAACGCCCCAATGGCCGAGCTTTCGACCAGCGAAGTCCAACCGTTGACGAAGGGTACCATCATGGAAGCAAAAATGCCGATAGGCAGCAGGCCCGCCCGCAATAACCGCAGCTTTTCTGCGCGCGGTATATTGCGCTCTTCTTCAGACAGAATCGGACCAAGCTCAGGCTGGAGGCGACACCGCACGTAGATATAAACGATAAAGAGACCCGCCATCATCAAACCGGGCACAACCCCCGCTAGCCAGAGTTGCCCTACCGGCTGGCGGGCGATCATGGCATAGAGCACCAGCACCACCGAGGGCGGCACCAAGATGCCAAGGCTAGAGCCCGCTTGGATGACCCCCGTCACCATGATCTTGTCATAGCCACGTCGCAGCAGCTCGGGCAGCGCGATAGTCGCACCAATCGCCATACCTGCGACCGACAGTCCGTTCATTGCTGAAATCAAAACCATGAGGCCGATGGTACCAATGGCAAGTCCGCCGCGAACCGGCCCCATCCAGACGTGGAACATTTTATAGAGGTCGTCGGCTATCTTAGATTCGCTCAGCACATAGCCCATGAAAATGAACATGGGCAGGGTCAAAAGCGGGTACCACTTCATGAGTTTCATGGCGGCCGAGAAGGGAATCTCAACGCCGCCGGTGCCCCAAAGCAGCACGCCAGCCAGCGCCCCGACAAAGCCGATGGCGCCAAAGACCCGCTGGCCGGTCATGAGCATGAGCATCATGCCCGCGAACATCGTCAGGGCGATCAATTCGTAAGACATCAGATTTCAATCCCCCGCAGGCGTCCAATATCGCGGAAGAACTCCGCCAGGCATTGCAACAACATCAAGAAGACGCCGAAGCAGGTCAGAACTTTGATGGGCCAAAGGTGAGGCCGCCAGGCCGTTGAGCTGCGCTCTAAATAGCCCAACTTGTCACCCGCGGCGGCCAGCCCCTCTGTCACGAAGGTCGTGCCAAAGTCCCAAAAGAAGCTGAAGGGCTGCAGCCCAAAATAGCCCAGCGAATAGGCCGTAGAGCTGACCGCCCCATAGAGCAGGACGCCCAAATAGAACATCAAGAAGAGCACGGTGAAAGCATCGACCTTGGCCTTAGTCTCCAGCGACCACCCGCCGTAGAATAGGTCCATGCGCACGTTGGAACCGACCTGGATCGAATAGGGGCCACCCAAAATGTAATAAGCCACCATGACGAACTGTGCGGTCTCAAGCGTCCAAAGCGACGGATCGAAAAACGTCTTGGAGACCGACGACCACAGCAACACGGCAAACAAGACAAAGATCAGATACATGGCTATGTGGCCAATGAAGCGGTTGATGGCGTCAACGACCCCGACAAATCCGGTGATTACTTTAGGCATGCGAAGCCTCGCGCGACGTCAGGTTGGGCCAAACCGGCCGCAAGAGCTCCAGCAGATCGCCGGCCATAACTGCCTCTTCATTCTCGTTTGTTATCAAATCGCTTCGCACCTCAATCATGACATTGGCTATGCCCTGCGCCACCCCGTGAATGCGCAGCGAATGGGTGACGCCATCCGTTGGTCCGTAGGGCTGATTGCGCTCGACACGGCGGTGCGGCAGCATAGCGGCAGCCGACAACATGGCGTCGGCCATGCGGGAATCCTCATCGTGCAAAATGCCGATCTCGACCGCGCGGTGCTTGCCGAAATATGTCGGCGTGAAGCTATGGACGGTGATAAGGGCGGTCGCTAGGCCCTGTTGTTTGCGCGCCGCAATGGTCCCTTGCACCGCCTCGCAAAAGGGGCGGTAGACGCTCTGACAACGCGCGTCGCGCTGGACTTGGCTGAGGCCTGCATTGCCCGGCACTTCGATCAATTCAGATTGAGCCGGAATGGCATCCTTGGCTTCTGGTGGGCGGTTGCAGTCATAAACCAGACGCGAGACCCGGCAAGCGATCATGGGGGCATCGAGAGCCTGCGCCAGCCGCTTTGCGACGCCGTGCGCGCCCGGATCCCAGACCGCGTGGCTATAGCGGTCCTCTGGCTTGAGCCCCAAATCACCAAGTTCGGGCGGGATCGCATGCGAAGCGTGCTCGCAAACGACCAGGGCGGGGCCTTCGCCTTGCGGGTTGATCCATTCAACGACCGACGTGGCATGTGGCTCGCCCCTGGTATGGGCGTGACTTGGTATGGCCTGTTGTTGCATGGACTTCGATGCTCGCGCGCTGATCTCTTCCCCGCCGACCGCTGAGATTTGTGGGCAAATCTGGCGATAGGGTGCGAGCGTCAGCGCCCCTCCGTTTGTTTATTGTTAAAACCCTTTCATTTGATCTGTAAAATGTCAATAAATTTTCAGAAGATTTTGCAGCTCCGCCTTCCGATTGGCGAAAGTTTGGACTAGGCTAAGGCTAGGGGCGTTTGCAAAAGGCAAGATCGCCAGGCAAGAATCCGACAAGGAGGCGCCAACTTGACCAGCACAAATGCCACTGTTCGTGAGCGTATCCGCCAACACCATGCCGAGCTAACGCGCTCCGAACGCAAATTTGCGAATGCCTTATTAGAAAATTATCCCGCGGCCGGCCTGGCCTCAATCACGCTGGCGGCCAACAACGCCGAGGTCTCGACTCCCACCGTCGCACGCATGGTGCAGAAGCTGGGTTTTAAGGGCTATCCGCAGTTTCAAAAGGCCTTATTGCAAGAGCTGCAAGCCACCGGCTCCGGCCCTACGCAAAGGCGTGCCAACTGGGTCGCAGAGGTTCCCGACGCGCACCTTCTAAACCGCTTCGCTGAGGCCGCAACCCAGAACATTGAACGGACTTTCTCGAATATCGACAGCCGTCAATTCGACGCCGCAGCGCGCATTTTGGCGGAGCAATCGGGCATGCTCTATGTGGTTGGGGGGCGTATTTCCAGCGCGCTGGCCCTCTACGCCTTCACCCACTTTCAGGCCATACGCTCGCGGGTTGTCCACATGACTTCTTCCTCGGCAACCTGGCCGCACTACGTGCTGGATATGACCGAAGGCGACACGCTGCTGCTGTTCGACGTGCGGCGCTATGAGACCAATCTGCTGCGCCTAGCCAAGCAAGCTTCAGAGCGCGGGGTGCGCATCATCCTCATTACCGATCAATGGGCGAGCCCGGTCGCATCGGTCGCCGACCACAGTTTTCAGTGCTGGATCGAAATTCCCTCCGCTTGGGACTCCAACAGCGCAACCATGATGCTGTTGGAAGCGCTGATCGCCGCGACCCAAGAGGTGTGTTGGCCCGAGACCAAGGCGCGTTATGAGCGACTGGAAAACCTGTTCGACATGACCCGCTTGTTCAAGCAGTCTCCCAGCTAGCCGCAGCATGGCTCCTACAGCCGGGTGCCTTCACCGCCTGACGCCAACGAACACAAAGGAACTAGTGCGGGCACCAATAGGCGTAGCGGTAAAGGGTTATAAACCCAGCCCGTTGATAGAGCGCGACGGCGGCCAGGTTGTCGGCCTGGACCTGTAGCCAGACCGGCTTGTCTGCCCGATCGGCGCGCATCAACAGGGCCTCTAGAAACCGGCGCCCCACGCCCCGGCCCCGTTCGCTGGGCGCAACCAAAAAGTTCATCAGCCCCGACATGAGACCATCATCAAATAGCATGGCGCTAGCCACCGCCGAGGATCGGCCCGCGCCTGCCCGCCCCTCGTGCCAAGCCCACGTCCGCAGCCCCGGCCCGGCCGAGCGCATCAGGCTTTCAAAAAGCTGACGGGACTGGGGATCTTCCGCGCGTGCGGTCGCTTGCTCTGCCAGCCACGCCTCTAGGCTCAACTCTTCAAGGCGGCCGCCCTTGACATGGCGCTGCACAGACACTGGCTCTGGCCGGCGCACCATTACCAGCGAGGGCTTGATCGCCCGCCAGCCACAAGCTTCTAACTGGTTTTCAAGCCCCGCGCTGGCGGGGTCTTCAGCCACCACGGAGGGCAAACGCAGGACCGGAGCAATCGCCTGCTCTGCGCAGAAGGTTTTGATTTGGTTTAGAAAATCTTCCGGGCTCCCCACCAGCGGCGCCAACAGCGTCACGCTGGAATTGCGCATATTACGTGCACCCGAGGCGCGCCAGACCGCGCCACTGGAACGCCGTTGATAACGCGCAGGCAGAGCCAACAACCCCGCCTCCTCAATCTTGCGCCAATCCAAAGGCCAACTTGCAGACATCGCCTAGTGCAGCGCTCCCAACGCATGATCCAAGCCGTTTTGCACCGGCTAGAGCGTCGGGCGCTGGTGTAGTAGCAGCCGATCCGCTCCAGCTGGCTGATTTCTAACGCAAGTCCATGCTCACTCGTGTGGCCACTCATTCGCGGTTTGCGCTAGCGTGAGCCTTGCATTGACAAGCGCACAGCCAGCCTCAGCTGCAAGCGCCATACGAGCGTCCCAAGCGTACCGAATGACCGGCGTCCCGACCTCGTCAGGCGCGTCGGCGCTTGCTAGCCTTTGCTATTCTGTCAGGTGCCGATTATCGCGCACTAGCGGTCGGCCACCAGGTTATCCAGCCAATCGGGGTCCATTTCCGGCACCGACGACAGCAGCAGCTGCGTATAATCTGGGTGCGGCGGTGAAAGGATTTCGCTCTTCAGGCCCTGCTCCACAACTTCACCTTGGAACATAATGACGATCTCATCAGAGATGGCTTTGACCGTCGCGATATCGTGGGTGATGAAGATATAGGAAATCCCGAATTCCTTCTGCAGGTTCAACAGCAGGTTCAAGATGCCTTCCTGTACGATTTGGTCCAGCGCCGACGTCACCTCGTCACAGATGATAAGGTCGGGCTCTGCCGCCAAAGCGCGCGCGATACAAATGCGCTGCTTTTGGCCGCCCGACAGCTCGGATGGCAGACGATCCGCAAAGCTATCATCCAACTCGATCATCTTCAAAAGTTCGCTGAGGCGCGCCTCCTTCTTGCGCCCCGTCATGTTGTGATAAAATTCCAGCGGTCGGCCAATGATCTCAGCCACGGTCTGACGCGGGTTCATGGCGGTATCGGCCATTTGGTAGATCATTTGAATTTCGCGCAATTGGTCTAAGTTGCGATCCTTGAGCGCGGCGGGCAGCGGCTGGCCGTTAAACCGCACACTGCCGGTCGAAGGCGGCAACAGACCGGTAATGACGCGCGCAGTCGTCGACTTACCCGAGCCCGACTCGCCGACCACAGCGACCGTGCGCCCGCGCGGTACCTTGATGTTGACATCCTTCAGCACCTTGAGCGAGCGCGAATAGGCCGCGTCAATCCCTTCAAGCTCCAGAACGTAGTCGTCGCTGGTGCTCTCCTCTTTTTGGATCGAACGCACCGACCACAGCGATTTGGTATAGGCCTCCTGCGGGTCGCTCAACATGCGCCGCGTCTCAGCTTCTTCAACCTGCTCGCCATAGCGCAGCACTTTGATGCGGTCCGCCATTTGCGCCACCACCGCCAAATCGTGGGTGATGTAGATCGCGGCCGTGTGGAACTGCTCAACGATGTTGCGCATGGCCAGCAAGACCTCGACCTGGGTGGTCACATCCAGCGCCGTCGTCGGCTCGTCAAAAATGATTAGATCGGGGCGCGTTGCCATGGCCATCGCGGTCATGACGCGCTGAAGCTGGCCGCCCGAGACTTGGTGCGGATAGCGAAAGCCAATCTTTTCAGGATCGGGCAATTGTAGCGCGCGATACAGCTCAATGGCATCGTCACGCGCTTCCTTGGCGGGCTTAAGCCCTTTGATCAAATTGGCCTCGATCGTCTGGTCGATTAAGCGATGCGCCGGGTTAAAGGAAGCCGCCGCCGACTGCGCCACATAGGCGATGCGCGAGCCCCAAAGCTTGCGCTTTTCGGGTTCTTTTAGCGAGCGCAAATCGCGGCCATCGAACATAATTTGACCGCCGGTTATCCGACAGCCAGGGCGCGCAAAGCCCATGGCAGCAAGGCCCAGCGTGGATTTTCCTGCACCCGACTCACCGATCAGACCCAAGATCTCACCGCGGTTCAAGCTGAGATCGACGCCTTTGATGATCGGGTGCCAGCGCTCGTCACTGAAGCCCTCGATCTCAATATTTCGCATGTCGAGGAGAAGGTCAGACTTAGTGCTCATCGCGCAGCCCCGAAGTTTGATGCAAGAACCAATCGACCACGAAGTTGACGGCCACGGTCAACAGCGCAATCGCGCCGCCTGGGATAAAAGCCAGCAAGCCAAGTCGCAGGTCGAAGTTCAAATAGTTAACGAAGGTTGAAAGTTCGCGGACCATAGTGCCCCAGTCAGCGGTCGGCGGCTGGATGCCTAGCCCCAAGAACGACAAGGCCGCGATGGTCAAGAACACAAAACTAAAGCGCAGGCCGAATTCAGCCACTAACGGCGGCATGATATTCGGCAAAATCTCGCGGCGCATGATCCAACCCAGCTTTTCGCCACGCAGGCGGGCCGCCTCAACGTAGTCCATGACCACCACGTTCAGGGCCACAGCGCGGGTCAAGCGGAAGACCCGCGTTGAATCGAGAACAGCAATGATAATGATGAGCTTGATGATCGACCAAGTTGGCGTTGTCGTTTCGACAGCCGCCAACAGCATGAGCGCAAAAATCAGGCTAGGAATGGCCAGCAAAACATCGACGACGCGGCTAATAATTTGATCGAGCCAGGATCGATTAATGGCTGCGATCAAGCCCAAACCTCCGCCAATGAAAAAGGATAGTAGAGTGGTCAACAGCGCGATGCCAACGGTGTTGCGCGCGCCAAAAATGAGACGCGAAAAGATGTCCCGGCCCAGTTGATCGGTGCCCAGTCGATGGGTCTCGGACCACTCAGCATAAGGGATGGCGAAGACCTGCGCTTCGCCGTGGGGGGCGATCCAGGGCGCAAACAGCATGCAGATCAAATAACCCAAAATGATAATCATTCCGAACCAAGCGGTCAGGGGCGCCTTTCGCAGCCCGATCCACATGCGATGCAGCCAGGTTCGGCGGGTACGGACCTGCGAGACTTCGCCCGCTGCGGAGTAGTTTTCTGTGCTCATCAGCTTAGACTCTCTTTGCGGTTCGTTAACGGGGATGCAGCAAACGGGGATTGGTCACGATGCCTATGATGTCTGCGATCATATTGAGAAGGATATAAGTTCCTGCAAAAATGAGACCGCAGGCCTGGACAATCGGCATGTCGCGCGATGACACGCTATCGACCATCAAACGGCCAATCCCGGGATAGGTGAAGACCGTCTCGACCACCACCACGCCGATGACCAAGTAGGCCAAGTTAAAGGCAATGACTGTGGCGATGGGCGCCCAGGCGTTCGGCAACACGTGCTTGATGATAACGTCACGCTGAGACACGCCCTTCAAACGCGCCATTTCAACATAAGGACTGGCCAAGAGGTTGATGATGGCGGCCCGGGTCATACGCATCATGTGGGCGATTGTCACCAGGGTTAGTGTCAGAGCCGGCAGCACCGAGACATGGATACGATCAAAGAAAGTCGCGCCAGGTCTGATCTCAGAAATCGGTGGAAATTTGCCCCACAAGACCGCGAAGACCGCGATGAACACATAGGCGACCAAGAACTCTGGCAAGGAAATTGAAACCAAGGTCGCGGTGCTGATTGAGCGATCAAAAAAGCCGTTTCGGTGCAGAGCGGCGGTAATGCCCAGGTACAATGCCAGCGGCACCGCCACGATGGCCGTCATGGCGGCCAAAAATAGGGTGTTATAGAGGCGCGGCTCGATCAATTCGGCGACAGAGCGCGACCGGTCAATCCCCGAAGCCGCACGGCCAGAGAACGAGGTGCCGAAGTCGCCTTGCAGCACACCACCAAGCCACTGGAAGTAGCGAATGTGGGCCGGTTGATCGAGGCCCAACTCCTTACGAAAGGCCTCGACGGTCTCTTCCAATGCCGCCTGCCCCAGAACAGCTTGGGTGAAGTCACCCGGCAGCATGGAGACCATGGCAAAGATGATAACAGAGACAAAGAATAAGGTGATGATGCCCAGCGCTAGCCGCTGGATGACCGTGGTGAGAACTGAATTCACCGTTGCCCTCCTGTCACAAAAGCTGCCGTGCTCGGCGCGCTGCTGAGCCCTACGGACTGGCTTTCGTAAATTTCTTGCGATTGCGGCCGCAATGATGACATAAGTTATTCATCGCCGCCTCGTTTTTGTACGATTTAGCCTATTGGCCCTTTGGAATTTGCGCAACATGTGAATTCAAGCTTGGATAAAATATTTTATCAAGCTAGCATACGGCGTCTGCAATATCCGGCAGAGCGGCTAGAATTGCGCTTGTCTTGGTGGAGCCTTTTGTTTTGCCATTCAGCACGACGGGCCCGGCGGAATCGCCGAGCGACCGCTTAGAGCAATAACAATTCGGATAGACAAAAACCGCAGACCCAAGAAAGAAACAGGAGACATAATTCCATGATTGATCTGAAGCAGATCTTCCTTTCAGAGCAAAAGCGCAAGTTCGCATCCGGCCAGATTGACCGCCGTCAATTCATGATGGGTGCGACCGCTGCTGGCCTGGCTGTGCCCATGGCCATGAGCATGGCTGACCAAGTCAGCGCCGCAACGCCCAAGGCTGGCGGTGACTTCCGCATGGGTATGGGCCACGGCTCGACCACGGACTCGCTGGATCCCGGCACCTTTGAAAATGGTATGATGACACACGTCGGCAATAGCTGGGGTGGTCATTTGACCGAAGTTGGTCAAGACGGGCAGCTGCGCCCCGACCTGTGTGAGTCTTTCGAATCTGCTGACGCGAAGACCTGGGTCTTCAAGATCCGCAAAGGCGTCGAGTTCCACAACGGCAAGAGCCTGGAACCCGCCGATGTCGTCGCCTCGCTGAACTATCACCGCGACGAGAACTCGAAATCGGCCATGAAGGGCAACCTTTCGACCGTTGAAGACATCCGTGTCGATGGCGATAATGTCGTGGTGGAATTGAGCGCGGCCAACGCTGACTTCCCCTTCATCGTATCCGACTATCACGCCATCATCATGCCGTCGTCAGATGGCAAGATTGACCCGACCTCAGGCATCGGTACCGGCGCCTATATCTTGGAAAACTTCGAGCCCGGTGTTCGTTTCATTGGTCGTAAGAACCCCAACTATTGGAAAGAGGGCGCAGGCCACTTCGACAGTGTTGAAATCCTATCGATCATCGACCCTGCGGCGCGCCAAGCCGCTCTTATGTCGGGTCAGGTTCACGCCATTGACCGCATCGACCCCAAGACCGTCGCCTTGATGTCGCGCAACCCCGCGATCAACATCTTGGAGATCACCGGCACGCTGCACTACACCATGCCCATGCGCCTGGATGTTGCACCGTTCGATAACTACGACCTGCGCATGGCGTTGAAACTGGCAATCAAGCGCCAAGAGATGGTGGATAAGATCCTGTTGGGCCACGGCGCGATGGGCAACGATCATCCCATTTCGACAGCAAACCGCTTCCACGCTTCTGACCTGCCTCAGCGCGAGTTCGATCCCGAAAAAGCGGCCTACCACTACAAAAAGTCTGGCCACTCTGGCGCCATTCAGCTGTCAGCCTCTGACGCGGCCTTCGCGGGCGCTGTGGACGCTGCGGTTCTGGCTTCTGCCTCTGCCAAAGAAGCTGGCATTGACATCGAAGTGGTACGCGAGCCCAAGGATGGCTACTGGTCCAACGTTTGGAACAAAAAGGGCTGGTGCATGTGCTACTGGGGCGGTCGCCCGACCGAGGACTGGATGTTCTCGTCAGCTTACGTCGAAGGCACCGAGTGGAATGATACCGCTTGGCGTGGCACCGACGCTGCCGATCGCTTCAACCAGATCGTCAAGGACGCCAGAGCCGAGCTGGACAACGCCAAGCGCAAGGCGCTCTACGCCGAAGCCCAGTCGCTCATCAGCGACGACGGCGGTGCGATCGTCCCCATGTTCGCAAACTACATCATGGGTATCTCAAAGAAGGTGGCTCATTCAGACAATGTGGCTCCGAACTGGGAGATGGACGGCCACAAAGCAACCGAGCGTTGGTGGATGGCCTAAGTCTAGGCTTTGCCACAGATCTAAAGAGAGGGCAGTCGTCAGCGGCTGCCCTCTTTTTTTGTGCACCGCTTGCGGCGCAGTTTTGCCTCACTTGTCAACGATGTAGACGCCAAGGATAACTCGACGGCAAAAGGGTCACGACATGAGCCGTTCTCGACGCAAGATACCCATCACGGGAGCAACCTCCGCCACAAGCGACAAGCTTTTCAAATCCAAAGCCCATCGCAGCGAGCGGCGCAGGGTTCGTGTCTGCTTGTCCGACGCCGCAGAAACACCGCATCCAAAGCGATTCGGCAATCCTTGGAACGGATCCAAAGACGGCAAAATCTTTCACATTAATCCAAAGCCTGGGCTCATGGGCAAATAGCAATAGGGAAAACGACGACCACCGCGACGCCAAACATTCAGATTTTTCAATAGGCTGCGAATTCTTGAGCCACGATCGGCTCTATCGCTGCACCGACATTGCTACGCGAACCATCATTGCGATCTGTATCGATCCCGTAGACATCCATGGGACCGGGGGGTCCAGGCGGCTCAGTCGAGCAGAAGCCGAAAGCCAGGGCTGGTTCAATGGGCCACCGTTTGCGAGCGCCGAGCGGGTCTTTGATGAATACGACCTGCCCGCTTGCCATATCCTGCCGCGGGGGAAATCAATTGCTGACCTCAGCGAGCCATAGCGTGACAAGGCCACATTGCGATCCTTGATCGGCGCTGGCCTAAAATGCCTTAAAGGTCAGCGTCGTTAGGCTGCGCTGTACGCCTTTGATATCCAACAGTTTATCATTGATATAGCGTCCGACATCCTCGCCTTCAGGCACATAAATTTTCACCAGCAAATCATAGTGCCCACTGGTCGAATACAGCTCAGAATGAAATTCGCGTTCGCAGATTTCGTCTGCCACGTCGTAGGCGGTGCCAGGCTCACACTGGATTTGCACAAATACACAGGTCATGGCGCTTTCCTTGGTCGCTGTTGGATGCTTTCACGCTCGGCCCCATCAGCCATAGCAGAGCCCCGCCCCCCGCTCAATCGGCTTACCGCAGCGATGAGCGAGGCACGGGCTTTCGTCTTAATCGCGCGCCTTCAACGCAGCTTGTGCGGCGGCCAGGCGCGCAATCGGCACGCGGAAGGGCGAACACGAGACGTAATCCAAGCCGATCGACTGACAAAACGCGATGGAGGCCGGGTCGCCGCCGTGCTCGCCGCAAATGCCCAGCTTGATTTCGGCTCTGCTCGCTCGGCCACGCTCGGCCGCGATCTTGACCAGCTCACCGACACCATCCGGGTCCAGGCTCAAGAAGGGGTCGCGTTCGATCAGCCCCTGCTTTTCGTATTGGCCCAAGAAATTGCCGGCATCATCACGCGACAGCCCATAAGTGGTCTGTGTCAGGTCATTGGTTCCGAACGAGAAAAAGGCCGCATGCTCAGCGATTTGGCCAGCTTGCAAGGCTGCGCGCGGCAGCTCGATCATAGTGCCGACGCTAAAAGCCACCGCAACGCCCGTCTCTTTTTCCACGTCGCTTGCGGTCTGATCGACCAGGCGCTTTAGCACCTCCAGCTCACCCGCCATTGAGACCAGCGGGATCATAATTTCGGGCTGCACGGCCTGGCCGCTCGCCGATTGGACGGCCGCGGCCGCCTCAAAAATGGCCCGTGCCTGCATGGCGTAGATTTCGGGGAAGGTGACGCCCAGACGGCAGCCGCGATGGCCCAGCATGGGGTTGGCTTCGGTCAGCTTTTTGGCCCGGCTCGCTAGAATCTCGACCGCGGTTCCAGACAACTGGGCGACCTCTTCCAGCTCGCTTTGCTGGTGTGGCAAGAACTCGTGCAGCGGCGGGTCCAGCAGGCGAATCGTCACTGGACGCGCGCCCATGATCTTGAAAATTGATTCAAAATCAGAGCGTTGCATAGGCAGAAGTTTGTCCAGAGCCGCCTGACGCTCGTTTAGGGTATCCGCCAAGATCATCTGACGCACGACACCGATACGCTCCGCATCAAAGAACATGTGCTCGGTTCGGCACAGACCGATGCCTTCTGCGCCAAATTCGACCGCGGTCTCGCAGTCACCGGGCGTCTCGGCGTTGGTACGCACGGCCATATCGCGCAGGTCGTCCGCCCAGGCCATGAGCTTGGAAAAATCGCCCGACAAGTTGGGGCGGATCATAGGCACTTCGCCCAACATGACCTCGCCGGTGCTACCGTCCAAGGTCAGTTGCTCGCCAGCTTTTACCTCGACACGGCCGATGCGCATGGTATCTCCCGAGATCTCAATGTCGCCAGCGCCAGACACGCAAGGCCGGCCCATACCGCGCGCCACCACTGCGGCGTGCGAAGTCATGCCACCGCGCGCTGTTAAAATGCCCTCGGCAGCGTGCATGCCCTGGATATCTTCGGGCGAGGTTTCAACGCGTGCCAGGATGATTTTCTCCCCGCGTGCGTGCAGATCCACCGCCGCGTCAGACGAGAAACACAGCACACCCGAAGCTGCACCCGGCGAAGCGGGCAGGCCCTTCGTCAAGAAATTGCGCTCGGCGCTGGGGTCAAGTGTTGGGTGCAGCAACTGGTCCAGCGAGGCCGGATTCACGCGCATCACCGCCTGTTCGGGCGTGATCAGTCCCTCTTCGACCATCTCCACCGCGATTTTCAACGCGGCTTGCGCGGTACGCTTGCCGTTACGGGTCTGCAGCATGAACAGCTTGCCGCCCTGCACGGTGAACTCGATGTCCTGCATGTCGGCGTAGTGGCGCTCCAGCTTGCTACGAATGGCATCAAGCTGAGCGTAGACCTGCGGCATGACCTCTTCCATAGCGGGTTGGTCACTCTCCTGCCGCTCTTTGCCGGCAACAGAGATTTGCTGCGGCGTGCGGATGCCCGCCACCACGTCTTCGCCCTGAGCATTGACCAGGTATTCGCCATAGAACACGTTCTCACCGGTCGACGGATCGCGGGTGAAGGCGACTCCGGTCGCGCAATCATCGCCCATGTTGCCGAATACCATGGCCTGAATGTTGACCGCGGTGCCCCAGCTCGCCGGGATATTGTGCAGTTTGCGATAGACATCAGCGCGCATATTCATCCAAGAGCCGAACACCGCACCAATCGCGCCCCAAAGCTGAGCTTTGGGGTCTTGGGGGAAGTCCTCGTCCAGTTCTTCACGCACGATCTGCTTGTAAACATCGACCAGGTGCTTCCAATCGTCGGCTTCAAGCTCGGTATCCAGGTAGTATCCCTTCTCCAGCTTGTAGTTCTCCAACTGCTCTTCGAACAGGTAGTGATCGACGCCCAGCACCACGTCAGAATACATGGTAATAAAGCGGCGGTAGCTGTCGTAGGCAAAACGCGCATCGCCCGAACGCTTGGCCAAACCTTCGGCAGTCACGTCGCTGAGGCCCAGGTTCAGGACCGTATCCATCATGCCCGGCATCGAGGCCCGCGCACCCGAGCGCACCGAGACCAAAAGCGGATTTTCAGGATCACCAAAGCGCGCGTCCATATCGCTTTCTAAGCGGTTCAGAGCGGCATCGACTTGGCTGAACAATTCGTCGGGATACGATTTGCCGTTGGCATAAAAATAGGTGCAGACTTCCGTAGACAGGGTAAAGCCGGGCGGTACGGGCAGGCCAAGCTTGGCCATCTCAGCCAAGTTGGCGCCTTTGCCGCCCAAAAGATTGCGCTGGTTGGCGTCGCCTTCTGAAAGGCTGGGACCGAAAGCATAGACCCATTGTGTCATGGACGTGTCTCTTCTTCATTGCGCGCGAGGCACCAGAGGGCAGGCCGCTGTCTTGGCCGCCGCTTTAATGCTCGTCTATTGTGATCGCACCGTTGGCATGCCGCCCCGAAAGACCGCTCCACCCTCGGCTTATAGGGCGACTTTAACGGCAGCTACTCGCGCCCGCCACCGGAAAGACTGTCGCTGCCGGTTTCACAACCCATATAGTTGGTAGGCCTGCGCATTGGACGGGGATATATCTAGTCCCCGAAGGGCTTGATGGGGGCCGGGGGCTTACCAAAGTCACCCGGTCTTTTGCCGCAAACTTGCTTTTCGGCCTTTTCGACAAGGCCTTGTGCAAAGCGCTTGGCTGCTCCTTGCCCGCGTTTTTGCGCGGCATCCAGCGCTTTACGGGCTTTTTCGTAATCGCTTTGGCCCTTGATGACCTGCTCCAAGTAATGTTCGACGACCGCTTTGCCGCTTAGATTGCTGGGACCAGAGGTTACAAATTCCAGCAACACCTTGAGCGCGGCCACACCTTTTAGCGCTTCTAGTTTGTCCAAGGCTTCTTCTAGCGTCTGCATGGCCGTCTGCGGATCGCGGCTGACCATGGCCAATTCCAAAGATTTTTTGGCCGCACGCAGCGCCTGCAGATTGAGATTTGAATCCGACACCTGGGTCTGCGCGCAGGCGATCCAGTCCTGAACGACACCGCGCATGCGCCGGGCAAAGCGCGTCCGTACCGCGGGGCTCTGTTGCCACAGCCAGGCCTGCATCTGGGTCTCAACCACACGGATGGGGCCAGAGCGAGCCTTTATCTGATAGCCTTCAGCGTCATCTTTGCGGTTCTCCCAGTCGAAATAAGCACGAAGCTCATAGAGACCAGCCGCTTGTGGCGCGATGACTTCGCTGCCTGATACGCGGCCCTTGGTGTAAAACCAGCTGCCATAATTCGACGACTCGGCCGTCTTGCGCGCAAGCGTGATCCAATCACTTTGGTTGCCGGGCATGCCGGAGAACGTCACCTGAAGGGATTGGCTCGTCACATAGACCGACTGGTCGCTGCTCAATTTTGGCCCGGCGCTAGCGGGCTCGGCCCAAACCGCGAGCAGCAGCGCGAAGGCCAGGATGCGGAGGCCCAGGATGCGGGAGCCCAGGATGCGGGGGCCCAGAACGCGGAGGCCCAGAACGCGGAGGCCCAGAACGCGAAAATCCAGAACGCGAAAATCCAGAACGCGAAAATCCAGAACGCGAAAATCCAGAGCCTGGCGAGACCCAGCGGGCCCCCACCTATATCTGACTTTCGGTGTCGTTGTGGCTCTCCCGGTTTCTCTGGCGTTTCCGGTTTCTCTGGCGTTTCCGGGTCTTTTGGCTTTCCATGACATGCCGCAGCCTCCTGAGGTCTTTGGGACATCAGTGGGACAATCAGGAACAGACTGTCATACCCAAGCTGCGCGGCGCACGGCAAAGAGCCCTACAGGCCTTCAGCGTCGATCTCGCCCGCGGTCTCGGCCATCAGAGCCAGAAAGGCCGCCTGGCGCGCTGTCGGGCGCCAATGGCTGCGGAAGGTCAGACCAATCGGACGGCTGCTGTTCGCCAGCGGCAGGTCCAAGGCCACCAAGCTGGCATTCGCCAATTCTTCGTGCACCTGGTGGCGTGACAATATGGTGAGATACGGCCCTTGTTTGAGCAAACCACGAACCAATACCAGCGAGGACGAGACCACACGCACCGGCGTCTCTTCCAGGTTGGCGATATCCAGCGTCTCATAAAGATACGACCCGGCAGGCGTGTTGCGCGGCGGTGCGATCCAAGGATAGGCCAAGAGATCAGCCATGGTTAGGGCGCTACGACCCGCCAATGGATGCTCAACGCCAGCCACGACCGCCAAGGGATCATCGAACAGCTTTTCGGTGCGAAAATCCGCCGGGTCCAGGTCGCTGCGCAACGCGCCGACTAGAAAATCAATTTCCCCGTGCTGCAAAGCGCGGGCTTGTTCGGTAAACGGCCCGTCGATCGTGCGCAGCTGCACGCCTGGAAAGGCCTGCACCATACGGTGGATCGTCTTGGGCAACAGATAGGTGCGCGGCAGGGGCAGCGTGCCGACGACGATCTGGCTGCTGTCGCGACCCAAATGGACATCGATTTCATCATTGCCTTGGCGCAGTTCACTCCACGCCAATTTCGCGGCGCGCACTAGGGCTTGGGCAGCGGGACTGAATTGAATTCCGGTCTCTGCCTTGCGGAACAAGGTGACACCGCTCAGCGCTTCCAGATTGCGTACGGCGCGATGCAAGGAAGGCTGACTGAGCCCGATGCTCTTGGCAGCGGCGGTAAAATTGGGGCGCTGCGAGAGCGCGATCAGGGCGCGCAATTGGGCGGCGGTCATCAGGCGATCAAAGTTGGCAAATCCGCGCGGCATTTCTCCGCGTGCGCGATCTGAGCGCGACTGATCTGGCCGCGACTGATTTGCCCCCCCCTGGTCGGAGCGTACAGAGCTGGTAGGCCCAGAACTTGTAGGCCCAGAACTTGTAGGCCCAGAATTGGGGGAAACTGCTTCGCGGCGCGCAGTTTCGCCGAATGAGCGCTCGGCCGCCGAGCTGTTTGCCTCCAAGCGGCCCAAGCGGCGCGCACTTTGAGCCCCTAGCGCCAACAACTCCAACGCCTTTTCCACACGCCCAAAATAGAGCTGCCCGATTTCGCTCAGGTAAAGCCCAGACTTATGACGCGTGAACAGCGCAACCTCGACCTGCTTTTCCAACTTCGCCAGCGCTTGCGTGACCGCGGGTTGCGATAAATTGGATCGAACAGCGGCCTGAGAGACCGACCCACAACGCCCGACCTCAACGAAAACCCGCAGGTGGCGAATATTGGGAAACACCGCGTCCAAGGCCACCTCCTTCGTATGAACTATAGTTTAACCCGGATTATTCACCACGATGCTGTT
>JAUIDR010000055.1 GCA_030428565.1 Alphaproteobacteria bacterium
CGTCCGACCATGCCAACATCAAATCACCTTGACGCTCTGTCTGACGCCCCATCGCCATCTGCATGTCCCCCGTTCAAATCGAGCTGGCAGAGAATCATGCATACGCGACTTCGTCAACGGGCTGCTAGCGGATTTGTCGTCGGCCGATGCCGCCGTTGTTTTTCTTATAGATTTGCCAGCGTGCGTTATCCACTACAGGCATGACGTCGGCAGGGATTGAAGCGTTGTCTTTGATTTCTTTGAATGACTTGCCGTCAAAGTAAAATTCGCGCATCAAGCCTTTGCCGTCGAATTCTAGGCCCACCGTCTTTCCCGGCTCTCGACGCAGATCGTTTGCTGCTTGGACGTACCACACGTTACCACCTTCGTAATCCCAGTTATCGGGTGCAAAGCGTTCAAACGTTTGTAGATAGGTTCCATTTTGATCTTTGTAGAGCCTTGATCTGTCGGACAAGTAGGTCCGCCCTGAACCCAAAATGCCCTTTAGCTGGGTGTTGGGGTCGGATAACGCTGACCAACGCAGCGGGATCTTGCCGTAGAGAGAAATTGCTTGTGCCGTATTATTTTCGTGGAAGTCAGATGGGTCAACATCATAGCCGACAATGGTAACTTCGTCTTTGAGATCATTTGCTGCCAGGTCGCGCATGGTATGTATGCCAGACCGAATAGCGTCTAGATTTGTTTGGATATCCCTGACCATTTTATAGTCTTCTATAGGCCGATAGGCGGCCCCCGAACGCAAAAGCGCCTCCTTGTTATCCATGAGCACCGTCGCGCCCGCAGCGTTTGATCTTTGCCAACGTCGCCATGCCGCGTTGCGCCGGCCAGTTATGCGGTTCATCAACCATGGCGCTACTGTCGCAACGTACGGCACTCGCTCGTATCTTGGTTGTTTGGATTTGGGCGCACTTTCTGGCTCTTTACCCCAGTATGCGCGCGGGCTTCCTGTGGCATAGATGTCAGCAAAGTCCTCGTGATTGATGTTATCAAAATTTGTTACTCGAAAGGTATTATGGCCCCGGTACTCGTAAGGGGAATCTTGCAAAAATGTCTGCCTCATAAAATCTTGCACAAACTTTTTCCCAAACATTGCTCAAACTCCTTTCATTTGTTGCTGCCCAATGTTCCTAAAATGTTCTTACAAAGAATGAACAAGCCCGTCAACTATTATGGGTATTGTTGTTATGATACTACGCCACGGCGGCGGCGAACCTTTCGCTTTTGCTTGCGGATCAAAACCGATCTGCTCCAGTCAAAGCGCGCTCTCACTGCGCAGCAATTCATGAGCGCAAAGTAGGCCCTGGCAGGGGCGAGCGACTGGCAGCCGTATCTAAACCCGGCCGTTTTACGCAAGAGCATGTGTTCACCATGAAGTTTATGTTTCATTGATGTGAACTATTCTATGGTGATGTGCTGGATCTATGAAACGCAAGTGCAAATGCAGAACAAATGGCCGCTGGTGCGCGGATGCGCTGCCGTCACGGGCAAAAATCCATTGTGCGCTAGAGCGTCGGGCGCTGGCGTTGCAACAGCCCCTCCGCTCTAGCTGACTGATTTCTCACGCAAGTCCATGCTCGTTTGTGTTGCCACTCACTCGCGGCTTGCGCTAACTGAGGCCGCGGCTGATGCGCAGCGGGCAGGGAAACTGGCCCGAGCCGTCATTGACAAGGCTCTTGCGCGCTAGCTGTTTGACGGTCTCGCAGTTGAGGGCATTTGTTTGCATGCCGCGCCTGCACACGATGACGCACTATGGACCCCAGTACCGTCGGCTGACCCTGATACAAAATACAGCCAGCCTTGGCTATATCGTTACCCCACAGCGGCGACTTGCGCGCGCAGGTGATCGTGCGGGCGGGGCTTGCGTTGGCGCACGGATTCAGACTTGAGCTGTCCGCAGGCAGCAGAAATATCCTCGCCGCGGGTGGTGCGCACAGGGGCCGACAGACCGGCCCGCGCCAAGACATCTTGGAACTTGGTAATGGTCAGCGGCGCCGAGCATTCGTAGGGCGAATTGGGCCAAGGATTAAAGGGTATCAAGTTAATCTTGGCCGGGATGCCACGCAGAATACGCACCAAAGCGCGGGCGTCGGCCAGGCTGTCGTTGATGCCCTTTAGCATGACATATTCGAAGGTAATCCGGCGCGCGTTGGAGACGCCCGGATAGTCACGGCAAGCCGCCAATAGCTCGGACAGAGGATATTTCTTGTTGATCGGCATGATCTCTGAGCGAGTCTCGTCATTGACCGCGTGCAGCGATATGGCCAGGTTGACGTTCAGCTCCTCGCCGCAACGGCGCAGCTCTGGCACCACGCCCGAGGTTGAGAGCGTAATGCGGCGCTTGGAGAAGGCCAGGCCGTCCGGGTCCATGACGATGCGCATGGCCTTAGCAACGTTGTCGTAGTTGTAGAGCGGTTCGCCCATGCCCATCAGGACGATGTTGGTGAGCTGGCGCGAGCCATCGGTGGGCGTCGGCCACTCGCCAAAGGCATCGCGCGCGAGCATGATTTGCCCAACGATCTCACCGGCGGACAGGTTGCGCACCAGCTTCTGGGTGCCCGTCATGCAGAACTTGCAGGTCAAGGTGCAGCCGACCTGGCTGGAAACGCACAAGGTGCCGCGATCAGATTCGGGGATGTGGACGGTCTCAACTTCCTGATCGTCGTCAAACTGCAACAGCCATTTGGCGGTGCCATCGACCGAGTTTTGCGCTTGCTTGACGTGCGGGCGCTCGATGACGAACTCCTCGGCCAATTGGGCGCGGACCGCCTTGGCCAGATTGGTCATGGCGTCAAAATCGGTGACGCCCCGGCCATAAATCCACTGCCAGACCTGCTTGACGCGAAAGGCCTGCAGGCCGCGTTCGGCGAATAGGGCCTGGATCTCGTCGCGAGACAGGCCGATCAGGTTGATTTTGCCGTCTTTGCGGGACTGGCTGGGAGCAAAGGCTTTGGCGTGGCTGTTGTGCATGGTGGTCTTAGCGGTCAGGGCTTTGGGAAAGAGGGGGCGGTCGCTTGCTTGCTATGTAGGCCAAGTGAGGCGGAAAAGCAAAAGGCTCGCGCTGCTGCCTGCGGAATCGGCAGCATGGCGAGCCATGCTAAAGGGGCTAGATGTGGCGGCGGTGTTGACCGTCCCGCTCCCACGCCCCGACAGGTGAGCTTCTAGAGGCCGCATGCCTCGTTAAACATTTAGAAGCCGCATGCCTCGTTAAACATTTAGAAGCCGCATGCCTCGTTAAACATTTAGAGGCCGCATGCCTCGTTAAACATTTAGAGGCCGCATGCCTCGTTAAACATTTAGAAGCCGCATGCCTCGTTAAACATTTAGAGGCCGCATGCCTCGTTAAACATTTAGAGGCCGCATGCCTCGTTAAACATTTAGAGGCCGCATGCCTCGTTAAACATTTAGAGGCCGCATGCCTCGCTAAACAATTAGAGGCCGCAAGCCTGGGTGATAGCGTTGTGGGCCGCGGTAAAGCCGCGCAACGAAAACTCGTCGGTCGTCGGTGTACCGCGCGAGGACACGGCTTTGACGATCATGGTCAGGCCCTTGCGCATGGCTGCGACCGCGGGGCTGTCGTCTTGGTCGCGGAACCAGGCGATGGCTTGGTTCTCTTCTGCGGTCCCGGCGAACATGGTAAAGGTGCGCCCGCTGATCTCGACCGAGACCGAGCTATCTTCGCGCAAAGTATAACCGGGGACAAAGCTGGAGGTGTCTTTTTTGTTGATAGCGGTGCGATGGGCCACCAGCCAGAACACTTGACCGCGCTTGGTATAGTCACCTTCGGACTTGGTGGGTTGGGTGGCCATATAGCAGACGTCGGAGCCACCTTCCTGGAATTTGTAGGCCGACCAATCCGTAAATGTCCCAAGGTCGGTTATCTCATCGGCAAAAACGGGAAAGCTGAGACTAAAGGCGAACAACGCACCGATCAGGTAGCGAATGATAGTCATGCAATGGCTCTTTTTTGTCGTTGGGCGCCGACGGCAAAATAGCCGCCAGCGGGGTCGCGTGTTAGCCATACCCTAGGGCACAGCCGGGTCGGAAGAAAGCATAGAACGCTTGGGTTCTAAGCTAGAAATGTGTCCAAACCCTGAAACGCGTGCAAGTTTTTGCGCGCGATTGCGGGGCCAGAACGACGAAAACGCCGCTGAAGGGGGGTAAAGACCCAAAACTAACCCCAAATTAGCTAACCAGCGTGGCTAGCCGTATTGGATAACCTGGGAACCTAACCTTGGCACTTAGCCTTGGCCCCAAACCGCTAGCTGTGGCGCGCCAAGGCCTGGTGTTCAGGCCGTCAATGCGGGCCTAAAGCTCGTCGGCCTCATAGGGTCGCCGGTAGCCACTGGCGGGTGCCGTTTCACCCTGGTTGCCCAGCTCCCCCGCGATGCGGCCGCCGCGTTCGACTTCCAGCTCACCGTAGCGGATTGTTCCCGAAATGCGGCCCTGCGCGCGGACGAACAAGCGTCCTTCGACGTTCAGCTCGCCCTCGAATACGCCATTGATTTCGGCCATGTCCACTTCGGCGGCACCGCGGAAGATACCGGTCTCGGTCACTTCCAGCGCGCGGCTGTCGGACAGTTGGGCTTCAACGGTGCCTTCAACGACCAGGCGATCACACGACTTGATCTCGCCAGACATCTTGATTTCTTGGCCAACGGTCAAGCGGCCATTGTCTTGCTGACCCGCGATGCTGGGGCGCTCACCGCCGCCGACGGGGCGTTGAGCCGCCGCGGGACTGGGGCGACGCGGGGGCAAGGGGCGACCGCCAGGGCCGGCCGCGGGGCCATTGGGGCGTGCGCCACCAGGGGCCGCAGGACCGCCAAAAGAAGACGGGCCGCCCGCAGGGCCTGGGCGACCACCGGGGCCACTTGGAGCGCCTGGTCCACCGGGACCACCAGGAGGGCCACCGGGGCGCGGACCAGGACGGCCAGGCTCACCGCTTGGGCGCGGGCCGCCGCCCGGGTTTTGATCTTGTGGCTTACCAAACATACTTTTCTTCCCTTGTTGGGTCCGATCCCAAACCAACCCCGGCATCCCTGGTAAACGGGACAGTGCGGCGTCGGATTATGCAAAAAGCAAATATATGCAAATTGCTACATCTTTAAGCGTTGGCCCGCCAAGACGCAACCGCGTCGCAGGCACAAGCCCCTCTTACGGGGATTGATTCGGGTGGAAAAATGGCGAAGCGCGGTCATTGGCTCTTTCGGATCAAGGCCGAATGCGCGGCAATGGCTGCAGAGGTAAGGATATCATCAACCTTTGCGTTCATTAGCGCAATATGCACGGGTTTTTCCATGCCAAGCAATTGCGGACCGACGACCTTGCCTTTTGAGAAGTGCTGAATGAGGCGTGAAGAGATGTTCGCCGCATGCAAGCCGGGCATAATCAGGATGTTAGCCGGGCCGGACAGGCGACTGAAGGGGAAGGACTTTTGCATCATGTCAAAGTCCAGAGCGGGCGTGACCTGCATTTCGCCTTCGTATTCGAAATCGACCTTTTCTTGATCCAACAATTCGACGGCTTCGCGCAGGGGCTGTGTATAACTGCGCATGGGGTTGCCGAATGTGGAGTAGGACACAAAGGCGACCCGGGGCTCGTGACCCATTGAACGGGCGCGCCAAGCCATTTGTTTTGCCATCGCGACGAGTTGTTTTGGCGTTGGATTCTCGTGAATCGAGGTGTCTGCCAAGAAGACCGTCTGGGTCTTATCCAAAAGCATGGTGTAGCCCATGGTGCGCTGTCCGGCGGCGGGGTCCAAGACAAGCTGGATGTCCTCATATGAGCCGCGGAAGGTCTTGGTCAGACCGGTAATGACCAGATCAGCATTGCCCATGACCACCTGCAAGGCGGCGTAAACGTTGCGATCCCGCTTGACCATGCGCTGGCAGTCACGCCACAGGTAGCCCTTGCGCTGGAGGCGCTTGAACAAGTAGTCCGCAAAGGAATCGTTTTCTTCTAGGGTCTGCTTGGCATTGATGATCTGTAAGCTGGAGATATCAACACCGGCAGCTTGTGCCACCGCGCTGACCTCGGCTTCACGGCCCACCAAAATGGCCTGACCGAAGCCTTGCTCTTGATAGGCCAGAGCGGCGCGGATCATGGTCTCTTCTTCGCCCTCGGCAAAAATGGCGCGTTGCGGATTGCAGCGCACGGAATCGAACAGGCTCTGCAAGCGTTCCGAATTGGGGTCGATGCGCAAGCGTAGGCGCGCTTCGTAGGCGGCCATGTCCATGATGGGGCGGCGTGCGACCCCGGTATCCATAGCCGCCTTAGCGACCGCCATCGGCACAATGGTGATCAAGCGCGGATCAAAGGGGGCGGGAATGATGTATTCGGGGCCAAAAGTGTGGGCCGCGCCATAGGCTTCGGCCACCGCGCCCGGCACTTCCTTGCGGGCCAGTTCGGCAATGGCATAGACCGCTGCGATTTTCATCTGTGTGTTAATGGCCGACGCGCGCACGTCCAAAGCGCCCCGGAAGATGTAGGGGAAGCCCAAGACGTTGTTGACCTGGTTGGGATAGTCAGAACGACCGGTGGCAATAATGGCATCCGGGCGCACGGCTTTGACATCCTCGGGAAGGATTTCTGGGTCCGGATTGGCCATGGCAAAAACGATCGGTTGATCGGCCATGCCTTTGACCATCTCTTGATTGACGACGCCCTTAGCAGACAGACCCAAGAAGACATCGGCGCCCTTCAATGCATCGCTGAGATCGCGCGCTTTTGTATCGACTGCGTGGGCGGCTTTCCACTGATTGACGTTGTCCCGGCCTTTATAGATGACGCCGTCGCGGTCAACGATCGTCACGTTGTCATGGGGCACGCCCATGGCCTTGAGCAGCTCGACGGTGGCGATTGAAGCCGCGCCCGCGCCAGAAGAAACGATCTTACAATTTTGCAGATCGCGACCGGTCAATAGGCAGGCGTTGATCAGGCCCGCAGCCGCAATAATAGCGGTGCCGTGCTGGTCGTCGTGCATGACGGGGATGTCTAGTTCGTCTTTCAGGCGCGCTTCGATCAAGAAGGAGGCCGGGGCAGAGATATCCTCCAGGTTGATGCCGCCGAAGGAGGGGGCGATCAGCTTTACAGCATTACAAAAAGCGTCCACGTCCTCAGTCGCGACTTCAATGTCGATGCCGTCGATATCGGCAAAGCGCTTGAACAGCACGGCCTTGCCTTCCATCACCGGCTTCGAGGCTAGCGCGCCCAGGTTGCCCAGGCCCAAAACGGCGGTGCCGTTTGAAATAACCGCGACCGTGTTGGACTTGGCCGTGTAGTCATAGGCCGTTTCCGGGTCGTTTTGGATCTCCAAACAGGGCTCGGCAACGCCTGGCGAATAGGCCAGAGCCAGGTCTCTTTGCGTGGTCAGGGGCTTGGTAGCGGTGATCTCCAGCTTGCCGGGGCGGCCTTGGGCGTGAAAATCAAGGGCCGCATCGCGCAATGAGGGTTTGGATTGGTCTGTGGACATGTAGTGTCTTCCCCGTGGAGATCGTAGAAATTGCGAACAAGGCCTTGTGCTAGCACAGCCAAAACGGCATTGCATCTAGCAACAATGACCTAATGCGGCACATTTCAGACTTTGGGATAGATACTTCGGCATGGCGGCCAACGCACCCACTCCCATGATGCAACAGTACCTTGAGATCAAAGAGGCCCATCCAGGGTGCCTCTTGTTCTATCGCATGGGTGATTTTTACGAGTTGTTCTTTGATGATGCCGTGGTGGCCGCCGATACGCTGCAAATCACGCTGACCCATCGCGGCCAGCATGCGGGCGACCCCATCCCGATGGCGGGGGTGCCCTATCATGCGGCGGAATCCTACTTAGAGCGCTTGATCCGTAGCGGCCACAAGGTCGCTATTTGCGAGCAGACCGAAGACCCGGCAGAAGCCAAGAAGCGCGGCTCAAAGTCAGTTGTGCGCCGGGAAGTGGTGCGCATCGTCACCCCTGGCACCTTGACCGAAGACAGCTTGTTGCCCAGCGATGCGGCGGCTTTCCTGGCTTGTTATATCGACGATAGGGCAGGGCGCGCTCTAGCGTGGGTCGATATCGCTAGCGGCGGCTTTTTCTGTTGCCCCCTTGAAGGCGAAGGCGCGCTGGAAGCTCGCCTGACCGCCCTGCAACCGCGTGAGCTGTTGGTCGCTGACACCCCGACGATCATGGCCAAGTTCGCGGGCGACCGTTTGGCCCTCATGAGCCAAGGCAAGGCCAGCTTGAGCGCCCAACCCAAAGCGCGCTTTGATGCTAAGAACGCAGACAAGAAGCTCTGTGACTATTATGGGGTAGCAACGCTTGAGGGCTTTGGCGATTTTTCACCGGCTGAGCTGACCGCGGCGGGTAGTCTGCTCGACTACGTTGAGCTGACCCAAAAGGGCAAGCTGCCGCGCCTGGATGCCCTTAGCCGCCAGGAAGAAAGCGCCTTGCTGCAACTGGACGCCGCCAGCTTGCGCAATTTGGAGATCGTCACCGGCCCCGATGGGCAACGCAAAGGCTCTTTGTTGGACTGCATCGATGTGAGCGTGACCTCGGCGGGCTCGCGCTTGTTGGGCCAGTGGGTCGCGCGGCCTCTGGCCGAACTCGCGCCGATCTTGGAGCGCCAATCTGCTGTCAGCTTTTTTGTCGATGCGGGCTTGTTGCGCTCGGACCTGCGCGGGGCGCTTAAGGGCTGCCCGGACCTGGCGCGTTTGGTCTCGCGGGTCTCTTTGGGGCGCGCTGGCCCGCGCGATCTTTTGGCCATCGCGAGCGCTGCCGACGTGGCAGAGCGCCTGTCACTGTTGTTGACCCAAGCCACCTTGGCCCTGCCGCCGCGTCTGCTGGCAGCGCAAGATGAATTGGGGGATTTTGAAGCGCTGCGCAATCAGCTCAAGCAAGCCCTTTCGCCCGAAGCACCGCTGTTGGCGCGCGACGGCGGTTTTATCCAGGCCGGGTATCACGCGGGCCTCGACGAGCTACATCGCCTTCGCAGCGAGAGCCGTCGTCTGATCGCCGGTCTACAAGCTGACTATGTGAAGGCGACGGGCATCGCTTCGCTGAAAATCAAGAACAACAACGTGCTTGGCTACTTCATCGAGGTCACGGCGAGCCACGCGGACAAAATGCCAATCGGCGGCGATTCCCCCTATATTCACCGCCAGACCATGAAGAATGCTTTGCGCTTCACGACGACTGAGCTTGCCGAGCTTGAGCAGGCCATTTCCTCGGCCGCCGATCGGGCGCTGGCGCTGGAATTGGAGCTATTCGACGGGCTGCTCGCTGCCGTCGGCGACGCGCTGGAGGCCTTGGCACAAGCCGCCGGTGCCATGGCGCGCCTGGATGTCTGGTCCGCTTTGGCCGAGTTGGCGGTCGCGCGCAATTGGTGTCCGCCAGCGCTGGACGAGGGGCAGGACATGGCTGTCACCGGCTTGCGCCACCCCGTGGTCGAACAAGCCCTATTTGTCCAAGGACAGGGGCAGGCCTTCATTCCGAACGAGACCCAGCTGGACGGCCGCGATCGGTTGTGGTTGCTGACCGGCCCCAACATGGCGGGTAAATCGACCTTCTTGCGCCAGAATGCTCTGATGGTGGTCTTAGCGCAGATGGGCAGCTATGTGCCGGCTCAATCGGCCCGCCTAGGGCTGGTGGATCGCCTGTTTAGTCGGGTTGGTGCGGCGGATGATTTGGCGCGGGGCCAGTCTACTTTTATGGTCGAGATGGTCGAGACAGCGGCCATTTTGAACCGCTCGACCCCGCGTTCCTTCGTGATCTTGGACGAGATCGGGCGCGGCACGGCCACTTACGACGGCCTGTCGATCGCGTGGGCTTGCCTTGAATACCTGCACGATAAGCGCGGCTGCCGCACGCTGTTTGCCACCCACTACCACGAGCTAACGGCCCTGTGTGACCGCCTGCCGCTGTTGACCAGTCATCGCATGAAGGTCAGCGAACTGCGCGGCAAGATCGTCTTTACCCACCAGGTCGAGGCCGGGGCTGCGGACCGCTCCTATGGCATCCATGTTGCCGAGTTGGCAGGATTACCGCGCAGCGTTTTGAGCCGGTCGAAGGAAATACTAAAGCGTCTAGAAGCGGGCAAGCAGGGCAACAGCCTGCGTCAGGTCATGGATGACTTGCCCTTGTTTCAAACCCTGGTCGAAGAAGCTGCCAGTGGCTATGACGATGGCCCGGGCGCGCTGGCTATGAACGAGCAAGCCAGCGGCATTCTTGGCGCGCTAGAGGACCTGGACCCGGACGCGCTCAGCCCGCGCGAGGCGTTGGATGCGCTCTATGCGCTCAAGGCGTTGTTGTAGCCTGGTTTGCGGCTAGGCCCCCAATAACAACAGCGCGACGCCTGCAACGCCCTGGATGAGCACCGTGGCATCACGCCAATTGCTCAATAAGCCCGGTTTGCGGTCCAGGCAGTCCTTGTGGACGGTTATGGTCTCGCCGGGCTCAAGTTGGCCCAGGTGTTGCCAAGCGCTGCAGGCATTCTTCCAGCCAAAGCCGAAGTGAGACACGAAGACCTGTTCCAGCTTAACGCGGCGCATTTCCTTATCTTCACCGATCACCTGCCCGCAGTAGCCTAAATCGTGGTTCATGCCCCAGCGCAGCGCGCAGACCTGTAGGCCCGCTTGATCATCACGGGCCAAGGCGGGGGCGGGGACAAAGCTGGTCGCAGCCCATACCAGGCCGACCAACAAGGCAGGGCCGATGGCCAAGAGTGGGCGCTTGTTTTTCGCTAGAGGCATCGCGGGGCTTTCCTTGCGCTGAAGGCAGACCTAAGCTTGCTGTTGGGACAGCCAGAGCTGCAATTGTAGCGCCCGCACCGAGTGCGGGCAAGGCGCAGGCCCATCACCTTTGTAAGCGAGGCCTTTGATGAACATCGACACGCAAGATTTTTTACCTGGCCCCAACAATGGCCTCGGCGACATCGCGGGTTTAAAAGTTGGGCATGCGCATGATGAGGCCGTGCGAACCGGCGTTAGCCTCGTGTTGGGCGATGCGCCCATGGTGGCAGCGGTGGATGTGCGCGGGGGCGCGCCTGGGACGCGTGAGACAGACTTGTTGGGGGCTTCTGCCACGGTCGAGCGTATCGATGCTGTGGTTTTGTCCGGTGGCTCGGCCTTCGGTCTGGAGGCGGCGTCGGCCGTGCAAGCGGCGCTGGCCGCTCAAGGACGGGGTTTTGCGGTGGGCAAAGCGCGCGTGCCTTTGGTGCCGCAAGCCATCTTGTTTGATTTGATCAACGGTGGCCGCGATCTGGACCCACAATCGGGCCTCTATGCGCGCTTGGGCGCCGCCGCGGTCGCGGAGCTTGCCGGCCGCCAAGATCAGCGCGATGTGCAAGGCGCGGTCGGCGCTGGCTTTGGTGCAACCACCGGCAGTGGGCCCGGCGGTCTGGGCACGGCCTCGCTGCGCCATCGCGACGGCTGGAGCCTGGCGGCGTTGGTCGCGGTCAACGCCGTGGGGGCGCCTTATCGCAATTTTGAGCAAGGCCAACTCTGGGCCGATCCTTGGCTCATGGCGGGCGATTTGCCTGAAAGGCGAACCCCAGAGCCGTCGCCGCAGGTCGCGCGCAAGGCACCGTTAGCTATGAGCCTCAAGGGCCACGACCTGGGAGCCAACACCAGCATTGGCGTCATCGCGACCGATCTACCGTTGACGCAAAAACAGCTCCGTCGTGTTGCAGCAATGGCGCACAACGGCCTGGCGCGGGCGCTGCGCCCCTCGCATACACCGCTCGATGGGGACACGCTGTTCGCGCTTTCAACAGGCGCAACGGGGAAGGCGCTGGACGAAGCCGCGCTCTATGATTTGGCCATTATTGGTGAGCTGTTGGCCGATTGTGTGACCCGCGCCGTTGCACGCGGCGTGGAGGCGGGCCGGGCCTATTGGCAGCCGTCAGCCTAGAGCTCAATATCGGCATACCAGTCGGCGAGCGGCTCATAGTAGCTGGGCTGCATGCCAGCCTCAAAGCGGGCGGGCTTATTGAAGGGCCGCTTGAGCTTGCCCAGAAAATATTCGCGCACCAATTCCTGCCACAGACCTTCCAGCACCTGGGGCTCGTCGATCTTGTGGCCGCTTTCCCGGGCCAGCCACTCGAACCAGCGCCGCCCAGCGGCGACGTGGGTGATTTCGTCTTCATAGATGATGCGCAGCGCGGCGACCGTGTCCTCATCGCCGATTTGGCTCAGCTTGTCGATCATCAGCGGCGTAACGTCCAGGCCGCGCGCCTCCAACACCATGGGCACGACAGCCAGGCGTCCCAAAGGATCGTTGGCGGTGGCGATCGCGCTCTCCCACAGACCATCGTGAGCGGGCAGATCGCCGTAGCGCCCGCCGAAAGCCTGCAAGCGATCAGCCAACAACAAGAAGTGCTTGGCTTCATCGTCGGCCACCCTCAACCAATCCCAATAGAAGCGCTCGGGAAAGTCGATTTGACTAAACCGCCCCACGATATCCAGCGATAGATTGATAGCGTTGAGTTCGATGTGCGACAGCGCGTGCAGCAGCGCGATGCGACCGGAAATCGAGGCCCCCACTTTGCGCTTGGGCATGTCGCGCGGGTCTTTCAGCTCGGGCTTGTCCAGGCGCCCCGGCCTGTCGGGCAGGGCGATCTCTCCCTTCGGCGGCAGACCGCTCGCGCGCCAAGCGGCGTAGAGCGAGCGGGTCTGACGGGCCTTTTCGTGCGGGTCGGCGATGGTGAGGCAGTGGCAAGTCCCCGCGCTCAAGCTGGCGGTCGCGGATGATGGCAGGGCGGGGCTGGTCATACTTAAGCGCTCACAAAGGCCAAGTCTTTGGCCGCTTCCAGCACTTTTTCGGCGTGGCCATTGGCGCGAACATTTCGCCAAACTTTGGCAATGCGGCCATCGTCGCCGACCAAGAATGTCGAACGCACGATTCCCATATAGGTCTTGCCGAAGTTGGTCTTCTCTGCCCAAGCGCCGTAGGCTTCGCACAACTCAGCGTCTGCGTCGGTCAACAGCGTGAAATTCAGCTTGTACTTGGCCTGAAATTTCTCGTGAGAGGTGAGGCTGTCGCGGGAGACGCCAATGACGCGCACACCCTGTTCAGCAAATTGCGCGCTCAGAGATTCGAAGTCCTGGGCCTCAATGGTGCAGCCTGGCGTATCATCTTTAGGGTAAAAATAGACAACGTAGGCCTGGCCGTTCAAGTCGGCGCTGGTCAGTCGTGGACCGGGGGCGCTCGGCAAATCGAAGGCGGGGGCCATGTCGCCAATCTGTGGGGAAAGGGACTTAGAATCGGAAGCTGCCATGGGGTCTCCTGTCGGCAAGGCGTGGGCAAATTGGGGCAGGCCTTTGTAAGGGCGTTGCTCCTATCAAGCAAACCTAGGTGCTCGCGTCCAGAGGGCAAGAGCTGCCGGGTCGCAGGATCGCCCCGCCCTTGAAATTGCCCCATTGCCCGGCTAAACCAGGGCACTATTTTAACAGGTGCTTCATTTGAGCCGAGAAGAGAGGCAAGACCACCATTTCAGCGGTTATCCGGTTCTCATTTTTGATACTGGCGCGCCTAATCGGCATCTCGATCATTTCGATCTTGATCACAGCGGTTTTCGCGGCTTGGTACATCTCTCGCAGCCCGATCGATCTCAGCTATTTTAAGCCGCGTATCGAGCGTGCGATCACCGCTGTCTTGCCGCAGTACAAGGTGCAAATCGATAGCGCGGTCCTGACCTTCGATCACGAAGATCGCAGCAGTCTGATCGTGCTGGAAAATCTAGCGTTCGAGCCAAAAGATGGCGGCGGCGAAGCCACCAGTTTGCCGCGCATTGAGCTGACTTTGGCGAACAATGCGCTCATCCGGGGCCGGTTTCGCCCTAAGGATCTTCGCGTCGAGGGTCAAGCGCTGGAGCTACGACGGCTAGCGGTCGGGCGCTACAGCGCCTCTTTGTTTCCGCTGTCCAACGATGCGCGCTTGCATACCGAATTTGAGCTTGAGCGTGAGACCCAGAAAGCCATTCGTCAGGCCGAAGACAGCCGCGCGCAACAAGACGTAATCTTGCGTCATGCTTTGGAGCAGTTTGCCCAACTGCGTGAAGAAACCGCTTTTTTCCAACAACTTAGAACGATTGCCGTCAGCCTGAAGCGCTTGTCGGTCGCGGATACGGTCGGCAATCGCGCTTTTGCGGCCAACGACCTGCAACTGGCTGTGGATGCGCGCCGCCAGGAATTGACCCTGGCTATGACGGCTAGTGCATTCAGCTTGCAAGTTCCGCAACTGGGAGCGCCGGTGGGCGGGTTTGGTACCCGCGTTGATCTTACCTTGGGACGCGGTAAGGGCGAGGCCGAAGTCACGGCGCGCTTAGCCTTGGCAAATCAGCTGGTTGATATTAGCGCCGACGCCCGTTTGCCTGAAGATGGCAGCCAACCGACCATTGATATTACTTTTGGCGAAGTGATGCCATCGGGCCTGACGAGCATGCATCCTTTGGCCCAACAAGTGGCCGAGATCAATTTGCCCCTGTCCGGCAGCGCGCGCTTTACTTTCACGCCCGAGTTAGAGCCATCGCAGGTTCATTTTGACCTAAAGTCCGGACGCGGTGAGGCGGCAATGATGCCGTTCTATAAGCGCCCCTTGCTGGTTGAAAATGGCAGCGCCAAGGGCGCGTTTGATCTGCGTCTTCAGCGCTTGAGCGTCGAGGAAGCCAATTTGACGTTCCCGTTGCCCGACGGCAGCTTGAGCCATGCCAAAGGGCGTTTTTATTTCGATTTTCAAGCCCAGGGCGGTAGCGCGATCGAGCAGCAAGTCGATGTCACCGCCGAGCGTGCGGACATTCAAACGGGTCTGAGTTTTTGGCCTGAATGCCGGCGCGAGTCTTGCTTGCGCACCTGGTTTGCAGAGGCCGATTTGCTGGGCGAGGCGCGCGAAATCAGCTTCAAGCAGCATGAATTCGTGCCCTATGATTTGGCGAAATATCCCGATACGCGACTGCGCGAAGGACGCTTTCTTTTCAGCGGCGGGCAAATGCGCGCTTGGCCCCATTTGCCGCTGATCGAGGGTGGCGCGGGCGAGGTTCAAATCGGACTGGAGCAGACCAGCCTTGAGCTGAAAGCCGGTGCCTACGCCGGGGTGTCAAAGTGGGGGGGCTCGAAGGTTCAGATCGACCACCGCTTTAATCAGCGCGCCGAAATCCGCATGCAAGGTCAAGCCGAAGGTCATTTGCAGCCTTTGCTTGAGACCCTGGCCAAGGGGCAAATCGGGCTCGAGCTACTGGCCAGCTTACCGCTGAACAACCTGACCGGCCAGGTCGGCGGCGAGCTTTCGATTGCGCTGCGGTTGCCCAATCCGGGCGAGGTCGTAAAGCCCGAAGATGTGGCCTTTGAAGCCAAGGGACAATCGCAAGGGCTGGGTTGGCAGGATATTATCGGCGATTCGGATGTCAGCGCAGGCGCGCTGAGCTTTGCCCTGACCCCCAAAGGCTTGCAAGGGCAAGGCGCGGCGCAGTTCGACGGCGCACCGGTCGAGCTGTCCTTTTTGCGTTCCTTTGATACCCAATCGGCTGCGCGCAACCAGGTTCAGATCATGAGCCAACTCCCGGTTCGCCAGGCCTTGCGCTATGCGCCCTTTTTGACCTCCTATTTGACCGACGGCGGCCTGAAACTCTCGGCCTCCTATGAAGACGATTGGGCTGGCGACGGGCAGGTCGCTGCCGCCATTGACTTGCAAAGCGCGGGCTTCCAGTTGCCCTTCTTGTCGCTACGCAAGCCCGCCAGTCATCCAGGGTCGGTCGAAGTCGCGGCGCGGCTGAAGGGCGGTCGTCCGGTACAAATCGAAGGCATTGACCTGCGCACGTATCGCCCGGGGCAGAACGAGCCCTTCTTTTCCGTACGCGGGCGCGGCAACCTGTCTGAGCAGACCGGTGATTGGCAGGCGCTGAGCTTCGATGAAATCCGCTTTGAACGCACGGTTCTTAAGGGGCTGCGCGCAGAAAACCGCCCTGAGGCCCTACATTTCAGCTTAGACGGCGGCCAGTTTGACGCCAAGGCGGTCTTTGAGGCCATGAAGCGTTCGGGGCAGGGCGCGGGCGGTCCGCAAATCACAGGCGGCAAGCCCATCATTTTCAACGCACCGCGCGTGGACCATGTTTTGTTGCCCTCGAACAACGTGATGTCGGATGTCTCCTTCTATGGTGAGCGGGTGGGAACGCTTTGGCATCGCATCGAGTTCGCTGGCACTATGCCGTTTAGCTCTGTCACGCAAGACAAGGTGCCGCGCACGCAACTTTCCTTTGCGCCCTTGAGCAATGGCGGCGGCTACGAACTGTTTATGGAGACCGTTGACGCTGGCGCCTTGCTCAAGACTTTGGGCTATTGGGAGAACATGAACGGCGGTTTCATGCGCTTTAAAGGCCAGACCCAAGGGCCGCTGCTGTCCGCGCCCTTGATTGGCAGCCTTGCAGTCGAAAATTTCTATATCGTTGATGCGCCGATTGTCTCTGACCTGTTTAACTTGGTCTCACTGACCGGCATCAGCGATCTTCTCAACAATCGGGGCCTTTGGATGGAGGGCATGCTGGCCGATTTGCGCTTTGACCGCGGGCTGCTCGACCTGCGCCGGGTCCAGTTGGCGGGGCCCTCAGTCGGGATTTCGATGGAAGGGCAAATCGATTTGCCTGCCCAGCAGATCAGCATAGCAGGAACGCTGGCTCCCTTTAATTTCCTGGGGCAAGCGGTTGAGGATATTCCGCTGTTCGGCGAACTCCTGACGGGTACAAAGCGCGAAGGCTTTTTGGCCGCCGATTTTACCGTCAATGGCGCCTTTGCTGGGCCGGTGGTTAGTGTCAATCCGTTGACCGCTCTGGCGCCCGGCATCCTGCGCGAAATGTTCAACGAGATTATCGGCAATATTTCACCGCATGCGCAATAGCTGCGCTTTGCCATCGCCTTAGCTCTATCGCCCTAGCCGCCATCGCCCTGGCCGCCATCGGCGAGGGGCGGCCTCCCCCAGCCTTGCCGTAGCTTGGGCCTGCCGAAGACCCGCTGTCGAAAATGTTATTCGCTTTGCCAAACAACAGCGGCTAGCTTTTTGGGCATGACACAGCAAAATTGGATACCCCAGGCGGGGGGCCTCGCCCTTCCCATCTTTGTGGCAGGTTTGACCGGGCTGCTTTTGTTGACCGCATGCGCGCCATCGGCCACAACGCCTGGGGCGCCAGGCCAATACAGCGGCCAGCCAGGCGCAGCCAGGGCGCCGCTATATCCGCCATTGACCGGGCAGGCCGCTCGTGGGCCAGCGGCGGGACAGGTCTACGCACCGCCGACCAGCCCTGCCGCGAACGGGGGCTTTGTTGCCAACAGTATTCCAGCCGGGGCCCAGGGGAGCGTAGCAGGTTTTGCGGTTGCACATCTTGATAATCGCTTGACCACGACCGAGGGGCGCAGCCTCTATGTCTTTGATCGCGATCCGCCGGGGCAATCGGTCTGTGTTGGCGATTGCGCGCGGGTCTGGCCGCCTTATCTGGTCGAGCCGGGCGCGGTCGCAGGGCGTGAATACGGCATCATCCAACGTTCCGACGGACGCCAACAATGGGCGATCGGGGGCCGGGCGCTTTATGTCTATGCGGGTGATCAAGCGCCCAAGCAGACGCTGGGCGAGGGCCTAGATGGGACGTGGCACACGGTGCCCTATCCTGTGCCTGCAGGCTTTGGCCAGCAAGTGGCGAGCCCGGCGATACCACCTTTTCCGACCAGTACCAAGGGACTGCCGGTCTTCCAAGGCAGCGGATCTAAGTAATATTTTGAGCCCCAAATGCGCCCGTGATGCAGCATAGTAAGCGGGCGCAGGGCTTGTGGGTTAGCGCCCGGGGGGGGGCGAACGCGCGGTGGTTAGCGCTCTTGAGCACTGGCGCGCGCGACTGCGCTGGTCTGCAGATTTGCCCAGGTGCCGACGCTCTAGCGGCCTGAATAAAAGCGTAAAATTGAAAGGCGCAGAGGTGAAATGCATCCATCTCTGCGCTCACAACGGGCGATCGGCCCGCGATTGGTGCTAGGCCTTGGGGGCGAACAGGTCCAACTGGCCAAAGTGTTCGGCCAACAAGTAGTAGAAAGTCACGCGGGCCTTGCTGCGATCGGCTTTCAGCACTTCGCAAATGCCAGCGATCACTTCGTCCAATGTCGCGTCATCTTCGCTGCGTTCCAGTTTCTTACGGCAGAAACCATCGCGAATGCGCGCCAGCTCGCTGGGATCCGAGCAGGCCACCATCGAGGCATCCCGGCTCTGGAGAGCGATGCCGCAGTGCTTGGCAACGCCGTCGATACAGCCTTCGTTATAGTCTTTGGCATAGAGCTTAACGTCGTCATAATACTTGGCGTATTTGTTATCGTCTGACATGCGTGTTCTCCTAGAGTGATGAGCCTGTTGGCTTTGGATTTACGTTTAGGACCAGCGCGAGGGTAGGCGCAAAGCTAGTCGTGCCGCGCAATTGTTCGGCAGCTTTGGCTGTTTGCGATGATCCTTGGGCACCAGAATAGGCAGGCTGGGCCTAAGGTCAAAGACAAGCCGGGCCTCTAGGTAAAAATCAGGTGGATTTATCAGGTATAAGTGCGGATAACTGCGGTCGAATGAGACCAGTTTTCCCATTTATAGGCATAACTGCTCTGCCAGGCATTGCTTGATCGAAGCAGCCCGGTCGCGCCTTGTGTCGCGCCTTGTGTCGTGCCTTGTGTCGCGCCTTGTGTCGCGCTGGCGCGTGCAGTGCGATTCTGCTCTGATGGCCTCGTTCTAGGCCCGCTCAAGAAAATAAAAAGCGTTGCGGCCAATTTCGCGACGCTCCAACAGGCTTAGGCCCGCCTGTTGCAGGGCTTCTTCGTCAGCAAGTTGGCGTTCGCGGCGGGTCTTGGCGTCGCGTTCTAGCACCAGCAAGCTGTTGCGGTCGAGCCATCCACTTTGCTGCAAGTGAGCCATGAGGGCGGGAAGCGCTTCATAGCCGTAGGGCGGGTCCAACATCACCAGGTCGGCGGCCTGGCTGGCTTGGGGTAAGCGCTCGATAGCGCCCGCCAAGACCTGGGTCTGTCCACCGATGGTTGCCAGGTTCTGGCGAAGGCAGGCTAGCGCTGCCGGGTCTTTTTCAGAAAAAAACACCTGATGCGCGCCGCGCGATAGCGCCTCTAGCCCCAAGGCACCACTGCCGGCAAAGCCGTCGAGAACCAGAGCCCCGGACAACAGCGCCGTGCCATCGTTACGGCGGTAGGCGTTGGTCAGGATATTGAACAGGCTCTCGCGTGCCCGGTCGGAGGTCGGGCGCACGTCTTTACCCTCTGGCACCGCCAGTCGCCGTCCCCGGTGTTCACCAGCGATGATGCGAAGACCCGGCACGGACCCGGGTCTGATTGATCTGCTTCTTTGCTGTCGGCCCATGGTTCGGCCTAGTTGTCACGCCGTGGGCGACGTTCACCGCCGCGTTCGTTGCGCTCGCCGAAAGAACGGCGTTCACCGCCCCGGTTGTTGCCGCGATCACCGCCGCGCTCGTTGCGGTCGCCGAAAGAGCGACGATCACCGCCGCGCTCGTTGCGCTCGCCGAACGACCGACGCTCGCCGCCCCGGTTGTTGCCGCGATCACCGCCGCGTTCGTTGCGCTCGCCGAAAGAACGGCGTTCACCGCCCCGGTTGTTGCCACGGTCACCGCCGCGTTCGTTGCGCTCGCCGAAAGAGCGACGCTCGCCGCCCCGATGATCGCCTCGATCACCGCCGCGCTCGTTGCGCTCGCCGAACGACCGACGCTCGCCGCCCCGGTTGTTGCCGCGATCACCGCCGCGCTCGTTGCGCTCGCCGAAAGAGCGACGCTCGCCGCCCCGATGATCGCCTCGATCACCGCCGCGCTCGTTGCGGGAACCGCCACCACGGCGCTCGTCCCGGCTACGCTCGTTTCGTTCGCGGAAGGCCCGGCTGCGCTCTTCGCGCAATGACGGCAGGCCAGCGGCCTTGCGGCGGCGGCCCTCTTCGCGAGCAGCGTCGCGCTTTTCGACCTCTTCCAAGGCTTCTTTCACATCGTCGCGCAATTCGCGTTGGCCAATAATTTCAGAACGGGATGGCCGCGCAATCCGCTTGCCGTCTGGGGTCTTGGCCCGCGCCCAAGTCGAGCGCCGTTTGGGGCCGAAACCGAAATAGCGCGATAGCAATTGCCGATTAACTTCACGCAGGCTGCGAACCGGCATGGTCGCCAGCGTGATCGGGCCATAAGAAATGCGAATGAGGCGGTTTACGTCATAGCCTAGGTGCTCGAACACACGCCGGATTTCACGGTTCTTGCCTTCGTGCAGCGTGACTTGCAGCCAAGTGTTCGCGCCCATACTGCGTTCGATCTCGGCCTGGATGGGGCCATAAGCGATGCCATCAACCTCCAAGCCTTGCGCCAATTGTTCCAGGTCGCTGGCTTTGGGCTTGCCGTGCAGACGCACGCGGTATGTGCGCGCCAGGCCGGTAGCGGGCAGCTCAAGCTTGCGCTTGAGCTCGCCGTTATTGGTCAACAGCAGTAGGCCTTCGGAATTAAAGTCGAGGCGGCCAACGTAGAGCAAGCGCGGCAGGCCTTTGGGCAGCAAGTCATATATCGTCGGGCGGCCTTCGGGGTCGCTCTCTGTCACCAGCGCTCCGGCGGGTTTATGCATCTTCCACAGGCGGGCAGCCTCGGGCGCTTTCAGCGGTTTGCCATCGACGGAAATACGGCTGGGGTCGTCGACGACGACGGCGGGGTGGGTGACAATAGAGCCATCCAGGGTCACGCGTCCTTCTTCGATCCAGACCTCGGCCTCACGGCGCGAACATAGGCCCGCTTGCGCCATCCACTTCGATAGGCGCGCTGCAGGGGCGGGTGCAGCCTGGCTGGTGCCGGATTCGCCGGGGATTTCTCTGATTTTGGGGGTGTGCTCAGACGGAGCAGGCTTTTCGGTGCTCATAGCAAGGCTCTCTATTTGTAAGGGCTTATCAATCATCACGATGAGGAATGCCCGCCCGTCATAGCAGAATGCGGGGCCAGCGCCAAGTCGCGCCCGCGCGGGTCAGCTTTGCGCGCAGCGCGGGGCCGGTCGCCTGTCTCGCCTCGGTGCGCGCGTCTTGTCTTGTGTTTTCCTTGTGCTTGCCTCGAGCTAACTCGACCGTTAGGGCACCTAGTTCTGGGCGTTGGGGAAAAAGAGCTGCTGGCCTTGGCGGCGATAGTCGGCGATTGCAGCTTGCCCTTCGGCGCTCAATAGCCAGTCCATCAAGGCTTGGGCACGCTCGGCCTTGACGCGCGGGCAGTGTTGCGGTGAGACCGGAATAACGCCGTATTGGTTGAAAAGATTCGGGTCGCCTTCATACAAAATGGTATGGTCGCGCTTTTTAGCAAAGGCGATCCAGGTGGCACGGTCGCTCAAGGTGTAGCCCTTTATTTCAACCGCCGCCCCAAGGGTTGCGCCCATGCCCGAACCGGTCTCCAAGTACCAGGTGCCGCTGTCGGGTCGCGGGTCCAGCTCGGCGGCCTTCCATAGGGCCAGCTCTTTTTTGTGGGTGCCGCTGTCATCGGCGCGCGACAAAAAAGGTGTCTTGCTGGCCGCCAAACGGCGCAGTGCATCGTTCAGGCTTGTGGCTTGGCGCAAGCCAGCCGGGTCGTCGCTCGGACCGACCAGTACGAAATCGTTGTACATGAGGTCGTGGCGCTCGCTTCCATAGCCCTTGGCGATGAAGTCCAACTCGGCAGCTTTGGCGTGCACGATCAACACATCGCCGTCGCAGTTACTGGCGTTGCGCAGCGCTTGGCCGGTTCCGACAGCCACGACCCGCACGCGAAAATCGACATGCTTTTCAAACAGGGGCAACAGGTAATCGTAGAGGCCCGAGTTCTGCGTTGAGGTCGTCGATTGCAGGATCAAGAAGCCTGCTGCCTGAGCTTTGGACATCGGTTGCAAGGCAAGAGCGACAAGCGCAGCGATGACGAAGCGCAGGCCGAAAAGGTGAAATTTCAAAGACATAAAATTCTAATCCAACAGGTTTCCGGCCAAGTAGTTCCGGGCGATTTCTGTCGCCGGAGATTGGAAAAATTGAGCCGCTTCGGCTTGTTCAACAACGCTGCCCTTGTGGAGAAAAACGACGTGATCGGCTAGGCGCCGTGCTTGGTCGCGATCGTGGGTGACGAGCACGATGCTGCGGCCTTGCGATTTCACGGTCGATATTAGGCCTTCTAAGGCGCGGGTGTTGGCGGGGTCCATGGAGGCCGTGGGCTCGTCCAGCAACAAAATGTGCGGCTCGCTCGCAAGCGCGCGTACCAGAGCCAGACGTTGTTGCTCACCGCCAGACAGCGAGCGAGCGGGCTGGCGCGCGCGGTCACTCAAATCGGCCAGCGCCAGCAAGGCCTGTGCTTGTGCTTCTCTTTGTGCCGCGGGCACCTTCGCCAGCTTGAGGGCGAAAACGAGGTTGGCCCAGACCGTGCGGCGCAAAAGAATCGGTTTTTGCGCCACCCAAGCGATGCGTAGGCCCTGGCGCCAAATGAGCCGGCCGTGTTGCGGGCGCTCCAAGCCAGCGGCGACGCGCAAACACAGGCTCTTGCCCGCGCCGTTAGCCCCCAACAGAGCCACCAGACCTTCTGTGGGGATGCAGCAACTCACGTCTTCCAACCGGGATATGCCATGAAAGGACAGGCCAACACCCTCAAAGCGTACCAGACACTGCGGGTCCAGGCACTGCGGGTCCAGGCACTGCGGGGCCAGGCACTGCGGTTCGCGTTGGTCTGCTGCGAAAGTATTCTGAGCGCGGTTAGGCATGGTGGTGGCTCCAGCGCGTAAACTGGGCGCGCAGACCCAAGAGGGCCGCGTTTACCATCAGGGCCAGCACGAACAATATTATGCCGAGCGCGAGTGCGAACTCAAATTCGCCCTTGGCGGTGCTGAGCGTAATCGCCGAGGTCATGACCCGCGTATAGTGATTGATGTTGCCGCCAACAATCATGACCGCGCCCACTTCTGCAAGGGCACGTCCAAAGCCCGCCAACGCGGCGGTCAGCAGCGAATAACGCGCATCCCACAACAGCGTGGTCAGGCGTTGCCAAGCCGTCGCGCGCATCGCCGCCAGAAGGTCGCGGTATTCCTGGTACAGGTCTTCGATGACCTGGTGTGTTAGGGCGGCAACAATGGGGGTAATCAGCAGCGTCTGGGCGATAATCATCGCGCCGGGGGTATAGAGCAGTTCAAGCACGCCCAGCGGTCCCGCGCGGCTAAGGGCCAGGTAGACCAACAGGCCCGCGACCACGGGCGGCAGCCCCATCAGCGTATTCACGAAAATTAGCAACAGGCCCCGGCCCG
>JAUIDR010000103.1 GCA_030428565.1 Alphaproteobacteria bacterium
GCCCAGTCATGCCTATCAGATCGAAACAATCCCGGGCATCAAAGACATGATCGCCAAGTTCAAATAGCGCGCTATGACACTTGCAACGCTTTCAGACGTGCTACAGCCTGCCTTGGCCAACGGCTACGCAGTGGCGGGATTGGTGACACTCGGCTGGGAGGATATGCGCGCCTATGTTGACGCTGCGGAAGCCGAACAGGTGCCGGTCATCCTACAAGCTGGCCCCAGTTGCCGCGCGCACACGCCTTTGCCTGTTCTGGGCAAGATGTTCCGCCATTTGGCCGATCATGCTGGCGTTTCGGTCGTCGCCCACCTGGACCACGGCTACACCTTCGAGGAATGCAAGATCGCGCTAGACAGCGGTTTTACCTCTTTGATGTACGACGGGTCACGCAAGCCGCTGCAACAAAACATCGACGAGACGGCCGCCGTTGCTGAATTGGCGCACGCGGCGGGCATTTCCTGCGAAGGTGAAATTGGCTTTGTCGGCTATTCCGGCGGCGAAGGCTCCAACGGCACCGATCCGCGGGAGGCCGAAGCCTTCGCGCACCACACCGGCGTGGATGCCATGGCAATTTCGGTCGGCAACGTGCATTTGCAACAAGACAGAGAAGGCGGCTTGGACGAAGCGCGCATCGCCGCGATTGAGGCGGTCACAAAGGTTCCCCTGGTGATCCATGGCGGATCGGGCGTGCCGGTGGACCAGCGCCGAAGGCTTTCCAAAAACAGCGCAATCTGTAAGTTCAACATCGGGACCGAGCTTCGCATGGCCTTTGGCGCGGCCCTGCGCGAGGCGGTGAACAAAGACCCAGGCCGATTTGACCGAGTGGCGATCTTAAAAGACACTTTGGACCCCGTGGAAGCAGCGGCCCGAACCGTACTGCAAAGTTTTAAGGGAGAATGATATGCTAAGGCTTGGTCTTCTGGGCTGCGGACGCATTGGACAGGTTCATGCCCGCTCAATCGCGCAGGTAAACGGCGCGCGGGTCGCCGCGGTTGCAGACGCCTTTCCCGAGGTCGCCAGCACGCTCGCTGAACGTACCGGCTCTGCTGTCTTGAGCTCCGAAGAATTGATCGCAAACAGCGACATTGACGCGGTCGTGATCGGGACGCCAACCGACACGCACTACGACCTCATCCTTGCCGCCGCAGCCGCTGGCAAAGCGATCTTTTGCGAAAAGCCGGTAGACATGTCGGCTGATCGCATCCGCGCCTGCATCAAAGCTGTCGATGCTGTCGGTGTGGCATTTCTTACCGCCTTCAACCGCCGTTTTGATCCCAACTTCGCCAATCTGCAAGCGCGTCTGGCAGCAGGCGAGATTGGCAACACAGAGATCGTCACCATCTTGTCGCGAGACCCCTCGCCGCCGCCGATTTCCTACATCAAAAGCTCGGGCGGGATCTTTCGCGATATGATGATCCACGACTTAGATATGGCCCGTTTCTTGCTGGGCGAGGAGCCCGTACAGGTGTTTGCCACAGGCGCGGCTTTGGTCGATCCGGCGATTGGCGAGGCTGGCGATGTCGATACAGCAGCCGTAACCTTGACCACCGCGAACGGCAAAATCTGCCAAATTTCGAACTCGCGGCGCGCCACCTATGGCTACGACCAACGCATCGAAGTACACGGTGCAAAGGGCATGCTGAGGGCCGTCAACATCCTGGAAAACTCAGTGGAAAGCGCTGGTGGCACCGGCTTCAAGCGCGCCCCGGCCCAGCACTTTTTCTTGGAGCGCTACGAGGCAGCCTATCGCGCTGAGATGCAGCACTTCATTGAATGCCTGCATGCAGGAAAGGCGCCGTCACCGAGCATTCACGATGGGCTGCGCGCGCAAATGCTGGCAGACGCTGCCGCGCAATCGCTCCAAACGGGGCTGCCGGTGCAACTTGCAAGCTCATAGCATGGCGCTTGTCGCGATGCTGTTGGCCAGCGGGGCGGTTTAGCAAACATGAGCTTGGCCGCCCCAGGCGGTGTATTTGCTGGCCGCTCCTTGGGGCTGCGCTAACGCTAAATGGCCCTCGAACCTGCTAATTGCCTGTCTTGTCTTGCAAATTGTAGAGTCCGTCGCATCCTTTTCAGAACCAAGGAGGAGCATTCGCCATGATGACGGTCAAAAACATACTCGTAAACAAAGATTCCCAGGTCTTCACGCTGTCTTTGGAGGCCACTGGTATGGACGCGGTAAACGCACTCACTCGCCACAACATCGGTGCACTCGTCGTGGCAAGTGCTGATAAAACCATCGAAGGCATTGTTTCAGAACGCGACATTGTTCGCGCGATCGGTCAGCGCGGCGCAGATGCTCTCGACGGCCCGATCTCCGAGTTGATGACAAAAAAGGTACGCACCTGCACCGAGGATGCGACTGTGCCCGAATTAATGGGCACAATGACCGAGGGCCGCTTTCGCCACCTGCCCGTTGAGCGCGACGGCAAGTTAGTTGGCGTGATCTCAATCGGTGACATCGTTAAGCACCGGATCGCCGAAATTGAGCGCGAAGCCGAAGACATCCGCACGTATATCGCTTCAGCTTGACTCGGTCGATTTTTGCAGGACCATTGGGCTGGTATAGACCAGATATCTTGCCGGCCCGATGAGTGCTGCACGGATCATCGGATTGCCTGGTCCCGCTGTCGGCTGGCGTTTTTGCCTGCGTTGGCAGCCCCAAACAACCAGCGGGTTGGCGAAGCGATCGAAGTCGAGCGGCACAAGGAAGGCGCCAAGCCCAAATCGGGGTTTGCCATGGACAAAATACGTTCTAGAGTCTGTTGAGATTCAGGATTCACAAACGGGATGAAAGATGATTCAAACTCCAGAAAGAAGTTTGCAATGCCACGTTTATGTTTGAGCGATGCCCAATGGGCGAAAATGCAGTCTCACTGTTTGGGCAAGCCCAGCGACCCTGGGCGAACTGGCAGTGACAATCGAATGTTTCTGGAAGCGGTTTTGTGGGTTGCCCGAACGGGCAGCCCCTGGCGTGATTTGCCGCCGGTATTTGGCAAGTGGAACACGGTTTTCAGGCGTTATCGAGACTGGGTAAAAGCCGACGTTTTCACGGAAATCTTTGACGCTGTATCGGATGATCCCGACATGGAATACGCAATGATCGACGCGACAATCGTTAAGGTCCACCGCCATGGTCATGGCGCAAAAGGGGGACCCAAAATCAGTCCATAGGCAAGTCCAAGGGGGGATGGACCACCAAAATCCTCGCCCTTACGGATGCGTTGGGAAACTTGGTCCGGTTCGTTCTTCTTCCTGGGAACCGCTACGATACGGTTGGGGTTGCACCACTGATCAAAGGTGTCGAGTTCGACGCGCTTCTGGCCGACAAAGCGTTCGACTCCAATTGGATCATCGCCGAACTGAACCTGCGGGGCGCGGGGATTGTTATCGCCCAGCGTCCACAGCGCCGGGAGCCGTTGGAGCTTGACGAAGAAATGTACAAATGGCGGACTGTCTCCGATTTGTTTGGTGGCGTGCCGCAGGAAGTGCGACAGCCGCCAACGGGCCGCATGCAAAGTTCTTGCCCAACGCACCCAACGGAGCTTCTCCTTTATGCGCCAAGCCGTGGCGGTCAGGAAATCACCGGCTTCCAGTTCGGCCAAGGCCATCGCTTGTTTGTCCGTCAGCTTGCCATCGCTAGCCTTCAACACCGCGCAACGCGTGGCGGCGGGCATTTTCACCAGTTTGTATTCCGCCTTGCGCACATCATCCACAGCCCGAGTGAACAATTGCACCACATGGAACCAGTCCACCGTGACGGCGGCGGCGGGAAACTCTTTGC
>JAUIDR010000056.1 GCA_030428565.1 Alphaproteobacteria bacterium
GGGTGCTGGTGCCGGAACTTGAACCGGGGAGCGTTGTTATCCTGGACAACCTCGCCACCCATAAGAATGCAACCGCCGCTAAAGCCATGCGCAAGGCTGGATGTTGGTTCCTGTTCCTGCCGCCCTACAGCCCGGACCTGAACCCGATCGAGATGGCCTTCTCAAAGCTCAAGGCGCATCTGCGCAAGGTCGGCGCACGAACTTTCACTGATATGTTCCACGCCCTCACAGAAATCTGTGACCTCTTCTCACCGGAGGAGTGTTGGAATTACTTCAAAGCTGCTGGATATGTCTCAGGTTAATGGCCGGAGGCTCTAGGCGTGCTTTGTTAGAACGTAGGGCGCGGGTGTTGCAACAGTCCATCCGCTCTAGCTGACTGATTTCTAACGCAAGTCCATGCTCATTCGTGTTGCCACTCATTCGCGGCTTGCTCTAGCTGCCAAGCGCTGCGCGCTGCGGTGCGGGCGCAACCTGGCAAGGACAAGTTGGGTCGCTAAACGGGGTCTTTGTGGATGATGACATCGCTGTTGGGATAGGCCTCAATGATCGCGCGCTTGAGCGCGGCACCGATGGCATGGGCGGCTTGCAGGCTTTGCTCGCCGTCCAACTCAATATGAACATTGATGAACAGGATAGAACCGGCGGTTCGGGTCTTCAGGTCATGGCAGCCGCGCACCCCTGGCCAACCTTCGCAGAGCCTGCGCACATCCTCGACCACCACCGGATCGGCCGATGCATCCATCAGCGCGTTCCATGCCTTAATGAATATTCGCGCAGCTCCCACCGCCATGAACAGCGCCGCTGCCAGCGCGACGATACTGTCGATGCTGTGCAGGCCAAAGCTGCCCGCCGCCCACAAGGAGATGATTGCCCCAACTGTCGGCAATAGATCGCCGACATAATGCAGGCTATCGGCTTCGACCACCTTTGAGCCGGTGCGCTGCGCCACGAAGCGTTGCCAGGTCACAAGAGCCGCCGTCAAAAAGATCGACAACACCATGACCAAGATACCGCGCTCGGTCTCAGCCAGGGCGACCGGAGCGCCGCTCGATAGGCGCGTCACGGCGACCCAAGCGATGACAGAGGCCGAGACGAAGATAAAAAGCGATTGTCCTAGGGCCGTCAGATCTTCCGCCGATGAATGCCCGAATGCGTGGTCTTCATCCGCCGGGCGCATGGCGTAGGCAATGGCGGCCAAACTGGCCAGCGACATCATCAAGTCCATGGCGCTATCGGCCAGGCTGGCAGCGATGGAAAGCGCGCTGGTCTCACTGAGGGCCCATAGCTTGAGGCCGACTAACGTGAGGGCCAGCAGGATTGACGCCAATCCGGCGGACAGTTTGAGATGCTTATTATCCGGCAAGGGCAGGGACTCCTCTAGCGGGTCAAGACTGACCCTAGGCTTTGTGAGCCAGAAGAGGAAGACTAGATAATCGAGCGGTCGCGCGCAATCATCGCCGCATGGGTGCGGTTGCGGGCGTTCAGCTTTTTGCTCAGTGTTTTAACGTGCAGTTTAATGGTCACTTCTTGCAGGCCCATGTCTATGGCGATTTCCTTGTTTGACTTGCCTTCGCATAGACCGCGCAAAACCTGCAGTTCACGACGGCTGAGCAGCTCTTGGCCTTGCTCTTCTTCTTCGCGCGAACGCAAATAGTCGAGCGGCAAATAGGTCTCGCCCGCGATCATAAAGCGCAGCGCGGTAATCATTGACTTGGGCGGCAACGTTTTGGGCACGAAGCCCGCCGCGCCCTTGGCGATGGCCTTATCAACCGTCTCGCGCGCGATGGAGCCTGACAGCAGCGCAATCGGAATGCCCGGCGCAACTTTCATCGCACCTTGAAGCCCTGTGAGGCCGTCCATACCGGGCATAGCGTAGTCCAAGACGATCAGATCAAAACCACCCTGTTCAACGATGGCGGCGAGGGCGGCTTGCAGAGTGTCAACGCAGACTACTTCGAACCCACCTTCTGTCTGCAAAAACAGGGCTAGGGTGTCACGGACCAATGAGTGGTCGTCAGCTAGTAGAATTTTCATGCTTGAATTCGCGATTCCTGGGTAAAATTGTGAGTTACTTACCGCCTACCGAGGTCTTACCAAACGGTTGCATAGCCGCCAAACGAATTCTGGTCTAGGCATACCTACGAATGTCAACTTATGCGTTCGGAAAAAAATTAGCCTTATGCGCGTCATGCTTACCCTGATTTGCTGCTGTAGACTCAAAGTAAATGATGCATCCCACAAGAATACAAGCAAGACGTCCCAAGAGGTTAGTGATTTTGTTGACAGTATATATCCCCGGTCGTGAGCGAGGCAAGCGCCTTGCGTTCATAATTCGTAATATCAAAGGTCTTACACTTGCCATATGGCTTTTATTCGCCAGTTTGGCGAGTGCGAGCTGGGCGCAATCCAACGATGGCGCTGGCGACCTACAGCAGGTGCTTGGCGTCGCACCCGAGGGCGAAATCCTGCTGACAATCTCCGGCGAGTTGGCGGTGCGCAACAGCGAACGCGGAGTTCAGCTTGACCAGCAAATGTTGTCGCGCTTGCCGAACCAGCGCTATGAAACAACGACCATATGGACCAAAGGTGAGCAGACCTTCACCGGCATTATGCTAAAAGAGCTGTTGTCTTGGCTCGGTGCAAAGGGCAGCGCTATTCGCTTGATCGCGCTCAACGACTACGCGGTCACGGTGCCGCTAGACGAGATATATGATGAAGCCCCCCTTATTGCTTATCTGACCAACGGCGAGGCGATGTCCGTGCGTGAAAAGGGCCCCATTTGGGTGGTCTATCCCTATGATTCGTCCGATCGTTGGCGCCAACAAACGAGCTACGCGCGGTCGGTTTGGCAGCTCTCTCGCATTGAGGTGATCGACTGACGCTCGCGCTTTGGGCGTAAAGGTGCGCGGCCAGCACCGATGCGATCAGCACGATGTTGCACCGATCCAGCCCATTTCGAGCCTTAAACCTTTCTTAAACGAAGGGTTATCGCATTGTGATTCAAACATCGGATGACTAGATTGCGCACCATGAGACGACTTTCAACGCCGCTCGTATTCCTTGCGCTCGTGACTCTTGTGAGTTTTGGCCCCCTGGTCTTTTTGATCAAATCGGTCGGGGACGAACTGCAGTCGCTTGAGGCTGCGGACATGGACAACGCTCAATGGACGGTGTCGCAGGTGAATGTCGATTTGGCGGCGCTGCAAGTGGCGGTCGCCAACGCCAGCCTATCGCCGACGGCGAGCATGCTGAATGTCAAGCTGCGCTTTGATATCTATTACAGCCGCGTTCAAACCTTTGCCAATGGCGATTACTACGTCAGCCATCTAGATGAAGGACGGGGCGACGAAGCGCTGGCCCAGATGCAGGGCTTCTTGACCGAGACGGTGCCGCTGATCGACGGGCCAGAGTCCAATTTGCGGGCGGCTTTGCCGGAGCTGCAAGTTGCCCTGGCCGACCAGCGCCGCATTGCTCGCGATTTTGCCTTGAAGGCGCTTGAGGTATTCGCGGCCCAGTCAGATGATCGTCGCCGTGAATTCGTTACTCTGTTGATCACATTGGCGGCCGTTTTGGCGGTCATGTTGTTGGCGCTGTGCACAGCGCTGGTCGTCTTGTGGCACCTCAATCGCTTGACCCGGCGCAATGCCGATATCGTTCAGGCCAGTGGTAAGCGCATGTTGGCGACGATCTCGGCATCGTTGGACGCTATTTTGGTCTCGGACAGCCGCGGGGTCATCATCGAATATAACGGCGCGGCGGAGAAGGTTTTCGGCTATAGCCGCGAAGAAGCGGTTGGTCGGCCCATGACCGAGCTTATCATCCCCCATGATCAAGTCCGGGCGGCCGAGGGTGACTTGGCTCAATTTTTAACCAGTGGCGAAAAGTCGATCCTCACCAAGGGCCGGGTCCAACAACAGGCGCGTCGCAAGCCGGGCGAAGTCTTCCCTATGGAGATGTCTATCGCCGAGACCGACCAATCAGGCGAACTCATGTTCGTGGCCTATATCCGCGACATCTCAGAGCAAAAAGCAGCACAAGATGCGCTGAAGCGTGCGCGCGATGAAGCGTTGGCCGGCGAAAAGGCCAAGTCGGAATTCATGGCGCTGATGAGCCACGAAATGCGCAATCCGCTCAATGGCCTGATCGGCGCACTGGATTTGCTGGAGCGCTCGCCACTGAATGAAAAGCAAAGCTCCTATTTGGCGATCACGCAAAAGTCGTCGCGGCTCTTGCTCACCCATCTGAACGACGTGTTGGATATCTCAAAATTCAATGCGGGTATCGTGGCTTTGGATATGTATCCCGTCGATCTGGATCAATTGCTGCACGACATGGTGGATGATAATGAACCCATGGCGCAAGCACGTGGCAATGTCCTTGAGCTGGTGGCGCCGGATAAAGAGCTGGGCTTGGTGCAGACGGACTCGGTTCGTTTGACGCAAGTGCTGCTGAATCTCATTTCCAATGCCATCAAGTTTACCCGTAATGGCCAGGTCTCGGTTGAATACGAGTTGATCGACGAGACCACCAAGACCCGCACCGTTGAAATCCGCGTGGCCGATACCGGTGTCGGCATCAGCGAGAAGGATTTGGAGCGCATCTTCGATGACTTCGTGACCCTTAACGCCTCCTACGCCCGTGATGTTGGCGGGACCGGGCTGGGGCTGGCCATCGTCAAGCGCATTGTGCGGGCCATGGGTGGCGAGGTTGGCGCGGAATCGGTCGAGAACGAGGGCAGCATTTTTTGGGTGCGCATTCCCTTCCGCCGCGTCTCAAGCGTCAGAGCCAAGAACCTGGCTCCAAGCGCGCCGGACCAGAAGGTCCAGAGCCCTGCGCCCGTGTTAAGTTTGCAGGGCAAGCGCGCGCTGGCGGTTGATGACTCTATCTTGAACTGCCAGATCACGACCGACATGCTAGAGAGCATGGGCCTGGAAGTGCAGCTTGCTCACAACGGCCAAGAAGCGATTGATGCCTGCAAGACCGAGCGCTTTGACGTAATATTTATGGATATATCCATGCCGGTCATGGATGGGATTGAGGCCACCCGGCACATCCGCGCGGGCGAGATTGCTGGTGATTTGAACACCCAAACCCCCATTTATGCGTTGACCGCCCATGCTTTGCCCAATGAACTGGATCAGTTCAATGAAGCGGGCATGACGGGTGTCATTACCAAGCCTTTGAGCTTTGCCCATCTGGATATCCGATTGCGCGAGCTGTTTCCAGATGCCGATCAGGAAGCGGTTGAGGGTGCTGGCCAAGATATGCGGTTGAACGATGGGCGTTTATTGGATGAGGCGCACGTTCAGGACTTGCTGAGGCTGGTCAAGGTGGACGGTATGCGTCAGCGTATTGAAGCGCTGCAAGACGAGCTGAACTTAGGTTTGGCCCAAATGCGCGACTGTCTGAAAGACTGCGACCCGGGAAACAATCCAAATGCGTCTGTGCCGCAGGAGCTGCGCGACCAAGTCCACAAAATGGCGGGAATGTGCGCGACGTTTGGCTTGCGCCATCTCCACCTGTCGCTTTCCGACATTGAACGCGAACTTGAAGTCACCGATTGTGCCTCGATTGAACGCCCGCAAGAGCGCTATTTGGAAGTTGAAGCCCTGACCGAACAGAGCTTGGCCGAAATATTTGATCGCATTACCGCGTTTGCCGCCGTGCAAACGGGCGCGGGTGGTTCGGGGAAGGGAACCGCGCGCGACCAGCAGGGCGTGAGTGACGAGTTTGCGCCGGAGGAGGAGACCCAAGGCGGCGATGTGCCAGCCGAAGAGAGCGACAAGCAAGCCGTCGAGGTGGCCTAGCGCCAGTTCTGGTACTTAGTCGGGTAGCTGGTCTGGTACTAGGCCTAGCATCTGCCAGCCGAAGCGCGCGCTTTGGATAGGGAGCGGCCCTCCAACTTGGACGCAGTGACTGCCCAAAAGCCTTACAATATGCTCGCTTTTGTTCCGCTTTTGGCGCTAGAGCCGCGCGAGACGCATGCGGATTGGCCAAACGATTTTTAGGGATCGCGCCCCCGCTTCGGGCCACAAGGCCTGCGCGTCCTGGCAAAAGGCATCAATGACTGCGCCCTGGCCCTTACGCCTTGCGGCCTTGACCGCGGACCAGGTCTCGACATAGCCCAGAAAATGGGCGCAGTCCCAGTGGCGCTCGATTTCCAAAGCAGGTGGCTCCAATTCCTCAAACGGGAAAGGAAGGTCGGCATAACCGCGCTCAACGTGGCGGCGTTCTGGCGGCCAAAACCCGGCTAGCTCCTGCCCGTAAAAGCGATCAAAACGTTCTGACAAAGGGGCCTCGATCGACAGGACGCTGTAGCTAATCAGCGCCAGGATGGCCCCCGGGGCTGCGACGCGGCGCACTTCGTCGTAAAAGCGTGGCAGGTCGAACCAGTGGGCCGCCTGGGCGACGGTAATCAAGTCCATGACGCCCGCCTCAAAGTCCAAATGCTCGGCTGAGCCCTGCTGATAGTGCAGGTTGTCCCGCTTTGCTGCATTTGCCAGCTGGTCGGCGCTGACATCGCTGGCGTCTACGCGTTCAAAATGCGCGGCCAGCAGGGCACTGAGCTGGCCGTTGCCGCAGCCAACATCCAGCGCGCGTTGTCGAGGTTCGGGGCTCAGTTGCGCTAGGTAAGCGGCCAATTCGGGCGGATAGCTGGGGCGAAAGCTCGCGTAAGCAAAGCCGCCATCTTGAAAGTGTAGTTTGGTGTCTTGTGCGCGGTGGGGCATGGCGAGCTTGGACCTGATTGCTGCTGCAGGATTGGGGGCGTGCAGCGCAACCGGCGCTGTACCAGGCATGCTAGCGATGGTCCAAGCGGACCTCAATTCAAATCAAAGGCCAATGACCAGCTCAGGGTGCGGCTATCATTGTCTCGGCCGAAATCAGCGTTGGCTAGAGCGAGGGATACCTGCGCGCCTTCAAGCGCTTTGGCGGCCCAAAGGTCCGCCCCCAAGACGCGATCCATGCCAGTGAGGCGGCCATTGACACCGGCTTGCCAGCTAAGGCCCCAATCGTCTTGCGCCAGCACCTGGCCCGAAGGCAGCGTAGCATCGGCGCCATTGAGCCAGTCCCATTCGCCCTGAACACTGACATAGGGCACCAGGCCAAGAATGGCTCTATCGGGCCCCCCGCTCAGCCGCAGGGCGCCAGCGCCGCGGCTCATTTCGGAAATAGTGGCATCAAAGCGGGTGCCGCTGCTGTCCTGAAATGCCTGGGTGTGCTCGCAGAGGTAAGACAATTGCGCATAGGGTTCTAGGGTCATGCCCAAGCCTTCGAGCTGTCCAGTAAGGCGTCCTCCGGCGAGGATGCGTTCGCTCTGGCTAGTGCTCGTGGCGCCAGCGCTGAGCATGCGGTTGTCAAAGGTGCCATAGCTGCCCCAGCCTTCCAGCAATAAGGTATCACTCGCCCGCCACCCAGCGTATAAGTCCGCGCGCCATCCTTCTTTTTTGACCCAGCCATCCAGGTCTTGGGCGAAATCGAGGTTGGCGTATTCGTAAGCGAGGCCGCCACCGATCAGAAGGTCGGGGCTAAGCAGGTAGTCAGCGCCCATGCTGCTGCTAGAGGCCTCACCTTCAAAGCTGGCAAGACCGTTTCCTGTTATCGTGCCCCAGCCTTGGTCGGCATAGACGCTAAGCCTTGCTTCATTGAACGTGCTGGTCTCGTCAATCAATCTGGCAGCCAAAGCGGCACTGTCTGGGCCTAAATCTGCCAGCTTATCGTTCGTTCTGGCGCGATTGTAGTCAGACATCAGCGCCCAGACCTCGTTGCTGTTAACGGCGGTCCAGTCTTGAGACACCGCCAGAGGCTGCATGGCAAAGGCAGTAGAGGCGCCATTGAGTTGGCCAGCAAAACGGTTTTGAATGCGCGCGCTGTACTGCCCTTGGGCTTGGCGCCCCTGTAGGTCGCCGATGAGGTAGGCTGCCGCCTGCATAGTCCCAGAAGCCAAGGGCGATGCCGTGTTGCGGGTCGGTGGCGAAGGGGCAGGGGTGGGGACGGCGATAGAGGACATCCGCTGATAGCTAACGGTTTTGCTGGGCATGGGCAGCGGGATATTTTGCTGGCTCCAAACAATATTCTGGCTGGCGACAAAGCGCAGCGTGGCGGTCTCACCTTCTGCGATCTCACTGACGGTAAGCAGGTAAGACGCGCCGCTATCGAGGCTTTGCATCGACAAACTGCCCGCGGTTGTGCTGAAGTCAGCTTCATCAAGATTGGTCACCTCGCCGGCAAAGTTTAGCGAAAAAGTGGCTGTGTCGGCGGTGCCGGGAGACGTGGCGGGCGATTGGCGCGTAAAGCTCTTGACCATCGACCAAACATCGACACTGGCGCCGGTCGAAGCGCCGCTCTGCGAGTCCGCGCTCAAGGTTGCCAAAGCATAGTAGGGCAGACCGTCGGTTCCGATGTAGGAAAAGCCGAATTCTATCAGGTCAACACCGCTAGCGGTGGCGTTGTTACGGGTGTTTGCCCCTGAAAAGGTGTCATGGGTGACGGTGACGTTGTTCAGGAAGCAATTACTCTCCAATTTGCCGGCGCTGCCGCCGACGCCGGGGCGCACTTTGCCGCCGCTGACGACCTTGCCGCCCGCATGGCGTTTCGCGCTGTCACCGACGGAAAAGACCCCGACGTAGGATTGAGATCCAGAGTCAACGAGATCAAGAGAGCAGCCGCCTGTGCTGGCGGGCAGTTTGACAGAAAGGAACTTTTCCAAGCTGCCGTCGACCGCGTGAACGTTAGTGAAAACGGCCGTAAACACCAACCCCAAGGCCAGGCTTAGCCGTGCGATGTTTCGGTAGATTTGGAAAAGGCGGGCCGCAATTTTGGCCTGGCAAGAAGGGGTTTTGGCCGCGCGCGGCGGCACTGCTGCTTGCGATGTGGCACGGTTATTCATTATTATCGGCCCCGACAGGCTGGGCAGGCGTTAATCGCGCAAGCGAGTAGGCTTGCCTACACCAATGTATATAATTATTTATATTAGTGTAGTGCTACCTTCGGGTTTTTTTGACGAGTCCAATAAAAATTCAAAGAGTCGCAATATAAACAACCGATGATACCTAATAGAATATTAGGCCTATACGAACGAATATCTGAATTTTTGTCTCGTAAAGTGCTTTGTGCAATTCAATACTAAAAAGATGTAACCTCGACTCGGTTCGCGAATCTGGCGCTCGACGTGGCGCTCGACGTGGCGCTCGACGTGGCGCTCGACGTGGCGCTCGACGTGGCGCTCGACGTGGCGCTTAGGTGGATGTGGCCTTGAATTGCTTGCAGGCAGGGGCCAGATTTGCTGCCTCACACCCTTTGCAATCGCGATGCTCGGGCTTGTGCAAGTGGTCTTGCTCGGCTATTTCTGCCCGACACTGGCCATTGTTTCAAAGCAGGCCGTGGGATCAAAATAGCACCAGCAACAAGGGGCAGTGCCATGGTTAGCGATTCACAAAGTGAGCTTTCACCGTCGCAGGTCAGCTCTCAGCTATATGGCGTCGACCGTTGGGGGCACGGCTATTTTGAAGTGCTGGAAAATGGCGATTTGGCCATCAAGAACCCACTGCATCCAGACGCCCCAGCCCTGTCTTTGCCGGAGATCTTGCACGACCTGCAACAACGCGACGTCCATGTCCCTATGTTGCTGCGGGTCACGGGCTTTTTGGAAAATGAGATCCGTTCGATCAACGAGGCTTTTTTGGAGGCTATCAAACGGGTCGGCTATCGCAATGAATACCGCGGCGTGTTCCCGATTAAGGTCAATCAGCAAGCCCAAGTGGTCGAGCGCGTCGTCGAATACGGGCGCAACTATCACTATGGCCTTGAGGCGGGCTCTAAGCCCGAGCTGGTGGTCGCGCTCTCTCAGAACCTACCCAAGCACTCCTTGATTGTGTGCAACGGCGTCAAGGATGCCGAGTTCATTCGCCTGGCAACCCTGTCGCGCAAGCTGGGCTTTAATACCGTCATCGTGATCGAGAGCCCGCGCGAGGTCGATACGGTGATCGAGGTTTGCCGCGAATTGGATGTTGAGCCCTTGCTGGGTGTGCGGGTAAAGCTCACTCAAAAGATTGGCGGCAACTGGGCCGAGAGCTCCGGCGATCGTTCGACATTTGGCCTGAATACCGATCAGCTCGTCCTGATTTTGGACAAGCTACGTCAAGCGGATTTGCTCCACTGTCTGAAGCTGCAACATTCGCACTTAGGCAGCCAGGTGCCCGACGTAAACGACGTGCGTCGCGCGGCCATTGAAGCCTGCCGCTATTTTACCGAGCTGACGAATGAAGGCGCGCCTTTGACCCACTTGGATTTGGGCGGCGGTCTCGGCGTGGATTATACGGGCGAAAAGAAAGCAAACGAGAACTCGATAAACTACAGCATCGACGAATACGCAGCCAATGTGGTTGAGATCGTGCGCTATGCCATCGACGAGGCGGGTATTGAACACCCGGTGCTGGTAACAGAGAGCGGCAGAGCCGTGACCGCAACCTCATCAATGCTGCTGTTCAACGTATTAGAGGCCACATTATACGACGGCCCCTCGTGCCCAGGCGCCGAACCCGACGATCACCACCTGATGGTCGATTTGATGGCTGTAGAGGGCTATCTGGCCGCCAATCGCCTGCAAGAATGTTGGAACGACGCCACGTTCTATCGCAACGAGATGCGGGCACTGTTCCGACGCGGCACGATCGGGCTTCGCCAAATGGCGCGCGCTGAGCGGGTCTACCTCTACCTCATGTCGCAGATCCGCTCGCAGGCTGCCTCCGATCCGCAAGCGGGCGATCTGAACGAAGCGCTCAAAAAAGAAGCCGACATTTATCACTGCAATTTTTCACTGTTCCAGTCGCTTCCCGATGTATGGGCCATCGACCAGCTTCACCCCATCATGCCTCTGCAGCGCCTGAACGAGACCCCGGATCGCCGCGCGATTCTGGCGGACATCACTTGCGATAGTGACGGCAAAGTCGATCACTTCATTTTGGGCGATGGCGTCGCGCCGTCTTTGCCGGTGCATAATCTTGAAGACGACAAGCCTTATTACATGGGGGCGTTCTTCGTTGGCGCTTATCAAGAAACTCTGGGCGACTTGCACAACCTGTTCGGCGATACCAACGTCGCCACCATACAACTGCGCCAGGACGGTCGCTTTGTCTTGTTGCACGAACAAGTGGGCGATACCATTGCACAAGTTCTGTCTTATGTGGAATACGACCCCTACGACTGCTTGGCGGCCTTCCGGCAAAAGGTGGACGCAGCCATTTCCGACGGCGAGCTGAAGGCCAGCGATCGCCGCGAATTGGTCGGCGCCTACCGCGATAGCATCGAAGGCTATACCTACTACGAATAACGCTTGAATTGGGAGCAATGCATATGGGCAACACCTTGGTTATTGGCGCGGGCGGCGTCTCTTCGGCTGCCGTCCATAAGATGGCAATGAATGCCGACATTTTTACCAAAATTACCTTGGCATCTCGGCGCAAATTCAAGTGTGATGAGATTGCGCTGTCGGTCAAAGAGCGCACGGGCTTCGAGATTTCCACCGCTCAAGTCGATGCCATGGACGTTGGCGCTGTGGTGGCACTGATCAAAGTCACCGGCGCAGAGCTGCTGGTAAACCTGGCGCTGCCCTACCAAGATCTGAAGCTGATGGACGCTTGTTTGGAAGCGGGCATTCACTACTTGGATACAGCCAACTATGAGCCCGAAGATGAAGCCAAGTTTGAGTATCACTGGCAGTGGGCCTATCAGCAGCGCTTTAAAGATGCGGGCCTAACCGCCGTTTTGGGTTCGGGTTTTGATCCGGGCGTGACTAGCGTATTTGCGACCTGGATCAAGAAGCACAAGCTGGACAGCATCCGCCAAATTGACGTGCTGGACTGCAACGGTGGTGACAATGGCCAGCCCTTTGCCACCAACTTCAACCCAGAGATCAACATTCGCGAAGTCACCGCCGATGCCCGCCATTGGGAAGGCGGCGATTGGGTAACCACGCCCGCCATGTCTCACAAGGTTGAGTTCGATTTTCCTGGTGTGGGCAAAAAGAACATGTACCTCATGTACCACGAGGAGCTGGAGAGCCTATCGACCCACTTCCCCGAAATTGAGCGTGCGCGATTTTGGATGACCTTTGGTGATGCCTACATCAACCACGTCACCGTGCTGCAAAACATCGGTATGACCTCGATTGAGCCGGTCGTCCACGAAGGCCAAGAGATCATTCCTTTGCAGTTCCTCAAGACCGTCCTGCCCGATCCTGGCGACCTGGGCGCGCTGACCAAAGGCAAGACCTGCATCGGCGACATCGTCACCGGCACGAAGGATGGCGTCGAGAAGACTTACTACATTTACAACATCTGCGATCATGAAGTTTGCTATGCGGAGGTCGGCTCGCAGGCGGTATCCTATACCACGGGTGTGCCTGCCATGATCGGTGCTGCCATGGTGCTCAAGGGCATCTGGCGCGAGCCCGGCGTGTGGAACATGGAGCAGCTGGACCCCGATGCCTTTATGGAGATGCTCAACACCCAAGGCTTACCTTGGGAAGTTCACGAGCTAGACGGACCCGTCAATTTCTAGAACCTGTTTTGACTTCTGGCATGGGGAAGCCGCGGCGTGAGCGATACCTTGATGACCACTCAGCCCGGCCTTGCGGGCAACTTTAGCCGATTTGATTTGGGCCGCGTGCCGTCGCCTTGCTTTGTGGTCGATGCCAGCGCGATCGAGGCTAACCTTGCCATTTTGGCGGACGTCGCCGAGCGGTCAGGCGCGCATGTCCTGTCGGCGCTCAAGGCTTTCTCCATGTTTGAGCTGGCACCCATGGTGCGCCGCTATCTCTCGGGCGTTTGCGCGTCGGGGATCTTTGAAGCGCGCTTGGGCCGTGAGGAATACGGCGGCGAGGTCGCGACTTACTGCGCGGGCTATAAGGCGCAGGACATGGACGAAATCATCGCCTTGTCCGATCATTTGATTTTCAATTCGCCCGCCCAGTGGCAGCGATTTGCCGCGCAGGTCAAAGCCTCAGGCAAGGCGATAGAGATCGGTCTGCGCCTCAACCCAGAGCACTCGGAAGGCGAAATCGCTAAGTACGATCCATGCGCGCCTTGCTCGCGCCTCGGGCTGCCGGTCTCTCAGTTGACCGCAGACATGCTGGAAGGCGTCGATGGCATTCACATGCATACCCTGTGCGAACAGGGCTTTGAACCCTTGCTGCGCACCTGGCAGGCGGTCGAGCCTAAGTTGGCGCCCTATTTGGCTCAGCTCAAGTGGGTCAATCTGGGCGGGGGCCACCATATCAGCCGCGCCGATTATGACCGCGAAGGCCTGATCGCTTTCGTCAAAGATTTGCGCCAACGTTTTGGGGTTGAAGTCTACCTTGAGCCGGGCGAAGCGGTGGCCCTGAACGCGGGCATTCTGGTCGGTGAGGTGTTGGATCTGCCCAACAACGGCATTGATCTTGCCATTATGGACATCTCCGCCACCTGCCACATGCCCGACGTGATCGAGGCACCCTACCGCCCCGATATCATGAGCGAGGACCAGCAGGGCGTACATATCTATCGTCTCGGCGGGCCGTCGTGCCTGGCGGGCGACGTAATCGGCGACTATCGCTTCGCAGCGCCGTTGTCGATCGGAGACCGCTTGGCCTTTTTGGATCAAGCCCATTATTCCATGGTCAAGACCAACACTTTCAACGGTGTGCCGCTGCCCGCAATTGCTCTGTGGGATCCGCGCGACGATAGCCTGAAGATCGTCAAGCGCTTTGGCTATGAAGACTTTAAGGAGCGTCTATCCTGATGGCCGATTTCCTCGACAGCGAGTTGAGCGCCGACGAACGCCAAACCGCTAGCGCCAAGTTTCACGTCATCCCCATGCCGCTCGAACGCACGGTGTCCTACGGCGCAGGCACGGCGGCCGGGCCCGAAGCCATTATTGCGGCGTCAAATGAACTAGAGCGGCTGTGTCAAGGCATCGAGCCTTGCGCACGCGGCATCCATACGCAAGTGCCGGTGGATTGCGACGGGCCTTTGCCCGCGGTCATGGAGCGCCTGGCCGAACGCACGCAAGCGGTCGTAGCAGGCGGCGGCATTCCCGTCACACTGGGCGGTGAGCACTCGTTGAGCTATGGCGCGGTCATGGGCGTGAAGCGCGCATTGGCTGGCAGCCATCCCGGCGAGCCGATTGGTCTGGTGCAGATTGATGCCCACGCAGACTTGCGCGTCGCCTATCAGGGCGAAAAACACAGCCACGCATCTGTCATGCACTTACTGGCCGGGGAGGGCGTGCGCTTGGCACAATTCGGCGTGCGTGCGCTCTCTAGCGACGAGGCTGCTAGCCGCGAGGCCAACGGCGTGTTCTGCGCCGATGCTGAAGAGCTGGTGACGACCGGTTTGCACGCGGTGGATCTGCCGGACGACTTTCCGCAGTTGGTCTATGTCAGCTTTGATGTGGACGGGCTGGACCCCTCCTGCATGCCCGCGACGGGGACGCCGGTGCCAGGCGGGCTCGGCTTTTATCAAGCGCTGCATCTGGTCGAGCATGCGCTCGGCGGTCGGCGCTGCGTTGGTCTGGATGTGGTTGAGCTGGCGCCCAATGGCCAAGAGGCTTGGGATTTTACCGCTGCGCTCGTCACCTATCGCCTGATGGCCGCCGCGCTGGCGGATTAGTGCAGCGGCGGGCTCTGGCAACGCGTCCAAGCCCTTCCGCTCATTTCATGGTTGTAAACGCAAGCTCTTGCCCGTAAGGCGGCTGAGGAAGCGTGGCTTGCGCTCATGGCGATTAGGCGCCGTTAATGATGTGCCACAGTTGATCTTTGAGGGCGGCGCGCTGTTTGCGCAGATCCACTTCGGCCAATTCGGTCATGGGCTCGACTTGTGTTTCCGAGCGATGCACCTGGCGATTAACATCGTGATATTCTTCATAGAGGCGCGCGAAATGGGGATCGCTGCTCTTAAGCGTCAAGATTTTGTCAGCGTGTTCGGGCAGGTCAGCTAGCAGTTCGTGCGGGGTGTGGGACATGAAAAACGATCCTGTCGTCGGGGGTTGGGACATAAGGGAGTATGGCGGTCAGCACATAGCCTGACAGCAATGCGGCACCGCGAGCGCTAGGCAGGACTAGTTCGCGCAGTTTTTACAGAAGGGAGTCTGGGGCAGCAGTTCCAGCCGTTCGGTTGAAATGTCATCGCCGCATTTGCGGCAGACGCCAAAAGTACCCGCATCAATACGAGCAAGTGCAGCTTGGACCTGGGCGTATTCGATCTGATCGTGCGTACCCATGGATTCCAACATTTCGTCATCTTCACGCTCGCTGGCGCGGTCTTCCCAGTCGCTAGATGGCGGCGTGTCCAGATCGGCCTCGATCGCGTGCATGCGGCTATCCAAGGCAGCAGCCCGCGCCGTGAGGATGTCGCGATAGGTATCTAGGTTGGGGGTCTTGGGGCTGGTCATCCGCGTGGCGTCCTGATCTGTCGTGGGCAGAGCCCAGCAGCCGAGACGGCTAACTGGCTCTAACAACAGTAAGACACACGCCGGGCCAGCCTACATTGAAGCAGGTCAAGCCCAGCCTGACCAAAAGGCTAGTCTTGTGCGCTCGATAGAGAGCGGGCAGCGGCCCAGAACAAAGGCGCCAGCCCTAGATATTGGACCAACTTTGATACTAGACCAGCTTGATAAGCGCGTGCTTTTTCTTTCCCGCAGACAGCTTGATAATGCCGTCCGCATTGGCGTCCGCAGCGGTGATAGCCTGGGTCTCGTCACCGATTTTCTCGTCATTTAAACGCGCACCGCCGCCCTTAATCAGGCGACGCGCCTCGCCGCCGGTTCCGGCCAGTTCTGCGCGTTGCAGCAATACGAAGGCTGCGACGCCGGCTTCCAGCTCACTGGCCGCCACCTCGAAAGTCGGCAAGTTGGCGGATAGACCGTCGCCGGCAAAGGTCTGAAGCGCGGTCTCGGCCGCTTGCTGTGCAGCCGCTTGTCCGTGGATCAAAGCCGTTGCTTCAAGTGCCAGAATTTTCTTGGCCTCGTTGATTTCTGAGCCCTCAAGAGCGGCAAGCTTGGCGATCTCATCAAGGGGAAGATCGGTGTAGAGCTTTAAGAAGCGCTCAACATCGCGGTCGTCGGCGTTGCGCCAAAATTGGTAGTAGTCGAAGGGCGACAGACGGTCGGCGTTCAGCCACATGGCACCATTTACGGACTTGCCCATTTTGGCCCCGTTGGCGGTGGTCAACAGCGGGATGGTCAGACCAAACAACTCGCCGCTGGCCTGACGGGTGCGGCGGCCAAGCTCGATACCATTGACGATATTGCCCCACTGGTCTGAGCCACCAAACTGGGCGCGCACGCCAAAGCGCTTGTTCAGCTCTACGAAGTCGTAGGCCTGCAATATCATGTAGTTGAATTCAAGGAAGGTCAGCGGCTGTTCGCGATCCAGGCGGGTCTTCACGCTGTCAAAGGTCAGCATGCGGTTGACGGTAAAGTGAGGGCCAACTTCGCGCAGCAATTCAATGTAGCCCAACTTGTCCAGCCAGTCGGCATTGTTGGCCATGGCCGCATCGCTTGGGCCATCGCCAAAGCTCAACAGCGCGTCAAAGACCTTGCGGATGCCGTTCATATTGTCCTGGATGCCTTCCAGGGTCAGCATCTTGCGGGTCTCGTCTTTGCCCGAGGGGTCGCCGATTTTGGTGGTGCCGCCGCCCATCAAAACCACCGGCTTGTTGCCGGTCTTTTGGAACCAGCGCAACAACATGATCGACAGCAGGTTGCCGACGTGCAGGCTGTTGGCGGTACAATCATAACCGACGTAGGCCGCTTGCGGACCTTCCAGCAGCGCTTTGTCGAAGGCTTCGATATCGGTGCACTGAAAGAAATAGCCGCGCTCAATGGCAACGCGCAGGAAATCGGACTTAGGCTTGTAATCGGTCATGGTCTTGGTCGTTTGAAAGGGCTTTTTTGCTTTGCGCGCGGGCCCTTGCACGCAAAGCTGGGAAGGCTGCCCAAGGAGCAGCGCGTAATGAAAGCCGTGCCCGCGTGGCCAGAACCCAACCGGGCCCTCGGCCAGCGAGGCGTCACTTGGCTCAAGCGTCGGCGTCGAGCTTGGGCAAATATCGGTCGATGTAGTCAGAGACGTGCTGGCGCATGGTCTCCAGGCGGTTGCCGAAATAGTGGTTGGTGCCGTCGATGACGCGGTAGTCCATTTCGATGCCCTTTTGTGCGGACAGCTTAGCGATCAGCTTGGAAACGCTCTCCTCAGGAACAACATCGTCTTGGTCGCCCTGGAGGATCAGGCCCGAAGAAGGGCAGGGAGCCAGGAACGAGAAGTCATACATATTGGACGGCGGCGCGATCACAACAAAGCGCTGGATTTCAGGGCGGCGCATCAAGAGCTGCATAGCGATCCAGGCCCCGAAGTTATAGCCTGCGACCCATACGGCGCGCGCATTGGGGTTGTGCTGTTGGGCCCAGTCCAAAGCAGAGGCAGCATCGGCCAGCTCACCTTCACCGCGATCATATTGGCCCTGGCTACGACCGACGCCGCGGAAGTTGAAGCGCAGCGTTGAAAAGCCGTTCTCCACGAAGGTGTGGTAGAGCGTATAGATGACTTTGTTGTTCATGGTGCCACCATAGAGCGGGTGGGGGTGCAACAACAAAGCGATGGGTGCGGTGTCTTCACGGGCGTGCTGGTAGCGCCCTTCCATGCGGCCCTCAGGGCCAGGAATAATCACGTCAGGCATGAATTGATCTAGACTTTATAGAGTGGAGGCGGCCCAACAGGGGCGCGAAGGGCATCACATTTAGCGGAAGCCCCCGCGATTTTCCAGCCTTTTCCTGGTCGTGGCGCCAGCGAGGCTTTGCTAAGGCTTGATTGCCGCGCTTGTCTGTCTCATTTTAGGGGGAGTCATGCTTGCTGCCATAGAAAGGAGCCCGCGCATGTTCGATCGGATGAAGGAAGATATTCAGGCGATTATGGCCCGCGATCCGGCCGCCAAGTCCAGCTTGGAAATCCTTCTCTGTTACCCCAGTCTGCACGCGGTCTGGGCGCATCGGCTGGCGTCATTCTTCTGGCACCGGCGTTTGAAGCTGGTCGGGCGCTGGATTAGCCAGGCTGCGCGCTGGCTCACCGGCATTGAGATTCACCCCGGCGCGACGCTGGGACGGCGCTTTTTCATCGACCACGGTATGGGCGTGGTTATCGGTGAATCGGCGGTGGTGGGTGACGACGTTACCTTATACCACGGCGTGACGCTGGGCGGGGTCGCGCCTTCGGTGGACAGCGACTCCCAACGCGGCACCAAACGCCACCCAACCCTGTTGGACGGAGTCATTGTTGGCTCAGGTGCGCAAATTCTGGGCCCGGTGACCGTTGGCCAGTGCGCGCGGGTTGGCGCGAATGCGGTCGTGGTTAGCGATGTCGAATGCGATACAACCGTTGTCGGTATTCCCGCAAAGGTTGCGCGCAAGGAAGCACGCGAGCAGGCGCAATTCATGCCCTATGCGCAAGGTGCGCACATCAGCGACCCGGTGTTGCGTGAGTTGGCTGCTACCCGTCAAGCCATGCTGAAGCTGCAACAACGCGTTGAGAGCTTGGAGACTGAGCGCCAAGGGGGCCTGCCCGGTGATACCCAGGGTGAGCGGCTAACCTTGGCCGAAGAAGTGCGCAGTGAGGACAGCCAAAAAGCCGCCAATGGCTAGGCCAGGGGCTTTGCTCGATTAAGACGGCCCTGGCTAAAGACGGCCCTGGCTTGCCTTAACGGCTTGCCTGATCTAAAGGCCTGGCTATGAGCCACTATCTAGACCACAACGCCACAACCAATATTCGCAGCGAAGTCATTGCGCGTATGGCCGAAGTCATGGGGCAAGTCGGCAATGCTTCGGCGCTGCACGGCTATGGCCGCAAGGCCAAAGCGCTGGTTGAGGCGGCACGAGAGCAGGTGGCGGCTTTGGTGGCGGCTCCTCGCCCGCAAGATGTGATCTTCACCGCTAGCGGCAGCGAAGCGAACAACATGGCTGCCCATGCTGCGCCTCAGCTTGCCTATCGTCCTTCTGCTGTAGAGCATGCGGCGGCTCTGCAGGCCCGCGCTGAAGCCCCGCCGCTGCCGGTTGATGCCGACGGCCAGCTCGACGTGGGAGGCTTAGATCTGACACAGGCCCTTGTCGCTTGCCAGCTTGCAAACAATGAGACCGGCATTTTGCAAGACCCCAGCCGTTTGGCCGGCCAGGTTGGATATCTGCATGTCGATGCGGTGCAAGCCGCAGGGAAAATCGCAATCAACATGCCAAGGCTTGGCGCGGATAGCTTGGCGCTGTCGGCGCACAAGTTCGGGGGGCCGCAAGGCGTTGGTTCTCTTGTGATCCGTCCCGGCCTGGACATGCCCGCGCTCATCCAGGGTGGAGGGCAGGAGCGGCGACGGCGTGCGGGCACAGAAAACGTGGCTGGTATCGTCGGTTTCGGTCTGGCGGCTGAACTGGCTTTGCGCGATCTGGAAACCTACGCCCAGCACGTTCGAGGTCTGCGCGACGCGTTTGAAGCTGGGCTGCCTGATGCGGTCCAGGTGGTGGGAGGCGATCAAGCACGATTGCCCAATACGAGCTGCATTCTGGTGCCGGGTAAAAGCGCATCAATCCTGCTGATGAAAGCAGATTTGGCGGGATTGGCGATTTCCAGCGGTTCGGCCTGTTCGTCGGGCAAAGTTACCCAGTCGCACGTGCTAAGCGCGATGGGTATCGCGCCCAAGCTTGCCAGTACGGCGCTTCGTGTCAGCTTCGGGCGAACCTCGCGGAGCGAAGATGTCACCGCCGCTTTGGCTTTTTTGCGCGCGGTATTGCAAGGCTAGCGCGCGGGGGGCAGCGATCGCAAAGCGGCGCTTTGCCCTGGACAGGCGCTCCAAATTGCCTACATACCAGCCCAACCTTAAACCTTTGGCTAGATGCAGATTATGGCTGTCAATTCCCTAGGCCTGGATAAAGATCCTTCGAAAACGCGCGTAGTTGTCGCCATGTCCGGCGGCGTGGATTCTTCTGTCGTTGCCGCCTTGATGCACGAGCAAGGCTATGATGTCGTGGGGCTCACCATGCAGCTCTACGACCACGGCGAAGCCTTGATGAAAAAAGGGGCTTGCTGTGCGGGGCAGGATATCTATGACGCGCGCCGGGTGGCCGATCAGCTGGGCTTTCCGCACTACGTTTTGGACTATGAGAGCCGCTTTAAGGACGATGTGATCGACGATTTCGCTGATTCTTACCTGCGCGGCGAGACCCCCATTCCCTGCATTCGCTGCAATCAGACCGTCAAATTTCGCGACATGCTGGCCACAGCAGAGGAGCTTGAGGGCGATGTTTTGGTAACGGGGCACTATGTGCAGCGCATCGATGGCCCCGACGGCTCCGAGCTGCATCGCGCGGTCGATCCGGGCAAAGACCAATCGTATTTCTTGTTTGCCACCACCCAAGACCAGCTAGATCGTTTGCGCTTCCCTTTGGGCAGCCAGAACAAAGAAGAGACCCGCTGTCAGGCCGAACGCTTTGGCTTGGCCGTTGCGGACAAGCCCGACAGCCAAGATATTTGCTTTGTGCCCGATGGCGACTATGCGGGCCTGGTTGGTCGGCTGCGGCCGGGCGCTTTGGTGGCGGGCGAGATCGTGGATATCGACGGCAATGTCGTCGGCCAGCACAATGGCATCGTCAACTACACCATTGGTCAGCGACGCGGCCTGAATATCGGCGGCAGCGCTGAGCCGCTCTATGTCGTGCGTTTGGAGCCCGCAAACAACCGTGTCATCGTCGGCCCGAAATCGGCCCTGGCGCGTAGCCTGGTCTACGTGAAGGAGCTGAATTGGCTGGGCGCGCCTTTGTCTGCCGACGAGCCTGGCCTTGAGGTCCGCGTTAAGCTGCGCTCGGCCCAGGCGCCGCAGATGGCCCATGTCCGCGCACTTTCTGAGCAGCACCAAGATCGCGCTGTCATCGAGCTTTTGGAGCCAGCTTTTGGCATTGCGCCCGGACAAGCAGCGGTCATTTATGACGGCGAGCGGGTCTTAGGCGGTGGCTGGATCGAGGGCGCTGAACACCTGTCTCAAGCGGCATAAAACTCGATTTGCCCGCCGCATCGCCAGCCGCATCGCCCGCCGCATAGACGGTGCGCCTTGCCGCGCTTTCCATCCACAAACGGCGGTGGGAAAGGCCGGGCGCGGGCTTGGGCCTTGCCCTTTTGCTTTAAATGCTTATTTTGTGGCTTCCTTTTCCTCTCGACGTGAAAAAACTTCCGGAAAGACTAAGCCCGCATGGCAAAAGAAGATCTGATTGAATTTCAGGGGCAAGTAACCGAATTGCTGCCCAACGCGACTTTTCGCGTAAAACTTGACAATGACCACGAAATCTTGGCGCACACCTCAGGCAAGATGCGCAAGAACCGCATCCGCGTTTTGGTGGGCGACCGCGTGACTGTTGAAATGTCGCCCTATGACCTGACCAAGGGTCGGATTACCTTCCGCTTTAAGTAAGCGATGGTGCCTCGGGGTGGCCAGCATCGCTCACCATCCCATCTTTAAAAATCCTTGCTCGCAAGCCGCCGCTCTGACTTGCGGCAGGGCCTGGCCTTGGATCGGGTCTGCCGTGGGGCCGCTTGATCGCCAATTCTCGGAGGCATAGTGAGCGAATTTTCCCTCATTCTGGCATCCGCATCACCGCGCCGTTTGGATCTTTTGGACCAAATCGGCGTGAAGCCTAAGCATGTCTTGCCTGCCGATATCGATGAGGCCGCGCTGTCTGGCGAATTGCCCAAAGACTATGCGTTGCGCATGGCACGTGAAAAAGCCGAGGCTGTCGCTGCGCGTCATGATTGTCCGCCTGGGTGCTGGATTTTGGCGGCTGATACTGTCGTGGCGGTGGGGCGGCGCATCTTGCCCAAAGCCGAGAGCGCAGAACAGGCTGCCTCTTGCCTCGAATTGCTCTCCGGTCGTGCGCATCGCATCTATGGCGGCATCGCGCTTGTCGGGCCCGATCGCACATTGACCCGCGTTGTCGAGACTCGCGTTCAATTCAAGCGATTGGATCAATCAGAACAGCGCGGCTACCTGGCCTCGGGCGAATGGCGGGGCAAGGCTGGCGGCTATGCGATACAGGGGCGCGCTGCGGTGTTTGTCCGCGCAATTCAAGGTTCTTACAGCAACGTCGTCGGGCTAAGCCTGCCCGATG
>JAUIDR010000057.1 GCA_030428565.1 Alphaproteobacteria bacterium
GCTTCGCGCTCATTCTCGCCCAGGCGCGCCAAGGCTTCGGGGGGTAGCGCAGCAGCATTGCCGCTCAAAGTGACGCCGACACAAATGCTTCCGGCCGCTTTGCCTTCGGCCAGTCCAGGAGCCGTGTCATCTACTTTTATGACCGCGCTTGGCGGATAGACTGCCAAATTAACAAAGCTTTGATACATGCCCAAGGGGCCCGGGCGGCCTTCGCTCAAGTCATCAGAACAGATCAGGCTGGCGGGCTCAAACCCCTGAGCGGCGACGCGCGGCAGGACGCGTTCCATAATCGAGCGGGTATAGCCGGTGGTGGTGCCGACCTTGATCCCGCGCTCGGCTAGCCATGCCAGGGTATCGCTGGCCCCATCGATCAACGCAGCATAGTCGGCGACAATGGTCTCGTTTAACGGCAAAAAGGCCTGATAGAGGGCCTCGATGTCGCTTTGGTCTGCGGGGCGACCGTGCCGGTTGATCCAACGTTGGCTTATATCGGGGTCGGTCAGCAGGGTTTCGATGTGGGCCCGCTTGGGCAACCCCATCGGACCGCGTGCCTCGGCCAAAGACAGGTTAACGCCAAAGTTCGCAAAGCAGCGCTGAAAGGCCGCCGCCGGGGCGCAGGAGCCCTGGTCGATCAGCGTACCCGCCCAGTCGAAGATCACGGCTTTGATGGTCATGGCTGTCTCCTGGATCAGCTAGGCTCTGTTGCCGGTTTGACTAGAGCCAGCGGCGCACGCGCTGTTTGTAGTCGCGGTATTCTTGCCCGAACTTTTCTTCCAACATGCGCTCTTCGGCGGCGATTTGGGTCTGTGTCAAGATCGCGATGAAAGCCGCCACCGCAAGCGGGGTCAATAGGCTACCCAGCAAGAGCCCGACACCCGTCAGCCACAAGGCCATGCCCAGATACATAGGGTTGCGGGACAGGCTGTTGAGGCCCGTCGTTACCAGCGCGCTGGTGCGGTGGATCGACCAAGGCGTGATGGTCGTGCCAACTTGTACAAACCGCGCGATGGCGAGCAGGTCAAGGCCAAGCCCGAGCGCGACCAGGCCGCCGCCCAGGCCCGCTTGGATCGCAAGCGGGGCCCAAGGTAAGCTGGTCGCTGGCAGCCAATGGTCGGCTGCCAAGATCACGCTAAGGGCCAAAAGGGCCCAAAGAGGCGGGGGAAGGCGCATGGTCTTCGCTCGCCAATCTATTCGAGGCGCTCGCGCGCCGATCGCAGGCCAGCCAGGCGCTCATCCAGTTCGGCCAGCTCGGTTTGCCCTTTGGCAACAACCTCAGCCGGGGCTTTGGCAAGGAAAGCCTCGTTGGATAGGCGGCCCCTTAGACCGGCGGCCTGTTTATCAGCCTTGGCGATATCCTTTTCCAAGCGCGCGCGCTCGGCGTCGATGTCGATCACGCCTTCTAGCGGCATGTAGTAGGTGGCTTCACCCAAAACGACGTTGGCGGCCAGCTTGGGGGCTTTACCGGTCAAGGGCTCCAAGGCTTCCACGCGCGCCAAGCGGCTGAGCAGAGGCAGCTGTCGCTCAATGCGTGCCTGGGTCTCGGCGTTGGCGTCTGCGGCCAACAGGCGGACCTGGGCGCCTGCGGGGACGTTGAGTTCGGCGCGCGCAGAGCGCACCGCGGTAATGAGCGCGATCAACCAATCAATGTCCGCGCTGGCCTCTGAGGGTGCCACCGCGATATTTGGCCAAGCGCCGGTGACCAGGCGCCCTTGTCCGTCGGCAATGTTCGCGCCGTTGGCCGGGCCAACGAACTGTTCCCACAGCTCCTCGGTGACAAAGGGCATCATAGGGTGAGCCAGGTGGACAATTTGCTTCAATGCCCAAGCCATGGTGGCACGGGTCTCAGCGATCAGCCCTTGGTCGTCGCCGTAGAAGATGGGCTTCGACAGCTCAATGTACCAGTCGCAGAATTCATCATAGATGAAGTGGTACAGCGCTGAAGCGGCATCGTGGAAACGGAAGCTTTCGATGCCTTGGGCGATGGCTTGCGTGGCGGTGGCCATCTTTTCGACCATCCACTTGTTCAGTGGTGCTTCAACGCTGGTGAGGTCAAAATCGGCGGGTGCGCTGGCCTGGTTCATCTCGGCAAAGCGGGTCGAGTTCCACAGCTTGGTGGTAAAGTTGCGGTTGGTCTCGACCGTCTTTTCGGCCAGCTTGATATCTTTGCCCGGCGCCGCCAAAGAGGCCATGGTAAAACGCAGCGCGTCGCAAGAGTAAGTATTGATGATATCTAGCGGGTTGATGACGTTGCCGAGTGATTTCGACATTTTCTGTCCGTGCTCATCGCGAACCAAGGTGTGAACGTAGAGCTTTTTGAACGGGACGCGCTCGGCAAGCGGCTTTGATTGATCGGCGTGATAGATGCCCATCATCATCATCCGCGCCACCCAGAAAAAGATGATATCGCGGCCTGTCACCAGAACATCGCCCGGATAATAGCGCTTCAGCTCGGCCGTTGCTTCGGGCCATCCCAGGGTTGAGAAGGGCCAAAGGCCAGACGAAAACCAAGTATCCAGCACGTCAGGATCTTGGCGCAATTCGGTTGCCTGGCCATAGTGCGCGTCGGCTTCGGCTTGCGCCTCGGCCTCGGTCTTGGCCACGAAGACCTTGTTGTCGGGTCCGTACCAGGCCGGGATTTGGTGGCCCCACCAGAGCTGGCGAGAGATGCACCATGGCTCGATGTTGCGCATCCAGTGGAAGTAGACCTTTTCTTCGTTGGCCGGAAAAACGGTGGTGTGGCCTTGTTCGACCGCTTCAATGGCAGGCGCGGCCAAGGTCTTGGCATCCACGTACCACTGCTCGGTCATGAAAGGTTCGATGATCGACTTGGAGCGGTCGCCGTGCGGGACCATGTGCAGGTTGTCTTCGATCTTCTCAAGCAGGCCCAAAGCTTCCATGTCGGCCACGACCTGCTTGCGCGCCTCAAAGCGCTCCAGGCCGCGATATTTCTCGGGCGCGTTGTCGTTCACGCAGGCGGTCTTATCGAAAATGTTGATGGCTTCCCACCCCTGGCGCTTGCCGACCTCGTAGTCGTTGAAGTCGTGCGCGGGCGTGATTTTAACCGCGCCTGTGCCCTTTTCCGGGTCGGGGTAGGGGTCGGGCATAATGGGGATTTCGCGCCCGACCAAGGGCAGGACAACGTGCTTGCCGTGCAGATGCTTATAGCGCTCGTCATCGGGATGCACCGCGACGCCGCTATCGCCCAACATGGTCTCGGGGCGGGTGGTGGCAACGACCACGAACTCGTCGCTGTCTTTGACCGGGTAACGGAAGTACCAAAGCTTGCCGTTGACTTCTTTTTCTTCGACTTCCAGATCGGAAATCGAGGTCTGGAGCTTCACGTCCCAATTGACCAGGCGGTTGTCCTTATAGATCAGGCCGTCTTTGTACATGCGCACAAAGATTTCCAGCACGGCGTCGGACAGGCCCTCGTCCATGGTAAAGCGCTCGCGATCCCAGTCGGTCGAACAGCCAAGAGCGCGCAATTGGCCGGTGATGGTCGAGCCCGACTCTTCCTTCCACTCCCAAGCGCGCTTCAGGTATTCGTCACGGCCCACTTCGTCCTTGGACGTGCCTTCTGCATCCAGCTTGCGGTCGATAATGTTCGAGACCGCGATAGAGGCATGGTCGGTGCCGGGCTGCCACAGTGCATCAAAGCCCTTCATGCGGTGATAGCGGATCAAGATATCTTGCAAGGTCATGGTCAGGCCGTGGCCGATGTGCAAGGTGCCCGTCACGTTGGGCGGCGGCATCATGATGGTATAGGGCGTCTTGTCAGAGCTGGGATCGCAAGCAAACAGCTTGTTATCCTCCCAGATCTTTTGAAACTTACTTTCGATGGCGGCGGAATCGAGGGACTTATCCAAGGGCATGATGGGCGTTCTTATGGGCTATCGTTGAGGCATTCGAGCCGCGCAGACTAGAGCAGGAGCGCTGGTAGAGCAACCAACAGATTCGCCCAGTTTGAAGCGGGCAAAAAGCCAGGCTCTGCTGACAAGCTTGTGTCTGCAAAGGGCGCGCTTGGTGGCTGGTTATTGCAGGCCACTTTAGGGGCTTGGCGTCTTATCTTTGAATAGGCAAACGTGCGCCACAGGACAGCGCCAGCACTCGGGCTTGCGGGCCTTGCAGATATAGCGGCCGTGCAAGATGAGCCAGTGGTGCGCGTGCAGGCCGTAATGGGGCGGAACGCGCTTTTCCAGCTTGAGTTCGACCGCCAGCGGGGTCTTGCCTGCTGCCATGCCGGTTCTGTTGGAGACACGAAACAGGTGGGTATCAACCGCAATAGTGGTCTGTCCAAAGGCCATGTTCAGCACCACGTTGGCGGTTTTGCGGCCCACACCCGGCAGGGTTTCAAGCTGATCGCGATCCTGCGGCACCTGGCCGTCAAATTCATCGACCAGGATGCGCGCCGCCGCCATGACGTTTTTGGCCTTGGTCTTATAGAGCCCGATCGACTTGATGTGTTCGATCAACGCTGCCTCGCCCAAATCCAACATATCCTGCGGAGTAGAGACGCGGGCAAATAACGGGCCCGTGGCTTTGTTGACGCCAATGTCGGTCGCTTGCGCGGACAGGGCAACAGCAACCAACAAGGTGTAGGGGTTGGTAAAGTTTAGCTCGCCTTTGGGTTCGGGCTCGATGGCGGCCAGGGCGCGGAAGAACTCCTCGACTTGAGCGTCGCTCATAACGCGCTGGCGCGGCTTTGGCTGCCAAGCGGGGGCTTGTTCGTTGTCGGCGGGGGCCGAACTACTAGGCGTCATGATGCAGGTACCAATCGTATTCGCGCGCCGTGATGGCGTCTTCAAAGTTGGCCAGCTCCAGGGCCTTGGCTTCGCGGAGCAAGTCCCAGGATTGCGCACCGAAATAGCTCGGCATAATGGATGCTGCTTGCATGCGCTCTAGAGCCTGGTTCAAGGTCCAGGGTAGCGTGTCGGATTTGTGGGTGCCGACGTTGCCTTTAGAGGGTGCTGGGGCTTCAAGCTGGCGTTCGATGCCGTATTCCATGCTAGCCAGCAAGCAGGCCAGCGCCAGGTGCGGGTTGGCTTCCGCGCCCGGAACGCGAAACTCAAAGCGCCGCGACATGCCACCAGCAAAGGGCACGCGCAGGGCCGCGGCTCGGTTCTCGTAGCCCCAAGATGGCGTGACCGGCACAAACTCGTTGGCCAAGAAGCGGCGATAGGCGTGGGGCGTCCAGGCGTAGGCGGCCATAGCCTCGGGCAGAGCGGTGAGCGCGCCCGCGATGGCTTGGCGCAGGACAGGAGAGCCCGCCTGGCTGCCGTCGTCAAAGACATTGCGCCCGTTTTGATCCAATAGGGAAATGTGAATGTGCATGCCCGACCCAGACTGCTGCAAGAAGGGCTTGGACATAAAGGTGGCGCGCAGGCCCGCATCGCGCGCGCAGCCCTTAACCAGGCGTCGGAATAGGCCGCATTGATCGGCCGCGCGCAGGGCATCGGCTTGGTGGTTCAGATTGATCTCAAATTGGCCGGGCGCAAATTCTTTGGTCAAGGCGCCGACCTCGATGCCCTGGACGGCGCAGGCCTCGCGAATGCGGGTCAACAATGGCTCGTAGGCGTCCAGCAGGCCCATGCGGTAGACATCAGGGCCTTGGCTCTCTTCGACCGGGCCCAGGGTAATGCCGCCTTGCGGCCGTTCGGCCCCCAGCAGGTAGAATTCAAGCTCGAAGGCCACCACCGGAGTGAGCCCGCGCGCCTTGAGCCGCTCAATGGCTTGCACCAGGAACCAGCGCGGATCGTGTGGGTAGCCGCCTTGGCCCTTGGCATCGACGAATGATAGCAGGATTTGCGCGTCGGCTGCGGTCGAAGCCCAAGGGATCGGCGCTAGGCTGCCCGGCACGGCGAAGAGCGGCAAGTCTGGGTCGCCGTCCGAAACGCCCAATCCGCCGGGATCGTTGGAAAAGCCCAACTGATCGACCGTGATAATCGGCCCCGGCATGGCCAGCCCCTGGCTGATGACCTTGGGCAAGTCTGCAAGGGCCATCCGCTTGCCACGATAGACGTGGTTCATGTCCGCCAATATGGCGTCCAGGGTTTTGGCCTGCGGGTGCTGGGTCAGAAAGTCGGCCAGTTGCTGCTCTGCTTGGGGCATGGCGCGCTGGAACTCCCCCAAAAGGGTTCAGATGAAAGGACCGGGTGCGGCGGTAGAATCACTTGAATTCTGCAACCGCGTCGATCTCGACCGCCACATCGAACGGCAGCGCCGGAGAAGAAACCGCAGCGCGCGCGTGCGCGCCAACGGCCTCGCCAAAAGCATCAAACATGAGGTTGGAGGCGCCATTGATAACGGCGGGCTGTTTGGTGAAATCGGCTGTCGAATTGACGAAGCCGCCCAGTTTGACGATGCGGGTGATGCGATCCAGGTCGCCGACGGCGGCCTTTAACTGGGCGATAATGTTGATGGCACAGAGTTTGGCGGCCGCTTCGCCGTCCTCCAGTGAGATGTCGCCACCCAGTTTGCCTTGATACTTGATGGCACCATCTTGCATCGGCAATTGGCCGGAGACGAATATGTGATTGCCGCTGATGACAAATGGCAGGTACTTGGCCGCCGGGGCAGCGGCGACGCCAATGGTGATGCCCATTTCAGCAAGGCGTTGTTCAACTTGGCTCATCTTCGTTTCTCCCCTGTGAGCATTGGTCGCTATCATCGTGTCTAACCAAGGCCCCGGCCTTGCGCAAAGCAGAACTTTGCCCGGTACGTCGGGGCTTGGCAGCAGATTGCGCCAAACTGCGTTCAGGACAAAAAAAAAGGGTGCTGCAAAAGCAGCACCCGAGTGGGGGATTTCAAATGAACAAAGAATCGAAGGTGCGGCGAGTGAGACCAAAAGCTAGGGGACTTTAGGAGTCACTGGGGATTGCCGTTTCGACACGACTGTAAGTAGCAACCACTGAGAGGGCGGTCAACGTTATACTTAAGGTTGAACTAAAAAACTGGGCCTAAATCACTGTTTTTCCATATTTTGTCAGTGGTAAATCTGCCAGGGTGTTGCAAATACGCAACGATTCAGAAAAAAATGAGGCGTGACATATCTGCAACGGGGTGGAATGTGGCGATGCCGCCCCAATCTTTTCCACTGGTTTTGCACCAGACCGGTCAAACAAAGCGGGGTCGCCGGCGAATCGGTCGCGAAAATCTTCGGTTTGCTTGCGCGGCCGATGTGCCAATCAAGGCGCTAGAAGCGATTTTGCCAGAGCTGAGACCCGACGCGCGCACGACGGCGGCTCAAATTCGGCATTGGTCTTTAAAATGGCCGTTCTGAATGGGCTTGCGTGGCCGCGCAGACGCTTTGCCATTGACCCTTGTCGGGCGCTGGGGTACGACAGCGCTCCCAGTCAGCGCCTGGGTGGCGCTCGCTATGGCGAGGCTTGCCCGATCTAAGAAGGCTGACGGACTTTAAAACACGTGCCAAGCGTAGGAGTATCATATGTTTGCTATTATCAAGACCGGCGGTAAGCAGTACCGCGTCACCGAAGGCGATCTGTTGCAGGTCGAAAAGCTGGAAGGCGAAGAGGGCGGCAGCGTCACTTTCGACCAAGTTCTGGCGGCTGGTGACAAAATCGGCACCCCCCTGGTAGAAGGCGCTAGCGTTACCGCTGAGATCGTCGATCAGGGCCGCGGCCGCAAAGTCATCGTTTTCAAGAAGCGTCGTCGTCAGAACTCACGTCGTAAGAACGGCCATCGCCAGTTCATTACCACCGTGAAGATCACCGCGATCAACGCCTAAGGCTCTACGCGCGCGCATGGCGCGCCAGCCCGCACGCGATCCACGCGATCAAAGGCCGCTCAAGTCAGAGCGGCCTTTTTTGTTGCGCGGCGACTATATAATGAACCGAGACGAAGGTCCGTCGGTGCTAGATCCCACGTCGCGCGACGGTTACAAGCTGGGGGTCTTCTAAAATAGAACGCGGCGTAATCAGCGGCTGATCCAATAGCAAGCGTTCGCAGGCTCTTGCATCATTGAGGCCCGCGCACTTGGGGTGGCGCTTCGCACGCCGCTTGAGCAGCTTTTGCACCGCAGGATGGCTGAGGTTCAATTCGCCCAGCTTTTGCAATCGCCCTAGCCGTATCCCTTGGTTGGCGTAGAGCTTAAAGGCAAACTCGCTGCAGTAGGGGCGCTGGTTGTCCAAATCAAACATGAGGTCATAAGGGCGGCCCTCCATCGCGTGGGCTTCTTTGACGATGCGCTTGGCTTGCTGGGGTTGCAGACCCGGGTAGCGGCGAATAATAAAGGCCCCGCCACGGCCGTGCAAAATCCAATGCGTCAGAGCGAGATCGCGCACCACCGCGTGGGCTTCGATAACGCGGGGGCCAAAGCGGGTCTTGTTGATGATGCCCATATGGGTGATTGGAGATCCTGTGGCCTGCATAATGGCCGCACTTTGGAACGAGCGGCTGGAATGAAAAATGAGGTCGCCGTTTTGTAGCGGCGGTAGGCCTAACAGCCCGTCGGCCCTTGCCGCGGTTGAGCCCATGCCCGATCCCAGCCCGAAACCGACCGCTAGGCCACCCAACACGCCCGTCAGGGCTCGGCGGCGGTCAGGCTCGCAGTTTTCGTCCGTCATTCGAGGGCTCGGGGTCAAAGGCATGAGGATTTCTTTCAGGGTTTTGCGTCAAGACGCGAGCATGCAGATCGATCAAAGCCGCGCGCCGGATGTGGGACTTTTCGCGCGCTTGTTGCTTCCGATCTGGAAACCTGGGGCCAGCTTGCTTATACTCTCGTTCAAGTTCAATTTCTGGCGCCAGATTAGGATGCCAAGCCGGCCAAATCCATAAACTACCGCTTAGAAGGCCGTGGCTGGCGCCCCATACCAACCAATTTCCAAGCGCGCGCAGGCGATGTGGCGCTGCTTTGAGCGGACGCTAGCCAAGACGCCGCGCCCGAACGAAAAAATGAAAGACGACGGACAGCATGAAATTCCTAGATGAGTCGAAAATCTTCGTGAAAGCGGGGGACGGCGGCGGTGGCTGCATCTCCTTCTTGCGCGAGAAATATATCGAATTTGGCGGCCCTAACGGGGGCGATGGCGGACGCGGCGGCGATGTTTGGGCCGAGGCGAGCAGCGATCTGAATACGCTGATCGATTTCCGCTATGCCCAGCACTTTAAGGCCCAACGCGGCGTGCATGGTATGGGCAAGGACCGCCACGGGGCGGCGGGTAAGGCGGTGACGTTGAAGGTGCCGGTGGGTACCCAGATCCTGGATGAGACCAAAGAGCAGGTTTTGTTTGACCTGACCGAAGAAGGCCAGCGCGTCTTGCTGGCGCGCGGCGGTGACGGTGGCTATGGCAACGCGCGCTTTAAGACCTCGACCAACCAGGCGCCCCGCAAAGCCGACCCCGGTTGGCCTGGTGAAGAGCGCTGGCTCTGGTTGCGCCTAAAACTGTTGGCCGATGCGGGCCTGGTGGGGCTGCCCAACGCGGGCAAATCCACTTTCCTTTCGGTCTGTAGCCGCGCACAGCCCAAGATCGCCGACTATCCCTTTACGACCTTGTTCCCGAACTTGGGCGTCGTGGACATTGACCAGGTGCGCTACGTCGTGGCCGACATTCCCGGGCTGATCGAAGGCGCGCACGAGGGCGCTGGTATCGGCACCCGCTTTTTGGGACATATCGAGCGCTGTGGCGTGCTGTTCCATCTGATTGATGGCACGCAAGAAGACGTGGTCGAAGCCTATAAAGTCGTGCGCGGAGAGCTGGAAGCCTATGGTCAAGGACTATTAAATAAGCCTGAGCTGGTAGTGCTGAACAAGGTCGATGCGCTGAGCGAAAACGACCAGCGCTTTAAGTTGGAGTTGCTTGAGCGCGCCTCGGGCGGCCCGGTGTTCCCGCTCTCAGGCGTTAGTCGCTTTGGGTTAAAGCCCTTGGTTCGCGCAGGTCTGGAGCAAGTGCGGGGCAATCGCCAGGCGCTGCGTGAGGCGGAAAAGGCAACGCAAGCGCAAGACGAGAGGGCCAGCGAGGCCGCGCCCAGTTCTGGTGGTTGGCAGCCCTAATGAACCAGGCAACCGATACCCCCCCCAAATCGCTGGCTGCACAGGCGCTGGAACAAGCCAAACGTATCGTTATTAAGGTGGGGTCTGCGCTGTTGGTCGATGGCCAAGGGCAAATCCGACAGACCTGGCTGGATGCCTTGGCCGATGATGTCAGCGCATTGCTGGACCAGGGCAAAGAGGTGATTTTGGTCTCCTCGGGTGCCATTGCTGTCGGGCGGCTGCACCTTGGCATGCCCGTTTCCGGCGAGCTGCGGTTGGGCGACAAGCAGGCGGCGGCGGCGACCGGGCAAATCCGCCTGGCGCACGCTTACCAAGCGGCCATGGCGCGTCACAACCGTACCATTGCGCAAATTCTGATCACGCTGGAGGACACCGAAGAACGCCAGCGTCATTTGAATGCGCGCGCCACGCTGTCGAGCCTTTTGAAGCACAAGGCCGTGCCGGTGGTGAACGAGAACGATACCGTGGCAACGGCAGAAATTCGCGTTGGCGATAATGATCGCTTGGCGGCCCGCGTGGCCTCAATGGCCGGGGCGGATTTGCTGATCTTATTTTCGGATATCGACGGGCTCTATACAGCCAACCCGCGCAACGACGCCAGCGCGCGCCACCTGCCTTTGATCGAGGCCATAACGCCCGAAATCGAGGCCATGGCGGGTGCGCCGCTGCCGGGAATCTCGACCGGGGGCATGGTGACGAAGATCGACGCTGCCAAAGTCGCGGTGCAAGCGGGCTGTTCTATGCTGATTGCCAAGGGCGAGGCCCTAAATCCGCTGCGCGCCTTGTGTGACGGCGCGACGGCCAGCTTGTTCCGAGCGCATGCTAGTCCGCGGAAGGCGCGCAAGGCCTGGATCGCAGGCAGCCTGAAGCCGCGCGGCGCGCTGACGGTAGACGCGGGTGCAGAACGCGCTCTGTCGCAGGGCAAGTCTTTGCTGCCCGCCGGGGTGACGGCGGTCGCTGGCCAATTTCACGAAGGTGATCCGGTCGCGGTAGTCAGCACAGATGGCCGCCAATTGGCCGTGGGTCTAAGCGCCTTCAACGCCGAGGAGGCGGCGCGCATTAAGGGCCAGCAGAGCCATGACATCGCCGGGATTTTGGGCTACCAAGTCCGCCATGCCTTGATCCATCGCGACGACCTGGCGCTCATGCACGGCTCGCCCAGCAAGGATCAAGACCAGCCCAGCAACACCCTAGATGATCCCAAGCAAGAAGACGCAGCATGAATAGCCAAAGCTCCGAACTCACCGCCTTGATGCACGAAATCGGCCAAAAAGCCAAAGCCGCCGCAGCGCGCTTGGCCTTGGCGCCACGTGCGCAAAAAGATGCGGCCCTGATGGCGGCCGCCAAAGCGCTGCGTGCGCGTGAAGCGGCCATTTTGGAAGCCAACGCTTTGGATATGGCCAAGGGGCGCGAAAAGGGCCTGTCGGTAGCCATGCTGGATCGCTTGGAGCTGACACCGGAGCGCGTCGAAGCCATGGCGCGCGGCCTTGAAGATGTTGCCAAACTTGACGATCCGATCGGCAAGGAACTGGCGTCCTGGGACCGGCCCAACGGCCTCAAGATCAAGCGTGTCTCCGTGCCGCTGGGTGTGATTGGCATTATCTATGAGAGCCGCCCCAACGTGACCGCCGATGCTGGCAGCCTTTGTCTGAAGGCGGGCAATGCCGCCATTTTGCGCGGTGGCTCGGACAGTTTCCATTCCAGCGGGGAAATCTTGCTCGCCCTACAAGATGGGTTGCGCGAAGCCGGTCTGCCGGAAGCCTCAATCCAGCGTGTGCCCACGACCGACCGTGCGGCGGTCGGGCTCATGTTGCGCATGGATGAAGCGATTGACGTTGTTGTTCCGCGCGGTGGACGCGGGCTGATCGAGCGCATTCGTGAAGAAGCGCGCATGCCGGTCTTCAGCCACCTAGACGGCCTGTGTCATACCTACGTCGATGCGGCCGCCGACTTGGAGCAAGCGCAAGCCGTGGTGCTGAACGCCAAGATGCGCCGTACTGGCATTTGCGGAGCGACCGAGACACTGTTGGTTCACCAAGACGTAGCGGGCGCTTTGTTGCCTGGTCTGAGTGCGGCCCTGAACGAACGCGGCTGTGAGCTGCGCGCGGATGAGCGGGCAGGGGCCTTGATGGCCGGCGCTGCGGCAGCCAAGGCCGAGGACTGGGACACCGAATATCTTGATGCCATTCTGTCCGTCAAAGTGGTTGATAGCGCGCAAGAGGCGATTGATCACATCAACCGCCACGGTTCGCACCACACCGAAGCCGTTTTGAGCCAGGACGATGCCGTTTTGACCCAATTCGCCAACGAGGTCGATGCGGGCATAATCATGCTCAACGCCTCGACCCAATTCGCCGATGGCGGCGAATTTGGCATGGGTGCGGAGATTGGTATCTCAACCGGCAAGATGCACGCGCGCGGACCCGTCGGCACCGAGCAACTCACCTCATATAAGTATGTCGTGACCGGCGCGGGTCACACCCGGCCCTAGGGGGCGAGTGCGCAGGTTGTCAAAGCTAGAGCGCTTGGCCTAAGCTAGAGCGCTTGGCGGGCTAGCCGCAGAGCGCCTGCTTAGCCTCGCCATACTCGCGCTCGACACGATCAATTAACGCTGAGACCGGTCCGCGCTCCTTGACCGCAGCGATACCGTGGCCAGAGCCCCAAATATCGCGCCAAGCTTTTACTTCGCCGGGACGCGACAGGTCGATGGCGGCTTGGCTCTCTTGGGTCAGATTGCTGGGGTCCATGCCCGCCAAGCGAACCGAATTCTTCAAGTAATTGCCCGGAACGCCGGTAAAATGCGGCGTATAGAGCACGTCCTCTGCACCATCATCGACGATCATTTGCTTGTAGGCCTCGACGGCATTGGCTTCGTCGGTGGCGATGAAGGCCGAGCCCATATAGCCCAAGTCGGCCCCCAGAGCGCGCGCTGCCAACAGGCTGGCCCCATTGGCAATCGCCCCGGACAGGGCTAAGGGGCCATCGAACCATTCGCGAATCTCGCTGACCAGCGCAAAGGGAGACAGAGCGCCCGCGTGGCCGCCGGCACCCGCTGCCACCGCGATCAAGCCGTCCGCGCCTTTGGCGATGGCCTTGTTGGCATAGGTGTTGGTGGTGACATCGTGCATGACAAAGCCGCCCGCCTCGTGCGCGATCTGGTTAACATCTTCGCGCGCGCCCAAGGAGGTAATCCAGATCGGCACTTGCCACCTGGCACAAATTTCGGTGTCGCGTTCTAAGCGCTCGTTGGTGCGGTGAACGATCTGATTGACTGCAAAAGGCGCGGCGGGCCGGTCGGGGTTGGCCTGGTTGTGGCGGTCCAGTTCTTCAGTGATTGTCTGGAGCCAGGCTTCCAGCTGATTGGCTTCGCCGTCTTTTTCGCGGGCGTTCAGGGCTGGAAAAGAACCGACAATGCCCGCTTTGCACTGCGCGATGACCAGCTCTGGCCCTGAGACCAAGAACAGGGGCGAGGCAATCAAGGGCAGGCGTAAATCGGACAAACAAGCGGGCAAATTGGGCATGGTGGGCCTTGTGGAAATCATGATTTTTGGGTTGCGACAAAAAGCTGAACAGCGCGCGCCCGCAAGTCAGACCTAGCGCTTTGGGGCTCGGCAAGTGCTTGTGGCTTGGTACGTGCAAACTTGCCCCTAGCCAAGGCTTGCGGGCCGGCGTTCTGCGGTCTAGCCTGCTGCTTCCTCTCTTCGTCGATCAGCGCGCGGATCCTAGGTGGGCGGCGGTAACTTCGCAAGCTCAGAAACCGATAGGCGGCGCGCAAGCATCGGCGCAAGCAAAGAGCTGCAAGCCCACCCTCTAGCCAAGACAGCCGAAGAAGACACGCCATGACCTCGACCATCAACCCCTTTGAAACCCAGCCATCAGCTCAAGGCGGTCTGACAGCGCCGACCCGGCGCAAGCTGGTCCATACGCGCCGCTATGAAGCGCTGGCCTATGAGCGTGAAGACGGCTTGTTTGATATCGAAGTCATGATGCAAGACATCAAACCCTTCAGCTTTGATAACTATGACCGGGGCTTTATCGCCGCGGGCGATCCTTTGCATCATATGGTGCTGCGAATCACCATTACCGACGAGATGGAAATCGTGGATGCAGAGGCCGCGACTCTGCGCTCGCCCTACAACATGTGCCCGGCGATTACGGAAAACTACCGCAATTTGATCGGTGTGCGCATTGTCTCGGGCTTCAACAAAGAGTGCGCCCGCCGCGTAGGTGGCGGCAAAGGTTGTACTCACTTAAACGACATGCTGCGCGTCATGGCCAACACGGCCTTTCAGGCGACGTATCCCATTAAGCGCAAGGAAGCAGGCGAGGTCACGGACGCCGCAGATGCAGCCCAAGCACAAGCCAAAGCGGCCAAGGCGGTCTTGAACACCTGCCACGCCTTCGTGCCCAGTTCGCCCATCATCAAGCGCTATTGGCCGCAGTTCTATGAAGGCGGCGAATAGGACGCAGGCCAAGCCCAAATTTTTGGGCTAAATACGTTTAACCAATTAAATAACCAGGAGGAAACCGGCTGTGGATTTTGAGCTAAACGAACAACAGCAGGCTGTTTTCGATATGGCGGTGGGCTTCGGCCAAGACGCCATCGCCCCCCACGCGGCTAGCTGGGAAGAAGAGGGCACGATTCCGCGCGCGTTCCTGGTGCAAGCGGGCGAATTGGGGCTGGCCGGTATGGTGGTTGACCCCGAGGCGGGCGGTTCGGGGCTGACACGGCTTGAAGCCAGCCTTGCGATTGAGGGTTTGGCTATGGCTTGCCCGTCGGTCTCGGCCTTTATCTCCATCCACAACATGGTGGCCTGGATGATTGATCGCTTTGGCGACCAAGCTCTAAAAGATCGCTACTTGGCCGATCTTTGCAGCTTCCAGAAGGTCGCTTCTTATTGCTTGACCGAGCCCGGCTCGGGCTCTGACGCGGCGGCCATGAAGACCCGCGCCGACGTGACCAACGAGGGCTTTGCCCTGTCGGGCAGCAAGTCTTTTATCTCGGGAGGTGGCTATTCTGACCTTTATGTGGTCATGGCGCGCGACGGCGAGGTCTTGGCAAGCAACGCCGATACGCCAGCGGCCAAGGCCGTATCTGCCTTTTTGATGGACGATGGCAGTGACGGGCTGAGCTTTGGGGCACCGGAAAAAAAGATGGGCTGGCGTGCCCAACCTACAGCGCAAGTTCAAATGGACGGCGTGAAAATCGCCAAGGGTCAGCGCTTGGGCGAGGCCGGGCGCGGCTTTGTCTATGCCATGATGGGCTTGGATGGCGGGCGCATCAACATTGCCGCTGCGGCGCTGGGTGCGGCTCAAACCGCGCTCAACAAGGCCGTTGAATACGCTGGCGAGCGCCGGGCCTTTGGGCAATCGCTGGATCAGTTCCAATCTGTTCAATTCAAGCTGGCCGACATGGAGACCCAGCTTCAGGCCAGCCGCATTTTCTTGCGTCAAGCGGCGTGGAAACTGGATCAACGCGCCAGCGATGCCACCGCCCATTGCGCTATGGTCAAGCGCTTCGTGACCGATTCCGCCTTCGAGGTAGCCAATCAGGCGCTGCAAATCCACGGCGGCTACGGCTACCTGGAAGACTACGGGCTTGAAAAGATCGTGCGCGATTTGCGGGTCCACCAGATCTTAGAGGGCACCAACGAGATTATGCGCTTGATCGTGGCGCGTCATTTGCTGGACCGCGGTTAAGCGGGCGGCTTGAGCGGGGCGAGAGCAAGGCACAAGATGCCTGCATTCCGCGTCGCTAACTGGGAAGGAAGAAAGACATGAAAATCGGATTTATCGGGCTGGGCAACATGGGCGGCCCCATGGCGCGCAACTTGCTCGCAGCGGGTCATGACGTGACGGGCTTTGACCTCAACCGCAGTGATATTGACGGCCTACAATGGGCGGAGAGCGCTCGCGAGGCGGCCAGCGACCAGGACGTGGTTATCACTATGCTGCCCAACGGCGCGATTTTGCGAAGCGTTGCGGCGGACATCATCCCGGTCATGCGTCAGGGCTCGGCGCTGCTGGATTGTTCAACCGTCGATGTGGACTCGGCCAAGGCCGTCGCAGCGGACTGCCAAGCGGCGGGCTTGCTGGCGTTGGATGCGCCGGTATCCGGAGGCATCGGCGGCGCCGAAGCGGGTACGCTGACCTTCATGGTCGGGGGCTCAGATGACGCCTTTGCGCTGGCCAAGCCTTTGTTCGACATCATGGGCCAAAAGGCGGTTCATTGCGGCGAGAGCGGCGCGGGCCAAGGGGCCAAGATCTGTAACAATATGATCTTGGGCATCACCATGATTGGCACCTGCGAGGCCTTTGCTTTGGCTGAAAAGCTGGGCCTGGACGCGGGCAAGGTTTTCGATGTGGTCTCTACTTCATCGGGCTATTCTTGGACCACCAACGCCTACTGCCCAGTGCCGGGCGTAGGGCCGGTGTCGCCCGCCGACCGCGATTATCAGCCAGGCTTTGCAGCAGAATTAATGCTCAAAGATCTGCGCTTGGCACAGCAAGCTGCCGAGAGCGCGAATGCCGATACGCCGCTGGGCCAAGCGGCTACAAATCTATATGAAACCTTCGTCGAGCGCGAAGACGGCAAGGGGCGTGATTTCTCGGCCATGCTGCCGCGCTTTGCTGGCCGTAACCGTCAATCATAGGAAGCGCTGACATGACACAAAGCGACACCCCCGCAACTGCAAGCGATCTGGGCCCCTTCGAGACGATCGAAGTCGAACGCCATGATCGCGTCATGCTGATCCGCCTCAATCGCCCCAAGGCGCTGAACGCCCTAAACGAGGTCATGATGCGCGAAGTGACCGAGGTCATGACCCGCTTTGACCGCGACCCTGAAGTCGGCTGCTTCGTTTTGATCGGCGCGGGCGAGAAGGCCTTTGCCGCGGGCGCAGATATCAAGTTCATGGCCCCGCACTCCTACATGCGCGCCTATCAAGAAGACATGCTGGGCGATTGGGACAAGGTGCCAGCCTGTCAGACGCCAAAGATTGCGGCGGTCTCTGGCTATGCTTTGGGCGGCGGCTGTGAGCTGGCCATGATGTGCGATATGATCTTTGCGGCCAGCAACGCCCAGTTCGGTCAGCCCGAGATCAAGTTGGGGGTCATGCCGGGCCTGGGCGGCTCACAACGCCTGACCAAGCTGATCGGAAAATCCAAGGCCATGGATATGATCCTGACCGGCCGCATGATGGGCGCCGAAGAGGCCGAGCGTGCCGGTCTGGCCGCGCGTGTGGTCGAACCCGAAGCCCTGTTGGACGAAGCCATGAAAGCGGCTCAAACCATCGCTTCTTACTCCAAGCCCATCGCTTGCTTGGCGCGCGATGCGGTCAACCGGGCCGAACAGACCAGCTTGTCGGAAGGCTTGCTGTTTGAGCGGCGCGTGTTCCACTCCATGTTTGCAACGCAAGACCAAAAAGAGGGCATGAACGCCTTCATCGAAAAGCGTAAGCCTGAGTTTAAGGGAGAGTGAGCATGTCATCTGTCGTAATTGCAGGCGCTAAGCGCAGCCCTATTGGCAGTTTTCAGGGCAGCCTGTCGGGTGCCAAGACCCCGGATCTGGGCGGTGCAGCGATCAAAGCAGCCCTAGAAGACGCCAAGGCGGATGCCAGCGCTGTACAAGAATTGTTCATGGGCTGCGTCTTGCCCGCTGGCCTGGGCCAAGCACCCGCACGCCAGGCGGGCTTTGCCGCCGGTCTGGATAAGGGCGTGCCCGCTACGACGGTCAACAAAGTCTGCGGGTCTGGCATGCGCACCGTCATGATGGCTGCCGATCAGATCCGTCTGGGCAGCCAAGATGTGGTGGTTGCTGGCGGCATGGAGAGCATGACCAACGCGCCTTACTTGCAACCCAATATGCGCGGCGGCGCTCGCTTGGGCCACAAGATGGTTATGGATCATATGTTCTTGGACGGTCTGGAAGACGCCTATGATGCAGGCTCTGCCATGGGCGTTTTTGCCGAATCCAACGCCGAGCACTACCAGTTCACCCGTGAGCAGCAAGACGCCTTCGCGCTGGAGACCCTGGACCGAGCCCTGAGGGCACAGCAAGACGGCAGCTTTGCCAAGGAAATCGCAGCCTACCACTTGCAGACCCGTAAGGGCGAAGTGGTCGTTGAGCAAGACGAGCAACCGCTCAAGTCGCGCCCGGATAAGATCCCAACGCTGAAACCCGCCTTCAAACAGGGCGGCACCGTGACGGCGGCCAACGCTTCGTCCATTTCAGACGGCGCAGCGGCGATGGTGCTGGCCAGCGAGGCTGCCGCCGAAGCGCAGGGCCTCAATGCGCGCGCGCGCATCGTAGGTTACGCCGGTTTTGCTCAAGAGCCCGCCTGGTTCACCACGGCACCTGTGCCAGCTACGCAAAGGCTGCTGGATCAGATCGGCTGGAGCGTCGACGACGTCGACCTGTTCGAGGTCAACGAGGCCTTCGCAGTCGTGCCCATGGCCTACATGAAGGAGCTGGGCGTCGAGCACGAAAGGCTCAACATTTTTGGTGGGGCTTGCGCCTTGGGTCATCCCATCGGCACGTCCGGCACCCGCATTATCGTTACACTGCTCAATGCTCTGGAGCAGCGCGGGCTCAATCGCGGCGTCGCGGCCATTTGTATTGGCGGCGGTGAGGGCACAGCCATCGCGATCGAGCGTTTCTAACTTGGACCTATAATGCCTAATTTGGAGGGCAAACAATGATCTTGAACGAGAATATCGCCGCGGTCGTGACCGGCGCGGCGTCAGGCCTGGGCGCGGGCACCGTGGCCATGTTGCGCGCTAAGGGCGTCAAAGTGGCGGCGCTGGACATGAATGAAGAGGTCGGAAAGCGCTTGGCAGCCGAGAGCGGCGCGCGCTTCTTTAAGGTCGATGTCACCGATCACCAGTCGGTCAAAGAGGCGCTGGCCCTGGCGCGCGCTGAGCACGGCCCCGAACGCCTGGTCGTCAACTGTGCGGGTATCGCGCCCGCAGCCAAGACCGTCTCGCGCGGTGAACCCCACGATCCCAGCTTGTTCCAGCGGGTCATTGATATCAACTTGGTGGGCTCTTTCAACGTCACCAGCTTGGCGGCAGCGGCCATGATCAATGCCGAGCCGATGGGCGATGATCAGGAGCGGGGCTTGATTATCAACACCGCCTCCGTCGCGGCCTATGAAGGCCAGATCGGGCAGCTTGCCTACTCGGCCTCAAAGGGGGGCATCGTTGGTATGACCTTGCCGCTGGCGCGCGATTTGGCCAAATCCGGTGTGCGCGCTATGGCGATTGCGCCCGGCATCTTCGGGACGCCCATGTTGGCGGCGATGCCCCAAGAAGTGCAGGACAGCTTGGCGGCCTCGGTCCCCTATCCCTCGCGCTTGGGAACGCCTGAGGACTATGCTGCGCTGGTCTGCCATATGGCAGAAAACACCATGCTAAACGGTTCTGTTATCCGTTTGGACGGCGCTATTCGTATGTCGCCCCGGTAGAAAGCGCCGCGCCGCTGGGTCTGTTTGGCGGCGCAACCCCCGGGCTGGAGAGTAGGAGGCACTATGCGTATTGGCTTTATCGGCACTGGGATCATGGGGGGGGCCATGGCGGGGCACCTGGCCAAAGCGGGCCATCATGTCGTGGCTTGGAACCGGAGCCTCGACAAAGCACGCGCGCTCGAGCCACTCGGTGTCGAGGTGGTCGAGAGCCCAGCCGAGGTGGCCCAAGACGCTGACGCTGTTATCTCTATGCTGGCCGACGGCCCCACAAGCTGGCAGGTGCTGGTCGAGCAAGGCGTCATTGCTGCCATGCCCGAAGGCAGCCTTTTGATCGACCAGGCCTCAACGCCGGTTGATACCGCCAAAGCGCTGGCGGCCAAAGCCGACGAACGCGGTATTGGCTTCGTCGATGCGCCGGTTTCGGGCGGGCAGGGCGGCGCCGAAAAAGCCAGCCTTACCATTATGGCAGGCGGCGCGCCTGAGGACTTGGAGCGCGCTTTGCCACTGCTGACCGTGTTGGGGCGCGTCACGCACATGGGGGCGGTTGGTTGCGGTCAGCTCGCCAAGCTCTGCAACCAGTTGATCGTCGCCAATACCATCGCCACCGTTAGCGAAGCCATGATTTTGGCCGAAGCGGGCGGGGTGGCGCCGACTTCCTTACGGCAAGGTTTAAGCGGCGGTTTTGCTGATTCAGCCATTTTGCAGCAACACGGCCAGCGCATGATTGACGGTAACTTCGTGCCGGGTGGGCGCTGCAAAACCCAACTGAAAGACTGCAAAACGGCGCAAGAACAGGCCGAGGCTTTGGGGCTGCAATTACCTGTAACCCAACTGGTGCGCGCTCTGTATGAAGAGCAGGTCGCGGCCGGTGGTGGCGACTTGGATCACTCGGCGCTCTATTTGCATCTTAAGGCAATGAATGAGCGTTGATCGCCGGGCGATCGGGGGCGATATCAGCCAGCCGCCGGGTTACTGGACCGCGTTTTGGGTCTGGGCGCGCATCGGCCTCCTGTCCTTCGGTGGCCCGGCGGGGCAAATCGCGCTCATGCATACAGAGTTGGTCGACAAACGGCGTTGGCTAAGCGAGCGCGGCTTTTTGGATGCCCTCAATTTCTGCATGCTGCTGCCCGGGCCTGAGGCCATGCAGATCGCCACCTACTGCGGTTGGCGATTGCACGGCTTGCGCGGCGGCCTGACAGCGGGGCTCTGGTTCGTTTTGCCGGGCGCGGCGCTGATGGCTCTGCTGGCCGGGCTCTATTTGACCTATGGCGCTCTGGACTGGGTGCAACAGGGCTTCGTTGGTATCAAAGCGGCGGTCTTGGTGTTGGTGGTGCTGGCATTTTGGAAGATTGCCCGTCGGGCATTGGCCAGCGCCGCGCATTGGTGGGTAGCAGCGGCCAGTTTCGTTGGCTTGTTCTTTTTGACGCTGCCCTATCCTTTGATGATTGCCGCCGCTGCCTTGGCTGGCCTGTTGCTGCGTTTGTCCACCCGCGGGAGCGAGCCGCACGACTATCCGGTTGCCGGTCGCTCGTTTGGCGCGACTTTGCAGGTCGCCTTATCCTGGCTGCTCGCTTGGTTCGCACCGATCCTGGCTTTGGGGCTCGCCACCGGTTGGGCGTCAACCTGGAGCCATATTGCCCGTTTCTTCTCGCAATTGGCGGTGGTGACATTTGGCGGGGCCTACGCGGTTCTGGCCTACATGGCTCAAGCAGCCGTCGAGACCCACGGCTGGCTCACTGGCCCGGAGATGTTGGACGCGCTGGGCCTAGCTGAGACCACACCCGGCCCCTTGATCCTTGTCACCGAGTTCGTGGGAGCCATTGCCGCTGCGCGGATTACTGAGCCGCTCAGCTTGTGGCGGGCAGGGCTGGGGGCGGCCTTAACGCTGTACGTGACCTTTGTGCCCTGCTTTTTGTGGATCTTCACCTTTGCCCCCTACATCAGTCGATTGAACGCTGTACCCGCGCTGCGGCGGGTCTTGTCGGGCATATCGGCAGCGGTTGTGGGGGCGGTGTTGAACCTGTCGGCCTGGTTTGCGCTGCAGACGCTTTGGCCGGGCGCGAGCAGTTTTGAGTTGGGGCCCTTGCGGCTCTGGTCCTTACCGCCGACCGCGCTTGATCTGCAAGCCGTGGCCCTTGTGGCATTGGCGGCGCTGCTGCTGGTGCGCCTGAAACTGCCCTTGTTGCTGGTTCTGGCCGTAAGTGCCTTCTGCGCTATGGCCATTGCCAACCTATAGCAGGCCGCATAGCAGCCCGTTGAATAAGTGTGTTTTTGAACGCAACAGAACGTTCAAGCGTTAGGTTGCATGCGACCAATGCCGACGAGATCGTCGGTCACATCAAAGACAACA
>JAUIDR010000058.1 GCA_030428565.1 Alphaproteobacteria bacterium
CGCCTAATTGAGGCGAAACGCGGGGGAGGCATCTCTCCAGTCGGGCTACGCCCTCCCTGCAAGACACCACCCCCGCGTTCTCATCCTGATTGACGCTGGATTCTCATCTTGTTTGTCGCGCTGCAGCTTCCAGTGTCTGGGCAGATACGGCCTATCGTTCGAAGAACAACGAGGGCTGGCTCGCTGCGCGCATGATGACCAGCAAGATCCACCGCAAGAAGCCCAAGGGCAAGCCCATGCCCCAGGCAACATCACAGGCGAATGCAAAGAAGTCTTCTGTCAGAGCCAAGGTTGAACACGTCTTTGCCCACCAGAAGAACCGCTATGGACTGTTCATCCGCACCATTGGGTTGGCTAGAGCCAAGGCCAAAATGACGCTGGCCAACTTGGCCTACAACTTTGACCGCCTTGTCTTCCATGAACGGCAACAAAGCGCAGGATAGGTGCGTCCAAAACCGCTGAAAGCGGCCCACTCAACCAACGAAAACGGGCAAATCAGAGCCAATGCGCGCCCTGGCGTGGATGCCATAGAGAGCCGGAGCAAAAAATTTGCCACCGCGTGCTCAAATCAACCGTTAATGCGGGTGACCAGCTACATGAAATGCATCACGCCCCGCCCCTCATCCGGCCACCAAAGCCCAAACAAAAGCCGACCCTGCGAAAAATTGGCTGACGACAATTGGAATTACACAAGCGACAATGAAGTTGCACAAATTTACAATTTTTTTGAAAAAGAACCGGGTAAACTGTCCAATTGAAATACAAGGGCTCAGCGGTAAGGCGCGAATTTTATATTTCAAATGGAGGACATCGAATCCACGAAGTGCCGCAAGCTCAACCTCTGCCACGCCAAGTGCGCCAAACAATTGAGGATGCACGATGGCAAGCCTACAAGCATTAGCGAGGCGGAGCCTATCGAGGCCATATTAAGTAATCGCAGGCCAGCTTCTCGCCTCCAACAAAGCAAACAGGGAGACAGCAACCGAGGCATGCCAGGTTTTCTCAACAAAACACAGCCTTGACTTGCGGTTATCGCCATACAATTGATAATTTTCTCCGGAAAAAAGTTTATGTTAATCAGCAAAAAATACGCCATTATCATTTTGTTCATTATGCTTGCTGGTTTTTACACAGGCCTATTTTTTGGCAGTATAATCGCGAGTCATATTAAGGGTGCAACCCAAAGATCCATAATCAGAACAGTCGATGAACTTGGCGTTCGGATAAAAGAACGACCGCCTGAAATTTGGGAGGAAGCAGCACAGTGACGTTCAAGTCCTCAGTTGAGCGCTTTTTCTTGTATCTGGGCCGCACCCTGATTGTTTGCTGCCTTCCATTTGGCTTCTATCTAGCCTTTACGCTAGGTGCGGCCGTTAATGCCTGACTGTCGTTTCCACCGACGATCGATGTCAACGCTGAGTTTGATTCCTACGTTTTCGACCACTCAATCGAACTGGAGCCAGGCGAGTATGAGCGACTGGTCCTGCTCAGTAAAGACGAACAATTTTCAAAACGATTCAAGCCTGAAAGAGACTATTATTATTTGTATATCGGTGAACCTGGGTTTACTTATATATTATATCAAAGAGGCAAAAACGACTATTTGTTTGTTGCACCATTGCCATATGAGTTTCCCTGCAGCTTAGATTACTATCTTTCTTTCGTATGCGAAGGGGGTATCGTTGGACTGGACTTTAGAAATAAAAATGTGAGAATTAGCCACAAAGCCAGCCGCCACATGTCATGGAAACATAGTGTTCAACGGCTCGTGCCGCATCCGATCGATCAACGGCCCTATGAGCTTTGGCGCTGAAACAAAGCGACCGCCCTTGCATCTGCACACAGGCAAACCCTTGGCTGAGCTATAACGCTCGGCGCAGAGGTGAGGCGGCCCCATCAGTATGTTATGGCCGCGTCTATATTATCTGAGCGCCGCGCCGCCGCGACCGCTAACCCAGGCGATAGAAGGTCGAAAAGCGCGCCGAAGCACAGCGGTGGCAGGCAAGTAGCAGCCTGGCGCAAGCCGCGAATGAGTGGCAACACGCGTGCGCATGGACTTGCGTTAGAAATTAGTCAGCTAGAGCCGATGGGCTGTTGCTATTCCAGCGCCCGACGCTCTAGCTTTGGACTTAGGCCTTTACCCGCGCGCCTTTGGGATCATAGAGCGGCCGCAAAGAAGCTTCCGCATCAAAGCGTTGTCCTGCGATCTCAATCTCAAAGCGCGAACCCAAAATGTCAGCAGGCTTTTCACCGCCCACAAGCGGTACATAGCCCATGCCAATTGCCGCGCCCAACGTGTGGCCATAGTTGCCAGAGCTGCAGTAGCCGACAATGCGTCCGTCACGGTAGATAGGCTCGTTGTGATAGATCAGCGGCTGCGGGTCCGCCAACTTGAACTGCACCATGGTGCAGGACAGGCCCGCTTCCTTCTTATCGGCCACCGCTTGACGGCCCACAAAGTCGCCAAAGCGGCCCGCTGGTTTGTCCATTTTCACCGCAAAGCCCAAGCCCGCTTCCAACACGTGATCTTCGTCGGTGATGTCGTGCCCAAAGTGACGGAAAGCTTTTTCGATCCGGCAAGAGTCCATGGTGTGCATGCCGCAAAGGCGCAGGCCATGATCTTGTCCTGCCTCCAAGACCTGCTCCAACATATAGGCCGCTTGATCGCTGCTGGCGTAGAGCTCCCAGCCCAGCTCCCCGACATAGGAGACGCGGTGCGCGCGCACCTGGATCATGCCCAGTTCGATGGTCTTGGCCTGGCCAAAACCAAAGGCCTCGTTCGACAGGTCATCCGGGCTCAAAGCCTGCAATAGGGCGCGGGCATTTGGGCCCATGACCGCCAACACACCCTCGCCTGCTGTGACGTTGGTAATGACCACCCGCGCTTCTTCGGGCAGGTGGCGACGCAGCCAAGTCGTATCGCGTGTGACCGTGGTCGAAGGCGTCACAACCAGATAAGCCGTCTCCGACAAGCGCGTGACGGTCACGTCGGCCTCGATACCACCGCGCGCGTTCAAGAATTGGGTATAGACGATGCGCCCGGCGGGCACGTCCACGTCATTGCCGCAGACTTTTTGCAGGAAGGCACAGGCGTCGGGACCCTCAACCCGCAGCTTACCAAAGGAGGTCATGTCGTAGGCCCCAACGGCCTCGCGAATGGCTTTGTGTTCATCGGCCGCGTAGTTGAACCAGTTTTGCCGGCCCCAACTGTATTGATATTCGGCAGCCTCACCACGAGCTGCGGCCTCAGGGGGCAAGAACCAATTGGGGCGCTCCCAACCGGCAGCCTCACCATAGCAGGCGCCGCGCTCCTTCATGGGGTAATAGAAGGGCGAGCGGCGCAGGCCGCGTGAGGTTTCGTACTGGCGATAGGGGTAGTGGTCGGCATAGAGCAGGCCGAGGGTCTCTGATACGCGCTCGGCCAAGTAGGCCTTGGTGCCTTGCAACCGCTCCATGCGGCGGATGTCCACATCCCAAAGATCCACGGGTGGTTCGCCCGCGTCCATCCATTCGGACAAGACCTTGCCCGCGCCGCCCGCCGATTGAATGCCGATGGAGTTAAAGCCCGCCGCGATCCAAAAGCCTGGCAGCTCGGGCGCCTCACCCAGCAAATAGCGGTCGTCGGGTGTAAAGCTCTCAGGCCCGTTAAAGAAAGTGGCGATGCCTGCATTTTCCAGCATGGGCACGCGGTTGATGGCCTTTTCTAAAACCGGCTCGAAGTGGTCGAAATCGTCGGGAAGGGTCAGGAAGGCCGAGTCTTCCGGGATACCATCGACCGCCCAGGGCTTGGACTTGGGCTCGAAAGCGCCCAACAGGATTTTGCCCGCATCTTCCTTGTAGTAAGCCCACTCGTCGGGCACGCGCAGCACCGGCAGCTCGCGCTGCAAATCGGGGATGCCTTCGGTGACGATATAGAAGTGCTCGCAGGCTTGCAAAGGCACGTTTACCCCGGCCATCTTGCCAACCTGGCGGCCCCACATACCCGCGGCGTTCACGACATAAGGCGCTGAAATTGTGCCGCTTTCTTCGCCCTGCCGCCAGCTGACACCAGACACGCGGCCATTGTGGGTCGCAACGCCAGTGACCTTGACGCCCTCAACGATCTTGGCCCCCTGCTGGCGCGCGCCTTTGGCCAGAGCCAAGGCAATATTGGCCGGATCAGCCTGACCATCAGAGGGCAAAAATAGGCCGCCCTCGACGCCCTCGATATTTAGATAAGGGTACTTGTCGAGGCACTCTTGCGGGCTGAACCAATGCGCTTCCAGGCCGAAGGTCTTGGCCATAGACATGCCGCGCAGCATTTCTTCCTTGCGCGCTGGGCTGAGAGCCAGCCCAAGGGAACCGTGCTGGCGAAAGCCGGTCGCAACTTCGGTTTCAGCTTCAAGACCGGTGTAGAGATCCGCCGAATACTTGGCCAATTTGGTCATATTGAGCGTCGCACGCATCTGACCGATCAGTCCCGCCGCGTGCCATGTCGTTCCAGAGGTCAGCTGTTTGCGCTCCAACAGCACAATGTCCTTCCACCCCAGCTTGGCCAAATGATAGGCGATCGAGCAGCCGACGACACCCCCACCGATGATGACGACCTTGGCCTCTTGCGGCAGGGTCTGAGATGCGGACATGAGGGCCTCCCTTCAGGAACACTTTTTCGTTTCCTGCAAACTGGCAAGCCAAAACGTCCAGGGCTTTTCAATCTGCGCCATTGACGGCGGAAATCCGAGACCGGTTTTCAGCCAGGCGCCACTGATTACTCTGCTTGATCTAGCTGCCAGGACCGCAAGGCCCGCCGTCCACCAAATCGCCACGAATAGTCCCGGTTGCCGCTATCGGAATAGTACATGCCCTGACTATCGACAAAAGACGTGCGACAGGGCGCGATCACCACCGACAAGTGCCAGCGGGTGACAAAAGGCTTTGTAGGCGATCGGGGAGACAAACAGCCAGTCCCGCCCGTCTCTTTCATACAGCGCAAAGGTCACCGAGCCCCAAAACCTGTCGCGATTAATTGAGGTCACCCAATCGTCCGTCTTCGTGAAATATCGTTTGCCAAAACCGCGCTCTCGCAGCCGCGCGACCTCACCTGCCTGCAAGGGAACCGAATGGTCGGCCAGGTAGGCATCAAAATCGATGTTGTAGTTGCTGACGCGAAGTGGCTCTATCCGATTGTCCAATTCACAGCCCAGCCACATGGCAACAGAGGAAAGAGCCGTAACGGCCAGCACCAAAAGGCCCACCTTCACCACGAGCAAGGCCGCGCAGACCAGGATCGCAAGCTTTTCAAAAAACTGCATTAACATTGCATCAGACGGCAGCCGTCATTTGCAAGCTTCACGTCGAAGGTCGCCACAAAGCTTTGAAACTTTTGCTCAATAAATCGCGGGCTGTACAAACTCATGAGGTTGTTAAACAGCATGCCATACAGGAAGCATATGACGATGCATCCCAGCATGATCTTGACGTGGCGACGGCGAAGCCGCCGCAAAGATTGAAGGCATGGTCGCAATTCCATAGTGGCTTCCCAATTCATAGTTTCGACTTTTGGGGCTCGCGTGCCCTCGGGTGGCTGTGCAGTTTCGCGCCCTAGTTCCGCGCCCGCCGTTCGCCAAATCGCCACGAATATTCCCGGTTAGCTCGGTCGGAATAATGAACGCTACGGTCAAAGATGCTCACATGGGCCACCCAGGGCGCGCCCAAGGTCAAATCGAGGGGACTGCAGATGTCTCTGAAAGCGAGCGGTGAGACGAACAGCCGGTCCCGTCCATTCTTTTCATACAGCGCAAAGGTCACAGAACCCTCTGCGCCGGGGCGTTGCAACACGGTGAATTCGTTTTCCTGCGACCGCCAATAAAAGTCGCTAAGTTCCAGAGCTCGCAGCCGCTCGACCTCGCCGTCTTGTAGCGCAATTGAGTGGTCCTCAATATAGCGTTCAAAATCTGTGTCGTAATTACTAGCCCCCCAAGGATCGACAAGGCTACTTGTAGCGCAGCCCAATGACACTGAAATCATGGAAACAAGAACAAAAACAATCGCCATGAAGCATACTTTGATTAGGATCAGAGCGGCAAGTCCCACAATCATAACGCTGGTTTTCAAACGCGTTAACATGGCGTCAAATCACAAACTTGGCCTTCAATGTTCACCGCATAGCGTTGCGAAAAGAGTTCGAATTGACGCTTAATCTCTCGTTCATACATAACATTTCGAATATTATTTGCAAACAGTCCATAAATTCCAAACAATAACACAAGCGATAAAAGAATTTTTACATGACAGAAATTCAATCGAGCGAGGCTATTTTTCATTGAAGTTAAAAAGTTGGTAGTTTTCATTTTATGACCCAGGCAATTAATTACACTACTCCATAGACGGCGGAAATCCGAGACCGGTTTTCAGCCACTTGCCCCTGATTACTCCGATTGATCTAACTGCCAGGACCGCAATGCCCGCCGTTCCCCAAACCGCCACGAATAGTCCCGGTTACCGCTATCGGAATAGCGCATGCCCTGACTATCAATCGATACGTGCGACAAGGAACGATCACCACCGACAAGCGCCAGCGGGTGACAAAAGGCTTCATAGGCGATTGGGGAGACAAACAACCAGTCCCGCCCGTCTCTTTCATAAAGCGCAAAGGTCACAGAACCCCAAAACGCGCGGCGATTAATCGAAGTCACCCAATCGTCCGTCTTCGTGATATATCGCTTGCCAAAGCCGTTGCGCCGCAGCCGCGCGACCTCGCCTGCCTGCAAAGGAACCGAATGGTCGGCCAGATAGGCATCAAAATCCGTGTTGTAGTTGCTGACGCGAAGTGGCTCTATCCGGTTGTCCAATTCGCAGCCCAGCCACATGGCAACAGAGGAAAGAGCCGTAGCGGCCAGCACCAAAAAGCCCACCTTCACCACGAGCAAGGCCGCGCAGACCAAGATCGCGATCTTTTCAAAAAACCGCTCTAGCATTGCGTCAGACGGCAGCCGTCATTTTCAAGCTTCACGTCGAAGGTCGCCACAAAGCCTTGAAATTTTTGTTTCGATTTTTCATCCATGGGTACCTTGCTTGTGCATTGAACAAACGGTGAATTCAATTTCTCTTTTGTTTGTTCTTGTCACTAGATAACACCAGAGCAAGGTGCAAATACTGTGCGCTCTGTATGGAAGTATTAGTGAAATGCTGACCACCCTGCCGCGGCGACCTCTGGCACGCAGCATTAATCGTCAACAGCAAGCTGCTCTTGCGGTTGGCGGCACGGCTAGCGATGCGGCGTTGAGGAAAATCAATCGCTGGCGTAGGGAGCCAGCAGGCTCAGCGGCATGGCTTCGGGTTCGCGGGCATCGAACGTGCCTGCCTGACCCGCGTCTTGAATCGAGCGCCGAACCGCGCGCGTCTCAGTGAAGACCTGTTGCAGGCTCTCGCCCTCGCCATAGCGGATCGAACGTTGCAGGGCCGTCAAGTCCTCGCTGAAGCGCTGCAACATCTCCAGCACCGCGTCCTTGTTGTTCAAGAAGATATCACGCCACATCACGGGATCTGATGCGGCAATGCGAGTAAAATCACGAAAGCCCGAGGCCGAAAACTTGATGACTTCTTCTTGGGTCTGCGCCTCCAGTCCGGTCGCGGTATGCACGATGCAGTAGGCGATCAGATGCGGCAGATGGCTGGTGATGGCCAGCACCTTGTCGTGATGCTCGGCGTCCATGACCTCGACGTTTGAGCCCATGGCCTCCCAAAGCGCGCGCACCTTCTCAAGCGCTAATATCGAGGTGTCGGCTTCGGGCGTTAACACGCACCAGCGCTGGCGAAACAGGCCGGTCAGAGCCGCGCTGGGCCCCGAATGCTCGGTGCCAGCCAAAGGGTGCCCGCCGACGATGGGATTGGCGGCGCTCAAGGATTGTCGCAGGTCCACCAAGACCTGGCGTTTGACCGAACCCACGTCGGTGATAATGGCACCCGGCTTGAGATGGGGCGCCATATCGCCCGCGACTTGGCCCATAGCCCCCACGGGGACACACAGCACCACAAGGTCAGCCTCGCGCACAGCGTCAGCCAACTCGCTAGCCACCTGATCCACCAACCCCAGTGCCTCGATTTCGTCGCGCGTCTCCTGGCGTCGTGCATAACCGACCAGGTGGCGCGCCAGACCCGCGGCCTTGATATCGCGCGCCATAGAACCGCCGATCAAGCCGACGCCGATAAAGCTGATGGTATCGAATATGGGAGCGGTCATGGCTTTGCTTGGCCTTTTGCCGATTGGGTTCGAAGGAGTGGGGCTAGGAGGCCAGCGCAACCGCGACCAGCGACAGATGGCCGATGACATCTGCGCCTTGCGTACCGCGCTCAAGGTAGCCTTCGCGATATTCCGGGCTCTGGCCGCCCTTGGCGGATACCAGGCTCCAGACCTCAAGGCCGGGCTGGCTGCCGTTCTGCACCGGATCGCAGGCGTGACGGGTGACGACGACAGCCGACGGGCGCTCACCATGCGCTAACAAGGTCGGCACGCTGGCCGAGATATAGAGCCCACGTTGGGGCAGATCGCGCCACCAGCTCTGCCCGTCACCGAAGGGCAAAATGGCCATATCCAGCCGATCGACTTCCGGCGTATCTAGGGCTACCGCCGCCAGAGCCGCTTCGGTGTCATTAAAGCGTTGGAAACTGCCCATGGCGCCAAAGTGCAGCAAGGCAGGCGCTTGGGTTTCTTGCCCGACATAGCCGATGCGAAAGGCCTGTTGCACCTGGCAAGAGGCGGAAAAAATCTGCCGCCAAATTCGATAGACCAAATCGGTCGGAAGGCTCTGATTTTGAGCCACCAAACGCGCCAGAACGCTAGCCTCGCGGCCGGGGCGGTAGACGATATCTTGGCCATCGGGATTGGCCTTGCGCTTGGCCTGGCCCATAGCGTGCGAACAGTACATGCGCCGCTCAAGCAGGGTTAGAAGGCTCGCGTCTAGATCATCAATAGCGCTGCGCACCTGGTCAACGTCGCTCAGGCTGCTTCGCCAGTCATCCTCCTGGAATTGGGGGTCGAGCATAGATGGGTCTTTCGCTTGGGCCTCGGGGCTGCCTATCCCACCTTGCAGGCGGCAAAGGACGGCGGCGACCTTAGAGGCAAGCGGCGCCTGCTGTAAAGCCGCAAACGGCTTTGGCGCTAACCTTGGCGCAGCGGGCCGGTGGATTGCCCCAAAATCAGCTCGGCCTCCAACAGCATATGGCTGGGCGGAGTATCCGGCTTGGCGATCCGCTCGATCAACATCTTGGCGGCTTCCTCACCGGCTTGGCGCACCGATGAGCGCGTTGCCGTAAAAATCGGAACGTCAGCCCCGTTTTGCAGGTAGGACAACTCGTCGTCGTGGGTGATGACGGATATATCACGCCCCATCCGCAAGCCCCGCTCCTCCAACGCGCGCCGCACCCCGAGCGCCGAGATCATAGAGGCCACCAGTATCGCGGTCGGCGGGTTGTCCAAGGCGAGCATGGCGCAGGTCTTCTCGTGGCCAAAGATCTCCGTCATTTCCGAGCCGCTCATCAGCGCAGGGTCTGGCGCGATTCCGGCTTGCTCCAGCGCTGCCAAGTAGCCAGCACGGCGGCGCGCCGCAAAATCAAGCGCTTCCAGGCCGTTGATCAGAGCAATGCGCCGATGCCCCAGGTGCAACAAGAACTCGGTCGCCCTTTGAAAGGCGCGCTTGTTGTTCACATCCACCCAAGAATAGGGCTGGCTGACCTGGCTGGAACGGCCATGCACCACGAATGGTACATTGAGCTGGCTCAAAAGGTCGATCCGCAGATCGCGGGTCTTGGGGCCTTGCAAAATGACACCATCGACCGCGCCGCGCTTGTAGAGCGAGCGATAGGCCGACTCTTCCTCGCGATCATCGACGTGCGTAAACATCATGTCATAGCCATGCTGCGAGTAGACCTGCGCAGCACCCGCAACGAAATCGCCGAAGATCGGATTCACCAATTCGTGCTGCGATGAGGTGGGGATAACGTGGCCGATGACCATCGCGCGCCCCGTTGCCAGTCCTTTGGCGCGGCTGTTGGGGCGATAGTTGTGTTCCAGCGCCGCGGCCTCAACACGGCGGCGCGTTGCTTCGCTCACCTCCGGATAGCCGTTGATGGCTCGGCTCACTGTCGTCTGAGAAAGTCCCAGAATTTCAGAGAGTTCCTTAAGATTCATAGCCTTTCAAAGCGCTTTCAAATTCGTTGAATTCCGTCTTTGCCACCTGGCACGCTATAGCTTTACTTAACATTTTGCTCGAAAAACAACAAAAAATTTGCTAAAAATCTACCCCTGCGCGAGGAAAACTCATTGACAAGTCGCCCTAGAAAGCAGAAAGAATGGGCATCCAAAGCGCTTTGAGCGCCACTTTGAGATATAGCATCACTTTAGATCCTATTGGGAGGATACCGCGATGAAACGCATGCTGTTGGCCGGTGTTGCGGCTTTTGCCTATATGGCAGGCGCTGCACAGGCAGAAAATGTTACGGTTTTTGGTCCTTGGCTGGGCCCGGACCAAGAAAACGTTGAAGCTGTTCTGGACGGCTTCGCAAAGGCCACTGGCCACACCTATTCTTATGTTGGCTCGGACAACTTCGAGCAGCAGATCCGCATCGATACCGAAGCTGGTGCTGCCCCCAACATCGCTGTTTTCCCCCAACCTGGACTGGCGGGCGATTTGGCGAAAGGCGGCTTCCTGACCCCCTTGGCCGATGGCACCGGCGATTGGGTTCGCGAAAACTATGCGGCGGGCCAGTCTTGGGTTGACCTGGGCACCTACGCCGGTCCCGACGGCAACGACAGCCTCTATGGCTTCTTCTATAAGGTCGATGTGAAGTCGCTGGTCTGGTACAGCCCTGAGAACTTCGAAGACGCGGGCTATGATGTCCCCACCACCATGGAAGAACTGAAGGCTCTGACCGATCAGATCGTTGCAGACGGCGGCACCCCTTGGTGTATCGGCCTGGGTTCTGGCGGCGCTACCGGCTGGCCGGCAACCGATTGGGTTGAAGACCTGATGCTGCGCACTCAGTCTCCGGCTGATTACGACGCTTGGGTAGCGAACGAGCTGAAGTTCAACGACCCCAAAGTCGTTGCTGCCATCGAAGAGTTCGGTGCTTTCGCCCGCAATGACGCTTACGTCGCTGGCGGCGCGGGCGCGGTTGCTTCTACCGACTTCCGCGACAGCCCAAAGGGCCTGTTCTCATCTCCGCCGCAGTGCTACATGCACCGCCAAGCATCTTTCATCCCCGCTTTCTTCCCCGAAGGCACCTCAGTGGGTGAAGATGCCGACTTCTTCTACTTCCCTGCTTACGCTGGCAAGGACTTGGGTTCTCCGGTTCTAGGTGCGGGCACCGTTTGGGGCATCACCAAGGACAGCACCGGCGCACACGCGCTGATCGAGTACCTGCAGTCTGCAGAGGCGCACGAAATCTGGATGGCGCGCAAGGGCTTCTTGACCCCGCACAAGGGCGTCGATACCGGCGTGTTCTCTGACCCGACTTTGAAGAAGATGAACGACATCTTGCTGGGTGCGACCACCTTCCGCTTCGACGGTTCCGACCTGATGCCTGGTGGCGTTGGCGCAGGTTCGTTCTGGACCGGTATGGTCGACTACGCTGGCGGTAAGTCTGCTGAAGACGTCGCCAACGAGATCCAAGCTTCTTGGGACGCTTTGAAGTAAGGCTGAGACCTGAAATCAGGGGCGATTCGGCGGTGGCCGGGTCGTCCCTGTTTTATATCTGCCGCGTCTGTTTTTGCGCGGCGCGATAGACCTACCGCCAAGCGGGTTCAGAGCGGTCCTTATTGGGCGTAAAGGCGAACTCAACCGCTAGGACAAACCGGCAGGACCAAAGTCCAAAATCCATAACTTACAGCAAGTTGCCATACCGCGTTCGGCTCGAGATGAGCCAATCTTGCCAATGCGAGAGTTTGCCAAGACACCCGTTTACCAAGACACGAGCACGACGCTGAATTGGGCAATTTCCTCTAAGTTATGAGCGCACATAGCGACCATTCGGGCCGTAGGCGCCGTAATTACTAGACAGCGACGGCCAGAAGCGCTGACATTAAAATAACTTCGATTGGCCCGGGAGGACCCAGCATGCATCCAGCCGTATTGGGCATCATCACCATCGCGCTCGGCGTGACGGGTTGCGTTGGCTATTTCTACTTTTCCAACTTGATATTGGATACGGTGATCTTCCCCGCCCGCGGTCGCCATGCCGGGCGCAACATCAACTATGCCAACATGATACGCCCTTGGTTGTTCATGTTGCCGGCCTTGATCGCGCTGGGCCTTTACCTGGCCTACCCCGTCTTCAAGACCCTGTATTTTTCGTTGACCGAACGCATTCCTGGCGGTGGCAACGCCTGGGTAGGCACCGCGAATTATGAACAAATGCTCAAAGAGCCCAAGTTCTGGGAAGCCATGCGTAATAACATGCTGTGGCTGATTGTGGTGCCCGCGCTCTCTACCGCTTTTGGCTTGCTCGTCGCCCAACTGACCGACCGCATCCGCTGGGGCAACATTGCCAAATCGCTGATCTTCATGCCCATGGCCATTTCATTCGTTGGCGCTTCGGTCATTTGGAAACTGGTCTATGACACCCGCCCAGCCGAGCAAGATCAAATCGGCATCCTAAACGCGCTTTATATCTTCTTCGGCGGGAGCGAACCGCAAACTTGGCTGACCATCCCAATTTGGAACAACTTCTTTTTGATGGCCGTCCTCGTCTGGATTCAGACCGGCTTTGCCATGGTGATTTTGTCCGCTGCTTTGCGCGGCATCCCAGAAGAAACCGTCGAGGCCGCGATCGTTGACGGCGCTGGTCCCTTACAGATTTTCTTTAAAATCAAAGTGCCGCAGATCCGCGCAACCATTTTGGTCGTCTGGACCACCATTACCATCACCGTCCTAAAGGTCTTCGACATCGTGTTCGCCATGACCAACGGCCAATGGGAGACCCAGGTCTTGGCCAACTACATGTTCGACAAGCTCTTCCGCGCCAATGATTGGGGCGTAGGATCGGCATCGGCCATGGTCATCATGCTGCTGGTGACGCCCATCCTGGTTTGGAACGTGCGCAACGCGCGCAAAGAAATGCGCTAAGGGAGGCCGCCATGAATAATATTGCAGGCAGTAAGTCTTCGCTCACCTGGATCGTGCATATCACTGTCGCCATCCTGGTGGTCTTGTGGATGATCCCCACGGTTGGCCTCTTCATTTCGTCCTTTCGAACCGCTGACCAAATCTCAACCAATGGCTGGTGGCAGGCCCTGTTTCCTTCCGAACAAAACCTGACGCTGCGCTCGGCTGCGCCCGAGACCCAGCGCGAAGAAGGCGGACTGTTCGTTATCGACGGCAATCTGTTCGACGAAGGCGTGGTCGCGAAAATTTCGGTCTGGGGCATCAGCTCACGCGCGATCGACGACTATACGCCCGGTCAGACCGCCGAGCTGCGCAAGGGCGGCACCGTCACGGTGCAGGAGAACGGCGATTATCGCATGGAAAACAGCGAGCCCTTTACCGGATCGCGCGGCAGCCGGGTTTTTGTGACGGCCACCCAGCCCCCCAAGTTCACGCTGGATAACTACAACAAGATGCTGTTCGAAAAGCGCAATGTCGACGGAATGGGCAAGGCCTTCCTCAACACCTTCACCGTGACCATTCCCGCGACCATCATCCCTATCTTGGTCGCCGCATTTGCTGCCTATGCCCTGGCTTGGATGGACTTTCCCGGTCGCGCCCTGTTGGTGGCGGCGGTGGTTGGACTGCTCGTCGTGCCGCTGCAATTGGCACTGATCCCCTTGTTGAAGTTTCACCAGGATATCGGCATCGGCAAAGGATACCTGGGCGTCTGGTTGGCGCATACCGGCTTTGGCCTGCCGCTGGCCATATACTTGCTGCGCAATTACATGGCCGGTCTGCCGCGCGATATCATCGAAAACGCGCGCGTTGACGGTGCGACCGATTTCCAGATATTCGTCAAACTCATCCTGCCGCTCAGCTTCCCGGCGCTGGCATCCTTTGCCATCTTCCAGTTCTTATGGACCTGGAACGACCTGTTGGTCGCCAAGGTGTTCTTGATCGACGCCACCGGCCAGACAACGGTCATGACCGCACGCATTATCGAGCTGCTGGGTACCCGCGGCGGCAACTGGGAAATCTTGGCCACCGCCGCCTTCGTCTCTATCGCGGTGCCGCTAGGGGTCTTCTTCGCCATGCAAAAGTACCTGGTGCGCGGCTTGTTGGCTGGCTCGGTCAAGTAGAGGCGCAGCGTGAACCAGCACTCCCCCTTTAGCCAAGACCGCAAACAGTTGATCGGCGAGAGCCTCACGCCTTGGTGGCGCGGGGGCATCATCTATCAGATCTATCCGCGCAGCTTCCAAGATAGCAACGGCGATGGCATCGGCGACCTGGCAGGCATCAGCCAACGCCTGGACTATGTCGCCTCCTTGGGCGTTGATGCGGTTTGGATCTCACCTTTCTTCAAGTCGCCGATGAACGACTTTGGCTACGATGTCAGCGACTATCGCGCCATTGACCCCTTGTTCGGTGATATGGCCGATTTCGAAGCCCTGTTAGAGCGCGCCCACGCGCTGGGGCTCAAGGTCATGATCGACCTCGTGCTGTCGCACACCTCCGACCAACACCCTTGGTTTGCTGAGAGCAGAGCCAAGCGCGACAACCCAAGAGCGGACTGGTATGTCTGGGCTGACGCCAAGCCAGACGGCACGCCGCCTAACAATTGGCTGTCCATCTTTGGCGGCTCGGCTTGGCAGTGGGACAGCCGCCGCCAGCAGTACTACCTGCACAATTTCCTCGCATCGCAGCCAGACCTGAACTTTCACTGCCCCGCCGTGCAAGACGCGCTGCTTGATTTGGCACGCTTCTGGTTGGAAAAGGGCGTAGATGGCTTCCGTTTGGATACCATCAACTTCTATTTCCACGACGCCAAGCTGCGCGACAATCCGGCATTGGCCCTGGACCAGCGCAACGCGTCGATCGCCCCCATGGTCAACCCCTATAACCACCAAGACCACCTTTATTCCAAGAGCCAGCCCGAAAACTTGGCTTTTTTGGAGCGGCTGCGCGCCTTGACCGACCAATACGACGCGCGCGCCTGTCTGGGAGAAGTGGGCGATGCCAAGCGCGGGCTTGAGATTATGGGCGACTACACCCAAGGCGATAAGCGAATGCACATGTGCTACGCCTTTGAATTCTTGGAGAGCCGCCCGCTGACCGCGGACTACATCTGCCAAGTCTTTCAACGCCTTGAGGCCGCCGCCGGCGATGCCTGGCCCTGCTGGGCTTTTTCCAACCATGACGTCCCGCGCTTTGTATCGCGTTGGGGCTTGAGCCCGGAAGCCGCGCGCTGCCTGCCCGCTTTGATGATGTGCCTACGCGGTACTGCCTGCCTCTATCAAGGCGAAGAGCTGGGCCTGCCCGAAGCCGACGTAGCGTTTGAGCGCCTACAAGATCCTTACGGCGTGGAGTTTTGGCCCGAGTTCAAGGGCCGCGACGGCTGCCGAACGCCCATGGTTTGGCAAAGCGATACGCCAAACGGCGGCTTTAGCGAAACGGCGGATCAAACCTGGCTCCCCGTTGACCAGGGCCACCTTGGCCTGTCGGTCGCGAGCCAAGAAGCCGACCCCACCGCCCTGCTGCACAGCTATCGCCGCTGCATCGCTTTGCGCCGCGCTAACCCAGCCTTAGTGAACGGTGCCCAATTTGACATGCAGACCCAGGGCCCGATCTTGGTCTTCCAGCGTCAAGCCGAGGACCAGCACAAGGGCGGGGGCACCAGCAAGGGACAACGCTTGTTCTGCGCCTTCAACCTGTCGGATAATCGCGCTTCTGTGGCGCTGCCACCCGGCCAATGGCAGGTTATCGCGGGCAGCTATGCGCCCCAATCACCGGAAGCGATCCCGACCAGCCAGCTTGAGGCCCCTCTTGCGGAGCATCTTGGGGCTTGGCAATTCATGATCTGGCAAGATCACAGTCTTTAACCTGCGATACCGTGGGCATTACCTGGAGGAAACGAAGTGGCTGACCTCAAACTGACCAATGTTGCCAAATCCTACGGCAATTCAATGTACGTGCTCCAGGACATCAACCTGGACATCAAGCAAGGCGAACTCATCGTCTTTGTGGGGCCGTCGGGCTGCGGCAAATCCACCTTGCTGCGCATGATTGCAGGTCTGGAAAAGATTTCCGGCGGGCAATTGGAAATCGATGGTCAAGTGGTCAACGACGTACCGCCGGCCCAACGGGGCATCGCAATGGTCTTCCAGTCCTACGCGCTCTACCCCCACATGACCGTGCGCGAGAACATGGCCTTTGCGCTGCGCATCGCCCGCAAATCAAAGGCGGAGATCGAGAAAGCGGTCAATCGTGCCGCACAGATTTTGCAGCTTGAGCCCTATTTGGATCGCCTGCCCAAAGCCCTGTCCGGCGGCCAGCGCCAGCGCGTTGCAATTGGCCGCTCGATCGTGCGCGACCCCAAGGTCTATTTGTTCGATGAGCCGCTTTCAAACCTAGACGCCGCGCTGCGGGTAGCGACCCGGATCGAGATCGCCAAGCTGAAAGAATCCATGCCCGACAGCACGATGATCTACGTCACCCACGACCAGGTGGAAGCGATGACGCTCGCCAGCCGCATCGTGGTACTGGCCAACAAGGGTATCGCGCAGGTCGGCACGCCGCTGGACCTTTATGAACGCCCCGAAAACGAGTTCGTCGCACAGTTCATCGGCTCGCCCGCGATGAACCTGCTACCGGGCAAGATCGCTGAGGCAGGCGCGCAGACCCGCATCGAGCTGGAAGGCGGTGGCAGCGCCATTAGTGCCATCGCGACCAAGCCCGAAGATGTAGGCAAAGCGGTCAACATCGGCGTGCGGCCCGAAGACCTGGTGGCAAGCCAGAGCGAGCAAGCGCTGTTCCAAGGCAAGGTTGATATCATCGAAGCGCTGGGGGAAGTCACCCTGCTCTATTTCGAAGCCCAGGGCGGCCGCGAACCGGTGATCGCCAAATTTAACGGCATTCACCCGGACCTGCGGGGCCAGACCATTGGCCTGACCGCTGCGCCCGAGAAGGTGCATCTGTTCCATCAAGGTCAATCCATGCGCGCTTAGGCGCCTGGCGCTGCGCCTGCGGTCGTCGACGGCTAGCCTCCAAGTGCCGATAACCTCCAAGTGCCGCGAGCCTCAAAGCTTCGTGACATCGCGCCCGCCTGCTGGGTTCCACAAATGGACCTAAGCGGCCCACCGAGACACCATGTCGTCCCATGGCAAGATCTGCCGTGCGACAGGTATTGAGCAAGGGAGGGCCCTATGAAGCGCCTTATGGGTGCTGCAATGGCATTGATTTGCAGCGCGGGAGCCGCAACAGCGGATATCAACACCACCGTCGATCAACTTTTGGCTGACGTGAAGGAAATGGGCCGCGCGCACGAAGCGCGATGGGGTTACAACGCCGCGCCTAAGACCCTACGCAGGGCCTTTGAACAGGGCGGCATTGGCTTTTCCATGCGCTACATCGATAGTTGGAGCGGCTGGCTTTGGATTGATTGGAATGAAACCAGGGGCGTTTATGAGAGCACCGCTTGGCGGCTTAGGCAGTGGCGCACAGCGGTCAATCACGGGCAGGCCGACGAGCAGGTCACCGAAGAGATGCTGCGCGCGGGTGTCAAAAGGCTGCATACTTTGAACGCACGCATGCAGGTTTGGTTCGAGGATGACTTGAAAAACGAAGTCGAACGCGGCTTGTGGCTAGATCGTGCCAACGCGGTCGGGTGCTGCGGCGATGCCTGGTATTACTATCACGACCGAGCCGATCATGCTTTCGACGATTCCATTGCGCCCAGCTATAGCCTGATCGGAAACATCACCTTCATTCCCCCGGTTCCCTCAACGGGCGGTGCCGCAAACTTGCCCGCCCCGCAACTCGACAGCTTGGAACAAAGCGCCATCGACGCCATTGCCGCGGGGGACGAAGCAGCCATTCGCGGCCTGCTGCGTGATGCCGAGGCCTTGCTTCACTTCACCGATGACGCGCGTCTGCAAGAGCTATCGCAAATGCTGCGCTTGATCGGCGATCGCTTGGACTATGCGCAGGCGCCGGTCACCGATCTGTTGAATCGCGCCGAGGCCATGGAAGATGGCGCCCTTCGCGATGCGGTCTTGCTTCATGCGCAAGATGCGCTGATGGATCGCGCGGGACATATGGCTGAGATGCTCGCCAGCGCGAACGCCAGCGAAGCGGATCGCGAGAGCGCCCGCACTTGGATTCTGAACAACGCCAAACGCCTGAGCCAGTTGGCCGACGACGCCCAATTCCGCTTTGATCAAGCCTCAGGCGCATCGCGATTGTTTGCAGGCCTCAGCGGTGCATCAAAGGCCTTGGATGCCGTTGAGCGCGGCGATATCAAGGGCAAGGAGGCCGCCGATATTCTGCAAGATCTTGGCGATAGCCTGCCCGGCGTCGTTTCTCCCTTTGCTCCCTTCTCAGGCCCTATGGGGGCGGTGAGCGCGCAACTGGACAGCACCCGATCCGGCTTCGAACTGGCCGCGCAGGCCATGGATGGGGTCAGCGACGCCATTGGCGGGGATGCCAGCGGCCTGGAGCGTGCGCAAGCGGCCGCCCACCAGCTTGAAGAGGTGCTGGACCCCAAGCGGATTGTCGCCAATATGACCGATGGTTTTGTCGATGGCGTGGTCAGCAATGTGCCATTCGCCCGCTCGATCTATGACTGGCTCAAGAGCTAGCCACCAGCGGCGAACCTGCGCCCGCGCCGATGGCTAGGACCTTGGCATGCAACGGCTATCGGAGCGCGGCACTGTCCGGCTCAGCCGATGCGCCTATTGCGGTAAACTCAGCTTGGCCATGCGTCCGCCGTCAACCGTGTAAACTTGGCCGGTGACAAAGCCAGCATCTTGGCTCGCTAGAAAGGCGACCAGAGCTGCCACTTCTTCGGGCTGCCCGCTGCGCCCTATCGGGTGCAGATGTCTTATTTTGCTCTCAAAGCTCTGCGGGTCGGGCATGGCCGCGACCAACTCGGCGTTCAGCGCTGTATTGATCCAGCCGGGCGCGACGGCGTTGCAGCGGATCCCCTCGTGACCATGATCGACCGCGACCGCCCGTGTCAGGCCGTGCAGCCCCGCCTTCGCCGCACAGTAAGCGGCGTGTTTGGGATTGGCACCCAAGCCCTCGATAGAGCCGATATTGACAATGTTTCCTTGGCTCTGTCGCAGATGCGGAAGGGCGGCTTTAATCAACATAAACGGGGCGGTCAGATTGACGGTCAAGCTGCGTTGCCAATCGTCTAGGCTTGTCGCCTCGATCAGCTTTTCTTCCATCATCCCCGCGCAATTGACCAGCACGTCTAATCGGCCGGTACGGGCGACTAGTTCGTCAAGGCGAGGGCCCAGAGCGTCGGGCGCGCTAAAGTCAAGGCGGATCGATTCCCGCCGCTCGTCCTCGCCCCTTTGGGCCGTCACGACCCGGCAGCCCTCGGCGCTCAAACGCTCGGCAATCGCCGCGCCTATGCCCGAACGCCCGCCGGTTACAAGCGCCACTTTACCGTCAAATCGTTTCATGAGACCGGCTTTCCTCCGTTCACTTCAAGCAAAGCCCCGCAGATGTAGCGCGCTGCATCCGAAGCCAAAAACAGCACGACCTCGGCGATATCGTCCGGCTCAGCGATTCGGCCCAGCGGCACGCTTTTACCCAATGTGGCCACGGCTGTATCTGGGTCAAACCCCCGCTTTTCAAAGCCCGAACGCAGCATGGGTGTATTGACTTCGTTGGGGCAAACCGCATTGACGCGAACGCCTTGGTGCGCGTGATCCATGCCCATGCACTGGGTCAAAGACGCTATGGCCGCCTTGGTCATGCAATAAAGCGCATGGTTTGGGCCCGGGGCCTTGCCACCCCAGCAGGAAGCGAGATTGACAATAGCCCCGCCGCCTTGGCCCGCCATGAGTGGAATGGCGGCCCGACACAAGCGAAAAGGGGCCTCAACATTGACGCCAAGCGACAGGTTCCAGTCCGCGTCGCTCGTCTCTGTCACCGGCCCTCGCGTTATGACGCCCGCGTTGTTGACCAAGATATCCAGGCCACCCAGCGCATCATTCGCGGCTGCCGCCAAGCCCTCGACATAGGCGCAGTCCAACAGGTCGCCTTCCAAATGCGCTTCTGCGGCTACGCCACTGAGCTCCCGATCGGCGGCGGCCACCTTGGCACCTTGCTCGCGCAGCGCCCTGACGATCGCTGTACCAATGCCGCCCGCAGCCCCTGTGACCAGCGCCGATTTTCCTGCAAAGGTCAGGGATCCGGCGTCCTTCTTGTTCGCGCCGCCAACTATTTGGACCGGCGCATCGCGATTGGGTTCCGATCCGTAAAACGAGATGGCTGCAACCGATATCAAATCCGCGACACACCCGGCTTTTGCCAACACCTTTAAGATGCCGACACCTTTAAGATGCCGACACCAGCCCTTGGCTGCTTGGTGTCGTTTGGAAATGGAGCAAATCTCGTGGTTCGAGAGCGAAGTTGCCGCCCTCACCCAAGCCAGCTTTGGCAAGCTGTTCCGGACAGCCTGCAATTACGAAGCTTGCAATAAAGCGGGCGTAAAAAGATCCGCGCACGGCATCCGCAAGTCTGCTGCGCACCGCGCGGCCGAATCTGGAGCGACAGAATCGCAACTGGCCGCCATGTTTGGATGGACGGGCGGACGCATGGCGAGTCTGTACACGCCCGACGCTGACAGGCGCAAATTAGGTGTTCAAGGCTGGTCAGATGCCACAACAAAGCAATAGCCAACGCCCGCACTTATAGTCTCGGCGCCCGCACCCTATTTTTTAATATTAGTTTTTAACGCACTACGACACCAAATTTCGCAGTTGGTAGCCCCGGCCGGGGTGTTTTGCCAACGCGATTTCAAACACTTAGACCAAAGTGCGGGCGGAAAAGGCCCTTTGATTTCTTTAGGTTTTTTTGGGTGCCGCCCGCACCTGATCTTCCCTCGCACGCATCGAATCACCGTCCGCCCAGTAGATCCGAACGTCGCCTACCGCCCCTCGCCGTCTGCACCTAGAACAGCGCAGCCGAGCCAAGGCATCGCCGAGGCGGGACTCAGGTGGCATGCGTTCTATCAGGTCTGAAACCGCAACCTCCCGCGCATGGCCGCAGGCGCAAACAACATAGAGCCGGTGCTCTGCGATTATCGATAAGAAGGTGCCGTATTTTGTCACTCTGGCATGGTAGCGAAAAACCGGCCTATGCCACAAACGCAAAAATCGCCCCCTCGGCCGAAGCCGAAGGGGCGTTTGCTTTAGAAGGTAATGCTGCCGTTGCCGGTAAACTTATAGATCGTAAAAGCACCGTCGGTGGTGACCGTGACCGATCCGCTAGTCGATGCAGCTGGTTTGTTCACGCGCAGGATCACGACGCCCGAGCCGCCGTTGCCGGGCAGGCGATCGGCGCTAATATTCTTGGCAGCACCGCCACCACCACCGCCTCGGTTGGCCTGACCATTGCCACCGTTGTAGCTGTAGCGTCCGCCGTTGCCACCGCCATCTGCGCCGCTGCCGGGCGTGTATTGCTGCTCGCCGCCGCCACCGCCGCCACCGTAGCCCAGCATGGTTCCGCTGATATCGGACTGGATGCCCGCGCCGCCATTACCGCCGTGCTTGGTGTAAGCGTTGCCACCGTTGGCACCGGCACCCGCGCCTGCGCCGCCGGCGCGACTTTTAGGGTCTGAGGAGGAGTT
>JAUIDR010000059.1 GCA_030428565.1 Alphaproteobacteria bacterium
CCACGGTGTATATCTCCTCGCCCTCCCTGCAGCCACAAGAAGGGAAAAAGTGGACGACTTTTACGCCGCCCGCACCGCCAACAGGGCGGCGCTACCGTGGTCTAATTTTGCACCGCCGTTCTCAGCACCTATTCCTCGGCCTGCAGTTGATAGACGGAAAAGGCTGGGGGCGTACAAGCGTGGCGCACTTTGGCATTATTCGCCTCAAGTCATCACCACGTGGCAGTCCAAAGCATTTCAACGCTTAAAGCCGGGCATATGCATTGTAATTGCCGCACTGCTGATTAACGTGTTGGGATGAGTTCAATTTCGATGATGTGGCTTAATCGGCTGGCCCATATTGCCGTAGCGATCGCCTGCATGCTGGGCTCGACAGCCCGGGCCGCCTGCCCACCCAACTTTTCCGGCACAGAAGTTTTCGGCGTTGACGTCTGCGCTGCACGGGGCGTTTCCCCGGCCGCTTTGGATCATGCGGCCCAGGTCTTGCAGCGAAATCTTGATTTCGACAGCAGCGGCGAACCCGATAACGTCAAGGTTGTCTCCAAATTGCGACAACAGCGTGCGGCGTTTCTTGTCGTCCGCCGAGAACGGCAAATTGATCGCTTCTTTGACGCGCGCGGTAACGAAGCCTTCACGGTGGTTTTCGAGTTTGAGATGGTCACAAGGGGCGGACGGTTTGATCCGACCCTTGAAGAATCGCTGCATTTGGTGACTCAGTTTGGCTATGCCCTTGTCTTTCCGTCCGTTTTTGGTGAGTTTCGTGGCAGCCAAATTGCCCAGCTCCACGATGAGGCCAAGTCAAAGAACTATTTCAGCTATGAAGACCCGACATGCGACTATGGCTGCATGATTACGGAGTTTACTTATTAGGCGATTACGAGCCTTCGCGGACAGCAGGCGAGCCGACATCGGTTTGCGGAAATCTCACACGAATGGAAGCTTAACACGCCTGCAAAGGTCTCTAAATATCTCCCAGAGCTTGCTAGGCTGCTGGGCTCTTCGAGCTACAATTTATTGCCATGACGCATTGCGGTTTCCAAGCGCTGGGCGGTGCCAAATGCAAGCCGATATCGGCCTTTTTTGCTCGACCAAGATGGTCGTGACTCTAGCCGGGGTAACGACCCTGCCTTGTGAGCGCTTCGCTGGCTCTGGTAGGCGCCGCGTCTGACCCTAAGACCGATATAACTGATGGTTCTCAGGCGGCATGGGAGCGCGCCAAAATGCGGCCTTGGTCGCGCCAAGCATCAACCTTGGTCAGTTGCCTATGGACAACGGGCTTAAAGCAGGCTGCTCCCTATATCCGGCCTAACGGTCGCACGAGCATAGCAAAGATCACTAATGATTTCGGGTGCGTTCACGGATGCGAGAAAGGGCCTAAAAGCTGCGTATCAGGCCCGGCAGACGGCGTTTGCACAGCATCGCTCAAGCTTTCGATTGTCTTCGCGCAAACAAACAAGCGCTTGGAAAGTGTGTCCCAACGTGTCAAAGCGAAGCGGCGTAAGATATAGCGATCGCGGTCAGCCTAAGTGTCGCCCTAGCGCAAGCCGCGAATGAGTGGCAACACGTGCGAGCATGGACTTGCGACAGAAATCAGGCCGCTCGAGCGGATGGGCTGTTGTGACACCAGCGCCCGACGCTCTAGCCGCAGATCAGCGGCTCGGTGCCGGGGGCAGCAGCCGCTCGGCCTGGCTACATCTGAGGCGCTCTAGAAATCTTTCAAGCGACGCGTCGTTTCTGGATCCAGAAAGCCTGCGATGGTGGCGTCTGTCTCAAGTTGCAGCGCTTTGTAAAGGTCTGGCACGGCTGCTTGGTTCAGGACGCGCTTCATGGCGCGGACCGAGAGCACCGGAAGGTCGGCGAGCCGTTCAGCCGTTTGGGTTGCCGTCTTCATCAGCTGGTCGTCTGGGACGACTTTCCAGGCGAGCCCGACATCGCCAAGCTCTTGGGCCGTATAACGATCCCCGAACATTAGCATTTCGCGCGCTTTGTTCAGGCCAACGATTGCGGGCAGCAGCGACGTGACAGCCCCCGTAACGAACAGGTTTAGCGATACTTCAGGAAAAAAGCCTTTTGCACTCTGCGTCCAAATCGGAAAGTCGCAGTTGATGGCCCATTCAAACCCGCCACCTACGGCCCAGCCGTTGACGGCACCCACAACCGGCTTGACGCCCAGGGTAATGGCCAGGGTCGCCCGTTGAATGGCGAGGACGAGGGCTCGGGCCTCTTCTTCCGTTTCGGGGTGAACATGGTCCTTGCGATCATCTCCCGCGCAAAATGCCTTGCCCGCGCCGGTGAAGATCATCACCCGCGTCGCCGGGTCAGCATTGGCATCTTCGAAGGCTAAAGCCACATCATCAATCAATTGCCGGTTCATGGCATTGAGGCGATCGGGCCGGTTCAGCGAAATCGTGCGAACGCCATGGTCGCCTAGCTCGCTCAATACGGTGGCATAGGTAAAATCAGACATGTGTTACGAGTTCCTGATAACGCGCTTGGTTTTGCCCTCAGTGCGCGGGAAAGTGTGGGCAGGGCACAAGGTGACGGTCGCGCTGGCACCTAGCTTCGATTTGATCGCTTGCTCAACCTTGCGCGCCAGATCCGGTATTTCGGGCACGCCGTCAGCCAGCTCGGCTTTGACTGGCAGCGTGTCGTAGGGCGGCGGTGCGTTCAAAATTATGCGGTAGTCGCCCGAAAGCTCGGGGATTTCATTCAAGACGGCAGCGACCATCGAAGGGAACATATTCAGCCCACGGACCACCACCATATCGTCCGAACGCCCGACCACAGAAAAGCGAAACCCGGTGCCCCCGCAGGTGCAAGGCTCGGTGTTGCCAATCGTGATGATGTCGCCGGTTCGGAACCTCACGAGCGGTTGGCACTCGCGTACAAGGTGGGTGAGTACGAGCTCGCCACTCGCGCCAGCTTGCAGCGGTATCGCCTCGCCAGTGTCAGGATCGATTAGTTCAGGGTGCAACACGTCAGCAGCCATGAAATGCAACCGGGTGTCGTGTGGGCATTCGGCGCCGAAATTCGAAAAGACATCCGAGACTCCGTAGTTGGCGTTGCGCGCCTCCAACCCCCAAGTCTCGCGTAGACGCGCACGGAAAGCCGGGTCATCGACCCCTGGTTCGCCGCCAAATAGGCCCAGTTTCAGCCCCAAATCGCGGGGAGAAATGTCCGGAAATTTGTCGGCAATCACCCGTTCCAGCACCGCCGGATAGGAGGGCGTGCAGGAGATTGCATTGATCCCAACTTCTTGAATTGTGCGGACCAACAATTCGGTCGCGCCAACGCCAAACGGCACCACCAGCGCCCCGGTCTCCTCTAGGGTCATGTGATCGGTCAACCCGCCCATCCACATTTGGTAGTTCAGGCAATGCACGACGGTGTGGTCAGGCGTAAGACCTGCCGAACGGTGACAGCGCCCGCCGACTTCTTGGGTAATGCGCGCATCCAAATTGGACAGGGCGAGGTTCATCGCCTGACCTGTCGTGCCCGAGGTTCGATGCAGTCGATTGGCGGTCCGTCGTGGCGCTGCCAGGTAATGGCCAAATGGCGGGTGTTCGGCTTGTGATTGGCGCAGTTGTGCCTTGTCGGACAGGGGAAGTTCGGGCAGATCGCGCAAATCTTCGGGGGGTGTGCGCCCCTGCCAAAGGTCGCGATAGAAAGGTGAGGCGGAAGCGACGTACTTGCGCTGTGCTTGCCAGCGACGGTTTATGTGTGGCGTCAATTCCGCGGCAGAGAGCTTATCTGCGCCCGTGATGGTGCTCATCGTGACATGCCCCTTTCCCATATTAATGACAGCGTTTCCAGAACCACTTCACGGTCCTGCGAAATCTCAATCAGGTTCGGATCTTTGGACAACAGCAGGTTGGCTAGATACTGATCGACCATGCCACCAAGAGCGTAGGCGCGCCGCAGCAACTCTGCGCGGGGTGTGGCCTGATTGCCGTCTTCTTTGCGCTGGCGAGAAGCAACCGATGCGACCACCACCTCGACCCACTCACGGTTTAGCCTTTGAAACGCGGATTGGGCGTCTGGGTAGCCTTCCAGCGGCTGAACCAAACAGCGCATCAGGCCGCTGTTCTGCTCGAAAAGTTCGAAATAGGCGCGCGTAGCAGCGCGGGGAGGGTCGGGGGTTCCGGGCTCACCAGCGGCCCGCATTGAGGACTGTAAAAATGTCACGAAGTCGCCCAGCACGGTGTCGAGCAGGGCGTTGCGATCTGGGAAATAGAGGTAGAACGTGCCGTTCGAAACGCCGGCTTGCTCACAGATGGCGGAAATCGTCAGTCCCTGCGGGCTGTCATCCTGAAGAATTTTGCAGGCAGCGATTTGTAGCTGGGCCCGCGTCCGCTCACCTTTCGGGCGTCCTTCGCACTGCAATGCAAGGTAATGGGGAAAGGAGAACAAGGCGCTGGCTTGTGTGGCCGTCGGCTCTGGCTCTACTAGCGATGCGGTACTCATTTTGATGCCTAAAAATAAAACTGACGTCAGTTTCATAAAATGCATGTGCGCTCGTGTCAATCGCAGCACATATTTAGCCCTATGCAAAAGAAAGGGCCCCGCAGGGCCCTCTCCGATATTCAGTCGTGACAGACTTGCTTTGCAGCTTAGAACGCAACCTTAACCGACGCGCCTGCGACCCAAGACCGGCCTTCAAGGTCGCCCCAAACGTCGGAGTTGCCACCAGTGAATCCGCCCGTAATTGACCCATTGTTGGCTGAATCGCTGTCCAGATTAGATGCACCAGCGGTGAAAGTCAGGCCATCAGCCAGCTCGTAGGAAGCACCGATGAAGTAGTTTGATTCGTATTCCTCACCCGACACGATGTCGTGGCTGATCCGGGTTTCAACACCAGTTCCAACGGTCAATGCGCCCATGTTGTATGCCACAGAAGTCGCTATGTACTCGGTGGTCGCGCCCACTTCTTCCATGGCGTAATTGACACCAGCGGTCAGGCCGCCAGCGGTTGCCACGAGTGAACCAGCTAGCACTTCTTCACGAGCAGACAAGCCCAAGGCGACGTTTACACCGCCGACGTCAGCAGAGTAGCCAATGCCCAGGCCCCAGTTAGAGTCGTCGTCAACGGACGCTTCGAAATTTACACCCAAGAAGGCGTTCTGGTAAAAGATTTGCTCTTGCTCAGCAGGTTCGAACGACGCGATGTCCAGTGCTCCAGAAACACCAGTTTGCACGAACGGTACGTTGTAGATCACGTCGGTTGCGTCACCCGCTGAGCCCGTGTCACCCATCTTCACGTTACCCAAAGCTGAGTTGATGAAGACATAGCCATCGTTGAAAGAAACCGCACTTTGGCCGCCGTCAAGGATATCCCATGGGTACGGTGTGCCCGTTGCATCCGACGAGTACAGGTCCAATTCGAAGTGCATGCCGTATTCCAGGCCAGACTTTGTGGAGTTGGAGTAGTCGAAGTTCAGGCGACCATCAACGCCGTAATCTAGGTTATCGATTGAACGACCTTCGCCCAAATCGTAGTTTTCGCCGTAAGCAGCTTCGAACTCCAGGAAGCCACCAATCGTCAGATCTTGCGCTGCAGCGGCGCCAGCAAATGCAACAACCGCAGTTGTCATTAGCCATACTTTTTTCATTTGATTTTCCCGATCTATTTTTAGGGAATGTCACCTTGTGAAGTGACAACTCAAAATTGATTGGGATTTACCTAGGGTCCATAATGACCTGAGGTGAACCCGCGTTTATTTGCGTTGAATGTGAGTAAGTTGAGGCCTGTATGATCGGTTTATTGTGGCCTATGACATACGCGCCACTACAGAAATGCAACCCAAGGCTTTGCTAGACCGATTGAACAACCCAGGATAGATTCCTGCTGTCGCTGATCTGTCGCTCTTTTGGGCTGTCGCCACGGGGGCTACTCGCTGCTCTGGCTACACGCTGCTTGGTCTACTTGGCGATCTTCTGCTCCGCCCCAGACGCCATCTGCACCGGGATTTAAGCACGAGTGTCAGAAACTATCGCTTATCAAACTGCAACAACACAATGCCTGAGCAATACCTGGCTCGCTACACGCGCAAGGGCGTCTCAGGATTGAGAGCCGCTAGCGGATTGAATTGTTGGGAAAAGATGGTGTGCCCTGCAGGATTCGAACCTGCGACCCACTGATTAAAAGTCAGTTGCTCTACCAACTGAGCTAAGGGCACCCGGGAGCGGTTGGATACGCAATCCCACCCGAGCGGTCAAGCCCAATTTTCACATTCTTTCAAATTGTTTGCCCTTGCCAGCGAACGGGCGCCGATCATAGCAATTCGACGCGCGCCCGCAGCTTGCCTGGCTAGATAAATCGCAGCGTTAAAATATCAACGCGGGGCGGAACACCGATACGAAACGGCAGCAAGGACATGCCAATGCCTCCGGTGATGAACAGAGGGTAGCCTTTGACTTCGTGACGGCCCAGCAGATAGGGCAATTTGCTGCCGTTGAACCATCTTTGCAGGCCAAAAAGCGAGACCTGGCCACCGCGCGTATGACCGGCCATGACCAAATCGACGCCTGCGTTGCGGGGCAGGCTGCTCACGTGGTCGGGCTGGTGGACCAAGAGCAGATGCAGATCGCTGCTGTTTTGGACTTGATTGAGGCGCAGGCGCTGGTTGCCCATGCTCAAATCCGGCAAGCCTGTCAGTGTGATTGTATCACCTTGATGGTCGAATGATACGCTGCGGTTGTCGATCACTTGAGCGCCAAAGCGCGAAGCAGCCTGGCGAATTTGCTCGACATAGCTCTTATCTTTGGGGTCATAATCGCTGTTGCCCGTGACCATATAGACGGGCGCATCAAAGCCCCCTAGTTCGCTGAAGAAACGGCGAAGGTCGATGAGGTCGGCGCGATATACCAGGTCTCCCGCGATCAGAACGATATCGGGTTGGTGGCGATTGACGGCACGGTGAATGCGCCACAGCGGCAGCGGTTGGCCAAAGAGGCCGTATTTGGTGTCGGAAAACAGCGCGACTTTGAGCTGCCTGGGGTTATCCGCGCGTGCCGCCAAATCTGACAACGACAAGGTTGTCTGTTTGATCAGCAGCCGTCGCGGCTCGACGTAGCTGGCATAAGTCAGCACCAGGGTAATCAAGAAAAGAGGAAACCAATAGAGCCGTACTTGCCAACGCCGTGTTATGAGCTGCCAAATCGATATCAACAACAGCGGCGGCAGCAGATAGGTGAGCCAAGAGGCGAGCGATGCAATCATAACGGCTTGCTTTCTATCTCAAGCTTGAGTGTAACTAACCCATCATAGGCGCAAGGGGAGGCGTGAGGAACCATGAGATTGAAGCCATTGGTAGCGGTGCCATCGGACCTAATCAATGTCGATGGACACGAGAGTTATAAGTGCGGCGACAAATATGTCAGAGCGCTCAGCGAATGCGCCGGGGTCGTGCCGCTGGTTATACCTGTTCTTGAAGGCGGCCTGGACCTGCGCAGCTTGGTGAGCCGTGTCGATGCCGTCATGCTATCGGGCGGGCTGTCAAACGTGCACCCCAGCCTAATGGCAACCGCCCATCAGGGGCAGCCGGTCATCGAGCCCAGCGATTTAAGACGCGACCGGGTGACGATCCCGCTCATCCAAGAGGTGCTGGACCAGGGCAAGCCATTGTTGGGGATCTGCCGCGGGATACAAGAATTGAACGTCGCCCTTGGCGGAAGCCTACACCCGCTTGTGCACGAGGTGGCGGGTCACGACGACCATCGCGAACCGAAAAGCGACGATGTTGAGGTGCGTTACGGTCCCAACCATGAGATCGAGATTATGCCAGGAGGTGTTTTAGAAGATTGGATTGGCGAAACGCGCTTCATGGTCAATTCATTGCACTGGCAGGCTCTGAACCAACTGGGTGAGGGGCTACGCCTTGAAGCGCGTGCCCCCGATGGCGTCGTCGAGGCGGTCTCATTACCCTCGGCCACGCGCCCGGTCGTTGCGGTACAGTGGCATCCAGAGTTTCAGGCGATCAAAAACCGCCAGTCTCGCGCGCTGTTCGCGGGATTCCGCCGGGCAATCGACGGTGAGACGATTTCACTAGCAGCTGAATAAACGGAATTAGAAGCCATGGCACTGGATCAAGAGACCATCAAAAACCACCTGCTTAATCTGCTGGCGATCGACTCCCCGACGGGGCGAACGCAAAGGGCGGCAACTTGGATTGTCGAGCAATTCGAACGGTTGGGCATCGCTGTGGAAACAACGCGGCGCGGAGCGGTGCGTGCGGTCTTGCCAGCAACCAATCCCCAGGGGCGGCCCGCGTTGGCGATGGCCGCGCACCTGGACACCTTGGGCGCCATGGTCATAGGCCACTGGCCGAACGGGCGGGCTCTGATGACCCCGCTGGGTTCTTTATCCGCGCGGATGGTCGAGGGCGCGCGCGTGCGTCTTGAGACGCGAGGTGGGGCGCTGGTGGCGGGGACGGTCTTGCCGATCAAGGCTTCAGGGCATCGTTTCGGTCTGGAGGTCGAGCAGCAACCCGTTTCTTGGGACAATTTGGAGCTGCGCTTGGATATAACGGCGGACTGGCAGGGCGATACCCAGGCTGTGCGCGAGACCGCGCAGGTTGGCGACTATGTGTTTTTCGATACCGAGCCTTCTTTGACCGCCGATGGGTTGATCAAGGCGCGCTTTATCGACAACCAAGCCGGGGCGGCGATTTTGCTGGCTCTGGCGGAAACGCTGATCGCGAATGAAACGCCGCGCGAACGGGATCTACATTTGCTTTTTTCGGTGACCGAAGAGATCGGCACCGGCGGCGCGCATCTTCTATTGCCCGAAATTGGGGACTTGATCGCGGTGGATATAGCGGTCAATGCGCCGGGGCAAAACTCGAGCGCTATGGGGGCGACGCTGGTCCATAAAGACAAAGGCGGCCCTTATGATTTCGACCTAACGCGACGTCTGACGGGCCTGTGTGAGCAGGCCAATATCGAACATCGCCATGATGTATTCCGTCATTATTTTTCAGATACGCAACCGGCGACCGCAGCGGGATTTGACTGTCGCATGGCCCTAGTTTGTTATGCTTGCGAAGCGACCCACGGCCACGAGCGCAGTCATTTTGCCTCAATGGAGGCGGTAGCTAAGCTGTTACACGCGGCGGCGCTGCAGCCACAATTATAGTTTTATAACAACGCTTTAGAACAAGCGGACCTCCCGCTTGTGTTGTTGGCTGGTGCCGGCTTCATGCAAGCTATGCAAGACTGCTATGCAGCTCATGCGCAAACTGCATGAGGGTTTTGATATTGGCATTGGACCTTGCCAAAACCCGCGCCTAGGGTTCGAGCGAACCAAAATTGGGAGGTTTACTCGATGAATATGTTTATGCGTGTCGGAGCCGCTTGCGCTCTGTCACTTTCTATGACCCTGGCGGCTTTTGGCGCAAATGCCACTACCGTTAAGGTCGCTTACGACGCGGACCCGGTTTCTCTGGACCCGCACGAGCAGTTGTCAGGTGGTACTTTGCAGCTCTCGCACATGGTCTTTGATCCGCTGGTACGCTGGACCCAGGATCTGCAGTTTGAAGCCCGTTTGGCGACAAGCTGGGAGCAAGTGGACGATACCACAACACGTTTCCACCTGCGCGAAGGTGTCAAGTTCCACTCTGGAAACGAGATGACCGCGGCTGACGTGGTCTGGACGTTCAACCGCTTGAAGGCCAGCCCGGACTTTAAGGGTATCTTCAACCTGTTCACCGCGATGAACGCCGTTGACGATTACACCGTTGATCTGGTGGCCAGCGAGCCGTACCCGCTGGTGCTGCACACCGCGACCTACATTTTCCCGATGGACTCGCAATTCTACACCGGTATGACCGATGATGGAAAAGACAAGTCCGAACTGGTCAAGCACGGCGACAGCTTTGCTTCTCGCAACGTTTCCGGCACCGGCCCCTTCGTTGTTTCAGAGCGCGAACAGGGCGTGCGCGTCGTCTTCGACCGCTTTGCGGACTACTGGGATACCGCAAGCCCCGGTAACGTGGATCAGGTCATTTTGACCCCGATTAAAGAAGATCCAACGCGCGTTGCAGCTCTGCTGTCTGGCGACGTGGACTTCATCGCACCGGTTCCGCCGACCGATCTGCAGCGTGTTGATAACAATAACGGCACCAACCTGATCACTATGCCCGGTACCCGTATCATCACTTTCCAGATGAACCAAGACCGCAACCCTGCTTTCAAAGATGCGCGCGTTCGTAAGGCGATTGACTATGCCGTCAACAACGCGGGTATCGTAGATCGCATCATGCGCGGCTTTGGTACTGTTGCCGGTCAAGCCAGCCCCGCAGGCTACCTGGGCTATGATGAGTCTTTGGCACCTCGTTTCGATCTGGATATGGCCATGTCTTTGATGAAGGACGCGGGCTACGAAGACGGCTTTAGCATGACCATGATGGCGCCCAACAACCGCTATGTGAACGATGACAAGATCGCTCAGGCTGTTGCGTCGATGCTGGCGAAGATCAACATCAAAGTTGACCTTCAGACCATGCCCAAAGCACAGTATTGGCCCAAGTTTGACGAGCGCGCGGCTGACATGATGATGATCGGTTGGCACTCAGACACCGAAGACTCAGCGAACTTCCACCAGTTCCTGTCTCACTGTTTCGATGCCGACACCGGCAACGGTCAGTATAACTCGGGCGCTTACTGTAACGCCGAAGCGGACGCTCTGATGGCGGCCTCTAACACCGAGACCGACCCGGCAAAACGTGCTGAACTGTTGCAGAATCTGGAAGGCATCCTCTACGACGAGGCCGCTTTTATCCCGCTGCACTGGCAGAACCTGGCATGGGGCGCTCGTGATGGCGTTCATGTTGAAAAGATCGTCAACGCTCTGAACTTCCCCTATTTCGGCGACCTGGTTGTCGACTAAGGGCAAGTATAGCCAATGGTGAGGGGGCCGATCAGCCCCCTCATTTTCAAACATGCACGATCGCTCCGAGCCAAACGGAGCGCCAATGGCAACTTAATTGCAAGCAAGGGATGGGGCTTGGCGACCTGTATCGACCGCGCTTTATCGACCGAGCTTTGCCGTTTGACCTCTAAGGTTGCGCATTGTACCGACAAGCCGATGCTGAAAGCAGCAGCCTTGACGGCGAGCCCTTCGCTTCGTCGCCTGAGCCGTGCAAACACGGCTGTCGCAATTGAGAAAACAGCAGTGAAAGCTCCATGTTCGCTTATCTCGTAAAACGGGCATTTCAGGCTATAGCGGTGATGTTCGTCATCTCCGTGGTCAGTTTTGCAATTCAAGACAATTTGGGCGATCCGCTGCGCGAGTTGGTCGGCCAATCGGTATCCGAAGAAGTGCGCGAACAACTGCGCGAGGAGCTGGGGCTAAACGACAGCTTCATAACCCAATATTTGCGCTTTGCCTGGAAGGCGCTGCATGGCGACCTGGGCACCTCTTACTTTTTCAAAGAACCCGCGCTGACGGTCATCTTTAAAAAATTGCCCGCCACGCTAGAGCTGGTGTTCGGCGCGACTGTCATCATCATCGGGCTCTCTGTGCCGCTGGGTGTCTACACTGCAATCAAGCCCAATGGCCTCTTTTCTCGCATCGTCATGGGCCTATCCATCGTCGGTATATCCGTGCCCGTCTTTTTGACCGCGATTGCCATGATTTATTTGTTCTCTGTCGAGCTACAGTGGTTGCCATCCTTTGGGCGTGGTGATGTCGTGCCGATATTCGGCCATTGGGATACCAACTTCCTGACCGTTGATGGATGGCAACACATCTTACTGCCCTCGATTGCATTGGCCTCAATTATGTTGCCGCTGTTCGTGCGCTTGATACGCGCCGAAATGATGGAGACTCTGCAAAGCGAGTACGTCAAATACGCGACCGCCAAAGGCGTGCGTCCCATGCGTATTTACTTCGTCCACGCGCTGAAAAATACGCTGTTGCCCGTTATCACCGTTGGCGGTGTTCAAATCGGCACCATGGTGGCTTACACCATTCTGACAGAGACCGTGTTCCAGTGGCCGGGAATGGGCTTTATGTTCTTGGAGGCGGTCAATCGGGTCGATACTCCCTTGATCGTGGCCTATCTGATCGTGGTCGGCTTTATCTTCGTTGTGACCAATACCATCGTCGATTTGATCTATGGTTTGGTCAATCCGACCATCAACATCGCAAGAATGGGGGCCTAGTATGACAACGCAGACCAACCCCCAGGCGCGCGGTAGTTCCTTCTGGCAATCCAATTTCGTCTACAGCTTCCGCAAGAGCCCGATCGCGATAATCTCTATGATCGTCTTTTTGCTCATCGCGCTGTCGGCATTTTTTGCGCCCCTGCTGGCGCCTGTTGACCCTTATAACCAAGCGCTGTTCGATATCATGGACAGCGAATTGCCACCGGTCTGGGAGACCTACGGCGATCCGCGCTTTATCTTTGGTACTGACCCGCAAGGGCGCGATATGCTCAGCGCAATTTTGTACGGCACCCGCTTGTCATTGTTGATCGGCATCTGTGCGGTGGCGGTGCAGGCTTTCCTTGGCATCTCGATTGGTCTCATCGCGGGTTACGTCGGCGGTCGTCTGGACAGCCTTCTGATGCGCATGGCCGATATTCAGCTCTCGTTTTCGACCTTGATGGTGGCGATCATCTTCTTGGCGGTGTCACAGGCCATTTTCGGTTCCGATACCTTCAATAAGTACGCGATTGTTATGCTGATCGTGGTCATCGGGGTTGCCGAGTGGCCGCAGTATGCGCGAACCGTGCGTGCCTGCGTGCTGGCCGAAAAGAAAAAAGAATATGTCGATAGCGCACGCGTGCTGGGCTTTGGTCCGCTGCGCATCATGGTGCGCCATATTCTGCCGAATGCCCTGTCGCCGATCTTTGTGATTTCGACGGTGCAGGTGGCCAACGCCATAATTTCAGAGGCCTCGCTCAGCTTTTTGGGTCTCGGCATGCCGCCTTCACAACCCTCGCTCGGTCTGCTGATCTCCTCAGGATTCGATTACATCTTCTCGGGCTCATGGTGGATTACCACCATCCCCGGCATCGTACTGGTGGTGCTGGTGTTGGTCATCAACCTGCTCGGCGACTGGATGCGCGACGTCTTGAATCCACGCCTTTATAAAGGGGACAAATAAATGGCCCTGTTGAGCGTAAAAGATCTCACCGTCAAATTCGCAATGCGAGAGCAGTCGGTCACGGCGCTGGATGGCATCTCCTTCGATTTGGCCAAAGGCGAGCGCTTGGGCATTGTCGGCGAGTCCGGTGCGGGAAAGTCCATCACAGGCTTTTCGCTGATGAAGCTGATCTCCAAGCCTGGATTTATCGATCGCGGTCAAATCCAGTTTGACGGTCGCGACATCGCCAAGATGGATGAACCGGCACTGCGCGACATCCGCGGCAATCATATGGCGATGATCTTCCAAGATCCCATGGTGACGCTAAACCCAGTTCTGACCATCGGCGAGCAAATGGTCGAGACATTGCGCGCCCACCGCAAGCTGAGCCTTGAGGAAGCCGAACAAATCGCCATCGTCAAGCTGCGCGAAGTCTATATTCCTTCCCCGGAAGAGCGGCTGCGCCAGTATCCGCATGAGCTGTCGGGCGGGATGCGCCAGCGCATTATTATCGCTATCGCTTTGTTGCTAGAGCCCAAACTCATCATTGCAGATGAGCCGACGACCGCTCTGGATGTGACGATTCAGGCCGATATCATGGACCTGATGTTGGAGCTGTGTCAGACCAACAAAGTCAGCCTTATTTTGATTACCCATGACTTGGGGGTGGTCAATCAAATGACCGAGCGCACCTTGGTCATGTACGCCGGCCGTATCATCGAATCAGGTCGCACGCGTGAGATTATCAACGATCCACAGCACCCCTATACGCAAGGTCTGATCAATGCGCTGCCTCAGCAGACCCTGCCCGGGCAGCCGCTGAAGCAGATTCCGGGCTCGATGCCCAGCCTGACCAATATCCCGACCGGTTGCGCTTTCCACCCGCGCTGCGCCTATGCCACCTCGCGCTGTAAGACCGAAATTCCCCGAACGCTGCGATTTGGTGCGGTTGAAGTGGCTTGCCACGAAGTCGAACGATTGAAGGCTGGCCAAGGCAAAGCGGGCACAGGCCAACCAGCCGCCAATGGTAATGCCAGTGCCAACGGTGATACCAGTGCCTATGATGAGGCCAGTACCTATGATGAGGCCAGTGCCAATGGTAGCGGTAGCTAGAGCGGATAGGACTTATGCAAACTGAAACCCGCCAACCCTTGTTGAAGATTTCGGGCCTAGAAAAGCGCTTCGAATTGGACAAAGGCTTCTTGGAAACGCTGAAGTTCCGCAAGGGCCGCATCGTTAGCGAGCGCCGGGAAGTCCACGCGGTTAACGGCGTTAGCCTAGAGGCCGAACGTGGCGAAGCGCTGTGCATCGTCGGCGAGTCCGGCTGCGGTAAGTCCACGGTCGCGCGCTTGGTTGCGGGCTTGCTAGACCCCAGCGCCGGACAGATCCACTACGGTGGCCAGCGTATCGATAACCTAGGTCGGCAGGCGCTGGCACCCATTCGGAAAAAGATGCAGATGATTTTCCAAAATCCTTATGCATCCTTGAACCCGCGCATGACGATTCAGCAGGCGCTCGAAGAGCCGGTTCGTTTTCACCAGCCGCACTTGAGCAAGTCTGAAATGAAAGACAAGGTCGCAGAAGTCATGCGCTCGGTCGGCGTAGACCCATCGTGGCGCTTTCGCTATCCACACGAGTTTTCGGGTGGCCAGCGCCAGCGTATCGCAATCGCGCGTAGCTTGACCGTGGACCCTGAATTTGTCATCGCCGATGAACCGATTTCTGCGCTGGACGTCTCGATCCAGGCGCAGGTTCTTAACCTCATGTTGGAGGCAAAAGCCGAACGCGGGCTGACCTATATGTTCATTACACATGATTTGTCGGTCGTTCAGCATTTTGGAACCCGGGTCGCGGTGTTGTACTTGGGCAGTCTTTGCGAACTTGCGGACACCGCAACCTTATTTGCAGCGCCAAAACATCCTTATACCAAGGCCTTGTTGTCGGCTGTCCCGCAGCTTTCGGACGAGCGGCCCAATCATATTCGCTTGAAGGGCGAGATCCCGACGCCGATTAACCTGCCTTCTGGCTGTCCATTCCAGAGCCGCTGTGCTTATGCTACGTCTCGCTGTAGCGCTGAGCGTCCCGAACCCATCTTGCAGGCCGATGGCAGCCAAGTTGCCTGCCATGCGGTGGAAGAAGGGCGCTTGGACTAGCAGAATCTGGTTCACCCTTGCCCGCTTGGACACATATCCAAGCCAGCAGAAGCGATTCCCAAAAGGCGGTTATGGACATAGTCTGGCTCAGAGATTTTGAAGCGCTGAGCAACCATCGTAGTTTTTCAAGAGCGGCTGACGAACGCAATGTCAGCCAACCCGCGTTTTCGCGGCGCATTCGTGCGCTCGAAGACGAGGTGGGGGTGTTGCTGATCAACCGCCAGACGTTGCCCCTTTCGCTCACGCCAGCTGGTGAGGTCTTCCTGTCGCAAGCGCAAATTATGCTGCGAACCTACGCCGATACCATCGAACGCTGTCACAATATCGCGGCCTCCGGGGACAAGGCGCTGCGCTTTGCGACGACGCAGTCGCTCTACATCACGCAGTTTCGCCAGTATATCGAACCCTTGGCAGAAAAGATTGGGCTGGATATCGATCTTAGTTCGACGTCTTGGTCAGCCGAACAATTTGTCAGCGCGCTACAGCAGCAATACTGCGATGTCATTTTGACCTATTGGCACGAGGCCATGACCTTTTTGGCGCCGCTAGACAGCGCCCAGACCGATTACGTACTGGTCTCGCGGGATCAATTGGTGCCGGTGGCGCGTTGTTTGGGGCAAGGCCAACCCGAATTTCACCTGACGCCCGAGACTAAAAAGCCCATCCCGCTCTTGAATTACAGCAGTGGGTCGGCTTTGCGGCCGGTGGTGGAATCGGTTTTGTCCCACCAGGGTGCGCTGCTAAATACTTTGGTGCTGAACCAGAACGCGCTGGCGACAAGCGTTAAGGCGCTGATTTTGGAGGGCTTTGGTCTGGGCTGGTTGCCGCGTTCCTTGTGTCAGGAGGATTTGGAGCATGGCCGATTGGCGCTCGCGGGCCCGCCACGCTATTTCTGTGAACTGGATGTGCGCCTTTATCGCGAGCAGCAAAACCCCAAATCAATGCTGAAGAAATTCTGGCAGCGTATGAAAGAACAAAACCAGGAAACTTAAATCTAGGCGGCCCAAGCCCGGGAAGCCCCAGACCAGGAAGCCCCAGACCGGAAATTCTGGGCCTGCACAGCTTGAATCTGGTAGGCGTAAGCGCCACAATCCTTTGCAATCGCCAAGATCAATGTGCAGCCTTGCATGACCCTTGTTCTAAGCTAAAGTATGGTGCCGGTCGACGGCGCGTATGATTTCGCAGCGTTCCGGCAAACGCGGACCAAGGTGGTCCCCAGGCGTAGCTGAGAGGTTCAATGCCCAAACAAATAGATCAACAAATCGTCGATGACTTGGTGAGCCAAGGCATTGATTTCGTTACATCAGTGCCCTGCAAGCAGTTGGCGGGCGTGCTGGAAGTGATCGACCAGACCACGGCGATTAAGCACGTTCCTTCCAACAAGGAAGATGAAGGGATGGGCCTGTGCGCGGGCGCCTATCTGGGCGGCATGCGCCCGGCCATCATCATGCAAAACACGGCGCTGGGCGTTGTCGTGAACACGCTGGCGACCCTGATACAGTTCTATCGTATGCCGCTTCCCATGCTGATTTCTTATCGTGGCGAGGTCGGCGAAAAGGTCGCCTGTCAGGTTGAAATGGCACTGCATACCAAGGCGCTGTTGGCGCAGCTGCACATCCCGACCTATCATTTCCATCGTCCAGAAGATGTGGCGGAGCTGCCGGGGATATTGGCGCATACTCAGATGAGCAAGAAGCCGACCGCCATTCTGACCGACGCTTCTTTTTGGGGGGCCGCACAATGATTCGATACGACGTTCTTAAGACCTTGTTGCCCGTCTTGGATGACAGCCTTGTCGTCTGCAATATTGGTTCTCCTTCGCAAGAATTGGCCAGTTTGGCCGACCGCCCGGGCAATTTCTATATGCTGGGAACGATGGGCTTGTGCTCTTCCATCGGGCTCGGTTTGGCGCTGGCACAATCCAAGCCGGTTCTGGCCATCGACGGCGATGGATCGGTGCTGACAAACATGGCGACATTGGCGACGATTGGCAATAATCCGGTCGGCAACTTCGTGCTGCTGATTATCGACAACGGCTCGTATGGCTCAACTGGCGATCAGCCGACCTACGCTTCAGGCAAGACTTCGTTGGCGGCGGTCGCTTCGGCTTGCGGCTGTGAGACAGTGATCGAATGCACAGCCGAAGAGACTGCCAAGGTGGTCAAAGACGCGCTGGCGAGCGACGCTATGACGATCATTGTCTCCAAGTGCGAGTCGGGCAATGTTGCTGTGCCGGTCATCGAAACCGACCCTGTTGTGATCGCCCATCGCTTTATGGCAGAGGTGGCGCGCTAAGACGCGATCCGAGCCCCTGCTTTCAAGGCGCCGTGAACAACAGGCGCCGTGAACAACAGGGGCCGTAAACAGCCGCTCGGAAACATTGCGGTGTTCGGTTGTTGTGCGATCAGGTGACCGCCGCACGGACCTGAAATTCTGGGCGGCGCCACTCCTCATCGCGCATGACCAATTCGATGCGCTCGGCGGCCTGGGTGATGTCGCCTTCATCCAGGTAGAGCGGGGTAATGCCAAAGCGCATAATATCGGGCGCTCGGAAATCACCGATGACTTGGCGCGCAATCAGCGCTTGCATGGCCGCGTAGCCTTCATCAAAGGCAAAGGAGACTTGCGAGCCGCGTTCTTCAGGCGCGCGGGGCGACGCCAGCCGCAGAGCTGGGCAGCGCTGCTCGACCTCTGCAATGAAAAGCTGGCTCAGCTCAATGGACCGCGCCCTAAGCTCGTCCATGTCAACTTGGTCCCAAATGTCCAAGCTGACATCAAGGGCCGCCATTTGCAGGATCGGCGGGGTGCCAACACGCATGCGCTCGATGCCATGACCAGCGCGATAGTCCAGGTCGAAAGCAAAGGGTGCTTCGTGGCCAAGCCAGCCGGATAGGGCAGGGCGAACCTGCTCTTTTAGCCCGGGTCGGACATAGATAAAGGCCGGCGCGCCCGGCCCTCCGTTCAGGAATTTGTAGCTACAACCGACGGCGAAGTCAGCCTGGCAGTCGGCTAGGCGCACCGGATAGGCCCCGGCGGTATGCGCTAAGTCCCAAAGCGTAATAGCGCCGACAGACCGGGCTTGTTCGCTCAATGCCGCCATGTCGTGCAAGCGGCCACTGCGGTAGTCCACCTGGGTCAGCATCAAGACCGCGACTTCGCTGGTCAGCGCATCGGCGACGGCCTCGGGCTCGACTACCCGCAACTCATTGTCCTCGCCCAAGCTCTGAAGGAGGCCTTGAGCCATATAGAGATCACTGGGGAAGTTGCCACTGTCCGACAAGACCACACGGCGTTCAGGGCGCAGCTCAAGACCTGCGGCCAGCGCTTGGTAGACCTTGATCGACAGGGTGTCGCCCGTGGTAATGCAGCCCGGCTCAGCACCAACCATGCGTGCGATGCGATCGCCGAGCCGGGTTGGCGTGGCCATCCAGCCCGCTGAATTCCAGGCACGGATCAGCTCTTGCCCCCATTCCTGTTCGATGCAGGTCTTGACGCGTTCGCTGGTTGCCTTAGGCAGTGGACCCAAAGAATTTCCGTCCAAATAAATCATGCCTTCAGGCAAAACGAACTGCTGCTTTATGGCGGCAAAATCGGTCTTGTAAGTCGTGCTCATGTCGGTCTGTTGTGCCTCTGGAATTGTTTGTTGTGGGCCTGCATTCAGCCGCGAAAATGGGAGGTCTTGCTCCGCTGAGCGGCTCAAGACATGGCCTCTTCGATCAGGTCTTCTGCCAATTCGTCTAGCATCATTTCATCGGCTTCGCCATAGACCGACTCGCGGCCCAGCTCCAACATAATTGGTACCGCCAAAGGCGAGACGCGATCTAGGCGACGATAGTCAATCTTGCCCGCAAATCGGGTCAACATGTCGGACAGGCGGCGGATATCGCACAGACCGCGCGCGGCTTCGGCCCGCGTTGCGCGCAACAAGACGTGGTCCGGTTCGTGACCGCGCAGCACGTCATAGATAATATCGGTGTTGAAGGTGACTTGGCGGCGCGATTTGCGTTGCGATGGATACTGACGCTCGATCAGGCCGCCGATGATAGCGCAGTTTTTGAAGGTCCGTTTCATCAGCGATGTCTCTTGCATCCAAGCTTCCAGATCATCGCCCAGCATGTCTTGATCGAACAATTGCTCGATATCGGGGTGCTGATGCAGCGCCCAAGTCGCGACCGCGTAATCCGTGCCAACGAACCCCAAAGCGCCACAGCCTTGGCGGTCCAGGCGCCGGGTCAATAGCATGCCAAGCGTCTGATGCGCATTGCGCCCCTCGAAGGTATAGGCGACCAGGTATTCCTTGCCCGCGCGTGGAAAGGACTCGATCAGCAGGCGCTCGGCGGACGGCATACCCGAGCGGGCGCGCTGAATTTTCAGCCAATCTTGCACCTCATCAGGGAAACTGCGCCACTGTTGGGGGTGGCTCATGAGGCCTCGGACCCGCTCGGCAAGCTGGGTAGAGATGGGCAGGCGCGCGCCGCCATAGACCGCGACTTTGGCGGAACGATCGGCCGCTGCCGCCTTGACCTTCATGTCGGTTTGCTGAATTTCGACGAACTCCAGAACCTGACCTCCGAACATGAAGGTATCCCCCGCAGCAAGCTGCATGGCAAAGGTCTCTTCCAGCTCACCGATGGTCTTGAAGCCCTTCTTCACCTTGAGCATGGGCGCTTCAACGATGACGCCGACGTTGCTGCGATAGGCGCGTAGGTGGGCCGGGCTCGCGATGGTATAGCGGCCGTCAGGCAGAGACTTGAGGCGGCGATAGCGTTCATAGGCGCGCAGGGCATAACCACCGTGGGCGATGAAGGCCAATGTGTCGTCGAAGTCTTGACGCGCAAGGCTTTGAAACGGAGCGGCGTTCAAAATTTCCCGATATAATTCGTCTGGGTGAAAGGCGCCTTGGCAGGCGACCGCCCAGATGTGTTGGGCCAAAACGTCTAAAGTGCCGGGGTAGGGCGCTTCGCCGTCCAATTCGCCCGCCAAAATAGCATCTTTCGCGGCTTGGCATTCCAGCAGCTCAAAGCGATTTGCAGGGATAAGCACCGCATGCGATGCCTCGTCCAGGCGGTGATTGGCTCGCCCAATGCGCTGAACCAAGCGCGAGGCTCCCTTGGGGGCGCCAACTTGAATGACCAAGTCGATATCGCCCCAGTCAATACCCAAATCCAAGGAGGAAGTGGCGACGACCGCGCGCAGCTCGCCGGAGGCCATAGCGGCTTCCACGCGCAAACGCTGTTGCAAATCGAGCGAACCGTGGTGCAGAGCGATTGGCAAATTCTGCTCATTCATACGCCAGAGCTCGTTGAAGATTAGCTCGGCCTGGGCGCGGGTGTTGACAAAGACCAGCGCCAGGCGCGCCTGCAAGATGTGCTCATAGACCTTGGCGCTAGCATATAGGCCCATCCTTCCGGCCCAAGGCATGCCCTCAGGCGGGCAGGCAATGTCGATACGCGGCGGCATTCCTACAGGGCCTTGAATGGCGGTCAGCTCTGGATCGTCGATTTCACCGCGCGGCGATAGCCAGGCCCGGGCCCAATCGGCATCGGCGAGCGTGGCGGAGAGGCCAACGCGTCGGTGTCTCGGCGCAAGCCGGTTAAGGCGCGCCAACCCGAGTGACAGCAAGTCCCCGCGTTTGACGGTATTGAGCGCGTGCAACTCGTCGATGATGACACATTGTAGCGTGGCAAACATGGCCGGGGCCGTGGGGTAGGACAGTAGGAGTGCAAAGCTCTCTGGTGTGGTCAGCAGCAAATTTGGCGGGGTCTTGCGCTGTCGCTCGCGTTCGCTCTGGCTGGTGTCGCCAGTGCGGGTGCCAACGCTTAGACTGAGGCCCATATCGCCAATGGGGCCGACTAGATTGCGCTCGATATCCGCGGCCAGCGCTTTGAGCGGCGATATATAGAGCGTATGCAGCCCCTCGAAGGGCGCGCGATGAAGGTCAATGAGGCTGGGCAAAAAACCCGCCAGGGTCTTGCCTGCGCCCGTCGGGGCCATGAGCAGCGCGTGCTGTTTGCGCTCTGCGGCTTGAATGAGTTGGGCTTGATGGTCGCGAAGGTGCCAACCTCTACCCGCGAACCATGTTTCGAAAACTGGCTCTTCGACGTTTCAAGTGGAATCCAAGAGGCTTTTTAGGGCGTAATCGCCTAATCTCTGCTGACATTTTCGGCAACGGAGGGTTTCAGGATGGATGCGCAGGATGTGTTGGCTCTCGGGCTT
>JAUIDR010000104.1 GCA_030428565.1 Alphaproteobacteria bacterium
GCCTAATTGAGGCGAAACGCGGGGGAGGCATCTCTCCAGTCGGGCTACGCCCTCCCTGCAAGACACCACCCCCGCGTTCTCATCCTGATTGACGCTGGATTCTCATCTTGTTTGTCGCGCTGCACCCCACTGCCACGTGGACGGATACCCAAGGACATGGATGCTCGAGCCAAGATGGAGCGAAAACTAATGACCAAAAGAGGACGACAGCTTTATCGACTGCGCGGCCAGACCGTGGAACCGGTATTCGGCCAGATGAAAGAAAACCAAGGTGCGGATGCCTTCATGATGCGCGGGCAGGCGGAAGCCAAAGGCGAGTGGCACATTCACTGCGCTGCCCACAACCTCAAAAAGTTGCACGCGCAGTCTTTCCGCCGGGGGTCAAAAGCCGTGAAATGAATACAGAATTAGGGAAATAGGGTTCCAAAACAGTTACCGGTTGGTAAAACTACCGGGGCGAAGCCTTTGCGACGGCGGTCCAAAATATTCCGCAACAGCCTCGTTTGAGATCTATAAAAAGCTTGCGCTCTGCTCAAGGACATCTATCCCCGCCAATACGTGCACCAATGAGCGCTGGTCGTCAAACTTCGTATCAAACAGCCTTGGTTCGCTGCGGAAAACCCGAAACCTGGCAGTGATCGACGATTGAACCCGGGAACTCCCGTGCTTTGCCGCACACATTGGCCTGCCTGGCACTTGGATTGCCTTCAGGCTGAGCGCCCTGAACTAATCCCTCAACAACCGCACCTCGACAAGCCGGTGAAAGAGTAGTTATTCAACAGCCTGGAGGATGCGATTTGACAGCCACTCCCTTTGCGCTTTGCACTATCGGTCAAGCCATGGACATAGCTGGTCGATCAAACAACGCATCCGTCGCACCTGCGTCACGGCGGGAGCCCGGATACCCAAATCTAGACTGCGGTCGTTCGTCAGGAACGAGGGTTTCGCGGGGAACCAGGTCACAGCTCGTAAATCGAAGCAGCATTAGCCCCACGTTTGAGGCGCCGCTTTGACCGGGCAACTGGGAAACAACTAAAATTTTATTGCACCACGACGATCTGGCCAAAGCCAGGTATTGCGAAATCTCCTGCTACTTAACGAGACGATTTTGACATGAAATACCTGACACTTAAGGAACTTGGTGAAAAGCTGGGCGGGCGTTCTCGTTCAGCAATTTACAACGACCTTGCCGCTCATCGCTTGCCGCGTCCGCTCAAACTCGGGCGACGTCTCTATTGGCCAGAAGCTGAAGTCGACTCTTTTTTGGAGGCGCTTCGTGAAAAAGCGCAGTGATCAGCTTGAAAGCAATAAAAAGGCCCGGAACCTGCTGCAACAGGAACCGGGCTGGGTCGGCAATCTCACAAGCATTACTGACCTGTTCAACTTACCAAAACTTGCTGCCATTAGCCACCAAATTGGAGGCGGCCATGTTTGACGCAAAGATCCTTACACAACAGCTTGGCGGGCGCTGGCACGGCTCCTATGGAAATGCTGCTTGTCCAATTTGTCAGCCCGAAGGGCGGCGCGACCAAGACGCTTTGTCCGTCCGCTGCAACGGTGAAAAGCTCTTGGTGCATTGTTTCAAGAGCGGTTGCGATTTTCGTGATATTGCGACGGCGCTTGGATTGAAATCAAGCCGGACCAGCCCCCCAAGCCCAGACGAGCTCAAAAGGCTATTGGAGACGCAGCAAGTGGCGACACAAGCACGCTCAGACAAGGCGCGGCGCTTGTGGGGCCAAGGCCAGCCGATAGAAGGCACGCTCGCAGAACACTATTTACGTGCAGTGCGAGGCATTACTAGCCCCCTGCCCAAGACGCTCCGGTTCTTGCCGCGAGCTTGGCATCAAGCCAGCGAGCAGCGTTTGCCAGCTTTGATTGCTCGTGTTGATGGCGTTTCGGGATTCGCGGTGCATCGAACCTACCTTCGGCCCGATGGCGAGGGGAAAGCTGACGTTAAACCAGCAAAGGCCATGCTCGGGTCAGTGGCAGGCGGTGCCGTGCGGCTGTCGACTTGCAAAGGCCCGCTTGTTGTGGCTGAAGGCATTGAAACCGCCTTGAGCCTTGACTGTGGCCTTTTGTACGAGCCGTCGCAGATCTGGGCCGCCCTATCCGCTGCTAATCTCAGCGGCCTGTCCCTGCCGCGCAATCCGGGGCGCCTGGTCATAGCAAGTGATGGCGACGAAGCCGGACACAATGCGGCCCGAACGCTTGCCGGACGCGCTACCGCGTTGGGTTGGGAGGTCTTAGCTTTACAAGCGCCCGATAACCAAGATTGGAACGATGTGCTTAGAGCATGGAGGGCAGCAGCATGAGCGGACAAACGCCGCCCCCCTTACCCGCCAGCATCCCAATGCAGCCGGCGCCTTTTGAGACAAGGACGCCATTGCCACTCATCGACAAAAGCTGCAGCAATCAGCCTTACCCTATAGAAGCGCTTGGACCGCTGAGGGCTGTCGTTGGAGCCGTTCAGGGCGAAACGCAGGCCCCACTTGCTCTTGTCGGGAGCTCTGCCTTGGCCATTGCAGCTTTCGCTGTGCAGGGCCTCGCAAATGTCGAAACACTTGGCAACAGTACGAGTCCCTTGTCGCTCTATTTTTTATCGGTTGCTAGGAGCGGCGAACGCAAGAGCACCGTTGAAGGCAAACTCACCACGGCACTTGATACCCATTTCGAACAGCAGCAGCATGCCCATAACGAGGAATTGCGGGACTGGCGCAGACAGTCAGCGCTTTGGAAGCAAAATTGGCAAGCCGCGCTCAAATCAGAAGATGACGGCCATGCCCTTGATTCTCTAGGCGCAGAGCCCTCGCAGCCCCGCCACCCTAACCGCTTGGTGAATGACCTAACGGTGGAAGGTTTGTTTCGCTTGTTTGATGAGGGCATGCCAAGCCTCGCCCTATTTTCTGATGAAGGTGGCCTGTTTACGGGCGGCCATTCCATGAAGCAGGAAAACAGACAGCGCAGCCTGGCCATCTTAAACAGCCTTTGGGATGGAAAGCCCCTGCACAAGACACGCGGAGGTGACGGACACAAGACCTTGTTGGGGCGACGGCTCAGCCTGCATTTAATGGTCCAACCTGGAGTATCAAGGGCGATACTGGGTGATGCGCAGGCCAGCGACATTGGTTTTGTTGCGCGTTGTCTGGTCTGCTTCCCGGAGAGTACGATTGGCAGGCGCCTGTCTTCGACCGCAAAAATCGACCAGGCGCCTATCGAAGCTTTCAACAACAAACTGTTGGAGGTGTTGAACGAACCGATGTCCTTTGACCAGGCAAGCGGTGCGCTTGCATTGCAAACGCTTAGCCTGTCACCAGAAGCGATGGCACTATTGACGGCCTTCTATAGAGCGACAATCTGGATGAGAGTTGTGCGTCAATCAGGATGATAGTCCTTGGTCGCGACGTTTGTGATGGTGGCGGGTTTTCGCGACACCATCAAGGTTTTTATTGATTTTGATTGTCGCGG
>JAUIDR010000105.1 GCA_030428565.1 Alphaproteobacteria bacterium
AACAGAATTCGGCTATCAATGTTGTCTTTGATGTGACCGACGATCTCGTCGGCATTGGTCGCATGCAACCTAACGCTTGAACGTTCTGTTGCGTTCAAAAACACACTTATTCAACGGGCTGTTAAGCATAGGAAGCATAGTGTTGAATCCTCCGGCGCTGGGGAAAGAAAAAAGCCGCTGGCATCGTCTTTTTCACTCGTATTGATAGTGATGACGGGCCTGTTTCCAGCCTTTGACAACTAAATCAATGCGCTTGTATTTTGCAATTGCTGTGCCTGTTTAGCGGATTTGTCGACGGTTGCGACCGCCATGGCGCTTTTTGTGGCTGTGCCAGCGCGCGCAAGTCACTGGCACGAGCTGCGTGGCTGAATAAATCGAAAAGAGCGCCAACCTTGATCTGCGGGCTTTTGTTCTGGCTCCTGCGAGTGGTCGAACCGTTGCCCGTAACGAAAAAGCCCCCCAAGCCTTTGGCCTGGGGGGGCTTTGCGCCAAGATACTTAGCATCTGGCAATTTTGGCGGGCAGACTACTTGCGTGCAATCATGACGCTGGCGCCGCCTTCTGAGACCAGCATATCTTTCATGCTGCCTTCATCGTGGCCAATATCGAAGCGGTTAAGGGCGACCGATGTGTCCATCGCTGTATGGATGTCAACGACGTTGGTGACGTAGTTGTCCGGCACCTTGGTGGGGGCGACCATGGCCAGAATGCGCAGGCTGCGGGCCTCGGTCTCGACGTCGAAGGTCACAGAAGCGCCCGGAGCCAGCAGAACACCCGGAGGGCCGTCCATGCCGTGGCCAACGGCTGCGCCATGCATGCCAATGGACTCAACGACTTGCGCCGGATCACCCGTCAATATTTGGTGCTCTGCTGCCGGCGTGACATAAGATCCAGAAAAGAAATGGCTGTCATTTTCTGTGCTAGTGACAACAATGGGCGCTAAAAGATCATCAGATAATGTATTGGTGACGGTAACAGAAAATGTTTCTGCTGATGCGGCGCCCGCGATTAAGAAGGTGGCTAGGCTGAAAGCAGCAAGTTGCTTCATTTCGTTTCTCCTTTGATTAAGTGATGAGCCTAATTTGCAAATAAATTACTGAACAGCAAATCACCGGGCATCACGAAATAAAGCGGCGAGCGTGATTGCGCTGCGGCTGGCCTTGGTGCTGCGCGGCTCCGCCGGCGGCCAAGCGGTCTGCGACCGCCTTTGAAATGCCGAGCAAGACCCTACATAGCTAGAGTGATGCTTAAGCCAGTCATAAGGAGGCCGCTTTGTCAGTCCGCGAGCGCAATCAATCCCCCAACAATTCCTTGCATCGGCATGGGCGCGCGCGGGTACGGGTCATAGCCCCTGATCAAGCGCGATTGTGGCGGTCAGCGCTGCTCGCCTTGGGGGTGCTGGCCAGCGGGCTAGTGATGCTGACGAGCGCGGGGAGCGTTCGCGCTCAGACCTTAACACCGGTCAGCCAGGCGATCGCTCACCCCTGGGGCTTGGCTTTCTTGAATAGCCGCCAAGCGCTGGTGACAGAGCGCGGCGGTAAGCTGTGGCGGGTCAACTTGCAAGACGGCGCGCTGACCCAAATTTCCGGTCTGCCCGATGATCTGGAGGCAGGCGGGCAGGGCGGCTTGCTCGATGTCTTGGTGGCACCCGATCAGTCGGTGTTCTTGTGCTATACGGCGGCAGCCAAAGGCGGGCGGCAGACGGCAATTTTTAAGGGCCGCCTGGAGAGCGCTCGCCTAGACGGTACGACGATCCATCGCGTTACGCCTGCCGCCAATACCTCCTACCACTTCGGCTGTCGCCTGGGGCTGGGGCCGCAAGGGCAGCTGTTCGCGACCTCGGGCGAGCGCGGTCAGCGCGACTTGGTGCAGAACCCCTCGAACGGCATCGGCGCGGTGCTGCGCCTGAACCAGGATGGCAGCGTACCGCGCGATAATCCCTTTTATCCTTCTGCCGTTTACAGCTATGGGCACCGCAATCCGCAGGGTTTGGCCGTCCACCCGATCACCGGTCAGGTCTGGATTACCGAACACGGCCCCAAAGGCGGTGATGAGCTGAACGCGCTGGTGTCGGGCGGCAACTACGGCTGGCCGCTGGTCTCCTATGGCGATGAATACCGCGGCGGCAAGGTCGGGACGGGACGCACCGATCTGGACGGCGGCGAGGGGCCGCGCTGGTATTGGACGCCCTCGATTGCGCCTTCTGGGCTGGCGTTTGACGGCCAAGGGGGGCTTTACGTTGGCGCCCTGAAGTATCAGCTTTTGTTGAAAATGAGTTTGGATGCAAACGGCAAGGTCACGCAGCAAGATGTGGTGTTCCAAGGGGACATTGGCCGCGTGCGTGATGTAAGGTTGGGGCCCGACGGCCGCCTTTACCTTTTGAACGATGCGCGCAATGGCCGGGTGTGGCGGTTGGACCCCTAGCGGTTGGCCCTTGCTTTTGGGTCAAAAACGATCTGCTCCACCCCGTATTCAGGCGAGTAGTACCAGCCTGCGGAAGCTTCGCTGGGGTGTCCTGCATCTTTGTCGAAATATGGGTAGCTGCTCCTTTGGCATCCAAACAATATTTCGAGGGGATTTACGCAGGGAAAAATGATTAGCTGGGGAAACGTATAAACATAGTTGCGTTGCTCTGTATGAATAATACAAATTTCATTATAGTTGCTCCACATACGCGTTATACAAAGATTTGGCGTTCCGTGATTCTTAATTATGAAGTCCGGATTTGAATGCATCATCCGAAAGAGACGGTCATATTCTTGATTCGATATTTCGGGCAAATCCTCAAGCTTGAAGCGATCTTGAAATTCGTATTGATGCTTTTGAAGTTTGCTTTGGTCATAGCCAAACTTTGCTGATAGGCTGAGACCAGCGTAGAGCGTTAGCAGGCCTGGTATTAAGAGCATAAAAACCAAATATGAACTGACCACGAGCGCGGCCACGCCCGCAGATAACACCGTTCGAATGCCCCAAATAATAGCAAGTATCGCGCTTATCATTGCTTTATCTCTAGATTTAAATCGTCAATAAAACCGTTGTAATGAATGAAGTAGTTAGATCGGTACACGAAGTCTTGGCTGAGGCGCGGTATGGCGGAGGTTACAAACAAACCAACGATGTAGAAAAGAAAGATGTAGCGCACGATCTTAGACGCGTGCAGCCATCGCAGCACAATGGCGGTAAGGGAAAATAGGGGCACGGTCTTATCAGTCCTGTTCAAATTGGAGTCCGTACTGGCGACCTTTTTTCCGGGGCAAAAGTGCAAAAAGGTGAGCCAGTACGTATGGGAAATGTTATGAGATCAGCTTCGAACAGACCCGCTCTAGCAGCCCGTTGAATAAGTGTGTTTTTGAACGCAACAGAACGTTCAAGCGTTAGGTTGCATGCGACCAATGCCGACGAGATCGTCGGTCACATCAAAGACAACATTGATAGCCGAATTCTGTTCG
>JAUIDR010000060.1 GCA_030428565.1 Alphaproteobacteria bacterium
TGCCCGCAGGCCGCATGACTTCTATGCGACCCCAGAGGCAGCGGTGCAGCCGCTCCTACCCCACCTAGCGCCGCACACGGACTACATAGAGCCCTGCGCGGGCGACGGTGCCCTGATCCGCGCCCTAAGCGCGGCAGGGCACACCTGCGTCTTTTCCTGCGATATCGAGCCGCGCGGCCCGGAGATCGAGCAAGCCGATGTACTGTCCGGCCACCCGATCGGCCCAGGCCATACGCCCATCATCACCAACCCGCCATGGACACGCCTCAAGGGGCACTATAGCGACCCGCAGCGCAGCCCGCTTCCCTGCATGATCCGCGAGTTTGTGTTCAAGGCCAAGCGTCAGGCATGGCTGCTGCTCGATGCGGGCTTCATGCACACCGGAGATCTCTGGGCCGAGTTTGGCCCCCACTGCGAACGCATCGTCTCGGTCGGACGGGTCAAATGGATCGCAGGATCAAACGCCCAAAGCACCAAAGACGTCTGCTGGTACAAATTCCGGCCCGTCGCGGCAGGCCGACCCATCTTTTTCGGAAAGGGAAGCATATGACCCCTCTGCAAATCCTCAAAGAAGCAAGAGCAATCATGCAGGCAAACGCCCGAGCGACGCTCTCAAGGGCGCTCCCTGAGGCCTGCGAACAGAACGGCGTCCCTCTGGCACCCAATGGCTACGGTCGGGCCTACATCGATCTCAAGAAGGCAATGTGGGGCGATAGCTATAGGCTCGGGACCGTCGGCTCCTACGAGCATCAACATGGCCGACAGGCCGCCATGAAGGCCCTCGATGTGGCCATCGCCAGGCTAGAGCGATGAGCCGCACCCCCGCCCGCTTTACCCAGGCCGACGTGGCGCGCGCCCTGCGCGCCATCGATCAGACAGGCGGCGATAAGGAGGTGGTGATCGAACCCGACGGGCGGATCAGGATCGTTCCCGCCGCCAAGAAGTGCAGCGAAGATCGCCCCGAGGAAGATCACGATTATCCATACGGCGTTGACAATGAACGAGAAATTCGCCTCTGATGAGGCTATGCCCAAGAAAATCCCACCCTACGTCTCCAAGGAGCGGAGCCGCCATGGGCAGGTCCGCTACTACTTCCGCCGCAAACACGGCAAGCGCATCAGGCTGCCAGACCTCTACGACAAGGCCTTCGATGAAGCCTACATGCGGGCGCTGAAGTGGGGCGCGAAGAAGCCAAAGCCAGAATCGGAAAAGCCGACTAAGAGCAATTCCCTTCGCTGGCTTCTCATGCAGTACCGCGTTTCTGGGAATTACCTCGCCTTGTCGCGAGCCACTCGCAAACAGCAAGACAACATTTTCAAGCACGTCTTGGACAGCGCGGGGGACGTTCCCTACAAGTCAATTAGCCGCAAGCACATCATCGAAGGGCGCGAGCGCCGCAAGGACACACCAGCGCAAGCCAGGAACTTTCTAGCCGCCATGCGAGGCATGTTCAGATGGGCGGTTGAGGCGGAGCTAATCGAAACCGATCCGACCCAAGGCGTATCAAGACCAAAGCTCAAGAAGGGATCCGGCTTCCCCGCTTGGGACGACGACGATGTGGCCAAATACGAAGCCCGTTGGCCCTTGGGCACACACGAGCGCGTTTGGTTCGATGTGCTTCTCTACACTGGCCTGCGCCGGGGTGACGCGGCGATCCTTGGTCGCCAGCACGTTCGCGATGGCATAGCAACCCTCAAGACCGGCAAGACCGACACTGAGGTGACGATCCCAATTCTGCCACCCTTGCAGCGGTCCCTCGAAGCAGGCCCAACAGGCGACCTGCACTTTATCATAGGCAAGTCTGGAAACCCTCTCACTAAAGAGAGCTTCGGGAATTTCTTTCGCAGCGCTTGCAACGAGGCGGGGGTCAAGAAATCGGCCCATGGGCTTCGGAAAATAGCAGCGACCCGCGCCGCCGAGGCGGGCGCGACGGTCGCGGAGCTGGAAGCAATGTTCGGATGGAATGGCGGACGGATGGCATCGCTTTACACAAAAACGGCCAATCGGCGTCGCCTCGCACTTCGCGGATGGGCGGGCACTTCTGATGAGACTTCGCCCGCACCTAATTTACCGCCGCCCGCACCTTGATTTTTTCTTTTAAAAATCAAACACTTGAACCGCCAAAAATCCGGTTTGGTGCGACCGAGAAGACTCGAACTTCCACGGGATTATCTCCCACAGCGACCTCAACGCTGCGCGTCTACCAATTCCGCCACGATCGCAAACCGGAGGCTGACTTATCACCATTTGCTTTGCAATTGCAAGCGCTCAAAACGCTTGCCAAGCCCTTGCGAGCCGGAAAATTTTTCACCAATTGATCCGTGACAGGCTGGCCAGCCTCCTTTAGACAGGGGCCAGCAGCCAGCGCCGTCATCACACACCGGTTCGACACGTTGATTGGTCCCGGTTTGGCGGCCGATAGCGCAGCTTGAAGGCCAAACGCCGACCCGCTGCCGCTGCCCACATTGCACAACGGGCCCGCCTAGAAAAGCGGGCCTCGACAACCCAAAGGATCAAGGAACGACCATGTCTCAAGCCTCCGCCGCCGAACGCCGCATCGCCCTTTGGAAAAGCGGTGAGGAGTTGGACCTCGCAGGCTTAGAACTGGAGAGCCTCCCCAGAGACCTCGCCAACTTGAAATCGCTGACCATGTTGAGCCTAGAGGACAACCCGCTTGAGGATATCAGCGTGTTGACGGGCTTGACCGCGCTAGAGAGCCTGTCGCTGTCCGATAGCCAAGTCAACGACCTGACACCGCTGGCCGACATGAGCCAATTGCGTCACTTGGACCTCAGCTTTTGCCCAGTTGCATCGCTCAAGGGCCTAGAAAAACTCAAGAATTTGCGCAGTTTGCACCTCTACGAAGCCCCGGTCGAGAGCTTGGAGCCAATCGCTGGTCTCAGCCAACTGGAATACCTGGATCTTTCGCTGTCCGGCGTCAGCGACATCAGCGCCCTGGCCAACATGACCAGCTTGAAAACGCTGTTGCTCTGCGATGCCCCGGTCAATGACATCTCAGCGCTGGCGGGCTGCCAGAATTTGCGAGAACTGGACCTGGCTTCAACGCAGGTGGCAGACCTGACCCCGCTCGATCGGCTGGGTTCTCTGTCGAGCATCGAACTCTACGATACGCCCGCGCTCAAGTCTGGCCATCGCCTGGCGCAAGCCAACTAGCCCCCTTCACTTGCTTATGTAAACTGCGCTCATGACCAACGCGCCGCCCATTCAGCGTCACGCCCCCACGCTAGCCCAGCAAGCCGCTTCGCAACCCGATCATGCACGGGTTTGCGAAGGGGGAGACGACGGCCCCGAGCTGCTGGTCTCGCCCGGCCTGACCGACTATGAACAGGCACTGGCCTTCATGGATCAGCGCCAAGAGGCTGTCGCCAAAGGCCAAGCGCGTGAGCTGGTTTGGTTCTTACAGCACCCTGCCCTTTATACGGCGGGCACCTCGGCCAAGAGCGATGACCTTCTAACCCCCGATCGTTTCCCGGTCTATCAGACGGGGCGCGGCGGCCAATACACCTACCACGGCCCAGGTCAGCGGGTGGCCTACCTGGTCTTGGATCTGAACAAGCGCGGCAAAGATGTTCGCGCCTATGTCGCCAAGTTGGAGCTTTGGCTGATCGCCGCGCTTCAGACCTTGGGTGTCAAGGCTGAGGTGCGCGAAGATCGCGTCGGCCTCTGGGTAGCACGCCCCAACGCCCTGATTGCTGGACAAGAAGATAAGATCGCGGCCATCGGCGTTCGCATCCGGCGATGGGTGACCAGCCACGGCATTGCCCTGAATGTAGCCCCCGATCTCAGCCATTTTGCGGGTATCGTGCCTTGCGGCATTCAGGACCACGGCGTTACCTCGCTAGCCGCCCTTGGTCTGCCGCACGAGCTTGCTAGCGTCGATTCAGCCCTAATCACCGCCTTTGCCGATATCTTTGGGACGCCCTTAGCACCCGCGCCAAAACCCTTACAAGATGGCTTACCGCAAGCGGAGGCTAGCTAGGTGGACATCCTGCTCGCTGCTGTCGGCAAGCTCAAAGCCGAAGAAGCCGCCTTGTTTCAGCGCTATTGGCAGCGCCTGCGCTGGAAAGCGCGCTTGATCGAACTGCCCGAAAAGAGCGATAAGGACCAAGAAGCGCGCGCCCTAGAAAAAGCCTGCGCTGCCAGTCCCTATTGGGTCTGCCTCGACGAGCGCGGCCAAGACTGGGAAAGCGCCAAGTTCGCGGCCTGGTTGGGCCAAGGCTTTGCCCAAGGTAATAAGCCGATTGCCTTCTTGATTGGCGGCGCTACGGGGTTGGCACCCGACCTGCAAGACCGCGCCGCGCTCAAACTGCGCCTTGGCGCTATGACCTGGCCGCACCAGCTCGCGCGCGTCATGCTGGCCGAACAGCTCTATCGCGCGCAGACCATCCTGGATGGCCACCCCTACCACAAGAGCTAAGCGCTCGCCCTAACGAGACTGAAACGACATGACCTCTAAGCTGCCCACCCCTCCCGTAATGTTGGTCATTTTGGATGGCTGGGGAGCGCGGGCGGACGCCGACAATAACGCCGTCAGACTTGGCCAGACGCCGACCTATGACCGCCTTGTCAGCCAGCACCCAACCGCGCAACTGATCGCCCACGGGGAAAATGTCGGCCTGCCCGCCGGTCAAATGGGGAATTCTGAAGTTGGGCACCTGAACCTGGGAGCTGGTCGCGTCGTGCTGCAAGATCTTCTGCGGATCAATAAGGCGGTCAAGGACGACGCGCTGAAGGACTTTGCGGCCCTGCAAGAATTGATTACCAAGACCAAAGCCAGCGGCGGGCGCGTGCATTTAATGGGCTGTTTTTCCAAAGGCGGCGTGCATGCTCACCAGGACCACACCGCAGCTTTGGCCAATATCTTGAGCGATGCGGGTCTGGAAGTCTGCTTGCATGCTTTCACCGACGGGCGAGACACCGCGCCCATGATTGCTCATGAGTGCTTGGCCGACTTTCAGGCCGCTGCGCCGCTCGCCAAACTCTCCAGCTTGATCGGTCGCTATTATGCCATGGACCGCGACAAGCGTTGGGAGCGGGTCGCGCGTGCCTATGACCTGCTGGTCCATGCCAAGGGCCAAGCCTCCGACGATTTTCAAGCCGATGTACGCGCGCAGCACGCCGAAGGGCGCGGCGACGAATTCTTGGAGCCGCTGGTCGCACCCGACTACCAAGGCATTGCAGACGGAGACGCCATCTTGATGACCAACTATCGCAAAGACCGCGCCAATCAGATTTTGGAAGCCCTGTTGCTATCAGACTTCGACGGCTTTGAGCGCGAAGGCACCCTGCCCCGGCCTTGCGCTGCCCTCGGCATGGCCAGCTATTCCGCGGCACTTGACCCCCTTATGGGCGTCTTGTTCCCGACCGAGTTCGTTACCGACGGCCTGTCAGAGACCGTCGCCAAAGCCGGTCTAAAACAGTTCCACACTGCCGAAACCGAAAAATTCCCCCACGTCACCAAATTCTTCAATGGCGGGCGTCAAGAGCCCTTCGAAGGCGAAGAGCGCAATCTGGTGCCCTCTCCCAAGGTGGCAACTTATGACCTGGCACCGGAAATGTCGGCCGAAGGCGTCACCCAAGGCCTTATCGAAGCCATCCAAAGCCAGGACTACGGCTTCTTACTGGTCAACTACGCCAATCCTGACATGGTCGGGCATACGGGCGACCTGCAAGCCGCCATCAAGGCGGTCGAGACGGTTGACGCTTGTCTCGCTCGGGTGCTGGCAGCTTTGGCGGCGGTCGGCGGCACGGCGTTGGTGACCGCCGATCACGGCAACTGCGAGACCATGGTCGATCCCGAGACCGGCAAACCCCACACCGCCCACACCATAAACCCGGTGACGATTTCGATGGTAGCGGGCAGCCAGGGCAGCAGGGACAGCCACGCGGGCCTACGCGATGGCAGTTTGTGCAACGTCGCGCCGACCGTACTGGCGCTGATGGGCCTAGAGCAACCGCAAGCCATGACCGCCGAGACCTTGTTGGTCTAGCCACCTGCCGAGCTTCATCGCCGCCTTGCTCGTGAGGTCTGCAAATGGTCGCGTCCACGACTTTACTCGAATTCGTGAGCATTAATGAGCAATCTTGCCTCGACTTTAACACAAATCGGGTCTTTCCATTGCGGCTGTGAATGATAATGTTTGCCCAACAAGCCCGCTTGCCCACGAACCTTAACTTTTAGCACTCAGCGTCACAGCGCGAGGCGGGCAAGCGCAGAAAGGAACCCACATGATCCAACGTGCCCTTATCGCTCTCTTGGGCCTGGCTGGCCTGGGCATTGCCCTGACCGCCACCGCGCAAAATGGCAATGTAAAGCAAGAAGAAGATATCTACCGCCAGACCGAGCTGTTTGGGCAGGTCTTCGAGCGCGTGCGCAATCAATACGTCGATGAAAAGACCGATAAGGAGCTGATCGAAGCGGCCATCAACGGAATGCTGCGCAGCCTGGACCCGCACTCGACCTTTATCCCGGCAAGCGAAGCCGAGGAAATGCGTATCGAGACGGACGGCCAGTTCGGCGGCCTGGGCATTGAAGTCACGATGGAAGATGGCTTCGTCAAGGTCATCTCGCCGCTGCGTGATACACCTGCTGAAAAAGCAGGCCTGCAACCCAACGACCTCATCACACATTTGGACGGCCAGTCCGTGCAGGGCATGAACCTATCGGAAGCTGTCGATATCATGCGCGGACTAGTCGGCACTCCCATCACGCTGACCGTTTTCCGTGACGGTATGGATGACACCTTTGATGTCGAATTGGTGCGCGCCATTATCCCGCTGCGCACCGTGCGCGCTCGCCTTGAGGGCGACGGCACCGTCGGATATTTCCACATTTCCCAGTTCAGCGGCACCACCTATGATTCGCTGGAGCGTGACATCCAAGAACTCGAAGCCGAAAACGGTGATCAGATCGTCGGTTACATCATGGATTTGCGCAACAATCCGGGCGGCCTGTTGAGCCAAGCCATCGATATTTCTGATGCTTTCCTAGAAAAAGGAGAGATCGTTTCCACCCGTGGTCGCGACCCGCGCGATGTGCGCCGCGTTACGGCAACGCCCGGCGACCTGATCGACGGTAAGCCTCTGATCGTACTGGTAAATGGTGGCTCGGCATCGGCCTCAGAAATCGTCGCGGGCGCGCTTAAGGACCACCGCCGTGCGGTCATCTTGGGCACCACCACCTTTGGCAAAGGCTCGGTGCAGACCCTCTATGATCTGCCTGGCGCCGGTGTCATGAAGCTGACAACTCAGCGCTACTACACCCCCGCTGGCACCTCGATCCAGGCCACCGGCATTGAGCCCGATATCCAGGTCGAACAAGCCCGTATCGAACCGCTGGAAGGCCAACGTCGCCAACGCCGCGAGAGCGATTTGCGCAATTCACTCGCTAACCCTCAGGAAGGCGAGGAGGAGACCGCTCCCGTCGAAGACCCGAGCGATGAAGATGCGGACGGCGACCAAAAGGGCAGCGAAGATAAGAGCGATGCGCCTAGCGACGGCGAGGAGCAAAACGTCGATCCCGATATCACCGATGTCTTTGCGCAAGCCGAACAAGAGTTGGTGGACTTCCAACTTCAACGCGCTGTGGATCTAATTAAGGGCCTTGCTTTCTTCAACTAAGCGAAAGTCCAACGGCACGACTTTATTGCGAGCGTGAGACAAGCGCATCGTGAAAGACCCACACCGTAAGTGACGCACACCGTATGTGACGCACACCGTAGGTGACGCAAACAGGGCGCAAGCAAACCATCGGCGGCCAAACGCTCTTGCCAGAGCCGGTCGCTGGTGGTTTTTTTGTGACCACGCGCGGCACAGCCCCCTCCCCTCGTTGCAAGAAAGCCAAACAGCATGACCGCTTCCATTGAGACCAAAGAACAAGGCCGCTACCGGCTCGGCGTCGGCATGGTGCTGTTGAATTCGCACGACCAGGTCTTCGTCGCTCAGCGCATCGACAATCCTGGTCCTGCTTGGCAAATGCCACAAGGCGGCATCGACAAAGGCGAAGACCCACTGGCTGCGGTCTACCGGGAGTTGGAAGAAGAGACCTCGATCACGCCAACAGCCGTGGAACTCCTCGCCGCCAGCAAAGATTGGCTCTCCTATGATTTCCCACCGGATCTGGCAGGCAAGCTCTGGGGGGGCAAATTTGTCGGCCAGAAGCAAATGTGGTACTTGGCGCGCTTTATCGGCCAGGATGCGGCGGTCAATTTGGAGACAGAACACCCCGAGTTTTCCGCCTGGCAATGGGTGCCATTTGCTCAGGTTCCGGGCCTGATCGTCCCCTTCAAGCGGCCCCTCTACGATTTGATCTACGCCGAGTTCGCACCTTTGCTGAAAGCCTAGTCGGCTCGGCTTACCCATCAATCTTATCTGACGCCCACGGCGCAGCTGCCAAAAAAGGAAGCTGCGCGCTTGCGCCCTGCGGTTCGCGCTTGCCGTGAGCCAGGGGGCTGGTTAGGGTGGCCCGGCTTCGGGGCGCTCGGCTGCGCGTGATGGTCTATGCCCAAGGTATAGGCCGGACAGCCGCTTCGATGCATCTTACCTCTTGCCCCCCAAATTGACCGTTTTCCGACTGCCGCTTTTATGACCCAGCCCACCGCCCCTGATTACAAAAACTCTGTCCTGCTGCCCGCCACAGGCCTGCCCATGCGCGCCGGTCTTCCCAAGCGCGAGCCTGAGATTTTGGCGCACTGGGAGGAGATTGATCTTTTCAAGCGCGTGCGTGAAGACAGCCAGGGACGTGAAGCCTACACCCTGCACGACGGCCCACCGTACGCCAACGGCGCGATTCACATCGGCCACGCGCTGAACAAGATCTTGAAGGATTTGATCGTGCGCACCCGCCAAATGCAGGGCTACAACGCGCACTACGTCCCAGGTTGGGACTGCCACGGCCTGCCGATTGAATGGAAGGTCGAAGAAAAATACCGCGCGGACAACAAGGAAAAGGACGACGTGCCGGTCGTTGATTTCCGCCAAGAATGCCGCGCCTTCGCTGAATATTGGATCGGCCAGCAAATCCCTCAGTTCAAACGACTGGGCGTCATGGGCGACTGGGATCATCCCTATAAGACCATGAGCTTTGATGCCGAGGGCCAGATCGTGCGCGAGCTGGGCAAGTTCTTGATGAACGGCGGCCTCTATCGCGGCTCCAAGCCGGTTCTCTGGTCCGTGGTGGAAAAGACCGCTCTGGCTGACGCGGAAGTCGAATATGAGGACCACAAGTCAGTCACCATATGGGTTCGCTTTAAAGTCCAAAGTGCGCCTGAAGCTGGCGAGCTAGAAGGCGATTCCATCGTCATTTGGACCACGACGCCCTGGACCATGCCCGCCAACCGGGCCCTGGCCTTCAACGACACCCTGGCCTATGGCCGCTACCAGATCGACGCGGTGAGCGAAGGCAGCCGCGCCCAGGTCGGCGAGACACTGATTCTGGCCGATGATCTGGCGGGCGAAGTCATGAAACTCGCCAAGGTCGAAGCCTCGACCCGTCTGGGCGACGCCAAACTGCACGAAGGCATCATTGCCCGCCATCCCTTGTCAAACCTGGCCGAAGCCGAAGGCGGCTATGATTTCGACGTGCCGCTGTTGATGGGCGACTACGTCACCGCTGAAGCGGGAACCGGCTTTGTCCATATCGCGCCGGGTCACGGCCTGGAAGACTATGAGCTTGCCCACCTAAAGCACGGTATCGAAGTGCCCATGACGGTGGCCGAAGACGGCAGCTACTACCCGCATGTCCCCTTGTTTGCAGGCCTGACCGTCTACGATCAAAAGGGCAAAATGGGCAGCCACCTAGGCCCTGTCATCAAGGCGCTGGATGAGTCCGGTGGCCTGCTGCACAAAGGCTCGCAGCTCCATTCCTACCCGCATTCTTGGCGCTCACACGCCCCGCTCATCTATCGCAACACGCCGCAGTGGTTCATCTCTATGGAGACCAATGGCCTGCGCGACAAAGCCTTGCAAGCTATTGACGACACGCGCTTTTTCCCTGCTCAAGGCAAGACCCGCCTGCGTTCGATGATTGAAGCGCGCCCGGATTGGTGCGTCTCTCGCCAACGTGTTTGGGGCGTCCCTTTGCCGATCTTCATGAACAAAGAGACCTTCGAGCCGCTGCGTGACAGCGACGTGATCGAACGCATCGCTAAGGCCTTCGAAGAAGAAGGCGGCGATGCTTGGTTCACACGCGATCCGCAAGAATTCCTAGGCCCCAACTACAGTTTGGACGACTACGAGCAGGTCCAAGACGTTGTCGAGGTCTGGTTTGATTCGGGCTCGACCCACGCCTTTGTCCTGGAAAAGCGCCCCGAGCTGAGCTGGCCCGCAGACCTCTACCTTGAAGGCACCGACCAGCACCGCGGCTGGTTCCACACCTCCTTGCTTGAGTCGGCTGGCACCCGTGGCCGCGCGCCCTACAAGGCGCTGCTGACCCACGGCTTTACCATGGACGAGAACGGGCACAAAATGTCCAAGTCCAAGGGTAACGGCGTCGATCCGCTGGAAGTTGGCGACAAGTACGGCATTGATATCTTGCGCCTTTGGGTGATCTCGACCGATTTCACCGCCGACCAGCGCATTGGCGAATCTATCCTGAAGGCCCAGGCTGACGCCTATCGCCGCTTGCGCAATACGCTGCGCTTCACGCTGGGCAACTTGGCCGACTATGAAGCCAAGCACGCGGTGGCTGCGGCGGACATGCCCGAACTAGAGCGCTGGGTCTTGCATCGCCTCAAGCAGTTGGATCAGCTAATGCGCGGAGCCAGCGAGGTTCACGAATACAACCGCATCTACAACGCCTTGATCAACTTCTGCGGCGTCGAGCTGTCGGCCTTCTATTTCGACATTCGTAAAGACGTGCTGTATTGCGATGCCCGCAACAGCCAATCGCGTCGCGCGACCCAGACCGTCCTGGCAGAGATTTTCTCTTGCCTCACCGCCTGGATGGCGCCCTTTACGACCTTCACCGCCGAAGAGGCTTGGCAGCAGCGCAAAGCCGACGAGGCAGAGCATGGCTTGACCTCTAGCCTGGCCCCTGAAGAGTCGGTCCACCTGCGCCAATGGCCAGAGCTGCCTGAGACCTGGCTGGCGCCGGATCTGGCGAAGAAGTGGGAAGAAATCCGCCAAATCCGCCGTGTCATCACCGGCGCGCTGGAGATTCACCGCCGCGATAAGACCATCGGCTCCAGCTTGGAAGCTGCGCCACAGGTCTTCTTGAGCGCTGAACGCTTCGCGGTCGCCGAAGGAGAAGCCTGGGACGACATCGCCATCACATCGCAGCTCAGCTTGCAACAGGGCGATGCCCCCGAAGGCGCCTTTACCATGGACGACGTGCCGGGCGTGGCCGTGGTCTTTGCCAAGTCAGAAGATGCTCGCTGTGAGCGCTGTTGGAAGCACGAGCCCGACGTCGGCTCGGTGGCCGCACATCCCAGCGTCTGCGGGCGTTGCGCCGAAGCCTATGACGCCAACCTTGCCGCCGCCAGCGCATAAGGAGCCACCCATGTCTGGAATTTGGCATCGTTTCTATTTCCTGGCGGTGGTGACACTGGTCATCGACCAACTCTCAAAGTTGCTGGTGGTGCGCAGCCTGTCCAGTTTGCAGGAGAGCGTCTGGGTGCTGCCCATCCTCAATATCGTCTATGAGCTGAACCCTGGCGTTGCATTCTCATTGGGGGCTGATCTGGGTGGTTTTGGGCGCTGGCTTTTCGTGCTGATCGCAGCCGCGATTATCCTGGGGCTCATGGCCTATTTGCGCGCTGAACCAACGCCGCGTCGCGGTCTGGCCTTTGGGCTCATCGTCGGCGGCGCCTTGGGTAATATGGTGGATCGCGTGCGTATTTCAGCCGTAATTGACTGGTTGGATTTTCACGCTTTCGGCCTGCACTACCCCACTTTTAACGTGGCTGACTCCGCGATTTTCATCGGCGCCTGTTTGTTTTTGTACGACAGCTTGCGCAGCCCTGCGGCTCGCTGATAATCTGGCCCCACTTTTGAGGTCCATCGGCAAGTCTGGGCCGACCTATCTGCAAAGGATTGCATGTCTAGCTCCCGCGTCACCCTGGCTATCGCTCTCATCCTGATGACAGGCCTCAGCGCTTGCAAAACAGGGCGCGTGTCTTTCCGCGGCAAGCCCGACGCTTATGCGGTGGTGCCTCGAACCGGCCTTGCCATGCCCCCCGCGGGCGGCGGCCTGCCCCAGCCCCAGCCGAGCAATGCCGTCAACAAAGACGCCCATATCACCCAAGACATGGCGCGCAAGGCCCTGTTGGGCGACACCACACAAGTTGCGAGCGTGCCCGCGCTACAGAGCCAGTTCGGTCAATATCAGGACTCAAACATTCGCCAAGTCATCAACGCAGAAGCCGAGCAAAAGTCTAACGGTCCACGCAACGCCATTGATAACTTTTTGCAGCCCATCCGTTTTGTGCAAAACAGCACACCGAAAGGCACACCGGTTGACCTGCAAGAAGAGCTGCGCATCCTGCGCGCGAAAGGCGTCGCGACCACCACGCTGTCGTATAGCACCGACGGCCATAGTCTGATTTTATTGCAGACTGGCAGCGAGCGCCCCTTCGACCCGAATAGCCTGCTCAACAGCCGCCCAAAGTAAAACGACCGCAACCACAAAAATGACCGCAAAATAACGCGCCCAAGTCAGCGTTGACAGGTTTGTGAGCCAACGTGCCAGAGCGAGCCGCAAATCCGCCACTTGCTCGCTTTAGGACGGGTGCCCATATCGCTATAAATCACAGCGGCTCCCGCCCCTAGGCAGCGATGCATTAAGCGTCGCCCATCGGCGGCGGCGCGACCAAATAAAAAGTTCAACTGAGGAAAGCCCGACCCGTGACACCCAAAGCGCCCCTTTCACTCAAGACCTTGGCTCTATCCTCGGCGCTGTTGGCGGCAGCCGGTCCCGGTCTCAGCCCAGCATCAGCCCAGCAAAACGGCGGCTTTGACGCGCACCAATTCCAATTGGGCAATGGCATGCAGATCGTCGTGCTGCCCAACCATCGCGCGCCCATCGTCCACCATATGGTTTGGTATAAGGTCGGCGCCGCCGATGAGACCCCGGGCCAATCGGGCATCGCTCACTTACTTGAACACCTCATGTTTAAGGGGACCAAGAAAAACCCCGACGACACCTACTCACAATTCGTCGTACGACACGGCGGCAATGAGAACGCCTTCACCTCGAACGACCAAACCGCTTACCACCAGACCATTGCTAAAGAGCATCTGCCCCAGATCATGGCCATGGAAGCCGACCGCATGACCAATCTGGTGCTTGATGAAGCAGAATTCCTGGCGGAACGCTCCGTGGTCATCGAAGAGCGCGAGCAACGGGTCGGCAACAATCCCAGCGCCAAGCTGGGTGAAGCCATGACCGCCGCCCTTTATCAGAATCATCCCTACGGCAAGCCCGTCATCGGCTGGCGCCACGAGATTGAAGACTTGCAGCGCCAAGACGTGCTGGACTTTTACGACAAGTGGTATGGTCCTCAGAACGCCATTTTGCTGGTGGCGGGCGACGTTGAGCCAGCAGAGATTTTTGAGCTGGCCAAGCAGACCTACGGCCAAGTCGAGCCCACCGCCGCGCCTTCCGAACGCTTGCGCCCACAAGAGCCGCCGCAGTACGGCCAGCGCCGAGTGGTGATCGAGGATGAGACAGTTGGCACCAGCCAGCTCATGATCCGCTATTTGGCCCCCACCATGGTCAAGCGCGACCCCAACTTGTTTGGTGATCAGGCGGACCCTATCGCCCTTTCGGTCTTGGCCTATATCCTGGGCGGCGACAGCACCACACGATTGAACCGCAAGCTGGTCGAAGAAGAGAGCATCGCGGTGGCGGCCGGGGCCTACTATGACCCCAACGGCTTAGACTATTCGGGCTTGTCGGCCTATATCGTGCCGGCACCCGGAACCGATCTTGACGCCGCAGAAGCCGCGCTCAACCGCGAATTGGATCTAGTACTGTCCGAAGGCGTCAGTGACGAGGAAGTCGCCACCGCCATTCGCCGTATGAAGGTTGAATTGGTCTATGAGCAAGACTCCTTGACTACGGGCGCACGCATCATTGGCCGCGCGCTATCGGTTGGCGGCAATTTGGACGATATCCAAAATTATGCCCAGCGCTTGGAAGCTGTCACCAAGGATGAGGTTGAAGCCACCGCCAAGGCTGTTTTGAAAAAGAAACAGACTGTCGTTGCCATTCTACGCCCCACCGAAGGCTCGTAACCACGCCCTATTGGGGCTCGCCCGGCCCAATAGGGTCTTGCGTCATAAGGAGCAGTCAGGCATGTATCGACTTATAAAGTCCGTTAGCAAATCGTTGGCCCTGGCAGGCTGCGCTCTGGCGGCCTCATTTCTTCCCGCCGGAGCCTCGATGGACATCAAGGAAATCACGACCCCTTCGGGCCTAACCGTTTGGTTTTTGCCCGATCAGAGCGCGCCGCTGGTCTCCGTGTCTTTTGCTTTCAAGGGCGGCAGCATCTATGACCCAGCTGGCAAAGAGGGCTTGGCTTTCTTGCTCGAGGGCCTGTTGACCGAAGGCGCGGGCGACCTGGACAGCCAGGCCTATTCGGCCGCGATTAACGATATTGGTATGCGCCTGTCCTTCAGCTCTGGACGTGACTACTTCACCGGCCGCTTCACCACCTTGACCGATTTTCAAGATCGAGCTGCCGAGCTGTTCAACGCGACCCTGACCCAGCCGCGCTTTGATCAAGAAGCTATCGCGCGCAATATCAGCCAGGTTAAGACGCGCCTACAAATTGACGCCAAAGACCCGCAGTGGATCGCCATCCGCCAAATGCGTGAGCTGCTCTACGCTGACCACCCTTATGCACGCCGTCAGCGCGGCACCGACACCAGCCTAGACGCCATCACCCGCGATGATCTCTTGGCTTTTGTTGGCGATCGCTTTGCCAAGGATACGTTGGTCATTGGCGCTTCGGGCGATATCAGCGAAGCAGACCTAGGCCCCTATATCGACCGGCTTTTTGCGGACATTGCTGACACCGCCAGCCTCAAGAGCTTTGAGAAGGCGACGCTCAACAATCCGGGCAAAATGGAAGTACGCGATTGGCCGACGCCGCAGACTTTTATTATGGCCAGCCAAGAGGGTCTGTCGCGCGACCACCCCGATTATCTAATTGCCTATGTGGTTAACCACATACTGGGCGGATCGACCCTATCCACGCGCTTGAACAAAGAACTGCGCGAAAAGCGAGGCTGGACTTATGGCGCCAGCTCTTTCTTCTCGCTGGGCGACTTGGCGCCGCTGATCCAGATCGCCTTTAGCACGCAAAACGAACACGCGGGCGATGCCTTGGCGCTGACTAAGGAAATTTGGGGCGATATCGCCCAGCATGGCATCAGCGAACAAGAGCTGCAAAAAGCCAAGGATTACATCATTGGTAACTATGCTCTGCAACGGACCTCAATCCGCCAGACCGCCCGCTATTTGCAAGGGCTGCAAATCGCAGGACTAGACCGCTCTTACCCCAATGTTCGCTCCGAATTGATCGGGGCCATCAGCAAAGAAGACATCCAGCGGGTAGCCAAGCAATGGTTTGCTCCCGAGAGGCTGCGGATTGTCGCGGTGGGACAGCCGCAAGGGCTTGACGACACGCTTGAAGCCGCCAAAGCAGCCGAGTAATCTAGAGCGCTGCGGGCAGATCAGCCGAGCGCCCCCTGCTTAGCTGGCCTTTGCCGCCGCGCCTTCGTACGTCCACGCTGCGTACATCCGCGCTTCTTACATCCGCGTTTTTGGCTCTTGTCCTGACCATGTGAAAGTCACCATGTCATTGCTCGCCCCCTCCGATCCGCCGGCTTGTTCACTCTACCGCGCCCAAGGCCGCGCCCCCGCGCTGATCTGTGTCGATCACGCCGATAACCGCGTGCCGACAAGCTTGGGAAACCTGGGCTTGGCGAGCGAGACTTTCGCTCAACACGTTGCCTACGACATCGGCGCGCTGGCGGTATCGCGCCTGGTGGCCGACGCTTTGGATGCTCCCATGATCCAGTCGCACTATTCGCGCTTGGTCTTGGACCCTAACCGTTACTTGGATGCCGCCTCTTCGATCCCCGAACGCTCCGATGGTGTGCCCATTCCCGGCAATCAAGGCCTCAGCGATACGGACAAGCGCGCCCGCCAAGACGCGCTATTCCATCCCTATCAGACCAAACTGGCAGATATGCTGGCAGCCCTGGATGACGCGCATGGCGTCTGCGTACCGTTGATCGCGATTCACTCCTTTACCCCGCAGCTCAAAGACGGCGGCAGCCCCCGCCCTTGGCACTTCGGCGTCATTTGGGATACCGACGGGCGCTTGTCGTTGGCCGCCCGCACCGAATTGCAGAAGACCAGCCCGGCGCCCGTTGGCGATAATCAGCCCTACGATGCGCACGATCCCAAGAGCTACACCATCAATCACCACGGTGAAGAAGCGGGCCGCCCCTACGTCGCAATTGAAATTCGCCAAGATTTGATCGCCGACGCTGGGGGCCAACAGATCCACGCCGAGCAACTTGCGAAAGCCTTAGCCAGCGTGTTATCAGCGGGCCCTTACCCGCGCCGCCGCACCCACGAGCTCGGCCAGGTTTGGCGCGAACAGCCACAGATAGCAACCGCTTAAGCGTTGAAGCCCGCAGACCGCCAACGCCCCAGCAAGCAAGATTGAGACCATGAGCAAACCGACACACAGTTATAGCCCCGAAGAACTCGCGACCCTTGAGCGCGAGGCCGCCACCTATCGCCGCTTGGTGCAACACCTGCGCGAGCGCACCGACGTTCAGAACATCGATTTGATGAACCTGTCGGGCTTTTGCCGCAATTGCCTGTCCAAGTGGTACAAGGCCGCCGCTGAGAGCCAAGGAGCCGAAATGAGCTATGATGCGGCGCGCGAACTGGTCTATGGCGAACCCTACGAAGACTGGAAGGCCAAGTATCAAAAAGAAGCGTCGCCCGAACAACAAGCCGCTTTCAAGATCGCCCACGCCGCCACCCACGGCGAGACGCACTAGGCCCGCCCAGCGAGCGCCGCGAGTGCCGCCCCTGCCTTGTGGTCTCTGGTGTATCGACACTGGGGGATCGACCATGCCCCCGCCTCGGCGCTCTTGTTATTGATATTAAACGCAAATCCATGCAAACAAGTGACGACGCTTGTGTGCAGATTGCTCTAGACCCTGTTTTTACCGCAAAGTCACCGCCACAATCGAAGGTGATCGTTAGGACTTTGCTCTAGCTTATGAGGATGAAGGTATGGCCGAAGGTCAGGTAGCTGCCGATCAGCTCCGCCAATTCATTGAGCGCATCGAGCGCTTGGAAGAAGAACGCGCAGGCATCGCTAACGATATCAAGGATATTTTGGCGGAGGCCAAATCGACCGGCTTTGAGCCCAAGATCATCCGGCAGATCTTGAAGCTGCGCAAGATGGACGCCGCTGAACGTCAGGAACAAGAAGAGCTGCTGCAGGTCTATTTGGACGCCCTGGGCGAGTAATGAGCGGCGCGCGGGCCTGTCCAGCCTGGCGCAACCGCCTTCTGACCCGTGCCGATCCAGTGGCGCCAGCCGTGTCGCTTGATGGAAATGTGATTGGCATTTTCGCTATCGCATCGCATGCCCTCTTGTCAGTGAGACAGAATTGGCCCCAAACTAGCCGCTGAGTTAGATCGCGCCCGACCAGGGCCGCGACCAACGTGAGCGGATGGGGAGATAGCCATGTTCAACACGGCAAGACGGCAGTTCAGTAAGTCGATGGTATCGGGGCTCAGCGCTGTGTCGCTTTTGGCGCTTTTGGCGCTTTTCGGCGGCGCGAGCCTGGCCGACGAGAGCAAAGATCAACCCGTCGCCACTGACCTGGCCAGCCAGCTAAATGCAGAAAATCCGGGCATCGCTTACCTTGAGAGCCTGAAAGGCAGCGATCGATTCTTAGCGCCCAGCCAGGTCGATTGGCGTTATGAGACAGTGATCTATATCAATCTGGCATCCAGCGGTAAGACCTCTCAACGCATGTGGGTTCTGCACCGCGACCACGCCAGCGCCGCGGCGGCCAGCGCTGATCCGATTCAAACGCTCATAGCCTCGGCGGATGCTTCCCTGCCAGATGAGCAAGCCGCATCGGTCGAAGCAGCCCCCTGGCGCATCGGCATGTGGGACCAAGCCTTTTGGGAACGCCGCGGCGAGGTGCCGACTTACTCCTGGCTGGTTTCAACCGGGCGCAAGTACAAGGGTGACAAGTTCTCTGGCCCGACGCCTGCGGGGGTCTTTAATCTTGACGAGCGTCGGGGGCGGCAAAAGCGCGGCTACTATTCGGCCGGTATGTACGATGCCATGTTCATTGATTTACACTACAGCTCTGGCCGACGCTCGGGCGTGGCGCTGCACGGCACCACCAGCAGTAAGTATCGCCTGCTGGGGCGCGTCGATAGCCACGGCTGTATCCGCATGCACCGCCGCAATTCGCGGGCGCTCTATGACCGGGTCTTGGGCCGCGATGGTTTCATGCCCGAGCAACGGGTCCAGGGCGAGGTGCCGCGCTTCTTCCGGTCTAGCCCCAGCGCGAGCGTGCGCCGCGGCTACAACCGTCAGGGCGAGCTAATCTATTCGGACGACGGAGAGCTGTTGACCAAAGACGGCTTCCGCACCTTGGTCGTCATGTTCAAAGACTACAAAGGCCGCCTGCCCAAGCTGTCGCGCTGACACCCCAGCCCCCGTGTTAGGCAGGTCTGACGTCTGGGCAGGTCTGACGTCTGGGCATGCCTGTCGGATGGGCATGGCGGAAAGGCATGACGGCAGGGCCCGACGGCAGGGCCGCGAGGCCTTGGCCTTTTGGAAAAACCGGTTGCCCACACGCAGCAGGCGCGCCCATCAAGTCTCATCACAGCTCGGCGCGGATGGCTCCCAACGTTGGCCGTAGCGGGCTAGGCTAGGGGCGGATTTTCCCTGTGAGCACCCGACACCATGTTACCTGCACCGTCGCCCTTCGCCCCCCTCACTTCACGCCGTCAGGTCTTGGCGAGCGGTCTAGCCGCAGGGCTGGCCATCGGCTTTGGCGCCAGCGTGACAAGCGGGCCCGCCTCCGCCCAACAACGACGGCCGACCATAAACGCCCCCTCGCCCTTGCTCGGCCAACCAGCGCCCGAATTCCAGGTCGAGGCCTGGGTGCGCGGGCCCGCTGTCAGCATGGCAGCGCTGAAAGGGCGCGTGGTGGCGATCGACTTCTTTCAGCTTTGGTGCCCCATGTGCAACGCCTTTACCGGCCCGCTTTTCGTGCATTGGCAAAACCAGCGCTTCAAGCAGCCCGTCAGCGATGGCCGTTTGGCCCTGGTCGGTGTGCACACGGTGTTCGAGGGCTTCGACTATCAAAGCAAGGAGCGGCTGGCGAACTATATCGTTGAAAAAGAAAAGAACTATCCTGTCGGCCATGATCTGAAACGGCCCGAATCGTTTGTGCCTCAGACCATGAAAGCTTGGGGTAACCTGGCAACGCCGACCGTCGCATTGGTGGATAAGCAAGGCCTGGTTCGGTTCCACAAGGCGGGCTTATTCGATCACCGCCAGGTCGCGGATATGATCGACGATCTGCTCGCCGCTTGAGGTCCGCCGCAGCAAAGGCCTCAAAGGCAAAGTCCTCAAAGGCAAAGCCCTCTAAAGCAAGGCCCGCCGAATAAACATCAGCGGGCTTGCAGGCGGTTAGATCGGCATGCCTGCCGAAGAGAGCGATGCCATCAGCCCCAGGCTGGTGGCGATGGTGACGACTGCCGCTTGGGCTGTCAGATTTCGGGTGATCCGATTGTTGAACATTAGCAGCCCGTTGACGAAGTCGCGTATGCATGATTCTCTGCCAGCTCGATTTGAACGGGGGACATGCAGATGGCGATGGGGCGTCAGACAGAGCGTCAAGGTGATTTGATGTTGGCATGGTCGGAC
>JAUIDR010000003.1 GCA_030428565.1 Alphaproteobacteria bacterium
AGCCCCGGTCCTACCCAGGGCTCCCGCCTTCCTATCCAGGCGACTAAGAACGGCAGGCCCAGCCCCGGCGCACCCCTTTTGCGCCCCTGATGCATCCATGGCGCGCCCCTGGCGCATTTCTGGCGCATATTCTGGCACGACCCTGGCGTCAGCTAACAAATTATCAGATTTTAAGGCCCGCGGTGGCCCGCCCAAAGAGGACCCACAATGAGTGAACAAGGATCACAGAGTTTGCTTGAAGTGAACAATATCGAGGTCATTTACAACCACCTCATATTGGTTCTGAAGGGCGTCTCTATGAACGTCAAAAAGGGCGCGATCACCGCACTTTTGGGCGGCAATGGCGCTGGCAAGACCACGACGCTCAAGGCCATCTCTAACCTGCTGCAGTCCGAGCGCGGGGAAGTGACCAAGGGCTCGATCGTCTACAACGGCGCCAGCATCACCCAAAAATCGCCGAGCGCGCTGGTCAAGAGCGGTGTCATCCAGGTCATGGAAGGCCGCCACTGTTTCGAGCACCTCACCATTGAAGAAAACCTGTTGACCGGTGCTTATACACGCGGCGATGGGCGCGGCGCGGTCGCGCGCGATTTGGAGATGGTCTATTCCTATTTTCCGCGTCTAAAAGAACGCCGAAAATCGCAAGCGGGCTACACCTCGGGCGGCGAGCAGCAAATGTGCGCTATCGGCCGAGCGATCATGTCTCGACCTGAAATGATCTTGCTGGATGAACCCAGCATGGGCTTGGCCCCCCAGTTGGTCGAAGAAATTTTTGAGATCGTGCGCAATTTGAACGTGGAGCAGGGCGTCACCTTCTTGCTGGCCGAGCAGAACACCAACGTGGCGCTGCGCTATGCGCACTATGGCTATATTTTGGAAAACGGTCGCATCGTGATGGATGGGCCCGCCGAAGAAATCCGCGAAAATCCCGACGTCAAAGAGTTCTATCTGGGGATGTCGGAATCGGGTCGAAAGAGCTTCCGCGATGTGCGCTCCTATCGCCGTCGCAAGCGCTGGCTCTCATAGGCCGGACGCACGAACGGAACGATCATGATACGCCCCCCATGGAGTTGGTTGCTAGCGGCCAACAAACCCAAAACCAGCGCGCTGTCGGCGACGCAGGACGCCCCCGCTGCGTCCGCCCAACCGGTCGATGGCGCAGTAAGGACCGCTATGTCAAAGTTCTATGATGACCTGGAGACCCGTAGCAGCGACGCGCGCGAGGCCGATCTGTTCGCGCAGCTGCGTAGTCTGGTCGCCGCCGCGATGAAAAATTCGGCGCACTACGCCAAGAGCTTTCAGGGGATTGATCCCAACAGCCTGACCGACCGCGCAGCGCTGGCGGGCTTGCCGGTTCTGCGTAAATCAGACTTGGCCGAAATCCAAGCCGCAGACCTGCCTTTTGGCGGCGTCAATGCCATTCCCGCCGGGCAATTCCAGCGCATCTATCAATCGCCCGGTCCGATCTATGAAGCGGTGACAACAGCGCACGCGGGCAAACGCATGGACCGCTTTTTGCATGCCATGGGCGTCACCAGCAGTGACGTCGTGCACAACTGCTTTTCCTATCATTTTACGCCAGCGGGTCTGATGTTCGATGCGGCCGCCCAGGCGATCGGCGCTCTGGTGTTTCCGGCCGGTGTTGGCCAGACGCAATTGCAGGCCCGCGCGGCGCATGACCTGGGCTCGACCGTTTATGCTGGCACGCCGGATTTCTTGTTGAAAATCATGCAAGAGGCCAAAGAGCAGGGCCTGGCGCTAAAATTCAGCAAGGCCGGGGTCAGCGGCGGTGCTTTGTTCCCAAGCCTGCGCGAGGAATACCGCCAAGCGGGCGTGACCTGCACCCAATGCTATGCCACCGCCGAGGCAGGCCTAATCGCCTATGAGAGCGAGAGCCAAGAGGGCATGATCGTTGACGAGAACGTCATCTTGGAGATCGTGCGACCCGGCACCGGTGATCCCGTCGGCGAAGGCGAGGTCGGCGAGGTTTTGGTCACGGTAATGGACCCGCAATTCCCCTTAATCCGTTTGGCGACCGGCGATTTGTCGGCTGTTCTGCCGGGTGCTAGTCCATGCGGGCGCAGCAATATGCGTATTAAGGGCTGGATGGGGCGCGCTGACCAGGCCGCCAAGGTCAAGGGCATGTTCATCCGCCCCGAACAAATCGCCCAGCTGTTGAAGGCCGTGCCCAGCATCGCGCGCGCCAAAGCGGTTGTTAGCCGTGAGGGCGAGAGCGACCACCTGGAACTGTTGTGTGAGAGCGAGAGTGGGGATTCGGCTGCATTTGCGAGCGCGGCGCAAGCGGCGCTGAAGCTGTCCGCTGACATCAAGATCGTGCCGGTTGGCAGTCTGCCCAACGACGGCCTGGTGATCGAGGACAAGCGCGACTATTCTTAGCGCCAATGCGTGAAACCCATTCGATAAAGCGCGCTCAAGACACGGTCTACAAGCAATAAAAAGGCGGCAGAGGAGATTTCCTCTACCGCCTTTTTTCGTGCCGTTGAGTTGTAGTCTTGGCGACAGCTGCTTGGTTGCCGGCGCTTGGTCAAGCGCCTCTTGGAGCGTGGGGTGCCGGTATTGCGACGGCCCTTCCGCTCTAGCCGACTGATTTCTAACGCAAGTCCATGCTTGCTTGTGTTGCCACTTATTCGCGGCCCGCAATCTAGGAGCGCTTTTCGACCTGGTTGTAGGTCAGCTCGACCGGGGTCGCGCGGCCAAAGATTGATACAGACACGGTGACCACTTGCTTGTCGGGGTCCACGGCTTCAACGATACCCTGGAAGGTCGCAAAGGGACCGTCTTTGACCTCGACGTTCTCGCCAATTTCGAAAACGATATCGCTCGGGATCGAAGCGGTGCCCTCTTGCATCTGCTGCAACATTGTCTGGGCTTCGCGCTCGGAAATCGGAATGGGCTTGCCCTTCATGCCCAAAAAGTCGGTCACACGCGCGGTGTTCTTGACTAAGTTCCAGGCTTCATCGGTCAGCTGCATGCGCACGATGATATAGCCGGGGAAGAATTTGCGCTCGGAATCGTAGGTCTTGCCGCGACGCACTTCTTTTACGGTCTCAGAGGGCACCAGTAGCTGGTCGAACTGATCGGCAATCCCTTTCTTATCGGCTTGCTCTGCGATGCTCTCACAGACCTTTTTCTCAAAGCCGGAAAAGACGTGGACCACGTACCAGCGGAATGGAATCGCCATGTCTTAACGCCCCAGCAGCAGGTTAATCAGGGTAAAATAGAACTGATCGGCCAGGAAGAACAGCAGCGCAAAGAAAGTGCCCATGATGAACACCATCGCGGTCGTGGCCAGCACTTCACCGCGCTTGGGCCAGGTGACCTTGCTGACTTCTTGGCGAACTTCGCGCAAAAAACGCACTACATTCATGGAACCAACCATCCTTATTATCGCGCCCAGAACGTTTCGCCTGGGTCGTAAATCTCACATATGTCGGGAAAGACCGCGCTAATCCTGCGACTTGATGGGCTTCATATGGGCCAGCTTGCAAGGCGGAGCAAGGACTTGGTTGTAAATCGTCGCGATGGCAGGGGCGGAGAGACTCGAACTCCCGACACTCGGTTTTGGAGACCGATGCTCTACCAACTGAGCTACGCCCCTAGCGCGACGCCTACAGCAGCCTGTACGCGACAGACGCCCTTACTAAGCCAGGCAAGGGCGGCTAACAAGCCTTTTTTTGTGAAAAAATGGCGGCAAATTGGGCCGCTGGCCGCCCGCTGGTCGCCTACTGGCTGCCTACTGGTCCCTGGGCGGTCTAGTCCCAGTCGGGCGCGGTCGGAACCTTGCTGCGATCAACGATCCTATACATGTGCTGCGCGCCCAAGGCGTCGATGCGCGCGATCTGCTCTGCGCTGAGCGCATCGGCCTTGGCTGCAAAGTTAGCGGCCAGGTTTTTAGGCTTTGTCGACATGGCATTAAAGGCGACGCCTTTGGCCAAAATCCAGCTAAGTGTGACCTGAGCGGGGCTGAGCCCGGCTTCTTCTGCGATAGCGACGATTGTGGGTTCGCTTAGGGCCTTGCCGCGCGCAACCGCGCAATACGCCGTCAGGGGGATGCCCAGCTCATCGGCGGCAGCGGCGACGTGGCTTTGATCCAGCAAAGGGTGAAACTCGATCTGATTGCAAGCAATCGGCACCTCAAGTTGTTGGCTGGCGGCGCGCATCATGGCGATGGTGTAGTTGGAGATGCCGACGTGACGGGCTAGGCCGCGCTGCTGGGCTTCTTGCAACAGTCTTAGAGCTTCGGCGTTGTTGCCCTGCGGGTCGGGCCAATGCAGCAGTAGGCAATCGATTTGTGAACAGTCCAGGGCCTTGAGGCTGGCCTCCAGCGAGGGCCAGAAGTCGCGCGCATTCGTGTTGGCGGGTGCTATCTTGGTGGTCAACAGCAGACTGTCGCGCGCGACCGGGCTGGTGCGCAGGGCTTGCCCGACCGCCGCCTCGTTGCCATACATTTGTGCGGTGTCAATGGCGCGATAGCCAAGGGCCAGGGCCGCGTGCAGCGCTTCGATCAATGGCTCGCCATCGAGGGGGAAGGTGCCGAAGCCGCGCACAAAGGCGGGGTCTTGATAGGGGGAAGCGGTAGCGGACATGCTGGTTCCTTGTGTTAGGTGAGAGGGGTTGGCCGTTATTGCGGCCTTGGGAGCCGGTTCCTGTGGTCGGTTGTTTGGCCCAGATGTTAGAGCCAGAGGCTGAGCCCCGGAGGTTGAGCCCCGCGCTGAGCAGGGGCAAGTGCAAGATCCGGCGCTGGGATAGCACCGGGGTAACATCCCGGGCAGCACCAGAGAAGCATCGGGGCGATACTGGGGTGGCGCTGTGGCCGAGCGAATCCCAGCAACAGGAATCCCAGTAACAGGAATCCTAGCACCCGGGGCAGCGTCGCAAAACCGGGTGTCAAACTTGCGCCCCTGCCCATCTTCTATCTTGCCAAACTCGCCCAGTTACCGTAAAGATAAATCGATGGTATGTCACTAACTAGTTATTTCTAATTGGATGTATTTTCGCCTCTAGACGGGCGCGGTCAAGCCGCTAGAATTGCACCAGATCAGCCGGACACAAAGCGAGTAAGCTGGGTATGACAAAACAAAGAACCGCCGAGCAGGCTGTAGCCCTTATTCCTGACGCCGCAGTGGTGGCGGTGAATTCTTCCAGCGGCTTGTGCTGCCCCGATGCGGTGCTAGCCGCCCTGGGCGCGCGCTTTGAGCAGACCGGCGCGCCGCGCAATCTGACCAGCGTTCACCCGATTGCAGCGGGGGACATGTTCGGCACTAAGGGCGTCGATCACATCGCTAAACCTGGCTTGCTGGCTAAGATTATCGGCGGCTCCTATCCTTCGGGCCCGTCGTCGGCCGAGCCACCGCTCATTTGGCAAATGATAACAGCCAACCAGCTCAAGGCCTACAACGTGCCCAGCGGCATCGTTTTTGACATGTTGCGCGAGGGCGCGGGTCAGCGCCCTGGAGTTCTGACCAAGGTCGGCATGCAGACCTTTGTTGATCCCGATCAAGAAGGCTGCGCCATGAACGATGCGGCCAAGAGTGATCCCATCGTCAAGCGGGTCGAATTTGAAGGTGACGACTGGCTCTATTTCCAAGCGATCCGCCCGGACGTGGCCATCATCCGCGGTTCGGTCGCCGACGAGCGCGGCAACATCAGTTTTGAAAACGAAGGCGCCTATCTGGGCGCCATGGAAATGGCACTGGCGGCGCGCAATTGCGGTGGTCTGGTCATCGCACAGGTTAAAAACGTCGTGCAGGCGGGAACGATTAAAGCTCACGATGTGCGCGTGCCCGGCAATCTCGTTGATTGCGTGGTCGAAGCCCCCGACCAGTTGCAGACCACCGCTACGCCCTTTGACCCCGCTATTTCGGGGGCCGTGATCCGACCGTTATCGAGCTTTCGCCGCCCGCCCTTCGATGTCGCCAAGGTCATCGCGCGCCGCGTCGCTCAGGAGCTGAAGAACGGCCAAGCGGTCAATATCGGCTTTGGTATTTCGGCCAACGTACCGCGTATCTTGTTGGAAGAAGGCCTGCACGGCCAGGTGACTTGGGTCATCGAGCAAGGCGCTGTTGGCGGCGTGCCCTTGCTGGAGTTCAAGTTCGGCTGCTCTGCCAATGCCGAGGCCTACGTCGCCTCGCCGCATCAGTTCGCCTATTTCCAAGCCGCGGGCTTTGATGCCTCGCTGCTATCCTTTTTGCAGATCGACAAACAGGGCTCGGTCAACGTCTCCAAGCTGGCGGCAATCCCGCACCGAACTGCGGGCGCTGGCGGCTTTGTCGATATTACCACGCGCGCCCGGCGCATCTATTTTTCGGGCTATTTCAATGCCGGGGCCAAGTACGCTATCGAGGATGGGCAGCTCAAAATCACCAAAGAAGGCAAGATCGCTAAGTTCGTCGATAAAGTCGATCAGGTCTCGTTTTCAGGCGAACGCGCTTTGGCTCAAGGCCAGCAGGCGACCTACATCACCGAGCGTTGCGTCATCGAATTGCGGCGTCAGGGGCTGACCGTGACCGAAATTGCCCCCGGCATCGATCTGCAAAGCCAAGTGCTTGACATGGCCGCCACGCCGCTGCAGGTCGCCGATGATCTGAAGGTCATGGACGCGCGCTTGTTCCAGCCCGAACCCATGGGCCTGGTGTTGGAGCCCAAGGTATGAGCCAAGCCTCGCTGCCCCAACCCGGCGATACGCGCCTGCGCTTGGAATGGCAAACGGCGGGTATTGCGCTTTTGACCATCGACCACGCCGAGCGTCGCAACGCGCTGGATATGGCGCTGGTCGAGGCGCTAGGTGCGCTCTGTCCCCAGCTGGAGCGTGTCGCTGAGTTGCGCTGTCTGCTCGTCACTGGCGCGGGCGACAAGGCTTTTTGTTCGGGCGGCGATATCGAAGCTTGGTCGCAACTCTCGCCTGAAGATTTCGGCCGTTTTTGGCTGCGCGAGGGTAATCGGGTCTTTGATGCCTTAGCTCAGCTTCGCCAGCCGGTGATCGCGGTACTGCAAGGCCACTGCCTGGGCGGCGGCCTAGAGCTGGCCGCTTGCGCGGACTATCGCGTTGGCGAGAGCCATATCAAACTGGGTCAACCCGAACCGGGCCTTGGCATCGTGGCCGGCTGGTCGGGCAGCCAACGCCTGACCCGGCGCTTTGGTGGACAGGTCGTGCGGCGCATGCTGCTGATGGGTGAGATTCTACAAGCGGACGAGGCCCAACGCTTAGGCCTGGTTGATCGCCTCGCCGACAAGGGCCAGGGGCTGGCGGCTGCACTGGAGCTAGCCAAGGTCGTTGCCGGTCGCTCCCCGCGCGCGACCGAGATCAGCAAGATGATGATCAATGCCGCAGAAGGCGAAGAAGCTGGGCGCGTGCTGGATGCGCTGGCGGGGAGTACGGCGGCGGCCTCGCGCGAGTTGGCCGAAGGGCTGGCCGCCTTTCGGGACAAGCGCAGACCCCAATTCTAGGGCAAGGCACGCCAGCTTCGCCGAACCAAGACAAGCGCGGCCCGTCTCGGAGGCCTCGCGCAAGATAGGACTAAGATCCATGACCCAACAGGTCGCATTTATCACAGGGGCCAACCGAGGCATCGGCCTTGCTATCGCTCAAGCGCTGGCGGCAAAGGGTTTTGCTGTGGCCATCAATGGCTTGCAGGACGACGACAGTTTGGCCGCTGCAGTGGCCAGCATCACCGATCAAGGCGGGCGGGCGATTAAAGTCCCCGGCGACGTGAGCGCCCTGGATCAGCAGGACGCCATGCTAGCCCAAGCTGAAGATGCGTTGGGGCCTCTGACGACCCTCATCAACAACGCGGGCGTTGCGGCCATGGCGCGGGGCGATCTGCTGGATGTCACTGAGGCCTCTTACGATCGTTGTATGGCCATCAATGCCAAAGCGCCCTTTTTCTTCTCGCAAGCCTTCGCCAAGCGCTTGGTAGGCCGTCGGCGCGAGGAAGCACTGTTTTATAGCCTGATTAATATCACGTCGTCGTCGGCGCGGGCTGTGTCGGTCAGCCGCTTGGAATACTGCGTTTCCAAAGCGGCGGCGGCCATGATGACCCAGGGCTTTGCCGTGCGCTTGGGCCAAGAGGGCATCGCGGTCTACGACATTCAGCCGGGCGTCATCGCAACCGATATGACCGCACCCGTCATCGAAGAATACCAGCGCCGCATTGATGAGGAGGGGCTGACCGTCTTGCCGCGCGTTGGCACGCCGCAAGATATGGGTTCGATTGCCGCCATGCTGGCCAGCGGGGGCATGCCTTACACCACCGGGCACGTCATTTCTGCCGACGCGGGACTGTTAATTTCGCGCTATTGACCCGATCATTTCATTTAGATGCAAGGATTTACGAGCATGTCGTTGCTGCTTCCAGATGCCCAAGGCGCGCTTAGCGCCTACACCATGAAGGCCGAACCGATTGTGGGTCAAGCGCTGAGCCCGGATGCCTCGCGGGTGGTCTTTGCAGCGGCCCATGTCGTGGCGGACCCGCTAGCCGACGCCGATCCCTCGGGCGCACCGGCGCTGGATTGGCAAGCCACGCTGGCCTTCCGCCGCCATCTGCATGGCCTGGGCTTGGGCATTGCTGAAGCGATGGATACTTCCCAGCGCGGGATGGGTTTTGACTGGCCGACCGCCTTGGAGCTGATCAAGCAGACCCGCCAAGAGCTGCCCGATGCGCTGGTCTTTTACGGCGCAGGCACCGATCAACTGGAGGCCAGCCAGGCGCGCGATTTGGCCCAGGTCGAAGCGGCCTATGGCGAGCAGATCGAGGCCATTCAGGCCGTGGGTGGGCGCATGATCTTGATGGCTAGCCGCGCTTTGGCGCGGGTCGCGAGCAGCCCTGCGGATTATAAGCGCGTCTATGCTAGCGCTCTTGCGGCCTGCGATCAGCCGGTCATTTTGCATTGGTTGGGGGACATGTTCGACCCGGCACTTGCGGGCTATTGGGGCAGCGATTCCTTTGAAGCGGCGCTGGAGACCTGCCTTGAGATTATCGAAGACAACAAGGCCAAGGTCGATGGCATCAAAATCTCTTTGCTGGATAAGGATAAAGAGATCGCTATGCGCCGCCGCTTGCCTGCGGGCGTGCGCATGTATACCGGCGACGATTTTAACTACCCCGAGCTGATTGCTGGCGATGAGCAGGGCTTTTCCCATGCGCTGTTGGGCATCTTCGATCCGCTGGCGGGCGTGGCTGCCGCGGCCATCAATCGCCTGGATGCGGGCGACCCGACTGGATTTCATGCACTGATGGACCCCACCGTGCCGCTGGCGCGAGAGATCTTCCGCGCACCGACCCAATACTACAAGACCGGGGTGGTGTTCTTGGCCTGGCTCAACGGTCTGCAAGATCACTTCGTTATGATTCAAGGCCACCAGGCCATGCGCTCCTTACCCTATTTTGCATCGGTCTTTCGTTATGCCGATCAAGCGGGGGTCTTGATGGCCCCCGATCTGGCCAAAGAACGCATGCGCCGCCTGCTGACGCTCTACGGCGTCGAGGGCTAGGCCATGAGCGCGGCTGAGGCACAAACGCTTAGGGACTTCAGTCAGGATGCCAGCTTGCTGGCGCTCAACACCGCGACGTTGGGCCATAATCTGGATGGCTTTGGTGCGGGCTGGTCTTGCGAACGTGTGATTGATGCCTGCGCCGAGCGCGGGTTGGGCGGTATTACGTTTTGGCGGCGAGAAATCGCGCCCATCGGTACGCCGCTCGCCGCTTTTGAAGCGCGGGCGACTGAGGTCGGTAAAAGGGTGCGCGCTTTCGGTATGCAGGTGGCGGGCCTGTGTCGAACTCCCTTTGTCGTCGGTCGCACCACTCCGCAGCCACTCAGTGCCATGTTTGATGACTTCAAGGCTTCAATCGACATGGCAGCCGCTCTTGGCGCAGCGACCCTGACCATCGTCGTCGGCGGTGTCGAGCCGGGCCACAATCTGCGCCAAAGCTTGGCGATGGTGCAAGATCGGGTGGGCCAGATGGCCGACTATGCCGCCGCTCGAGGGGTGGGGCTTGGCCTGGAGCCGCTCAATCCGGTCTATGGCGGCAATCGGTCTTGCCTGACCACGGTGCGCGATGCGGTGAATATGATCGACGCGCTGAGCCATCCCGCGATCGGACTGGCGGTCGATGTCTACCACGTTTGGTGGGATCTGAGCCTCGCCGAGCAGCTCCAGCGGCTCAAGCCAGAACAAATCCACGGATTTCATCTCTGCGATTGGCTGGAGGACACCGAGGATTTTTTGCTAGACCGCGGCATGATGGGGGACGGCGTAGCCGATCTTAAGCACTTGCGCGCGGCGGTCGAGGGCGCGGGCTACCGCGGGCTGTGCGAAGTTGAGATCTTTTCCAAGCGTAGTTGGTGGACCAAGGCCCCCGAGGAGGTCTTGGACACCTGCGTCGCGCGTTTCAAGGAGGTTTGTTAATGATCCGACAAGAGAGCCATTTGAGTTCGGCGGCGGCCGGGCGTTTGGTCAGCGAAGCGCTGGCCTACGCTGAGGCACGCGGCTGGGCGGTCTGCGTGGCGGTCTGCGATGCCTCGGGCAGCTTGCTCGCCCTGCAGCGCAGCGACGCTTGTATTCGCCCGGCGATTGATTTTGCCATGGACAAGGCCTTTACGGCGGCGGGATTGCGGCGCGAGACCCAGGCTTTTTTTGAACGCTGTCAGGAAAAGCCCGCGCTGGCGCAAGGCATGACCAACCGCGAGCGTTTGTTGGTCTTTCCGGGCGGACTGCCTGTCATGGTCGACGGGGTTTGCGTTGGCGCGATTGGCGTCTCAGGGGCCAGCGACGAGGAAGACGTCGAGTGTGGTCGCGCGGCATTGGCGGCGCTCGGTCTTTAACCGGCTCAAAGAGTGGAGCGGGTTTCGATCTCGAAGCGGGATTGAAGAGCGCGAAGGACGCACGAAAGCCGTAGTTTGCCTCGGAAAATGCGGCGCTGTGCCGCTTGACCTCCTGGCGCTAACCCGGTAACTAGATAGTGAATTATGAGGCGCTTATGCCTCGACCAAGCAGCTTAACGGGCAAGAGGTGTCCAGACATGGCAGATCAAGGTTACGATTACATCATCGTTGGCGGCGGCTCGTCGGGTTGCGTTTTGGCAGCGCGCCTGTCTGAGATGGCCGATGCGCGGGTCTTGCTGTTGGAGGCTGGCGGCAAGGATAGTAACCCCTTCCTGCACATGCCGGTAGGCTTTGCCAAGTTTACCGCGGGCCCTTTGACTTGGGGCTTTAAGACCGCACCGCAACGCCATGCCAACGGGCGCGAAATACCCTATGCGCAAGGGCACGTTTTGGGCGGTGGGTCTTCGATCAATGCCGAGATTTACACCCGTGGCAACGCCATCGATTATAACCGCTGGGCTCAAGAAGAAGGGTGTCCGGGCTGGTCGTTTGATGAGGTCTTGCCCTATTTTAAGCGCTCTGAGGGCAACGCTATTTTGTCGGGCAAGTACCACGGGACCGATGGGCCGCTGGGGGTCTCGAACCTCACCAATCCCATGCCTTTGTCTTCGGCTTTCGTGCAGTCCTGCCAAGAGCTGGGCATGCCCTATAACCCCGATTTCAACGGCGCGCAGCAGGCCGGTGCCAGCCACTATCAAACCACGATCCGAAAAGCCAAGCGCTGCTCGGCGGCGGTCGGCTATTTGCGTCCGGCACTGGGGCGAGCCAACTTGACCGTCAAGACCAATTGCCAGGTTCAGCGCCTGGTGTTTGAAGGCCAAAGGGCTGTTGGTGTTGAGATCGTCGAGGGTGGGCGCGCGCGCCTCATTCGCGCGACAAGCGAGGTTATCTTGACCTCGGGCGCGATTAACTCGCCCAAATTGATGATGCTGTCGGGCGTGGGGCCCGCCGATCACTTGCGCCAGCACGGTATAGATGTGCACCACGATCTGCCGGGGGTGGGGCAAAACCTGCAAGACCACTTTGGCATTGATATCGTCTATGAGCTGAAGGGCGCCGACAGCTTGGACAAATACAACAAGCTGCACTGGATGGTCGCTGCGGGCTTGCAGTACAGCTTGTTCAAGACCGGGCCTGTGACCTCCAACGTCGTCGAAGGCGGAGCGTTTTGGTACGCCGATAAGGATCAAGACCAGCCCGACTTGCAGTTCCACTTCCTTGTCGGGGCGGGTGTTGAGGAAGGTGCGCCCGCCATTTCTTCCGGCTCGGGCTGCACGCTCAATTCCTACACGCTACGCCCAAAAAGTAGAGGCTCGGTGACGCTGGCTTCAAGTGATATCCGCGACATGCCGATCATTGACCCCAACTTTGTCGCCGATCCTTACGATCTCAAGACCTCGGCCGAAGGCGTCAAAATCAGCCGCGAAATCCTCAATCAGCCCGCCATGGCCAAGTATATCAAGCGCGAGCATTTCCCCGGCGATCAGGTGCGCAGTCAGGCGGATTTTGAGAATTATGCTCGCCAATATGGCCGCACCTCTTATCATCCCGTGGGAACCTGTAAAATGGGTCAGGACGATATGGCCGTGGTCGATCCCAGCTTGCGCGTGCGCGGTATGGAAGGGCTGCGGATCTGCGATTCGTCTGTCATGCCTAGCCTGATTGGCTCGAATACCAACGCACCCTCGATCATGATCGGGGAGAAAGCCAGCGATCTTATTCGTGGCAACCGCTAGCGCTCGGCCTGCAATACCGCTAGCGCTCGGCCGCAATCCCGCTAGCGCTCGGCCGCAATCCCGCTAGCGCTCGGCCTGCAATCCCGCTAGCGCTCCGCTGGGCATTCGCAAGGTCGTCGTCATCCAACTTGGGGGGCGAACCGCAATCCGGAAAACGGGTTTGCGTCCTGGGGGCTTTGTTCTAACCTTGCAGGGTCTATAAGGCGCAGCTTGCGGCCAGATCGGCCCGCTATCCACTCATGCCATGCTGGGGAAAGAGCTCTACATGAAATTCGTTAGTTTTCAGTCCGATGAGGCCGCGGGTGTCGGCATCATAGATGATCAAGGCCAGGTTCGCGATGCTTCGGCCATGGTGCCGTCTTTGGACTTTCGCGCGCTGCCGACCCTCAATGCTAATTTCCTGCCTTTGGTCAGCGGCGATGTGCGGCTGCATTCACCCATAGGTCGACCGGGAAAGTTTATCTGCATTGGCTTGAACTACGCCGATCACGCCGCTGAAACGGGCATGGCAGCGCCGTCTGAACCCATTGTCTTTATGAAGGCTGCCTCGGCAAGCTGCGGGCCTTTTGATGATTTACGCCTGCCCAAGGGGTCTGTCAAAACAGACTGGGAGGTCGAGCTGGGCGTTGTGATCGGCAAGCCCGCCAAGTACGTCAGCCAGGACGCCGCTTTGGAGCATGTCGCGGGCTATGTCGTGACCAACGATGTCTCGGAGCGCGAATTCCAGATCGAGCGCCAGGGACAGTGGACCAAGGGCAAATCTTGCGACACCTTTGGACCTATCGGCCCCTGGCTCGTGACTCCCGACGAAGTGCCGGACCCGCAAAATCTGCGCTTGTGGACCAAGGTCAACGGTGAGACGCTGCAAGATGGCTCGACCAAGACCATGATTTTCGGCGTGGCTGAACTCATCTCCTACCTGAGCCAGTTTATGACCTTGGAGCCGGGCGACGTCATTTCGACCGGGACACCGCCGGGCGTTGGCATGGGTCTGAAGCCCCAACGCTTTTTGAAAGATGGAGATGTGATCGAGGTCGGTATTGAGGGCCTGGGGGCTCAGCGTCAACGCGTCGTGGCGGACCGCTAGACCATGACCACTGCCGAGGCTCAACGCGAAATGACCGCCGTTAGCGCTTTGGATCCGCGCGCGCAGTGCTTGTCGCTGTTCGAAGCGGCCTTGGGTGTCGCCTTGCCCAAGGGTCGTTTTGAGCCTCTTCCAGAACCGCCAGAGGACGGCGGGCGCGCGCTGGTCTTGGGTGCGGGCAAGGCCGCGGCGAGCATGGCGCTGGCCTTTGAAGCAGCTTGGCGCGCGCGCTATCCTGACGTCGCGCTGGAAGGGCTGGTCATCACTCGCTATGGGCACGAGGCCGCCCTCGAAGCTGGACAACCGCCGAGCCAGATCCAACAAAGCTTGGCCGCCCATCCCGTGCCCGACGAGGCGGGGCTCGCGGCTACGCAAGCCCTGATGGCCCGCGCCGAGGCAGCGGGCCCCAAGGATTTGGTGGTTTTTCTGCTGTCGGGCGGCGCGTCGGCCTTGTTGGTGGCCCCGGCAGAGGGAGTGAGCCTGGCTGAAAAGCAGGCTGTCGGCAAAGCTCTGTTGAAAGCAGGGGCTAACATTGAAGCCATGAACGCCGTGCGCCAAACCCTGTCGGCGGTCAAAGGTGGACGCCTGGCCGCGCTGGTCGCGCCCGTGCGCCTTGTGACCTACGCCATTTCCGATGTGCCGGGTGATGTGCCCGCGGTAATTGGCTCTGGGCCGACGAGCCCGGCGCTTAGCGATGCAGAAGGTGCGCTGGCTCTTTGCGCGCGCTTTGGCATCGACCTTGACCTCAAGCTGCAAGCGGCCATGCGGTCCAATCCCAGCCCCACGGTTGAGGCGGGTGATTTTCGCATGATCGCAACACCGCAAATGGCGTTGGAGGCTGCCGCTCAGCGCGCGAAGGAGCAGGGCCTAGACCCAATGATCCTGTCCGACTGTGTAGAGGGCGAAGCGCGCGAGGTCGCGCAAGTCATGGCCAGCTTGGCCAAGCAAGTGCAGCGCCACGGCCAGCCGCTCGCTGCGCCTTGCGTGCTGTTATCTGGCGGCGAGACCACGGTTACCGTTCGCGGCCAAGGGCGCGGCGGACGCAACGCTGAATACTTATTAGCTCTGGCGATCGCCTTGGATGGTCTGGCGGGTGTCACCGCTCTGGCTTGCGATACCGACGGCATAGACGGCATCGAAGACAACGCGGGTGCCATCATCGATCCAACTACCTTGAGCCGGGCGCAGGCTTTGGGGCTGGATGCGCGCGCCTACCTGGACAACAACGACGCCTACAGCTTTTTCGAGGCGCTGGGCGATTTGGTGCTGACCGGCCCGACCCTGACAAACGTCAACGATTTCAGGGCGATAGTCATTACCCCAAGCTAGACGCATTGGGCGGCTTTTGAGCTGTTGGCCGTGCCAGTTGGTTGCTTGGCAGGCAGGGCTGTGCCAGGCTCTGCGCCAACCCGGCGACAAGACGCCTCCTCTTGCCTTCAGAAGGTTCCCGCCCCATGGCTCAAACGCCCCAGTCCCCCGGTACGCGCGGCTATTCGGTGCCGCTGGCCCGGCGCGCCGCCTACGGCTTGCCCGATGTCGGCGTTGGCATCTTTGTAACGCTGAAGGCGGTGCTGCTGCTGCCCTTCATGACCAAGTATCTGGGCATCCCGATTGAGATGGCGGGCTTGGTCCTGACCGCCGGGCTGTTGCTCGACATTCTCACCGATCCGATTGTGGGCTGGTTGTCCGATAATACGCGCGGGCGCTGGGGCAAACGGGTGCCCTACATCGCGGGTGGCGCGGTGGTGCTGGCCGTGGCGACAGTGCTGATTTTCGCGGTGCCGTCAGATTGGCAGGGAGCGGCAGCAGCGCGCTGGGTCTTTGCAAGCTTTGTGCTCGCGACATTGGGCTATACGCTGATCATCATTCCCCATGGCTCCATGACGGCTGAGATGACGCTAAACCCCATCGAGCGGTCGTCGCTCACGGGCTGGCGCATGGCGCTGTTCTCGGTCGGCATTTTGATCGCAGGCGGCGTGTTACCGGGCATTATCGAAGCCTTCGGCGGCGGGCGCAGCGGCGCGTTTTGGGGCTACTTAGCGATGATGCCGCTGATTATCGTGCCGACCTGGCTGGCCTGCTGGGCGATCAAGCGGTATGACCAAGCACCGCCACAGCCCCTGCAAAGCCCTTGGGCGCAAATCGCGACAGTTCTGAAAAATCGCAATTTTCTGCTGCTAATGGCGTTATTCTCCCTGCAACTGCTGGGGTTCGGACTCATTACGCAGTCGATTGATTTTTTCTCAACTTATCTGGTTTTGGACCAAGACCCAGGCGGCTTTTTTGGGCTGGTCGGCATGCTGGGCACTTTCGCCACTATGTTTGCCTTGGTGACGCTGGCCTCAATGGCCTCGCAGCCGTTTTGGACCTTCGTGTCGGCACGGCTCGGTAAGATGCGTGCCTATCAGTTTGGCATGGCTGGCTTTGCTCTGTTGATGGCCGGATTCTACTTCACCCTGCCCAGCTATGACATCAATGCCACCTGTTGGTACGTGGTGGCGATCGGCATCTTCTATGGCTGTCTGCTGCAACTGCCCTGGGCGCTGATGCCCGACCTAATCGAAGCTAGCCTGGATAAGGAGCGGCGCGGGATTGGCGCCTTCAACGCCTATTGGCTATTTGGTCAAAAGCTGGCCAATGCCGTTGGACCGGGATTATTGGCGCTGATTTTGGGCCGCTATGGTTGGCAGGAGAGCACGCAGGGGGCCATTGATCAGGGGGATGCCGCCATCTCGGCCCTGGCGGTCAGCATGACGCTGTTACCCGCGGGCATCTTCGCCTTCAGCGTGGCGCTGCTGGTCTGGCTGGAGCGGCATTTACAGAAGGGCTAGCTGGTACAGAAGCGGGGCGGGCGGCCAACAACAAAGCCCTGACCCGTTGGTTAAGACGCCGCGGCTTCCTCAAGCGCGTCCATCAAGGCATAGAGCGCGCCGTAAAATGGCGTCTCGTCGGTCTCGATCAAGAAAATCGGGGTGCGCTCGGGGATGTGCGACATGCGGCCTTTGTATTCAAAGCCCGCGCGCAGGCTGCCTTCCGCCAACAGGGGTTTCAGCCCTTGGGCGACGCCGCCGGTCAGATACATGCCGCCGTAAGCGGTGAAGATCAGGCAAAGATCGCCCATGTAAGAACCCAGCATGCGCAGATAGCGTAACGCCACGGCGCGCGCCGGACTGGCCGGATCGGTCAAGGCTTGCGCGGCGATATCGGCCGCGCTCAGCGGCGCAAGTTCGGGGTTCATCAGGCGATACAGCGCTTCCAAGCCAAAGCCAGCCAGCAGGCGCTCGGCAGATACGCGATGATGCTCGCGCCAATAACGGGCCAGCAATTCTGCCTCAAAGGCATCTTGAGGCGCAAAGGAGATGTGACCGCCTTCGCCTTGCACGGCTGCATAGTGGCCTTGGTCTGTCACCAGCGCGCCGATGCCAAGGCCGGTACCTGGCCCCAAAATGACACGCGGAGCGGCGGGCGCGGCAGGGCGGCCGCCGATCTGGGTCAGCACATCGGGTTGTAAAAAGGGTAGACCCAGGGCTTGGGCTTCATAGTCGTTGATGACCTTGACCAGCGACAAGCCAAACTGGGCAGCCAGTCCTTTAGCGCTGAAGGCCCAGGGTGAATTGGTGAAGTGGAAATGATCACCGGTCACGGGCCCCGCGACCGCAATGCAAGCGGCCTCCGGCTTGGCTCCAGTCTGGCTGAGGTAGGCGGCAATGGCCTCGGCCGGGGTGGTGTAGTTGGCCACCTTCAGCTTGGTCAGTGCCTTGATTTTGGGCTTGCTCTCTTGGCCAAGGGGCGTGGTCTCGTCGCTCACCGCCTTGGCGTTGGCGAGCGCAAAACGGGCATTGGTGCCGCCGATATCGGCCAAAAGAACTTGCGTCATGAGAAAATCGAGGCTCCTTGATCTGCCGGGCCTACCGCTGCTCTAAAGGGGGCGAACAGCTCGCGGCCAAGTCCAAAACCTGACTGCGCCAAATGCGCGGGCTTTGCAAGAGGGCGTTGCGCCAGCTCCGCATCGTCGCCGACCACCGTCAGGCTGCGCGCCTCGGCGTCCAGGCGCAGGACATCGCCGTCTTGCAGGCGCGCGATCAAGCCGCCGTCCAGCGCTTCGGGGGTCACGTGGATCGCTGCGGGCACCTTGCCTGAAGCGCCCGACATGCGCCCGTCGGTGACCAATGCTACCTTAAAGCCCAGGTTCTGCAACACCGACAAAGCCGGGGTCAACTTGTGTAGTTCAGGCATGCCGTTGGCTTTGGGGCCTTGGTAGCGCAAGACGACCACGACATCGCGGTGCAGCTCGCCAGCCTTATAAGCGGCCAGCGCTTCATCCTGATCGCTAAAGACCGCGCAGGGGGCTTCCACGACCCAACGCTCGCGCTCGACGGCTGAGGTCTTGATGACCGCGCGTCCCAGGTTGCCGCTGAGCAAGCGCAGGCCGCCGTCCTCTTGGAAGGGTTGGCTGGCCGGGCGCACGACGTCGAGGTCTCCACTGGCTTCGGCCACCGGTTCATAGCGCAGCGCGCCGGTGTCATCCAAGCTCGCGCGTTGTTGCATGTGCGCCAGGCCCTGGCCCATGTTGGTACGGACATCGCCGTGCAGTAGGCCAGCGGCTACCAATTCGCGGATCAAGAAGGGCAAGCCACCAGCCTCCTCCATGGCGTTCACGTCGGCTTGGCCGTTAGGATATACGCGGGTGAGAAGCGGGGTCAGCTTGGAAAGGGCGTCCATATCCTCCCAGGTAATTTGGATGCCAGCGGCCTTGGCGACCGCGATCCAGTGAATGGTGTGATTGGTCGAACCGCCGGTGGCCAGCAGCATAATCAGTGCGTTGACGATAGAGCGCTCGTCGATCACCTGGCTGATGGGGCGGAAATTTTCGCCCAAGCCAGAGATGTCGATCGCCACGCGGGTCGCTTCCTCGGTTAGGGCTTGGCGCAGCGGCGTGCCCGGATTGATGAAGGCCGCACCGGGCACGTGCAGGCCCATGACTTCCACCAGGGCTTGGTTGGAGTTGGCCGTGCCGTAGAAGGTGCAAGTGCCCGCTGAGTGGTAGGACTTGCTCTCAGCTTCCAACAGGGCGGCTTGGTCGATCTTGCCTTGAGCGTATTCCTCGCGAATGCGCGCCTTTTCCTTGTTCGGCAGGCCTGAGGGCATGGGGCCAGCGGGCACGAAGACCGCGGGCAGGTGGCCAAAGGTCAGGGCGGCAATCAGCAATCCGGGGACGATCTTATCGCAAATCCCCAGATAGAGCGCCGCGTCAAACATGTTGTGCGATAGGCCGACCGAGGCGGACAAGGCAATCGTATCGCGGCTGAACAGCGACAGCTCCATGCCGGGTTGACCTTGGGTGACGCCATCGCACATGGCAGGCACACCGCCTGCGACCTGTGCCACAGCGCCCAAGGCTTCCGCCTTGGCTTTGATGATATCTGGATAGGTGCCATAGGGCTGGTGCGCCGACAGCATGTCGTTGTAGGCGGTGACGATGGCCAGATTGGCCGCCTGCTTTCCGGCCAGGCGCTTCTTATCGTCCATGCCGCAGGCCGCAAATCCGTGCGCCAGATTGCCACAAGATAGCACTTGCCGGTTCGGGCCGTCAGAGATGGCGATCGCCATGCGCGACAGGTAGTCCTGACGGCTGGCACGCGAGCGCTCTATTATGGCCTGCGTGATGGCAGCAATTTCGGGGCGAACTTCGGGGGTTGAGGGGCTCATTAGGGGCACCAATAGACGTTCAAGGTTTTGGTAGGGTGGTTGATGAAAGCGGCGATCGGCGCCGCGATGGGATCGCCGCTCTTGGCCGCTTCATAGACAGCGCGCTTGGCGGCGCCTTCGATGTGCAAATACCAGCGATCCATTTTGGCCAGGCCCGCTAGGGTCCAGGTCAAGCGGCGGTGCGGGGCGTCTTGCGGTTGATTGCTGGCCAGGTCGTTGGGGTTGCTGGGATCCAACAGCGCCGCCGTGGTGTCCAAATTGGGAAAGATAGAGGCCGTGTGGGCATCGCCGCCCATGCCCAATACCGCAAGGCTGGGCCCTTGGCTCAAGGCGGTCTGGTAGGCTGCTAGAGCTTGAGCTTGTTCCTGCGGGTCGTCACTGTAGAGCGGCAAGGCTTGCCCGATGCCGCGCATTAGGTGCTGCTGCAAAAGCCGCAGGTTCGAGTCCTTTTGGTCGGCGGGCACACAGCGTTCGTCCACCAGGCCCACTTGGGCAAAGGCCACTGGCGAGGGCGCGCGCGCGTTTAGCGCATCGAACAAGGGCACGGGGGTCGAACCGCCCGAGAACAACAGCAACGGTAGGGGGCTGCCTTGCGGGGCGTCGGGATCGACTTCGGCAAATACGAAGTCTTCGATCTCGTCGGCCAAGCTCTCGATCATGTCTTGGCGATCATGAAAGAAATTTTCCTGTATCACGCGGGGGTTTCCTCGTGCCAGCGGTTATTATCTTTATATATCATATAGTTAGAATCCAGCGGTCCCCAGCTGCCCGCTGCATAACTGCGTGGCTTGTCGCTAGAGTGCTCCCAGTGTGACAACAGGGGGCCGATCCAACGCCAAGCCGCTTCGACCTCATCGCGGCGCATGAACAGGGTCGAGTTGCCCCGTACCACGTCCAACAACAAGCGTTCGTAGGCGTCGGGAAAATGCAGGTTGAATTCTTTTTGGAACGACAGATCCAGCTTGACTTGACGCAAGCGCATACCGCCCGGGCCGGGGTCTTTGGTCATCAGCTCCAGCGATACACCCTCGTCGGGCTGTAGGCGCAAGACCAAGCGATTGGGCTGCATTTGGCTGCTGGTTATGGTGTCATCAAAGACCGAGTGGGCGACCTGTTTGAACTGAATGACGATCTCAGAATGGCGGCTGGCCAGGCGCTTGCCGGTGCGCAGATAGAAGGGAACGCCCTTCCAGCGCCAATTATCGACGAAGGTGCGCAGGGCAACAAAAGTCTCGGTGCGGCTGTCTTGCCCCAGCTCATCTTGATAGCCGGGAACCTCCTCACCGCCGATTGCACCCTTTTCGTACTGACCAAAGACAACATCGCCGTTGATGGCTTCGGGCCAGGGGCGCAAGGCATTGAGAACCTTCAGCTTTTCGTCGCGCAGCATGTCTTGTTCAAGCTGCGATGGCGGCTCCATAGCCACCAAACACAACAGCTGGAGCAAGTGGTTTTGCACCATATCGCGCATGGCGCCATAGCGGTCATAGTAGCCCGCGCGCTCGCCCAGGCCGACGGTCTCAGCCACGGTGATTTGCACGTGGTCGATGTGGTCAGCATCCCAAACGTGGGTGAACAGAATGTTCGAAAAGCGCAGGGCGGCCAGGTTTTGTACGGTTTCTTTGCCCAGGTAGTGGTCGATGCGGTAAATTTGGCTCTCATCGAAGTGCGCGCGTACCTGGTCGTCGATTTGCTGGAAGGTCTCCAAATCGCGACCAACGGGCTTTTCCAGCACGATGCGGGCGTTGTTTTCGTGCAGGCCAACCGCGTGCAAATTGGCGGCGGTTTGTCCGAACAAGCTAGGCGCCATGGCCAGATAATAGACGCGAATCGCGTCAGGTTCTTGTTCCAAGACCGTCTTCAGTGCCTCAAAGTCTTCCAGCTTTGTGACGTCCAGGCAAAGATAGGTCAGGCGCTGGGCAAAGCGCGGCCAAGCGGTCTCAGGAAACTGCGCGCCTAGGTGCTCTTGGCAGTTTTCCTTGACCATCGCGATAAAGTCTTCATGCGGGGTCTCATGGCGGGCTGCGCCGAATATGCGCGCCTTTTCAGGTAGTTGCCCATCGTCCTCACGTTGGAGCAGAGACGGGTAGAGCTTGCGAAGCGCCAGATCACCGGTCCCGCCAAAAACGAGATAATCAAAGGGATCGACGGGGATAATGCGCGCTGAGGAAGGTTGGTTCATGCTGATCTTATCACTATTGATGAGCGGTCGGCTGTTCTAGCGCTCTGATCTGGCTAGGTCTAGCGTCGGCATAAGTTCGAATTCGAACATTAAATGTTGTTAAATGAAAATTCATGTCGGTGCAAGCCAGGATTTCCAGTTCGAGCGCCCGCTGCCGCCTGTCGGGCAAAGGAGGGCGGGCAAAGGGGGGCGGGCAAAGGGCGGCGGGCGCGGAGGCCGGGCAAGGGAGCGCGGCCGCGGCCGTCGCGCATTCGTTTCACGGGGGCTCGCCAGCCAGCGGAATTGACTTTGTTGGCCTTAGCGCAAGCCGCAAATGAGTGGCAAAACAAGTGCGCATGAATTTGCGTTAGAAATCAGTCAGCTAGAGCGGATGGGCTGTTGTAACACCGACGCCCGACGCTCTAGGCTAGCGCTCCGCTTTGGGTTTTGCCTTGGCGCTTGCTGGCTGTGCTTTCGCGCCCGCTGATTTGGCGCTCTTTGACTGGGCGTTTTGGCTACCCTTGTCGCCTTCCTCGCCGTCTTGACCGGACAGCGTCGCGGCCCCGTAAAAGCGCCACAAGAACAGGCTGCCTGCCGAGCGATAGGGCCGCCAATGCTCAATCAGTGGCGCAGACAGTTTGCGAGATTTGGGGCGCTCGTCGAGGGCCATGAGCTGTTGCAGGCCCACTTGTAGTGCCAAATCGTCAGCGGGCCAAACATCGCGCCGGCCCAGCGCGAACATGAGGTAAATTTCTGCGCTCCAGCGCCCAAAGCCTTTGAGCGCGGTTATGCGTTCCACAACGTCTTCATCATCCAGACCGGGCCAGGCCGCCATATCGAGCCCGCCATCGGTGGCCGCGCGTGCCAGCCCCAAGGAATAGCCCGCTTTTTGGCGCGACAGGCCCAGAGCGCGCAGCCCGTCTTCGCCCGCCTCAAGCAGGTCGCGCGGGTCGGGCTCTTCGCCCATTGCGTCGGCCAGGCGGCCCCAAATGGTCGCCGCTGCCTTGGTGGAGAGCTGCTGGGCGACGATGATTCGCAACAAAGTTGAAAGCGTGTGCGGGCGTTGGCGCGCTTCGGGAAGGCCGATAGCGGGCAGATGGCGCGCAACGAGGTCACATCGTTCAGCTAATTGTTGCAGGTCTTGTTCGACGGCGCTCTGATCAAAGCTCACACTGTTCCCACCGGCCCATGTCTACATGCAGGTGGTTAGCGTGCGCCTTGTTGGAGTGGGGAGTCAAGACCAGCTTGAAAGCGCGGCAAGCGCTCTTGGTAATCGCATGCCACGCGCGGCGTTTGGCGTTGCCGCTGGGATCGCTGTCGGCGGTCACGTCCAGGCTGGGGCGCTGTGATTTGGGGGCCATCTCCATCGGTTCCATCAGGGCCCAATCTAGATGGTCGCCCCAGTCTTTCTTGACGTTGAGGGTCAAATCACCCGAGGTCTCAAGGGCGCCGATATCCAGGGCATTGCCTGAAGCGTGCTCGGACAAGCGGCCCTTGGATCGGAAACTACAGCGATAGGCGGAATAGTGCCGGATGGCGGTCAACTGTGAACCGGTGCTGCGCGCGACGGTCTGGCTCAAGTCGCCCTCAACCCACTTCACGAGTCGCTTGGCGTAGCCGCAGTTGAGTTTGGCGGCGGGCTTGATGGCGACCGAGCCAATCCGGCTAATGGCCACGCCATCGCTCATGCCGCATCCGTCCTCATTCTGGAAGGCCGACAGCGGTTCGAAGACGACATTCATGCGGGCAAGATCGCGCAAGCACTTATCATCGGCGGCGGGCATGGGATTGGCGGGGACCGAGCGTGTCTCCGAGCTGCTTGGCTGGGCGGGGATCCGCGCTTTGCTGACAACGGGTGAGGGCGGGGCACTGGCCACACGCCGGGTCTGCTTGACACGAATTTGGTTGGCGCTGGGGTCGATCAAATCGACAAAGCGGCGTGCGGCGCGCTGCAGCGGGTCTTTGGGCAGTGGGCGTTGCTTTGTGACATAGACCACTTCGACGTAGGCTTCATCGCCCTCTTGTCCGGCGACGGCCACGGCATCCAAGTCCCCCATGAGGGCAGCGCTTGAAGGGCTGGCGGGGGCAACCAAGCCCGCGGGCGACGCACCACTGCTAAGCTGGGTCTCTTTGGGCTGAAGGCCGACAAGCGCGGCGACTTTGAATGGCTTGGGTTGCGGAAGCGGCAGGGCGCTAGCGGGCTGTTCGCTCTCTTTAAAGCTCAGCGTGGCGGCGGGGGCTTGGGTTGCCTGACTGGAGGGCTCCTGAAACGCGGGCTCTTGATTTGGGCTCGACGTGGCGGCGATCGCGGTCGGTGCGGGCTGCGGCGCGCCCTCATCAAGCGGCAAGAGCAAGACCAAAGCAGGTGCCCGCTTGGCGGCGGGCAGGGGCGCGGAGACCAAGCTATACAGGCGTAAGCGCAGGGGCTTTGGCGGGGGCGGCGCGATTAAGGTGCCTAAGACATTGACCGGCTCCAGGCCTTGCGCCTGGCTGGCCCCGCTAGTCAAACCAAGGCCCACGAAAACGCTCACGAAAAGGCTCGCAACAAGGGCAGGGGTCGCGAAGGGCCACGGCCCGGCTGCTCGCAAGGGCTTTTGCCAGAATGTTGCTTTGATAACCAAGGGGCGTAGGTGCATCAAGCGCGCGGCTTTCTTCTACTGTGGGCGTAAGGGGCCATCGTCGGTCGCGCGCTTGGCGCAGCTTAGGACGACGAACCCGACCGCCAGCCTTGTCGAACAAAGGCGGCCAGAATGAGATAGAGTATCTTTGTACCCGCTCTAAACGAGCCCCACAAGTTGCCGCTTACCTTAGAGCGACCTTTGCGACGGCAGGCATAGGGCAGGGCAACCTCGCACCATCTGAGGTTCAATTGGGCAGCCTTGATCTGCATTTCAACCGTCCATCCGAAATTGCGATCCTGCATATGGAGCCGCCGATAGGCGGACCAGGTGAGCGCGCGAAACGGTCCCAGATCCTGAAACGCATGCCCCCAAATTAGGCGAATGAGCCCGCCCGCTAGCCAGGAGCCGAATCGCTGTGGCACACTTAGAGCCCCCGGCTCGGCCAGCGGCAGGCGGTTGGCCAGCGCTAGATCGACCTCGCCTGCCAGGATTGGGGCAATCAGTTTGGGGAGATTGGCGGGATCATCGGCAAAGTCAGCGTCCAAAAACACCAAGATATCGGGCGGCTCGTGTTGTTCCAGCCAGGCGATGGCCGCTAAACAGGCCGCACCATAGCCACGCTCGGGCTCTATGACCACGGTTGCCCCCGCTTGTCGGGCCAGTTCGGGCGTAGCATCGCTGGAGCCATTATCGCCGACGACTACGCGTGCAACTTCGGGCGGAATGGCGGCCAGCAAGCCGGGCAAGCTCTCTGCCTCGTTCAGGGCGGGAATGGCGACCGCAATGCGCGGCGGCGGGGGGGCGGTTAGATCGGGCATAGAATATCGCTCGACTGGGGTGCTAATTTGGGGACTAGCTCGGGTTTGAGTGCTGGCTCGCTTCGTTCTGGGGATGGCGCGGGCGGCGCGGGCCTTTGTTCATGTGCTTGGCGCGAAGCTGAGCAATAGCCAGCCAGGCCAACCAAACCAAGATGGGGCCAAACTCCAGCCAGACCAAGCCTTGATCGAACCAGGGCGTCCAATCTTGAGCCTGGGCTTGAAAGCGCCAGTAATAGAGCGGCAGCGTCGCACTTAGGGCCAACAGCGGCCAAACCGGGCGCAGCAGCAAGGCGGGGAACAGCCAAATGTAGTACCAGGGAAATTGCGTCGGCGAGGTCATGAACAAGAGCGCGGCGACCCACAAGAAGGCGGTCGGTGCCGTCGTGCCTCGCCGCCAGAAATAGAGCGATAGGCCAGCCACCAGGCCTGCGACCATCCAACGGGTCACGCGTTCGGCCAGGCTCAGTTCTAGGCCGACGATTTGATGCCAAAAGCCCTTGGCGGCCATAAAGAGGCTATCGTTCATTTCCCAGCGCTGGGCGTAAGCGACCAAGCCCGATTGCGCCTGATTGCCCTGCAAAATGCCGCTGACCATAGGCCAAAAGACCAGTGCCGTCGCCAGGCCTGCCAGCAAGCCAAGGCCCAGCGCGCGCGCCAAGTTTGCCCGCCAATCCCGCCCTGCGATCCAAGGAGCGAGCACCGGCAGCAAGACCAGAGGCCAGATTTTGACGCCCGCCGCCAATACGACCGCCACGGTCGCCAGAGCAGAGCCGATGCTTCGTTGCGCCCAGCGCATGGTCAGCAGCGCCAAGGCCATAAAGGGCAGCATCAATGCATCCATGTGCAGCGAGTTGGCCACCTCTTCGATCAAAAGCGGGTTCCACCAATACCCCAACAGCCAATACAACGGCTGTCCCCATGCGCGCAGCAGCACCGCAAAGAGCGCCAGGCTCATCAGCTCCCACAGCATCAGCAAGATTTGAAAACCGCTGATCGAATAGGGTGCCAGCCAATGCGCAACAGCAAAAATCGCTTGGGCCACCGGCGGATAGAGGCTGGCTAACCAAGGATGGTTGATCTTGTACAGGATCTTTAGAGCGTCGGGCTCGGCTTCGACCAGCGCGCGTTGGGCTGCCAAAAAGGGATCACGCGCGCCGGCAAAGCTGGGGGCAATCTTGACCGTTTGCGGGGGGAGAACGTAGGGATTCTGGCCGTTGGCACTCAGCGCGCCGTCCCAGAGGTAGCGCCATGCATCATCCTCGAACAAGGGCGCCGAGCCGAGCCAGGTCAGGCGCAAAACGAGCCCGACCAGGACCAAAAAAGCCAGGCCCCAACCGTACGACAGGGCGCGCACGCCGGGCGCGGGGGCGGAACGGGGGCCCTCAAGGCTGAGGCTTGGGCGTTGAAACCACCAGAGCCCCGCCAAAAACCAGGCGCCCAATCCTGCCAAGCCAGTGGCAAGGCGCCCGGAGCCGAGCGCTGGAGTTGTCCGGGCAGAGTTCAGATCGACCTGCCAGCGCAACAAAGCGGTGCCCAGCAACAAGATCAAGGCCCAAATCGCGATCTGCCCATAGGTGGTGCGAACCAGGCCGAACGCTCTATTGCGCGTCATTGAGGGCCCAGTCGTAGTGATGTCCCGAAATGCGCTGAACTGTTTTGAGGCCTTGGGCAAGTTCGCCCTCGGCGTAGGCCTGCATGTGGGCAATGACCCCGGCATCGGTGCCGCCAAAATCTTCTTTAAACCAATGATAGATGGAGGAGACCTGTAGGCGACCGTTTTCTAGGCTGACGCCGCGCGGATGGTTGATGTAGTCGTGCGCGCCCAGCTCTAACAGGTCGTGCAAGTTGGCGGCCGTAAAAGCGCGCGGGATCAAGTTCGGGCAGGAATAGGAGGCGCAATTGACCGCGTAATGAACGCGTGGATCGGCAAAACCGGGGCGCAAGATGCCGTGCTCCATGTTGTCCAAACTGAGCATTTGGCCTTCGACGCTGACCCGCGGGCGCTTCCAGGGACCGCCAAAGCCCAGGACGCCGTCAATCTGGCGAATGGAGCGCAAGGGGTAGTTTTCTAGCACCAGTTTGACCGTTAGCGCGTTGTAGAAATTGATCCAATAGGCCATAGCCTCGTCACGCTCGAACTGCGAGGGACTGAGGGCGGACAAGCTGTCCAAATAGGCTGACAAAGCGCCCAGCTCGCCGCGCGCCTGGCTGTAGTCCAGGCGGGTCACACTGCCATCGCCCGGTTTGACGTAGCGCTGCAAAAAGCCGTCCCAAAAAGCATGGTCCAGACGCTGACCGCTGGTGCCGCTGGGGCTGGCAAAACGGCTGAGGTCTTGGGCGAAGGCTGGAGCGGTTATGGCCAGGGAAGCCAGCAGAAAAACGACCGACGCAGCCAATTGAGCGAGGAGGCGTCGGCGTGGTTTAGACAGGAAAGAAGGGCGGCAAGAGGCGGCGATCAACATGAGGCAATCATCTTTCTTTTCGCGCCAGTCGGCAAGTGCTGACGTTCAAGCGGGGGCGTGTGGGCGGTCTGTTCTGGCGCTCTGCGCTGCCGTGTCGTGCCCATGCCCGGCACTATAGCGATCCGCCCGATCACGAGCGCGTCACGCTCGCGTTAGATTGCGGGACCAGCCTTCTCAAGGCGGTGAGCAACTTCGTTACAATTGTTTACATTACCTTGTTTGGCGATGCGACCGCCGCTGTGCCTGTCACTTTGCCACCCGCTCTGCTGCGCTCTTGATACGGCCTCGACTGGTATGCAAAACGCCCGATGGCGCGTGTCTGGAACTCGGTCTACAAAGCCAGTTAAAGGGGCCTAGCGGCGCGCCGGGGGAGTGACGCTTCAAAGGCCAGCGCACGGCATAATCGTAAAGAGAAGTTCCCTCATCCAAACGGGTTAAATTAAGGCAAACAAGCGGCAACTTGGCAGCCTGTTTGTGGCATTTGCGAGTGGCTCGGTGAAATCGCTAGCGCTACGGGGGGCATATGCATTACCACAGGTTGTTATACGCCTGTCCAATTTCGACCTGAACTTATTCCCACGTCTACCCCAGACCCGGCATGCCCCATTATTATGACCTGCATTTTAATGCAGCCCAACTGACCAAGCCTGAACCGCATTGGATCGTGCAACGCTTTGGCAAGCGCTTTGAAGAAAAGCAGCTTATTCTGCGTTCGCCCGGCGAAGTCCATGTCTTTAACATTTCGACGGTCTTTCAGTTCATCATTGTCTGCATTCTGGGCGCGATTCTGCTGGCGGTAGTCATGCTCTCGCTCTGGGGGCTCTATAATGCCGCCATGGGCTCCTATTACCGGCGCGCAATTCACGAGCAGCGCCTGGCCAACGCCTGGATGTTAGACCGCGTTAAGGAGAGCCAAGGACAGCTTGCTATGGTCGAGCGCCAATTGCGCAGCCTGGCCAGCGCCGACGGTGCCGCCAATCAGGGAGCTGGACAAGATTCGATTGCACTATTGGATTCCATCGCACAGGCCCGCCAATCGACGACGCAATCCTTGGGCTTTGCTGCTGAAGATCAGACCACCGCGCTGGCCACGGTCAGCAATTTGGGGCGGCGGGTTGGTCTGGCCGACGAGCAGTTCCGCGATATGAGCGAACAAATCCAGACGCTCAAGACCAAATTGGTCAAAGAAAACAAGCTGCGCCTGGGTCTGGAAGCCGAACGCGACGGCCTCAATCGACAGGTCGCCAGTCTGCAATCCAATTTTGACGAGACCGCGCGCCAACTGGCGGCCTCGCAGTCGCACGCCAAGGGGCTCAGCAAGCAGCTGGAAGCGACCGAGAACCTTATTAACGCCGACCAAGACGCCATCCGGACCGAAATGGCGAGCCTAACCGGGCTGGTCCGACAGCTCGAATCCTCGCTGGATAGCAAGGAGTTGGCCTTGGTCGAGGCGCAGACCCGTCAGAAGGCCGCCGAACGTCAGCTCGACGAAGCCAAGCAGATGGTGGATGAGATGCAGACCCAAGTGGCGCGCAGCTTTGCCAGCGAACGCGAGCCCCTTGCCAACGCGATACAGGCCAAAGAGGGGGCGTTTAAGCGGGCGGGCCTTAGGGCGCGCGATTACTTGCCGAAAGAAACGCCCGAACTTTCCTACGCGGGGCTAGGTGGTGCCATGACCTTGCCGTCTGGCGCGCCAGACTTTCAGTCGTCACAGAGCCTAGATCAAGCCCGAGTGCTGTTGGCCAATGCCGCGCCGACCATGGCGGCACTCAAGCTGCGCGCCGAGGCCCTGGATTCGGTGTTTGACCGCCTGCCGTTCCGAAAACCGGTGTCTGATGCACGTCTGACAAGTGGCTTTGGCCGCCGCGTGCATCCTGTCACCAAGAAAAAGGGTGCCATGCACTATGGAATCGACTTTGCCAGCGGTAAGGGAACGCCGATTCTGGTTTCAGGCCAAGGCAAAGTGGTATATGCCGGTCCGCGAGGAACCTTCGGAAATTTCGTGGAAATCGACCACGGCTATGGTTTCAAGTCGCGCTATGCGCACTTGCAAAAAGTGTTGGTGAGCGTCGGGGATGTCGTTCAGCCTGGCCAAAAGATTGCTCTGATGGGCAACACGGGCCGCTCAACGGGGACGCACCTGCACTACGAAATAAAAATCGGCGAAGACCGCCACAATCCACTGACTTTCATAAAGGCAGCAAAACATGTTCTCTAAAGGATCAAAAGACGAGCCCGCATCTATGAACACACAGCAACAATCTCATGCCCACGCCAACGGCAGCGCCACTGGCTTCGCCACGGGCCAAGCTGGCATCCAGCGCCCGCAGACCCCGCAGCAGGCGCAAGGCAGCAGCTCGGTTTCTGTCATCAGCGCCGATCTTAAAATCGTTGGCAATATGATCTGCCAAGGCGCGATACAGGTCGATGGCGAGGTCGAGGGCGATATCGAGACCAAGCAGCTTACTATCGGCGAAAATGCGCGTATCTCGGGCACGGTCAAGGCCGATACCATCCGCGTGGCGGGTAACGTTGAAGGCCAGTTGTCGGCAACCACCGTCGTTCTGCTGAAGACCGCACGTGTGACCGGCGATATTGTGCACAAAGATCTGGCGATCGAGACCGGGGCTTACCTGGAAGGCAACGTTCGCCGCTCAGAAAACCCGGGGGCCAGCCAGTTGGGCGGCTTCGGTGCGCGCAACAGCGCGATGGGCGGTGCTTCGGCTTCTGCCAATGGCGCAAGCCCGTCGGCCAGCAGCAGCGAGCGCCCCTTGTACGGCTCTCAGACCAGCCAGACCAGCTCCTAACTCCTAGGCCGCGTCGCTCCTGGCGCAGTTGAGCGTAAGTTGGGCTAGCGGGCCAAGGGGGCTCCGGCTAGGGGATCTCGGACACGAGGACTCGGGTACGGGGGCTCGGGTACGGGGGCGCGGGCCAGGGATCTGGCAACTTGGTGCCTGTGGCTGCATCGCAGCGACCAAAAAATAAGCGCGGTCCATTCGGGCCGCGTTTTTTTGTGATCTTAGGCCGCTTACAGCTGCAGCTCCCTTGCACAGCGAGTTTTGATGCAGGTTGGGTGGTTTTGGGTGCCGCGATGGTCTGCTTCCCGTTTGATGCAAGCGCTTACGCTCTGGGCGCTGTCTAGCGGGGCGAGCGGATCGACCGCCAATGTTCGGCGCAAAAGCGCTGGGCTTCAACAATGTCCTTATTTTGTACTGGGTATTGAGATTTGGCGGGAAATAATCTCACAATAGGGCTCTAAGAACACTGTTGCCAGGAAGAATGTGTGCTTGTGCGGCTTGCTGTGCATCCCCTGGCCATCGAGGAAGAGCCCCATGACCGACAGCTATGAACCCAGTGCCTACCCTATCTCTGCAGCGGAGGCGGGCCTGACATGGAGCGAAGCGGCGAGCGAAGAGGCGCCCCAACAGGCGCCCCAAGCGGCGGCGCAAGAAACATCACAGCAGCGGTCTGAGCTGCGCCTGGACGGAGCGCGCCTTGCCTTGCAACGCCCTAGCCGCGCCGATCTGGCCCAACAACCGGTGGCCAGGCCACGCCAGCCTGAAGCACCGACCTGGCCCGAGGGTGGCTTTGATCCGGAACTGGAGCGCTTGCAAGCGGCCTATCTGCCCGACAGCGGCCACTTCGATTTGGCGGGCGCGCTGCTGGACCCGGCGCTGGCCAATATTGCGTTGGTCTCCTCCTTCGGTACGGAATCGGCTGTCTTGCTGCACTTGGTCAGCCAGATCCGTCCCGATGTGCCCGTAGTCTTTTTGGACACCGGGCGGCACTTTCCTGCGACCCTGGATTATGTGGACCAACTCACCGAGTTGCTGGGGCTCAACCTGCTGCGAGTCAAGCCGGATGCCACCCTCGTGGCGGGCGAAGATCCCGACGGTGGCTTGGCCAAGAGTAATCCCGACATGTGCTGTAATTTGCGCAAGACTTTCCCGCTGGCCGACACCTTGGCGGGCTTTGATGCCTGGATATCGGGGCGCAAGCGCTTCCAAGCCAGTTCGCGTGCCGCCATTCCTGTGTTTGAGCGCGACGGGCAAAAGATCAAGCTGAACCCCTTGGCTCTGTGGAGCAAGCAGGGCGTTGACGATTACCGCGCCCGATTTGCGCTGCCGCCACATCCGCTGGAGCAGTTCGGCTTCTTGAGCATTGGCTGTGAGCCTTGCACCCGGGCCGTGGCCGAAGGCGAAGACCCGCGCGCGGGCCGCTGGGCGCACAGCCCTGAAAAGCAAGAATGCGGCATTCACCTGAGCCCGGAAGGGCGTTGGGTGCGCTCCAAGCCCTAGCATGACGTGGCGCTTGGGGCTCATCAGGGTGTGTTTATCGAGATTGGCGGTCTGGGCTAGCGGTCTGGGCTAGCGGTCTGGGCTAGCGGTCTGGATTGGCGGTTTGGGGTAGGGGGCGTCTTGCTCGGTTTAGGCGCTATGGCGTGTCCAAGGCCGCGCAAGCTTCCTCGTTGATGCTCACCTTGGTAAGCGGCGCTTCGTCTTCGCTGCGAAAATCAAAGGTGAAGGTGCCGCCGGCTTCGAAAATGGGCCGATAGAGTTGGTCTTCACAGTAGTCGCGAACCAGGCTCTGGTTGAGCGCCTCAAGATCAACGCTTTGAGGATCAACCGTGTCCACGAGCGACATGACGAACGTCAGAGTATCATCTTCGACGCTGGCGGACAGCAGGGGATTGCCTTCTTCGCCAATGCCAGACCGCTCAGCTTCTGCGATCGAGTCTAGGGTCATTTTCAATCCGCCTACCCTGATGTAAAGGCCGAAGTCGGGCTCGATTTCCAGATTTTCGATGCCCTTGGTCTCGATTTCAGCTTCAATCTCCGCAACGGCATCGCTTATCGGCTGCGTAATGCGCCTTTGTTCTTTTCCCAGGAAATAGACGCCCACCATGCAGGCCACGCCGACCAAAAAGGCGAGGCCTCCCTTAAGAAGGCCCGGCAGCTTAACGTAGTCGCCAACGGGTTCATCGCGCGACGGGCCAAAGATGAACCACAACCAGCCAATGACAGGGATAAAGGCAATTACGGCTGCGATGCTGCGGCCGTAGAGGTCGCGCCCGCGCGCAACCGCTATCTGACCGTAAAAGAAGCCGAAAAGAAGTAGCAGCACAAAGATAAGGCCGAGCTGCCCCACAAGGCCGAACGAGATGCCGATTTCTGGCAGGACAAAGCGGGAAGCAAAGACCAGCAGCTTGAAACCGAAGTGCATCAAAAGGGACAAGGCGAAAAAAGAGCCGCGCGCCATGATGCCTTTGGGTTTGCCGATGGTTGCGCCCAAAAGCCCGCCGAGGAGCAGCGCCCCGAAGATCACCAGACTTGACTGGGTTTGGCCGAGCGTCATGAATTGTAGGGCGAGTTGGTTGAGGGTCATAGGGGCCGCCTTGGTGCATCGATTAATATTGTCGGATCTACTCCACATTAAAACAGTGTGCAATATAGGATGCACGTCATAAATGTAGCACTTTAAAAGTGCAAAATACGGTGTTTCCTCGCCTGAGCTTCGGCAAGTGGCGGTGCGCGAAGTTCTATGACAACCTGTCTAGAACCAAGCCCGAGCGAGTTTTCTCGCTTGCAAGGGTGCATTTGTGGCCAATTCAAGCGGGTTGGGCGTTGGGTGCGTCCCATTCGACGAAATGGGTTCAAGTGTCTGACGTTTGTCTTGGTACGCCAGGCATCTGGGCGTTGTCGGCTGTGGTGGCTGGCTCGGGTGGCTGGCGGATGTGGCTAGCTTTGGTGGTTGGGGGCGCATGCGATATCCAAAGCGATGAGTACCAGTCCCAGCGCAACCGATGCGCAGGGCACGTCCGACAAGCCCCATGAGCAGGGCGCGCCCGCTGATGGTTGCCCCGTCTTTGTGCTGCCCCGTCTTTGTGCTGCCAGAAGGGCGGACTGCCAGATGATCGGACTGCCAGAGGATCGGACTGCCAGGGGAGCGGACTGCCAGGGGAGCGGACTGCCAGGGGAGCGCGGCCACCAAAGGGGGAGCCGTACAGGCAAAAAAAGGGCCCCACGTGGGACCCTCTTTATATGCTCTGCCGCTTGTTGACCTTGCCACCAGTTCGGCTCGCTCGGCATTCAGCGTTCAGTTGTGGCGCGTTCGTTGCGGCGCTGCCGCTTTAGAACTTGGCAATGGCGTTGATGAACCAGCCCGAAGCGTTGGCGTCGGTGTTGGTCAGATCATCGCTGATGCTTGAGAAGTTGTAGCCACCGCCGATTTTGAAGTTGTCGCCGATATGGCGATAGACCCCGACCAGCGCGCCGTACTTGGTCTGTTGGCTCTCTTGGTGGTGCAAAATGCGGCCTTCAAGCAGGGCATCCCAATTCTTGACCACGTGGAAGTCGGCCCGCAACACACCTAGGTGGGCGGTTGAGGAGTAGAAATCGTTGCTGGCCGCGTCGACCGTGCGTTGGCCCAGCTTCAGGCCGTACTTGGCGCCCAGGGTAATCTGGGGGGCAACATCGAAGGCCACGTCGGCCGACAGAATGTGCGAGCGCTGCTTATAGGCTCCATTGGCGGCGTTAGCCACGGTGTCAGAGGGCAGGTCTGCATAGAAGCGATACTTGAACAGCGCGTTCAAACGGTCGTTGTCGATCGGGCGGTAGGCCGCACCGATATCGCCGTCAATGAAGTTGCCGTTCTGGAGCTGGCCGTTCTTATCAGAGATGAAAGCGGCGATTTTGGCGGACAAGCGCCAGTTCGGATCGACTTTATAGCTGGCGTTGGCCTTGGCAAGCCAGGTGCGCGCGTCTTGACCCATAGCGTTGGTGTCGGCGCGGTATTCAAGAGCTGCACCAATCTTGCTGTTGTCGATTGAGAAACCGACCGAGCCGCTGGCTGCGATCCGGCGCAGGTCATTGCCGGTGACGACGTCCTTAACGTTGCCGACTTCGACCGCGGTGCTGAGGCTCCAATTATCGTTGGGGGTGTAGTTGACGCCGTAAGAGTGGGTCAGGCCGGTGATGCCAAAGCCCTCATGGATCAGGTGCTCTTCGCCGAAGACCGACAGGCTGTCGGTAAAGCGGGTCTTGCCACCAACCGTGACTTTGCCCACGGTGGGGTCAAAGACCTTGGCGCCGCTGGAGCTGCCGGTACCGGTGTTGGTTCTAAAGCCGGTCTCATAAGCGCCATAGAAGTTGGTGCGGTCATTGTGGGCGTAGTCGATCCCCAAACGTGCTGCCACCTGCTGGGCATCCAAGGCGTAAGAAACTTCGCCATCAGCGGTCAGCTTCTCGTTGATCTTGGCGCTGCCGCCCACGCCCAAAATGGTCTCTTTCAGGCTGGGATCGTCGGCGGTGACGGTGGTCTGGCCGAAGACGCGCGCCTTGGTGCCTTCTGAGATGTTGTAGGCCAGCTCGGCGCCTACGTCGGTCTTGGCGCCCTGCGCGGTGGTGTTGAGATAGCCGATGCCCAAGCCCGCTTCCAGTGCGCCGAAGGTCTGGCGTACATCGACTTGCGCGGTTGTGGTGCTCTCGCTGGTATCCAGGTTATCGACGCGGGTCGCTTTGGCGGTCACGGCGCTGCCGGTCTCGCCAATGGGGATGTCGGCGCTGACGCCATAGCGACGCTCGTTGTTGGCGGTGTAGTTGCCTTCGCCTGCAAAGCCTTGGTCGCGTTGCTGGAAGTAGGCGCCTAGGCGGCCTTGGACGCTGGTTACGCCCAAATCGGCCAGGTCAACCGCCGCTTCAACGCCATAAGCGCGCGCCTGGGGGTTGGCGACGACGATCGCCGTATCGGCACAAGTCGTTCCGCCCGCTGTGTTGGAGTTGGTGGCATTACAGGAGGTAAAGCCACCATCGCTTGACGAGGTTGTAGTAACCGCTGTGCCGGCGCTCTGCGCTACCTCGCCCTTGATGTAGGTACCAGCGCTGACCTGCAGCTTTACATCGGCACCAACCACGGTCTTTTCTTCGCCGGTGGTGTTGTCGTATTGGCCTGTCAGGCCGACGCCGACGTTATCCCCGATCCAGCCGCCGACGCGGCCACCGGCCAGGAAATTGTCGCCGATTTGGCTGGTGGTGGGGGTGAATTCATAGTTGACCACCAAATAGGCCGGATTGCCGCCGCCGTTGGGGGTCAAAGTGGTGATGAAGTTATCATCAAAGGTCGATTGCAGCGGATAGGACAGGATGATCCGCCCTTGAATATAATCAACGTCGTAGTCTTCTTCGGGCACCAACTCGCGCGAGTTGAGCACCACGCCGGTGTTGGGGTCGCGTGCTTCGATGCGAACCTTTTCCGAGCCGACGGTGATATCCTGGTTTGACAAGAAATACAGCGAGCCACCCGTGCCGCGGAACTCGTCGCGCTGGGGCAGGGTGCCCGGCTGAGCGGCAAAAGCTTGCACCTGCACATGGCTGTCGCCGTTGTTATTCTTGGCGTTCGACAGGTATTGCGCGCTGGCTCCATAGAGGCCGCGATTAATGGTGATGAATTGATTGCCGGTAATGTTGGTCTGATAGTTGCCCCACATGGCGTAGGACTCGTCTTTTTCGATCCGCACATAGAACTTGCCCTGGGTTGGGGCCAGATCTTCGATCGTGGAGCCGTCGCCGTAGACCGGATAGTACTTGTCGGGGTCGATGCGCGCCAACAGGTTGGCCGGGTCTTTTTTGTCGATGTTCTGGATGATTTCTTCCAGGGTGCCGTGACCCGTATCCGCCATAGCCGTCAACAGAACGTCGCCGCGGATCTTGCCACGGACAAAGAAGGCCACGCGGCCGTCAACTTGGATGTCGCCATAACCAGTGGTGTCGCCAACGAAAGCGGCCGGACCTGTGTTCTTGGTCGATCCCACGGTCAAATCGCCCAGCGCGACATAGAAAACTTCATCCTCAGGGATGGTCAGCTCACGGCTGAAATTCAGGCCCCGGCGGTAAAGATCAACCACGGCCACTGTGACTTGATGTGAACCAGATGGCAGAATTTCGCGCGCAACAAAGTCACCGTTGTTATCGACCGGGACGCGCTCGCCCAGAACGTAGGCCAGGTGGCCTTGTGGCGCGCCGCGACCAAAGACCGTGACCGCGCCGCCAGAGACATTGATGCTGCTGACCGCCAATGTGTTTTGATCCCAGGCTTCGCCCAGGTCGTCAAAGCTATCGCCTTCAGCCAGGCCGCCGCGATCGTCGATGAGCAACAGCTTGGGCTCGGTCTCGTCCCAATTGCCGTTTTCATCATAGACGCGCAGGACGTACTGCAATTGGCGTCCACGAAGCGAGCTGTCCACAAAACGCAGCGGCGTGACCTTGCCCTCAGCGACGGGCAAGACTTGCACCGGGCGGCCCTTGACCGAGGACTTGACGTCGAAGATGCGTACTTCAGCCCGCTGGACCCAGTAGGAGTAGTTCCAATAGGCGGTAAAGGAGTGGGTGTTGGTGACGTTGCCGTTCGCGTCAACCACGGGCTCGGCCGAATTCGGGTTCAGCAGCACGATATTGGCCGATTTTTCTACGTTCAGGCCGTCGAACTGGATCTTGATGTCGGTGCCTTGCGCTGTGCCTGCCGCGCCTTGGCTGCCGGATTGCGGCGCGCCGTCAACGCTGATCTGAAACGGCGAGGGCTGCGGCGCATTGGCCACGGGCGCAGACGCTTGCGGCGCCACGGTCTTCGAAATGACGGTGTCTTGGGTCTGTGCGGCGGCAAGGTCTTGGTTTGTTTGCGCCTGCGCGTCCAACATCCAACCACAACCGCAAGCCATAATCAAAAGGCTAGCCAGTCCCAACTTTGGGCTAAATGTGTGGAAAGGCCCTAGGTTTCTTTTGGCCAAGTTCATATTAATTTGTCCGCATAAAAGGCGTGTTGGGTCGCTTAAAATCTCACAGGAACGGCGCGCTATGCTAATGAATTCAACCCAGAGTTGCTTACTTCAATAGGTAAGGCAACGACATTCTAATCATATTCGCAGATTAGAAATATCTGACGCAAGTTTACGAATTTGCAACGCAACTGCTGGTTTGGGATTCGCATTATTCTTATTAAGCTCAAACTATATCGGGAAACCGACCGGTTGTTAAAGCTCTAATTTTGCAACCAAAAAAACCAAGAGGTTACAAAACTGGCCGTTTGCCTAGAACATATGCCCATATAGGTAGGCTGCTATCCTTACGCACGAAAACGAAAGATCTTAGATGACATTCTCCCCTGCGGTTCGCCGGCTCTCACAAGGCCTGCTGGTGTTTTGCGTAGTCGCCACGGGTTGGTACTGCCTGTTCTAACGCGGCTTTTGACCTCCATGGCCTGGCTTGGCAAAGGCTAAGTTGGCAACGTTAATGTGGGGCACCGGTGATGGCACCGCAATCCAGTGATGTTACGGAACGCTGGCGTTACAAAGTCGCCTGGAGCGGCCCTTGCGGTCTTGGCAAAAGCAGCGCGCGCGAGAGATAGCGGCTGCTATGCCGGGGATTGAAATGCCGGGAATTGAAATGCCGGGGTTTTGATTTTGGGGGCTTAGATCGTGGGGCTTGGCGCATGACGGCGCTGCAGGCTATGGTGCTGCCCGGCGCTGTGCCTTGTAATTTGCAGGCTGCGTTAATGTAGCCAGTTAGGATATCATGAAAGATAGACAGAGCTTCAAGGCTGCGCGGCGTATCCTTCGCCCCGATCAAAAGGGTAGCCACAGGGCGCCGGGCAGGCATGCCAACCCGCTGGCGGGACGCGGTTCGGGCCTATTGCTCGCGGTCCTACCGATCTTTTTGGTGCCCGCCTTGATGTGGAAGTTTTTAACGCTGCGCATCGACCAAGCGCTGGTGCTGGTGCTGGCCATGGTGGCCCTGGGCATGGCCGCGGCTCTGGTCCGCCGTGGACAAATCCTGCATGCTGCCTACGATGAGGCCGTCATGGCCAAAGCGCCACCCTGGCCCGTGAAGGGGCTCGCCTATGCGCTGATCGCTCTGGCGGTCGGTGGCAGCCTGGCCCTGGCCTCGCCCGCGACGCTGGCGACCGCGGTGGTCTTGGGGGTGTTGGCGGGGGGCTGCGCGCTGGCGGCTTATGGCTTGGACCCCTTGAGCGATAAATCACCGGCCCGCCAGAGCGGTGAAGCAGACAGCGCACATGACGCGCGGGTCTGGCAACACATCGAGGCGGCAGAACACAAGATCGTGACCCTGCGGGACCGGGCGCGCCATCTGGAGCGCTTGTCGGCTGAATCTGGTTTGGGTCGTGATCCAGCGCTGTCGCAAAAGCTGCTGGCTATGGCGGCCAAGATAAAAAGCGTGGCCGACAAAGCCTCACGCGTGGTCGCACTGGTGCAAAACGACCCCTCCGATATCAATCAGGCGCGGCGCTTTTTTGTCACCTACCTGGATCAGGTCGCGCAAGTCACCGACAAATACCACAGCTATGCCGATCAGGCCCGCGAGGCCGGACAGATTCGCCGCCTCAACGAGCTCAGCGGTGCCTATTTGCGCGTGCTGGAGACCATCGAAGCAGCCTGCGTCGAGCAGATTGAGCGCCTGCAAGCGCATGATTTGATGGATTTGGAGGTGCAAATAGAGGTGCTTCAAACTCAGTTGGATCGCGAGGGGCTAGTTTGATATAGCTTTTTGACGAACGGGTTAGATTTCTGACCACCCATTATCAGCGCCACTATGGCCAATGCGTCGCGCCACCAAGTTGGGTGCAATGCGAAAGCTGGCTAGCTAAGGAATGCCCTCATGACAGATACCCCCACCGCAGCGCCGACTAAGAGCGAAGACGACGCAAGCACCCTTGCATTGCCCAGCCTGCCCACGGCGGTTGATCGCGGCGTCGCCGAATTGCCGCCAGAAGTCCTGTTGGATCTTAGCAACAAGATCGAAAGCAGCGATGAAGAGAGCCTGATCGAGCAGTTCAAGGCCCAAATCGAGATGGAAGATAGTAACTCCATCATCTATTTTGGTAGTCAGGCCCAGGCGCAATTGACCGAAATCTCTGACCTGATGCTTGAAGGCGTGCGCAATAAAGAGACCGGCAAGGCGGGCCAAGCGCTGAACGATATGGTGGGCCGCCTACGTGATCTTAAGCTGGACGGCATCGACGCTTCCAAACGTCCCAACTGGTTGGCGCGCTTGTTCGGCGCGCGCTCAAAGGTCGAGAGCTTTTTGAACCAATACGCTGAAGTGCGCGGTCAGATCGACAGCCTGTCCGACAATCTTGAGCAGCACAAGACCGGCCTGCTGACCGATGTGGCCAGCCTGGACCGCTTGTATGACGCCAACCTGGACTATTTCCACACGCTGGAACTCTATATCCAGGCGGGCGAACGCAAGTTGAGCGAATTAGACGACAGCATCATTCCGGATTTTGCCAAAGAAGTCGAAGCATCGGGCGATGTCATAGATGCTCAGCGCCTGCGCGACCTGCGCACCGCGCGCGACGACTTGGAGCGCCGCGTCCATGACCTCAAGCTGACCCGCCAAGTCACCATGCAGTCGTTGCCCTCGATCCGTTTGGTCCAGGAAAACGACAAAGCGTTGGTGAATAAAATCAACTCGACATTGGCCAATACGGTGCCCTTGTGGCGCCAGCAGATGGCGCGCGCTGTGACCATTATGCGTTCTGCGGATGCGGCCAACACGCTCAAAGAGGCCAGCGATCTGACCAACGAGCTGTTGACGGCCAACGCCGACCAGTTGCGCGAGGCCAATCGCGAGACCCGCGAGCAGATTGAGCGCGGGATTTTCGATATTGAATCGGTCAAGCAGGCTAACGACCAGTTGATCGCTACCATCGAAGACAGCTTGCAAATCCGCGAAGAAGGTCAAGCCAAGCGCCGCGAAGCCGAAGAGACCTTGGCGGCTTGCGAGGCTGAGCTCAAGGTCATGCTGAAGGCCGCTCAATCGCGCGCGGCGGTTGAGCAAGCCGCACGAACCGCCGAGAGCGAAGAAGCAGCCGAGGCGGCGGAGGCAGGCGGGGATGCCGACGGCGGGCCCGCTGGAGATGGCAACTAGACCTGGCGAAAGCAGGCAAGGTGGGCGCAATGCGGGCTCTGAGCTTGGCAAGTGCCCGTTGCTCGACTAGCTTGTGGGAGGAGCGACGAGGCTTGCGCTTTGTTGTTGTGGCCACAGGAGCGACGTTGCGGAGCGGGCCATCGGATGCAAGCGCAAGGGTGGCTTGCGCCCAGGTCGGCCAAACTGGCCAAAGTGGCCAGCCGATCAGCTAGCGCGCGCGTTGCCCAGGATGCGAGCGCATTGCGCAAGGATGAATGAGCGGGCCGCGTCCTAGCGCGTGCCAAACCAGAAGGGAAAAGAGCCGATGGGACTGTTTGATATCTTCTCAAGCCAATTCATCGATATCATCGAATGGCTGGACGATAGCAGCGACACCTTGGTGTATCGTTTCGAGCGCCACGACAACGCCATCAAGAACGGAGCCAAGCTCACCGTTCGCGAAGGCCAGATGGCGGTGTTTGTCAGCCAAGGCCAGACGGCTGATGTCTTTGGGCCCGGCATGTACGAATTGTTGACAGCCAACCTGCCGATTTTGACCGACCTCAACCATTGGGATCACGGTTTTTCTTCGCCCTTCAAGGCTGAAGTCTATTTCTTCAACATGCGTCGCTTTGGCGATCTGAAATGGGGAACGCGTAACCCCATCATGCTGAATGATAGCGAATTCGGCCCCCTGCGTTTGCGCGCCTTTGGCACCTATGAAATGCGCATCGGCGATCCGCAAAAGCTATTGGTGCAGGTCGTAGGCACCGACGGCCATTTTACCATGGACGAGATTTCAGACCGCTTGCGCAATATAATCGTCTCCAAATTCTCGACCAGCCTGGCGGCTGCGGGTATTCCGGCGCTTGAACTGGCGGCAAACTACCAGCAATTGGGCTGTCTGGTGGCCGATGATCTGGATTCAGATTTCAGCGACTACGGCGTCAAATTGGAAGATTTTTGGGTCGAAAACATCTCCTTCCCGCCGCGCGTCGAAGAGGCTTTGGACAAGCGCTCGTCGGTGGAAATGGTGGGCGACCTGTCGCGCTATTTCCAATACCAGCAAGCCGAAGCGCTGGGCGAAGCCGCGGGCGCGGACAACGCCATGGGCGCCGGCGTGGGGGCTGGGCTCGGCGCGGGCCTGGGCGCGGCCATGGGAGCCAATATGGGAGCCAATATGGCGGCGGGCATACCCGCGAGCAGCGCGCCAACACCCGAACCAGATCCCGAACCCGTGCTGCGCGCGAGCCCGGCTGAGCCCGTAGCCAGTCCCGCCGTGCCCGCAATGCCGGGCTTACCCACCGATCTTGAATACCATCTGGGCATCGACGGTGAGGTCAAAGGCCCCTTTGATGCCGAGGCCATGGTAGACATGCTGCAATCGGGAGAGATCAACGGTGAGACCCTGGCTTGGACCGCTGGTATGGAAGGCTGGGAGCCCATGTCAGACATCGAAGAGCTGGCGGGCGTCATGGAGCACCTGCCGCCACCCATGCCCAGCCCTTTGCCCGGACCGGCTGCCAGCTAGCGCCGTCTTTCTCGCATGTCAGAAACGCTGCTCCACAAGCCTTGTTCGACTTGCGGCGCGACCCTGCAGTATCAGCCGGGCGCCAGCAGTTTGGACTGTCCTTATTGCGGTAGTCAGAACGGCATTATTGCTGCGCCCGGCGATCTGGAGCGCTTTGATTTGCAGTCGGCCACCACGGCGGGTGAGCGCGAGAAGGACTTGCCGCCCGAGCGGCGCTTATCTTGCCCGTCTTGCGGCGGTGAGGCCATCATGGCGCCGCAGGTCTTTGCGCAAAGTTGTAGCTTTTGCGAGACCGTCCTGATCGACCAAGATACCAGTTTGCGCCGCTTTGAGCCGCAAGGTCTATTGCCCTTTGGCGTCGATGAAGATCAGGCGCGCCAGCGGCTCAAGCGCTGGCTGAAAAGCTTGTGGTTCGCGCCTTCCTCACTGGTCAAACTCGCTCGCCCAAAGCAGCGCCTGCGCGGTATCTATGTGCCCTATTGGGCTTTCGATGCGCGCACGCAGACCGACTATCGCGGTCAACGCGGGACGGTGCATCGTGTGACCCGCCGCGTCCAAGTTATGCGCAACGGCAAGAGCCAGTGGCAGACCCGCAGCCAAAGTGTGACCCGCTGGCGGCCGGTATCGGGGCAGGTGGCGCGCGAATTTGAGGATTTTTTGATCCAGGCCGACGGCGGGCTTGAGGCGCTTGCCGATCGGCGCTTTTCCTCCTGGGATACCGGCGCGCTCGAAGCTTATAACCCGGACTATTTGCCCGGTTATGAAGCGCGGCTCTATGGCGTGGATTTGGTCGCAGGCTGGCAGGCGGCGACCATCGCCATGGAAGGGGTCATTCGCCAAGACATTCGCCGCGATATCGGCGGCGACAAGCAGCGGATTAACACGCTGAACACGCACTATTGGGATCAGCGCTTTACCCTGGTGTTGCTGCCGATCTGGTTTTCAGAATTCAGCTTTGGTCGCAAGCGTTTCCAGGTGGTCATCAATGGCCGCACGGGCGAGGTTCGGGGCCAGCGGCCTATTGCCTGGTGGAAGGTGGCGGTTGCCGCTTTGCTGGCCCTGGGCTTGGTCGCTGGGGCCTTGCTGATCGCGGCTCAGTTCGAGGGTGTCAGCCTGGCTCCGCCGGGCTTTTAGGCCTGGTCAATCGCCACTATAGCGCGATAGACTCAGAGCTTGGGCGGGCAGCGCCCCGGCCAGTCGCTGGCTTCATGATAGGCCTGACCCATGGCCAACAGCTTAGCATCTGCGCCCGTAGGGCCGAACAATTGCATGCCCATCGCCAGCCCTTCAGGCGAAAATCCAACGGGCAGGTTCAGGCAAGGTAGACCCGCCAGGCTGACCGGGACCACAACTTCCATCCAGCGGTGGTAGGTGTCCAGCGCCTGCCCATTTATGCTCTGGGGCCAGCGCCACTCCGCGGGGAAAGGCCAGACCTGCGCCGAGGGCAGCACCAGAGCGTCGAAATCCGAAAAGAGCCGCGCTGCCGTCGCGTACCATTGCGAGCGAATTTCGCTGGCTGCAAAGAAGTCGGCCAGGCGTAAGGATAGGCCTTGTTCGATCTCCCACAAGGTCTCTGGCTTGGTCTGGGCACGCTTGGCGGGATCGTCGATCAAATCGCGTTTGGCGTTGGCGTTAATACCCGCGCGCAGCTGGGTCCAAGAGCGCCAAAGCTGGTCAGCGGCAAAGGGTGGCTGGATGGCTTCGACCGCCGCGCCCCGCTCTTCGAACAGAGCTAACCCAGCCTCGCAGAGCGCGAGTATGCCGGGCTCGCAGGCATAGGCGCCGCCCCAATCGCCCAGCCAACCGATGCGCTTGCCCTTGAGGGTTGCACCAAAATCGGCGCTGAAGTCTTGCTTGGGACGGTCAAAGGGAACCTCGGGATTGGGGCCTGCCAAGACCGACAGCAACAAAGCCAGATCTTGCGGGTTGCGTGCCATGGGTCCGTCGGTTGCCAGCGTCGAAATAAAGGCCTCCTTGCCCGCGTCACCCGGCACCAATCCCCAACTTGGACGAAAGCCGTAGACATTGCAGAAGGCTGCCAGATTGCGCAATGAGCCCATCATGTCGGAGCCGTCAGCCAGCGCGAGCATGCGCGCGGCCAGTGCTGCTGCGGCGCCCCCTGACGAGCCCCCCGCGCTGCGAGACAGGTCGTAGGGGTTGCGGGTCGTGCCGTGGACGGGATTAAAGCTGTGCGATCCGTGACCCCACTCGGGCGTGTTGGTCTTGCCAGTGATGATGGCGCCTGCCGCGCGCAGGCGGGCAGCGAGCAGATCGTCCTGATCGGGGATGTGATCGGCATAGATGGGCGAGCCGTAGGTCGTTCGTATCCCCTTGGTTGCGACCAAATCTTTTACCGCAATCGGCAGGCCCGCTAGCGGGTGAGACGCACTAGGGCGTGGGCTGGCTGCTGCTTCATTCATCAAGTCGTCGCGCGCTCGCAAGGAGACAAGCGCGTTGAGCTTGCCGTTCACCGCATCAATGCGCGCCAAATGAGCCTGCATGACCTCTGGGGCCGTGACTGTGCCAGCGCTTAGCCTGGCCAGCAGTTCGCAAGCGCCAAGTTGGGTCAAATCGTGCATAGCGGATGGCCCTTGCTGATTGGTTCGCGCACCCCTAGCTTAGGACGCCTCTTCGACCGCCCAATAAAGCTCAAAGCCGGGGTCAAAGACCGTGACTGTTTGGCCGTCCTCGACCGGAATCTGAGTGGGGTAAGCAACCGGCTGATCCTGCTTGACCAGGGTCAAGGCTTGCTCGTTGGCGGGCAGGCCATAGAAGGCGGGACCATTGAGGCTAGTGAAAGCTTCCAATTTATCCAAGGCGCTTTCGGCTTCAAAGACCTGGGCTAGGCAACTCATGGTGTTGGGCGCGGTGAAAATGCCCGCACAGCCGCAAGCGGCCTCTTTGGTATGGGTGGCGTGGGGCGCGGAATCGGTGCCCAAGAAAAAGCACGCATCGCCCGAGGTCGCCGCTTCGACCAGCGCCAGGCGGTGTGCCTCGCGCTTGGCCACCGGCAGGCAATAGTAGTGCGGGCGCACGCCGCCGACCAACAGGTGGTTGCGATTGATAATCAGGTGGTGGGTGGTCAGCGTGGCCGCCATGCCTTGCGCTTGGCTGCGCACGAAGTCCAGGCCGTGGCGGGTGGTGACGTGCTCCATGACGATCCGCAGCTCTGGCAAGCGTTGGCGCAGCGGCGCCAAAACCCGCTCAATAAAGACGGCCTCACGGTCGAAAATATCAATGTCGGCATCGGTCACTTCGCCGTGGACGCAGAGCGGCAGGCCCAGCTCGGCCATGGTCTCCAGGAAGGGCATGACCTTTTCGATATCGCGCACACCGGAGTCCGAGTTGGTGGTCGCGCCCGCCGGGTAAAGCTTGACCGCGCGTACTAGGCCGTCGCCGACGCCTTGGCGCAAATCGGCTGGGTCGCTGGCCTCGGTCAGGTAGAGCGTCATCAGAGGCTCGAAATTGCTCCCTGCTGGTAGGGCCGCCAAAATCCGCTCGCGATAGGCGGCGGCGTCATGGCTGCGGACCACCGGCGGCACCAAATTTGGCATGATGATCGCGCGCGCAAAGTGGCGAGCGGTCTCACTGGCCACCGCCTGGAGCATGGCGCCATCGCGAAGATGCAAGTGCCAATCGTCCGGGCGACGGATGGTAAGGCGCTGGGGAGTGGCCTGGGCTTGAGCCTGAGGGGCAGCCTGGGCTTGAGCCTGAGGGGCGGCCTGGCGAGTGCGCGCGTCGGTCATGTCGGCGCCTACTTAACGAAGTTGTCGAGGACCGAATAAAGGCGGGTCGAAGCGAACAGGCCGGCCTTCTGGTAGGGATCGGCTGCAAAGAAGGCCTCAGCATCAGCCTTGCTGTCGGCATCGACGACTACCAGCGATCCAATCATGTCGCCATCGTCGTTCAGCATGGGCGAGCCTGCCACGACGCGCAGGTCAAAGTTGGCTGCTGCGCCCAGGTGCTCCAAATGCGCCGCACGGGTCTGTTTGCGCAGCTCTAGGCCGCCTTCCTTGTCCATCGCGTAGAAACTAAACAGCACGGAATCCTCCATCCAAGGGATATTTTCGAGGCCGCTTGCTTAGACCAAGCATCAGGGCTCGGCAAGCCGGAGCGCACAAAGTCTGAAAAATTGGGCAAATTCCTGCCCAAACACTGAGCGATTAGCACAAATTTTCACCACGATGGACGACGGCTCTTCCCAGGTGTTTGTTTTCCGGGCAAACGCTGGCGCATAAACGCGGGGCGTTGATTTAGATCAAGCCAAAAGAGCGCCGAGGAGCCATTACACTTGGCAGCCTACGAGCGCCCCATAAGTCCCCGCGTGGGAACGTACAAAGGAAATCGGCATGAATGCAGCAGATACAGCGTGGATAATGACCGCGACGGCCCTGGTCCTGATGATGACCTTGCCAGGGTTGGCTTTGTTTTATGGTGGCTTGGTGCGCGCCAAAAACGTCATCTCAATTTTTATGCAGTGCTTTAGCATCGCCGCGGTGGCGTCGGTACTTTGGATCTTGGTGGGCTACACCTTAGCGTTTGACGGCACCGGAGCCGTGATCGGCGGGCTGGGCAAGGCGCTGTTGTGGGGCGTAACGCCCGACAGCCTGTCAGGCAGCATTCCCGAAGTCGGCTTTGTGCTGTTCCAAATGACCTTCGCCATCATCACCCCGGCGCTGATCATCGGTGCTTTTGTTGAGCGCATCCAATTCAATTTCGTGATCGCGTTTTCCGCTTTGTGGGGACTTTTGGTCTATGTGCCCGTCGTGCATTGGATCTGGGGCGGCGGCTTCTTGTCGAGCTGGCTGGCCACCATTGACTTTGCGGGCGGTCTGGTCGTTCACGAGACCGCGGGGCTTTCCGCGCTGGTGGTGGCCTTCTTCTTGGGCAAGCGTCGGGGCTTTCCTAGCAAGCTGATCCCGCCGCATTCGCCGGTTTTGACCGCGATCGGTGCGGGCCTGTTGTGGGTCGGATGGTTCGGCTTCAACGGCGGCTCGCAATTGGCGTCTGACGGCGGCGCGGCCAATGCCATGCTGGTCACGCACACATCGGCAGCGATGGCGGTCATTGCCTGGGTTGCGCTGGATGTGCTGCGCTTTGGTAAAGCCACCTTGATCGGCGCGGTAACCGGCATGGTTGCTGGCCTGGCGACCATCACCCCAGCGGCAGGCGTTGCGGGAGTACCAGGTGCCCTATTGTTGGGCCTGCTGTCGGGCATCATTTGCAACCTGGCCTGTGGTTGGGTCAAAGGCTGGATGAAGATCGACGACAGCTTGGACGTCTTTGCCGTTCACGGCATCGGCGGCATGCTGGGCGCGCTGTTGGCCCCGCTGGTCGGTGCGGTCTATTTTGGCGGCCAGGGCATCGGCAACGCCAGCTTCTTGGGCCAAATTCTGTCGATCTTGATCGTTGGTGTCTACACGCTGGCTATTACGGTTCCGCTGGTGTTGGGCGTGCGTGCGGTCTTCGGCCTGCGTGTCGATGACGAAGCCGAAGATCAGGGCTTGGATTTGGCCTCACACGGCGAAGCCAACGCCTAAGCGCACTAGCCGCAGCGAGGCTGCGGAGCTGGCAAGTAAAGCGGGGGGGCTGGCCTGGGAAATCCTGGGCCGGCCTTTTTTCTTGCGCTTCGACAGGCCAGAGCCACGCTCACGATCCGGCGCGTTGGGATAGGCAGCCTGGCTATTCCACAAGGGAGTCGATATACTAGCGTTCTGGGCGTTAGCCGCAGAGCCTCACGCCAACAAGCGACAGGAAAGGCCCCCTTATGTCATCACGCGCAGCCATGCTTTTTGAGATCGGGACGCGGTGTTTGTTGGCGCTGATGGTTGCCCGGCGGTCTGTCTTTAACGCGAGCCGAGCGGGCGTGCTGGTTGTGATCGCCAGTCTGGGGGCGATTTTATGGGCCGCGCCGATGGCCAGCGCTCAAAATTCGGGCCCTTACGGGCAAGCGGTGGTGATTATCATCGCTAACACGGAATACAGCCAGACCGACGACGTTTCCTATGCTGCGCGCGATGCCGATGCCTTCGAGGTTTTCGCCCGCGACGTCCTGCACGCGCGCGTTTATCGCTACGACAATATGGGCACCAACCAAATGGGTGAGTTCTTCGGCATCGAAGGGCGTCCGGGCAGCCTCACCAACCATATTCTGGCGCCCAATACCGATCTTTACATTTACTATGCCGGGCACGGTACCCACGATGCGCCAGCGGACGGCAGCAAGGCGCGCAACTACATAATGCCGGTTGATGCCAACCCCGATCAGCGCTTTTTGGCGCGTCAGGCCTACGCACTGGAAGATTTAAAGCGCAGCCTCAATACCTTGCAAAATGGGCTGCTGTCGCAAGGCCGCATTACACTGGTGCTTGAATCATGCTTTTCGGGCTTGAGCCCCAGCGCCGACGGCGGTGCTTCAAAGGGCTTGGTGCAGGGCGTTTCAGCGCCGCCACTGGGCCGCGCGCAAGACATTGAGACTCAAGACATCCGTTTGTGGGCGGCGACCTCGCCCGATACCGACTACGCAGTCTGGGATACCGAGTTTCAACGCGGCGTCTTTACCGACTCGTTGCTGTCGGGACTGCACGGCGGACGCGCGGATGCCGACGGCGATTTCAAAGTCACCGCCCAAGAGATGCAAAACTTCGTCACCTCGGCGGTTAATCGCCGCGTTGCTGCTCTGGGCAAGGGCGGGGCCAGCTTCCAGCAGCGCCCGATCTTCGTCGGCATGGACGGCGAAGATGTGGTGGTCAGCTATCAGGGCGCGACATACCCCTCCTATTCGACCGACAAAGAGCGCGCCTACGTCGAGCGCTTTTTGGGCGAAGAGCTCATACAAGCAGCGTCTGATGCCCAAGATAGTGGCGATCTTGGCGCTATGAGCAGCGCCGCCGATGGCCTGCGCAACTATCTGACCCAATGCAGCTTTTGCGACGAGCGTACCGAGATCAACCGCGAATTGGCCAGTCTGAACGATGTGCTGAGCGCTTGTAAGGTCGAGGGGCGCTTTTTGGATCGCATCTTGGCGGACGAAAATATGAGCCGTCTGACGCGCTTTTTGGATCGCCTAGAGTGCGAGCAAATGCGCCTGGCCACGCAAGCTTGCCTGACCAGTGCCGACTTTGGCAGCGAGGCCTGCGGCTGTTTGGGCGATGAGGAGTGCCGCACCAAGCCGCAAGTTCAAATCAGCCCCTGCCAACAGGAATGGGATGGGGTCAAGACCGCAGCCGTCAGTGCCAAGGACACGCGCGCGCTGGCCACCTTCTTACGCCAAAAAGCCAGCGAGTGTTCGGCTGAGATCAAAGACGCTAAGCAGACCTTGGGCCAATTGTGTGAAGATCTAGCGCGCCAGGCGCGTTTGGGCGACAGCAACGCCAATCGCGCGACGCTGGAGCGCTTCGTCTCCCAGCACCGCGATTGCGCGACGCAGGTGACCTTGGCCAACTCTCAGATCCGCAGCCTGATAGAGCAAGAAGCGAACTCTGTCTGTAAAACAAGCTATGAAAAAGTGCGCAAGGCGGCGCTCAATCTTCAAGATACCAAAGCGCTGGCGAACTATGTGTCGAGCCAAAGACAAAACTGCTCGACGGAAGCTAGGCTGGCCCAGCAGACCCTGGATAAACTGTGTGATGACTTGGCAAGAACCGCGCGCCTTGGGCGATCGGATGCCAATGCGGCGATGCTGGAACGTTTCGTCACCCATCATGGCGCGTGTCGTTCCCAGGTGGCGCGGGCCCGCGCGCAAATCCGCTCGCTGCGCGAGGAAGCCCAAGGCGAAGCTTGCCGTGATCGCTTTGATCTGATTAAGGGCTCGGACGACGAAGCCAGCTACACCGATTTCATTCGCTCTAACCCGAGCTGTAGCGCTGAAGTCGCAGAAGCCTACCGCCAAATCGACCTGTTGGTCAGCCGCAAACGCCAGTGCCAACAAGCATTCGTGCAAGCAGAGAGCCAGAACAATAGCCAAGCCTTAGCGCGGTTTATGCAAAATTATAGCCACTGCAGCGAGCAGATCCCTGAGGCGGCCCGGATGATGCTCTATTGGCAACAGCAGGAGAGCCAACCCGCCAATCCTTACCCCTATGACGGCGTTTATATCGGTCGACGGGGCTATACCGGTTCCGGCCGTCCCAGCAAGACCAAGTGGTGTTTGTCGCGCTATAACTTCACCATGACCGTGCAGAACCACCGCGTTACCTTTGACTCTGACGGTCGCTATTGGCAGGGCTATGTCAATGACAACGGTCAAATTAAGATCGAACACAGCGGTATTTCGCCTGCGCCCAAGCACAATACTTGGATTAGGGGATCGCTTAGCAATGCCGAGATGTATAATGGCTATTGCGGTTATGGCTACTTCACCGTCCAGCGCCAATAAGGCGCAACCCATCGGGCTTTCGGCGGTTACTAGGGGCTCTTGGGGCCTTTCCCGGCCTGGGATCGCTGAGGATTGGCCAAGGAGTAGCCCATGCGGTCCTTACAGGGGGCCTCGCTAGCGCGTTAAGGGAACCAGCACCGGTTGCCCATAGTAAGGTTGCGGGACCAGAACCGGTGCCGGAGCCGGCGCGGGGTAGTAGACCTGCGGCACGGGCGGTGGCGAGGCAAACACGCCCTGATTGGCATAACCCTGATTGGTAAAGCCCTGGTTCACATATCCCTGATTGGCAAAGCCCTGGTTGGCAAAGCCCTGACCAGCGTAGCCCGGATTGATGTAGGCTTGGCCGCTGTTGGTAGCGCCGCCAAAACCAGCACCCGGCAAAAGCGTGTTGCTTGCGGGATCGGCGGTCTGCGGTGATAGTCCCGAAACCAGACCCGAATTTAGGCCAGAAGGATGGTTGCCGACCGACGGCGTGTTCACTGGCGTGGGGTTGGTTGTGGTCGGCTGTTGGGGCTGCTGGGGCTTTTGCGGTGCGCGCTTGCGCTCGGCTGCGGCGGTGCGCTTGGTCTTGTGGCCATCTTGCGCGATGCCCAAAGCGGCCAGGCCTCGTTCGGCCTCGCGATCAAAGCTGCGCCCGACGCGAAAGCCGCGCGCTTTCATAGCGATCGAGAGCTGACCATTTTGCCAGTCGCGCATTCCGTTAAACAGGTCAGCAAAAATGGGACCAGCGATGCCGCCACCTGTGGCGCGCTTACCCAGTGATTCGGGCGTATCATAGCCGACAAACACCGCGATCAAGGTGTGCTCGTCAAAGCCAATAAACCAGGCATCGCGCGCGGCGTTACTGGTGCCCGTCTTGCCCATCAAGGGATAGGGCACTTTGGCTTGGGTCGAACGGCCTGTGCCTTGCACCATGACCTGACGCAGCATGCCTTGCAGGTCTTTGGCCGCTTGCTGACTGACCGCCGCTTCGCCATCCAAGAGCTGACAGAAAGCCGACATGAGGCATTGCTCGCGGCTCTCTTGTTGGGCGCTAAACAGCAGCACGCCGTCTGAACCCTCTACGTGGGCCAGGGTCGTCGGCTGGCGATAGACGCCGTGGTTGGCAATCGCTGCGTAGGCCGCAGCCAGGCGCATCAAGCTGGTCTCGTTGGCTCCCAGGACCACCGAAGGATTGCTAAGCGGGGCGTCATAGAGGCGAAGGGCTTGCAGGGTCTGATTGATCGGCCCCAGTCCCAGCTTTTGGTACAGCCGCACCATCGGCACATTGCGCGAATAGGTCAGCGCTTTGGACAAGCTGATATTGCCCCAAAACTTGCGGTCATAGTTCTGCGGGCTCCAGTCGGGCGCGCCCGGCGAGCGGATGGTCAATTTTTGGTCAGCCAGTTTGGTGTTTGGCGACAAGCCATTGCTGAGCGCGGCCAACGCCACGAAGGGCTTTATGGTCGAACCCGGTTGGCGCAGGGCCTGGGTGGCGCGATTGAAGTGCGAAAGTTTGGGCGAGACACCGCCGACCAGCGCCTTGATTTGGGCGGTCTGGGTGTCCATGACTAGCGCTGCACCGCTGAGCAGCGGCAGTTGGCGCAAGCGATAGCGCGGCAGGCCTAGGCTGGTGCTTTCTGCTGGTGCTTCGCCATTGTCGCGGGGGGTTGCATCGGCGTTCGCCGAGGCATTCATCTGGGCACTCACCTCCACATAGGCTGCGTTGAGCAAAGAGGCGGCGTTACCGGGCAAGGCAGGCTCTTCGCCTTGGTCCTTGCCGGGGCCTGTGCCGGGCAGCTCGGCCGGGCGTTCGGCCAGCGCTTCGACCCAAACAACATCGCCTGGAAACAAAACCTGATCGACGCGTTCGGGGTAGGGGCCGGGGCCTTGGCCAAAGCGGTAGGGACGCGCCCAGGCCATGTCTTCAAGGCGCATGCGTCCTTCTTGGCCGGTCTTGAACAGCAGGCGTGCTTGTGCGCCGCTGGTTTGAATGATCAGGGCCGGGCGCCAGCCGGGGAAGACCTGCGCGAGTTGCAGGTCCAAGAAGGCGCGATCCCAGCCTTTTTCGTGCAGATTGAGCCGCTGAATGGGGCCGCGAAAGCCTTCTTTCACATCCAAAGTAAGGATGTGCTCCTGCAGGGTCATTTCGGCGAGCTGTTGCAAGTCGGGGTCCAAGCTGGAGCGCGCTTGCAGGCCCTGCGAATAGATGGCGGCCTCGCCAAAGCGCTGTTCGAGCTCACGTTGGACTTCAAGATCGAAATAGCTCGACGGTGAGCCGCGCAGGCCATAGTGAATGGTCTGAGGCAAGCTTTGGGCTACCGCGTACTGGGCATCGAGTTGCGAAATGATGCCCGCCTCTGCCATGCGCGCCAGCACCCAATCGCGGCGTTCTTTGGCCGCTTCGGGATGGCGTAAGGGGTGGTAGTTGTTGGGGCCCTTGGGCAGAGCGGCCAAAAAGGCGGCTTCGCTCAGGTCCAAATCTTTGATCGATTTGCCGAAATAGCGTTCGGTAGCTGCTCCGACCCCATAGGTGTTGACCCCGAAAAAGACCTCGTTGAGGTAGATTTCCAGGATCTGAGACTTTTCAAGGCGTTGTTCCAGCTTGGCGGCCAGGATGGCCTCGCGCAGCTTGCGCATAAATGTGCGATCGGCGCCGACGTACATCTTGGCGACTTGTTGGGTGATGGTCGATCCACCCAACGCGCGCTGCTTTTGGTAAGAACGCTTGATGTTGGCAAAAGCCGCGCGCAGCAAGGAAATGCCGTCGACGCCTCCATGCTCAAAGAAGCGCTGATCTTCGGCGACCAGAAAGGCATAAATCAAGTGGTCCGGCAAATCTTCGTAGGGCACGAACAGGCGATATTCGCGCGACAAGCGGAACATGGCATTGCCGCTTTGATCGGTCACTTCGGTGGCCACCACCGGGCGATAGCGATACAGCGGTGAAGGGTCCGGCACCGTGCTGGCAATCATAAAAAAGGCCACCACTCCACCAAGGCACGCAACCGCCAGCCCGCTGGCAATCCAAGTCACGGCAAAAGCGGTGAAACGCAGCAAGGGCAAAGACACCCGCATCGCCAGAGCGCGGAACAAAAACCGCAGCGGCGCAAGCAGGGCCGATAGCATGAGCGCGAGCAAGTTGGACTTTGCTTTGCGTTCGACCAGGCGAGAGTGTTGATGTAAGGGGCGCGGTGCCCTACTTAACGAGGAGCGAGCCTGATGGGTTGGCACAATATTGCAATTTCGAAATGAGATTTATGAAATGCCAGCAACCTAAGGTAGTTTGCTGCAAGGTGCAACGCTGGCATGACCCGATCACCAAAGCACCCCAATTGGTCCGGCTTTTGCCATAGTTGAAATGAATTGAAGGAGGCAGGCGCTCATGCTGCACTGGACGAAATCGAAGATTACCGGCGCGGGGCCAAGCGTTGCCGTTGTGCGCCTGCAAGGCACGATTGCTGCAGGTGGCGGCCGATTTTCCAAGAATATCAACATCGAAACGGTGGCAGAACCGCTGGAGCGCGCGTTTAGAAGTAGGGCAAGCAAGGCCGTATTTTTGATTATTAATTCGCCAGGCGGCTCGCCGGTGCAGTCCTCCTTGGTGGCCAAGCGGATTCGCTATCTGGCCGATAAACACAAGAAACCGGTCTATGCCGTGGTCGAGGATGTGGCGGCTTCGGGTGGCTATTGGATCGCGTGCGCCGCGGACGAGATTTTTGCCGATGCCGCCTCGATTATCGGTTCGATTGGGGTTATCCGCGCGGGCTTTGGATTCAACGAGTTGATCGGGCGCTATGGCATCGACCGCCGCGTGACAACGGCGGGTGAAAACAAGCTGAAGTTGGACCCATTTCAGGCCGAAAAAGACAGCGATAAGGTCTGGCTAGAGGGCCTGATGCAGGGTTTGCACCAGACCTTTATTGACCACGTGCGCAACCACCGCAAAGACATGCTCCAGGGCGATGATGCCAGCTTGATGAACGGTGATGTCTGGTTGGGGCCGCAAGCCGCTGAGCTGGGGCTGATTGATGGTCTGGGCGACTTGATGAGCGTGGCCCAGGACAAATTTGGTCCCAAAGTCCGCCTGCAAGTCTTTGGTCAGCGTCGCGGCGGCCTGTTGTCGATGATGGGCGCCAGCGGGGGTGGACTCTTCGGCGGCTTGGCAGGGCTGGCGGCCAATCTAGGCGACGGGCGGCAGGGCTCATGGGCCAACCAAGCCCTGGAGGCCTTGGAAGAAAAGGCGCTCTGGTCGCGTTACGGTCTCTGAAGCGCGATTACTTGGGGTTCAGACCGGTGAGTTACCGCCAATCAAGCGCCTTGTATGGCAAAGCCTAGCTGTGCTGGATTTCGCGCGTGCCTGATCTCAAGGATGCTGACTTCCAGGCGTAGTAAATTCTAGGCGTAGTGAATTCCAGGCGTGATGAGGCGGGCTTGATGGCGGTGGCCGGACAAGGCATAGTGGCGGCTCTTTCGGTAGGAAGGGAACGCCTTTCTGGGGTGGCTCTAGCATCCAGAGCGGCCTTCCTTCTGGCCCGACGGCCATCCTCGACTAGATCGGCGCTCATGCGGCGCCCTCAGACACACTCAGGATACGATGTTTTCTTTTGGCAAGCTGGTCTCTTTTGCGCTGATACTGCTGGGGCTCTGGAGCCTGTTCCGCTTCATGGGGCGTTTGGATAAAGCCCGGCGGGATAAACCCAACGCCGGCAAACAGCGCCGCGACACGTCGGGCAACGCGAACAAGGCCGGCAGCAGCAGGCGGCAAAAGCCCAACATGGTGCAAGCCAACACGCTGGTGCAGTGCCCCAAATGCGATCTGTACCACGAGGCTGGCAAGCCCTGCCCGGATTGTAACCCACGCGCTTAATGCTGCGGGCTCGCGGTCACGAACTCCCCGATTGGGGCGCGCGGTTTGGGGCTCCCGGTTTGGGGCTCCGGGTTTGGGGCTCCGGGTTTGGGGACCATTAGATGATCGTCAGAAAAAAAAGGGCGCGCGCAACAAGCTGTTGTGCCACCACCTTTGCAAAAACTGTAGAGCAAGGCTTGTCAAGCTGGACCGTCAGGCACTAGGCTAACCCACGTATTTTACGTGCTGCCCAACGATCCATCGACGCCGTTCGAGTGGAGGCAAGGGCTAGGGAGCGGCAAGGTATGGCTGAGCATCGGGAGCATGCGCCATTCGATCCGACCACCGGCGATTTCGTCGGCGGCAAAGCTGCGGACCGCGAAGCCGCAAGCGCCCCTGTTGCGGGCGGCCTAACCGCTAATGGTCGCCGCAAGGAACTCTTGATACTACGCCACGCCAAATCCAGTTGGGAGCAGCCCAGTCTTCGCGATTTCGACCGTCCGCTGAGTGCGCGCGGCAAGGCTGCCGCCCCGCTGATGGGCCGTTATATCAAAGACATGTTTGATGAACCCTTGGACTGCGTTTTGGTCTCCAGCGCTCAACGGACGCGCCAGACCTGGCAACGCCTGGGCCTAGAGGCAGCGATCACGCGCCCGCCGATGTTCTTAGACAGCCTCTATCTGGCGGCTCCTGCGACCATCGCCAAAGCGTTGCGCGAATACGTTTGGCCCAAGGCCCGGCGGGTGCTGTTAATCGGCCACAATCCCGGCTTGCAGGCCTTTTGTCAGGCCGCTGCCGACGCCTGGGGCGGCGAGCAAGACCAAGAGGCACGCGCCCGTTTGGTACAAAAATTTCCTACCGCTGCAATGGCCCGCTTTTCGCTCACCGGTGCTTGGCAGTCGCTGGGCCCCAAACCAGCTAGCGACGCGCCGCCCGCGCCCGGCCAGCTTGAGTCTCTGGATCTCAATTTGGCTGATCTGCGTCTGCTGAGCTTTGATACCCCGCGCGCTCTGCAGACGGCCTAGAGCGTCGGGCGCGGGTGCAGCAACAGCCCATCCGCTCTAGCTGACTGATTTCTAACGCAAGTCCATGGGCACTCGTGTCGCTACTCGTTCGCGGCTTGCGCTAGCGAAATGGCCAGACCGGCTGCGCCGCCTCGGGATCGCATCCCGCCTTACCTACGCGCCGCGACGATCGACGATCAAGGGCCCGTAGGGCGAGATCGAGCCTTGCGGGCGAAGGATGGTCTGCCCTTCAAGACCGGTAAAAATGTGCAGCTCGCGATTGCCGTCGTGGACCAGCTTGTCTTCATCGGCGTCGGGTCTGGCGACCAAATTGAGCGTCACACCTTGCACATCGTCGATCTGGATCAGGCCCGCTTCCGCGTCAGGCAAGGCTTCCAGCAACGCCAGAACTTGTGCGCCGTGCAGGGCCGAGCCGTCCTCAAAGAACAGCACTTCATCCTTTGCACCCATCCAGCCTTGAATCTTGGTGTTGCTGCGTTGCGAGGGGCTGCTGTCTTGCAGCTCACGCGTTAGAACGCCGGTCGCGATACGGAACAAGGGCGTGTGCTTGTCTAGCCGCGTGACCACCAGCTCCCCGATTTCACCCGCGTTGACCTGCTCGCCGGTCGCGGGATCGCAGATCTCGACGATCAAGCGTTCGCTACAAACGAAGGGCGCTTCGCCCGCTGGCTGATAGGCGATCATGCCAAAGAATTCATCCATCATCGTGCCGGTGATGGAAATGCGTGGGAAGGCCAACTTCAGGGCTTCTGGGATCTGGTCGTTGGCTTGATCGACGACCGCGATGCGCAGCGGCAGTGCCGTGACGCCTTGTTCCTTGGCGGTCGCGAGCATCGCGATGAGGGATTCAGCGGGGCCAACAAAGACATCGACGTCAAATTCGATCACCGTTTTGAGCAGGCGCGGCACGTCCACATCGCCCACCGCGATCGGCGTTGTCCCCAAGCTGAGCGCTGCGGCCTGCATCATAGCGCCGTGCGTCCCGCCATCGAAGGAGTAGGCGTTGAGCAAGATGTGCTTGTCGGTCACGCCCGCAGCATACAGGGCCGGTGCAGCATTGGCCCAATCGCCAAAACGGCCGACCGCGATGCGCGCGCCAGAGACCGACGCCAAGATCTGTTTGAGGTCATTGGACGGGGTGGTGGTCAGACCGCCAAAGGGCGGTTTGTCCGCTTGGGCCTCGAACAATGATGACAGGGGTGTGGTCGGAAAGCCGCGCAGCGCGTTGCGGCTGGTCATCTCATTGTGGTCCACGCTGTCCCAAACAAAATCCCAAAAGCGGGCTTTGGCCTGTGCTAACTCCATGAACATGGGCAGAGCCTCAAACAGCATGGCCTCGCGCTCTGCTGCCTCCATGGTCTCCTGGCTATCTTTGGGGATCGGGGCTACGTCGCCAATGCTGCGCGGCGGCGCCTGTGTGACTTTGAAATCAAAGGTATGGGCGGGGGTCTCAGGCTTGCTGGTCTCGGCCAAGATTTCAAATTCATGGTCGGGCTCTGCGGCGGGCTGGCTCTCATCGCCCGCGGCCTTGGCTTCGACCTCTGCGGCGGCTTCTGCTTCTGCGGCGGCTTGGCCGGTGCTAGCGACCAAGGGATTGGCTGGCGCTGCGGGGCTCGGCTCGCCATGCGTGTCAGCCTCGTTGATCTCAACGTCGCGCTCCTGGTCCGAGGGCGGTTCGTCGCTTGCAGTTTGCTCGTCGCTTTCCGTGTCAATTGGTTGGCCCAACTCGCTTAGGTCGGGCGCGCCCAGCGCGTCGTCGTCCGCCGCCAGGCCCGCCAGGTCGTCAACGCGCGCCGCATCGTCCAGCGCGGACCCGTCCGGGCTCAGTTCGTCGCTCGCAAGCGCTTCTGGTTCGGATTCGGATGCCGGTCCCGGTTCTGCTTCTGGTCCCAGTTCTGCTTCTGGTTCCGGTTCTGCTTCGGGTTCCGGTTCTGCTTCGGGTTCCGGTTTTGGGCTTGGATCCAGGCCCACAGCTTGCGGCTCAGGAAAGGCGGTCAGCGGCGTTTCCTTGTCTTGTTGCAAATCGAGGATGTTGGCAAACAGGTCCAAGGCCTCGGGGTTGGCCAGCGCTTCTTTGTTTTTGACGGCGCGGCCATGCACGACATCGCGCACCGCCAGTTCGGTGATCTTGCCCGACTTGGTGCGCGGGATATCGTCAACCGCCACGATAATCGCGGGCACGTGGCGCGGGCTACATTCAGCGCGCACGCGCTTGCGGATGTCCGCGCGCAGATCATCGCTCAGTGCCACGCCGTCAGCCAAGCGCAAAAACAGCACGACGCGGGTGTCGTCCTGCCATTCCTGGCCGATGACCAGCGCCTCGGCCACTTCGTCGAAGGTCTCGACCTGGCGATAGAGCTCAGCGGTGCCAATACGCACGCCGCCGGGGTTCAGCGTCGCGTCCGAGCGGCCATAGACCAACATGCCGCCGCGCTCGTTCAACGAAACATAATCGCCGTGGGTCCAGATACCCTCAAAGCGGTCAAAGTAAGCGTCGTGGAAGCGCTGACCGTCGGGGTCGTTCAAAAAGCCCAGCGGTACGGAAGGGAAGGGCTTGGTGCAGACCAGCTCACCCTTTTCGCCGACGACCGGGTTTCCTTCTTCGTCGAAAACGTTGGTCGCCATACCCAAGCTGCGCTTTTGAATTTCGCCGCGATAGACTGGCGAGATGGGCGAGCCGCCCATAAAGCAACTGACAATGTCGGTGCCGCCGGAGACCGACGATAAGCACAGGTCTTCTTTGACGTTCTGATACACGTAGTCAAAGCTCTCGTGCACCAGCGGCGAACCGGTTGAAGCCAATACGCGCAATTCGCTCAACAGGCGCCCGGCCTTGGGTTTGAATTCCTGCTTGCGCAGCGCATCCAGATATTTGGCCGAGGTGCCGAAGAAGGTCACGCGTTCGGCTTCGGCCATGTCCCACAAGATTTCCGCCGAGGGATAGAAAGGCGAGCCATCATAAAGAACGATGGTGGCTTTCAGCGCCAGGTTGCTGACCAGCCAATTCCACATCATCCAGCCGCAGGTCGTGAAATAGAAGACCCGATCACCCTCGCTGATATCGCAGTTGAGGCCCATTTCGGCCAGGTGCTTGAGCAAGACACCGCCTTGACGGTGGATGATGCATTTGGGCGCACCGGTGGTGCCCGAGGAGAACATGATATAGAGCGGCTCATCGAAGTCTTGGCGCACGAACGTCAGCGCATGGGGCTCATAGCCAGCCAAGACCTGATCCAGGCGCTGGGCTTTTTCGATGTGCGAGATCTCGGGCGCCGGCTCTAAGAAGGGCTGCACCAGAACGCCTTGCAGGCTTGGCAGGCCCGGTACGATCTCCTCGACTTTGGGCAGAATGCCGATGGCTTTGCCCGCATAGCGGTAGCCGTCTACGGTTATCAGCACCTTGGGCTCGATCTGTTCAAAGCGGTCTAGTACGCCACGCACGCCAAAGTCGGGTGACGCTGAAGAGAAGACCGCGCCCAAGCTGGAGGTGGCCAGCATGGCAACGATGGCTTCGGGGATGTTGGGGATGTAGGCGGCCACGCGGTCGCCGCGCTCGACACCCAAATCCTTCAGCGCTTGTTGCATGCGTGAGACTTGATCGCACAGCTCTTGGTAGCTCAGGGCCGAGCGGCGGCCTTCTTCGGTCCAAGAGACAATGGCCAGGCTGTCGGGGTCGCGATCGCGCAGCAGGTTTTCTGCAAAATTGAGCTTGGAGGTCGGGAAGAAGCGCGCGTTCTTCACATCATCGCCGTTGACCAGAAACGGCGCATAGCCGGGGTCGCCTACAACGTCGAACTGCTCCCAGATCTGTTCCCAAAAGTCCTCGACGCGCGCGACAGACCAGTCATAGGTACTGTCGTAGTCTTTCAGCTCGGTACCGTATTCTTCGTTGACCTTCTGCATGAAGCGCCAAAGCCGTGTCGCGGCAATACGCTCTTCTCCCGGAGCCCACAGCAGGGCGTTGCTGTCGCTCGTTGCGTTGGCTTGAGCGGTGCCCAGGTCTTCAGAGCCTGTATCTGTGGGGTTTAGGTCGGTCATCCTGCCTCCAGCGGTCTTGCTTGGTTTGCCTTCGTCGCCTTGGCTAGCAGGACGAAGGCACTGCGGTGGGTCTCGGGTCGGTCCGCACCTGCCCTTGTGTCGCAGGCTGTGTTGACGTAAGGCAGACGTGTGTCTGCCTGCAACGGTGCGTCTGCGCCTGATCGGGGGTGAACCGACAACCCAGGCTAGCAATACTGCCTGTAAGCAGGCAAAACAATGCCGTCATGCTCTTATCGTGAGGAAAATGAAATGGATTTGGGTCTTAAGGGTCGAAAAGCTCTTGTAATGGGTGCGTCGCGCGGGCTGGGAAAGGCCATTGCACGCGCCATGGCAGCCGAGGGCGCGAACCTCATGCTGACCGCGCGCAATAAGCAGAGCCTCGATGCTTTGGCACAAGAATTGACCAGTGCCCATGGTGTTAGCGTTGAGACCATGGCCGTTGATACCGGCGATAGCGCCAGCATGGCCGCGCTGCTGGAGTGGATCGCTTCGGTTGACCACCTGGACTGCTTGCTGGCCAATACCGGTGGCCCCAAGCCGGCCGCCGCGCCCGGCATCCCTGACGAGGTCTGGCGCAGCGATTTCGGGGCCATGGTCGCACCCATGATCGCGCTGATGGATGCTGCGGTTGCGCGCATGAAGGAACAGAAGTTTGGGCGCATCATGGTCATTACCTCAAGCGGTATTGTGCAGCCCATTCCGGTCCTGGCGGTCTCCAATACCTTGCGGGCTTCGATCGCGGCCTATGGCAAGACCCTGGCCGACCAAGTGGCCGCCGACAATATCACCATCAATATGATTATGCCCGGTCGCATCCAGACTGAGCGGGTCGAGGAGCTGGATTCTTCGGTTGCTGAGCGCAGTGGCAAGTCGATCAGCGATGTACGCGATGCTGCCAAGGCCACCATTCCGGCGGGCCGCTATGGCACCCCTGAAGAATTTGCGGCTGTCGCGACTTTCTTCCTATCCGATCCCGCTGGCTATGCCACCGGCAACCTGGTGCGCGTCGATGGCGCCGCGATAAAGGGCATCTGGGCCTAATGAAAAACCGCCCGGCAGTAAAGTTGTCGGGCGGCTTCGTTCGCTTCAGAAACACCAACGGGCGCTAAGCTGCGTTGCGGTCTGCCCCGCTGCGGTCTGCCTCGTCGAGCAGGGCTTGGGCTTGGTCGGCGTGCAGCGCTTCGATCATACGGCCCCCCAAACGCGCGATTGATTTACCTTCGGCTTTGGCCTGGGCGAAGGCCTCGACCATGGCCTGTGCTTCAGCGATGTCTTCGTTGCTCGGGCCAAAGGCGTTATGGCAGGCCTCGATGGTAGCCGGATGCACCAAGGATTTGCCATCATAGCCATAAGACTTGGCTTGTAAGGCGGCCGCCATGAAGCCCGCATCGTCTTTGACGTTGGCGTGGACCCCATCAATGGCCAAGCGCCCCATGGCTTTGGCGGCCAAGGCCACTTGCTGCATGACAAGCGCGACGTTGGAACGGTCGGGAGCCAGGCTTACCCCCAGTTCTTTGGCGTAATCCTCCAGCCCCAACATCAGCGCTTTCACACGATGGCTGGCGTTGGCGATTTCAGCAGCGTGCAACACACCCAAGGGGCTCTCGATCATGGGCCAGATCTCGCCAGCGGTCGAGGCGGCAAAGCTGCGGACTTGCTCGGCGCTCTCGACCTTTGGCAGCACCAAAATTTCAGGGCGGATTTGCTCCAGCAGCGCCAGATCAGCGGCATGATGGACCGTATCGCCCGCGTTGATCCGCACCGCCAAGCGCGCTTGCACCCGTTGATCAGATACGAAGACCGAACGAATGCGCTGGCGGGCTTCGGCCTTGGCGTCTGGCAGGGCGCTATCTTCCAAATCCAACACGATAACATCGGCCTGCAATTGGCTAAGCTTAGCCATGGCGCGGGGGTTGGCGGCCGGAACATATAAGATCGAGCGGTAGCGTTGGCGGGCGTTTTGAGGCATGACACAAGTCCCTAAGAGAGCGGATACGAGCACAAACACCGCGCGGACGCGCGCGGGTTCGCTCTGAACGCGAATGCGATGGAATGAATTTGCTGCCTATGAATAGCTACCCACTGGTCTCACTGCAATCGCATGTGGCATTTGGCTATGTCGGCAATGCTGTCGCGGTGCCCGCGCTCCAAAGCCTAGGGCGCGAGGTCTGGCCCCTCAATTCGGTCAGTTTGAGCAACCATAAGGGCTATGGTTCCTGGCAGAGCCTGGCCGATCCTTTGGATGTCGCCATGGGTCTGGCCAGTCTTGACGCGCAGCTTGATTGGTCGCAAACGGCATTGCTCAGCGGCTATTTGGCCAAAGCAGAGCAGGGTTTGGCGCTCGGTGATTACATCGCAACGCGTCCGCCAGGCTTCTATTTGCTCGATCCGGTCCTGGGGGATGAAGCACCGGGTCTCTATGTCGATCCGGCTTTGGTGCCGGTCTATCGCGATGCGCTGGTGCCGCGCGCGCATGCGGTCTGCCTCAACTACTTCGAGTTTTGCACTTTGACCGGCTGCCTCGCGCCCGATGCGCTGCCGGCTGCGTTGTTGGCTTGGGTGCCCGCAACGGTCTTGGTGACATCCGTACCCACGGCGAGCGGGTTGGCCTTGTGGGCTAAGCAGAGCAGCGCGCTTTGGCGGCTGGAGACGCCCAAACTCGAAGCACAACCCAGCCGGATGCCCAATGGTTTGGGCGATCTGGCGTCGGCGCTGATGCTAGACGGCCTGCTGCGCGGCCAGTCTTTGCCCGCACTGATGGAGGGGCTGGCGGACCGGCTATTCGCCTTGCTGGAGGCAAGCTTGCAACAAGGCCGACGGGAGTTAGACCTGATCGGCCAGCGTCAGCTCTTGATCGAGGCTCCGGCCAGATTTACCGCAACGGCGACTGCGGGCTAGCTGCGATTATGGTGCAGCGCTAGGCTGGCGGTACCAAGACTGAGTGGCAGCAACAGGCAGGCCAGTCCCGCCAGAGCGTACCAAGCGCTGGCGCCGTTCATGGCTTGTTGGCTCAAAGTCACCGCGCCGACGCCAAAAATCAGCACCGGGATCATCAAGGGCAGTGCAATCAGCGGGATCAATAGGCTGCTTTTGCGCGCACCCAGCGATAAAGAGGCCGCGATCAGGCCCAGCGAAGTGAGGCTGGGCGTGCCAAGCAGAAGGCTCGACACCAGCAAGCCCGTAACTTGGCCCGGCAGGAAATACAGCAAGGTCATAATCGGCGTCATGGCCACCAAGGGTAGGGCGGTCAGCAACCAGTGAACCAGCCATTTGGCCAGCACGTATTCCAAGCTGACAATGGGGGCTAGCAGAATTTGATCCAGCATGCCGCTGCGTTCGTCGCGGGCGAAGAGGGTGTCCAAATTGAGAAGCACCGCCAACATGCCCACGACCCAGACGATAGCGGGCGCGGTTTGCTGCAACAGCGCTTTGCCGACGCCTAGGCCAAAAGGAAAAAGGCTCAGCGTGATGGCGAAGAACATGACCACGGTCAGAAGGTCGCCGGTGCGGCGCATCGACAGCCGCCATTCGCGACGAAAACAGGTCCAAAAGCCGGTCATGGCGAAGGTGCCTCGCTGTTTTCTTGTGGCGCCAAAGCAGCCGACGCATCAACCGGCAGGCTGGCGACTAATGGGCTGGCGACTAATGGGCTCGCACCGCTTGCGCTGGGCGCTAGCGTCATAACGCGGGCCTTGTCTGTCAGGCCCGGTGCGTCCTGGTGGCTGATGAGGATGCAGGCGCCATTTTGCGCGACATGGTCTTGAATCAGCGCCATGACCCAAGCGACGGAGGCTTGATCCAGACCGACCAGCGGCTCGTCGAGCAACCAGACAGGGCGCGGGCAGATCAACAAGCGCGCAAGCGCCGTGCGGCGGCGTTGGCCCGAAGACAAATAGCGGCAGGGTGTCGCCAAAAACGCTTGCAGACGCAGCGCTTTGATGGCGCGCGCCAGATCCTCGGCGTTGGCACGATAGAGCCGTTGCCAAAACGCCAGACTGTCTTCAACACTCAGATCTTCATCGAGGGCGTTGGTATGCCCGAGATAATGGAATAGGGCGTTGCCGTCCTGCGTAGCGGCCTGACTCCCCTGCTTAGCGGACTGGCTGCCCCGCGTAGCGGACTGGCCATCCGTGTCTTGCCAGGCAATGCTGCCTTCTTCGACCGGCAACAGCCCCGCCAGTTGGCGCAATAGGCTGGATTTTCCGACGCCATTGGGGCCCTTGAGCCAGACCAAATCGCCCGAGCGCAGCTCAAGGCTGAGGCCACGATACAACAGCAACTCGCCGCGCAAACACGCCAAGTTGGTAAAACGGTGATGAAGGTCAGGATAGGCCGACGGCGGGATCATGATGAGCGATGGTAGCCTTGCAAAGGGGCGCGCGCCGATCTGCGGCGCAACAGCCGCCAGGTCTACGACACTTGACCCCGATTGCAAAGCCGCGCTTGGTCGCTGTCAAGCTCACTCGCTGCGCTGGCCAGCAGGCTCGCCGAGGCTAGCTGTCCAATTCCGGCAATTTGGGGAGCGGCATGATATCAATGCCTTCGTCCAACAATTCTTCAATGTCATCGCTGCTAGCTTGGCCATAGATGCCGCGCTCTTCGCTCTCGCCGTAGTGGATTTTGCGCGCTTCTTCGCTGAATCCGCTGCCCACGTCGTCAAAGTTCTGTTCCACGTAGGCCTTAACGCGGCGCATGGCGGTGACAAAGGCGTGCATTTGAGCCACCTGCTCGGCGCTCACCGGCGCGCTGCCGCGGCTCTGGCCGTCGCTCAATTCGGGGCCGCCTTGGGGGGCGATATCTTGGGGCACGGAAGAGGCTGCATTGGCGCTGGAAGCCTGGGCGGTTTCAGAGGGGCGGCTACGGTCACGGCCGCCGACGACGCTGGGGCGCTGCAGGCCTTTGCTGACTTGGAGCGAGCCGCATTCAGGGCAAGACACTAGGCCCCGCTCGTTCTGCGATTCGAACGCGGCAGAATCGGGGAACCAGGCATTGAAGCGGTGGCCGTCATGGCACAGCAAAGTCAACTCAATCATAGACTTATAAGTAAGCGTCTTGTTGCGACAAATCTAGGGTTGGAATGCGCGCACGGCAGCTCTGTAGGTGTTTTTGGCTCAAATTAGCCAGGATCACGCCCGGCTGATCGGCGCTGGCCTCGGCCAGAATCTCGCCCCAAGGATCAACGATCAGACTATGGCCATAGCTGGTGCGCCGGGCATTGTGGGGGCCGGCTTGCGCGGGTGCACAGACATAACAGCCGGTCTCAATCGCGCGGGCTCGCAATAACACGTGCCAGTGGGCGCGACCGGTGGTCTGGGTGAAGGCCGACGGCAGGGTCAGGATTTGCGCGCCGTCGCGGGCCAGCGCTTGAAAGAGTTGCGGGAAGCGCAGGTCAAAGCATATGCCGTGGCCAAGTTTCCAATCTTGGTCGCCGTCATGACCAAGTTGGGAGACCAGGCGCTGGCGGCCTGCGGCGTAGTTGCGGCTCTCGTGGTAGGTCTCACCACCGGGCAGCGTGACATCAAACAGGTGGATCTTGTCATAGCGCGCGCGAATATCGCCCTTGGGGTCGATCAGAAACTGCCGATTAGCCAGCTTGTCCTGCTCCGGGACTTTTATGATGAGCGAGCCCAGCAGTAGCCACACGCCCAGCTCACGCGCCAGTGAGCGAGATTTAGCAAGGTGCTCATCCTTGTCCTCAAGGCGCGCGGTTGCCAGTGTAGCTTGGCGGTCTTCACCAATGAAATTGCTGCACTCGGGCGATGCAATCAGTTGCGCATCCTGATTGGCGGCTTGCCGAACCAGTTTTTCAAAGCTCTCAAGGTTGGCCGCTGGCTGGCCGCTGACATTGAGTTGCAAACAGGCCAGCGTGAGGCCTTCGCTTGGCAAGCTGAACGACATGCGCGCCCGCTGCCTCTAGGCGTTCAACAAGCGGTCGAGTTGGCCCGAGCGTTCGGCATCGAACAGATCGTCGCAACCGCCAAGGTGGCGCCCATTGATGAAGATTTGCGGCACGCTGGTGCGTCCGCCCGCACGCTGGACCATTTCGGCCTTGCGGTCGGTCTCTTTCCAGATGTCGATGGTCTTGATCGGCAAGTTTTTCGAGTCCAACAGGCGCTCGGCAGCTGCGCAAAATCCGCAAAGATCGCGGCGGTAAATTTCAATTTCTGGCAGTTGGCGACCAGCGAATGCGGTCAGATCGTCGTCGGCTGCGGGATCAAATGGGGCGGTCATGGGCGCTATCCTTGCAAGCTGTCCTCTTGGGGGTCTGATGCTAAATAGGAAGCCTTAGGCGCGGGCACAAGCGCTATCACCAGAGCGTCAACTTGGCGCGCCCCGGATTGTATCAAGGTCTCGCCAGCCGATTGCAGCGTCGCGCCGGTCGTACGTACGTCGTCAATCAAGATGATGCGCCGATCTTGCAACAGGCCGCGCCGCTTGGGGCGGGTGCGAAACGCTTCATAGAGGTTCGCAAAACGCTCGTCGGCGGACTGGCCTTTCTGGCTGGCGATGAAGTGCTGGCGGAGCAGCGCATCTTGGCACAAGGGCAGGCGGCTTGAGCGTGCTAGGGCTTGCGCCAAAAGCCCCGATTGATTGTAGCGACGCTTGAGGTGCCGGCGCCAGTGCAGAGGAATCGGCACAATCAGCGGCGGCTGTCGCTCATCGGTCTTTTGGTGCAGCAACTCTTGACCGGCGGCTTGCATCCATTGCGCCAGGCGCGGCACAAGGTCGAGGCGGTCGCCGTGCTTGTAGGCTTTGATGAGCTCGGCCAGGGCACCCTGATAGAGGCCAACCGCGCGCGTTCGCGCCAGCGCAGAGACGGCCAGCGGCTCTTCACAGGCCGGGCAGAGCGCTTGGCTGTCGAGCGAGACCAGCAGGGGCGTGCCGCAACCATCGCACAGCGGCGGGCGAATAAAGGCCATCGAGCCAAAACAAGCCGCGCAGAGCCCCGAAGGGACCTGGGTTGGTTGCGCGCAGGCCAGGCAGTGTGCCGGCAACAACAGGTCCAAACCGGCCTTGAGCGATGTGTTGGCGAGGCGAAACGGCCCGCGCAGCGGTCGCGCCAAGGGGGCGAGGTAGCGCTGTCCGCCGAGCCTGAGCTGAGGCCATAGCTTGCCCTCTCGTGCGGGCCTGTGGCCGGGCCTCTGGCCGGACAGGTGACGAGGTTCGGCGTTGGGCGGTTCGTTCGCGGCCGGATCAGCGACAGAGCCTTGTGGGTCGGGTTGCGTCTGGGGCATGGCGCTAGTCTAGCGCAAGGATACTTGCCAAAGCCCGGAAAAAGCGACATCTAGCAGGCATGAACCAAGCATTGCACATCGACCGCGCGGCGGTCCGCCATCATCGTGACCGCGCCCAGGGCCTGATCGACCAGGCTGATTTTTTGCACCAAGCCTGCGCCGACATGCTGGCTGACCGGGTCCAAGACATCGCCCGCCCCTTTACGACGGTGGCTGAAATCGGCGTCGGAGGCGATTGGCTCAAGGACCGCCTGGCGCCAAAACTGTCCCCCGATGCGCGCTATCTCAGCCTCGATCTTAGCCTGCCCTTCTTGCAGGATCTGCCTCCCGGCCGTTGGGCTGTGCAGGCTGACGAGGAAGCGCTGCCTTTGGCGGCGGGCTGCTTTGATCTCATCGTCTCGAACCTGTGCTTGCACTGGGTCAACGATTTGCCCGGCTGTCTGACTCAAATTCGCCGTGCGTTGAAACCCGATGGCGTGATGATCGTCACCCTGTTCGGCGGGCAGACGCTGGCCGAGCTCTATCAAGCCTTCGCCCAGGCCGAGAGCCAGACTATGCAAGCCATGAGCCAACGCACCGCTCCGCGCATCGAGCTGCAAGAGGCGGCGGGGCTGTTGCAGCGCGCGGGCTTTGCGCTGCCGGTGGCGGACCGCCAGCCTTATACCGTGACCTATCCACACGTCTTCAAGCTGATGCACGATCTGCGTGCTTGGGGGGAGACCAACGCCATGGCGGGCCGCATCAAGGGGCTCAGCCGCCGCGATACCATGATGCGCTTGGGCGAAGCCTATCGCGCGCTTTGTCCGGCCGAAGGCGAGCGTATTCGCGCTGAATTCGAGGTCTTGACCCTAACGGGTTGGGCACCCGACGCCAGCCAGCAGCAGCCTTTGCGCCCGGGCGCGGGAACGATCTCGCTCGCCGATTTTTTGACCCAAGATGAGGTCGAAGGATCTGCCTAACTAAGGGGTGGCGAGGGCTAAAGCCCAAAAAGCTCAAGTCTCGCTAACGCGCCACTGCGAAGGTCAAACGTTGAGGCGCCAGGCAAATTTGGTCGTTGCAGGCCTGAAAGACCAGTGTCAGGTCGCCCGGCGTATCGGGCATGATGAACGCGAAACGAAGCGCGTCGTGATATTCGGCAACCGGATCATCGAAGTAGGTCACCGGGCGCAGGCTTGCCTGTGGCTGCTCAACGATGGTCAAGGAAGCTTCAGCGCTGTCTTGGCCTTGCCAAGTCAATTGGGTTGCAATCAGTTCGCTTTGTAGGGGCTCCAATGCGTTGATATGCCAGCCTTCAGCGAGCTGGATGTCCAGCTCTGCCATGGGGCGTTGCTCCTGGATTGCAGGGCGCAACCGAGCGCGCACCACCCCGCCATCGGCGACGCCAAAGCCCGCAAAGCCAGCGTTGGGCTGCCAGACGCGCAAGGCCGCGCGCCAAGCGGTCGCGTGCGCCTCTGGGTTCTCGCCTATGCGGCCCAACAATCCGGCCAGAGCCTGCTTTGCCAGGGTCTGCGTTTGGCGGTCGTTGCTGCGCTGGGCAAGCTCTGCCATGGCCAAAACCGCTGCGCTGGAATCCGAAGGCTGCGAACTGTCCATGTTGTCAATGGGCGTGGCGAACAGGGCCGCTTGCGGGGGCCCTTGGCCGATGAACAGACTGCGTTCGGGCTGCCAAAACTGCTCTGTCATAAGCGCGGCCAAGCGCTGAGCGCGGTCAAAAAAGCGGGGCTGGTTGGTTAGGTCGTGAAGGCTAAGATAGGCCAGAATAGCAAAAGCATGGTCCTGTAGACCGCCTGCGGTATGGGCGCGATCACCGCCCACGCCGCCCGTATCCATACTAAAGCGCGCCAGGCCCGCTCCATTTTCAACGAAATGCAGGGCCCAGAGCCGATCCCCGGCACGAACCGCCGCTTGTTGCCAGGCCTCAATCTCCAGCAGGCGCGCGGCGCGGGCCAGGCCTTCGACCATCTGAGCATTCCAAGCGGTAATGCGCTTGGTGTCTAAAAAGGGCTGGGGACGCAGAGCGCGGGCTTGGCGGAGCCTCTCAAGCTGGCGGTCAAGCGCAGGATCGAACGGGCCTTTCAGCGCTGCGGTCGAGGCCTGCCCCAGCAAGGGAAAGTCATCGTCGATGTCAAGTCGCGCTGCGAGCGCTCGGCCCTCATCGCCCAACAGGGCTTGGATCTCTGCGGCCTGCCAAAGGTAGTAGAGGCCTTCTTCTTTGTTTGCACCTGCATCGTGGCTGACGGGTGAATCTGCATCAAAACCGGCGTAAAACAGCCCATCGCTGGCGCGCATATCGCGGAGTACGAAGGCGACCAGCCGCTCGGCCGTGCGGCGAAAACTGGGATCTTTGTACAGGACAGCCGCCCTGGCATAGAGCGCCAAGAGCTGAGCTTGATTATAGAGCATCTTTTCAAAGTGTGGCACCCGCCAAGCCCGATCAACGGCATAGCGATGAAAGCCGCCGCCGACCTGGTCGTGGATGCCGCCCGCCTGCATGCCTTCCAGGGTGAGCCGCAGGGCCTCGGCTAGCCCAGGATGGCTTGGGGCAAGCTCTAAGAGGTCCATCAGCCAAGCCAGGCTCGTCTCATTGGGGAACTTGGGTGCGCGGGCCAGACCGCCGAATTTTTGATCTAGATCGAGCAAACGCGCCGAGGCTGCGTTCAGAGAATCCGTCAAGGTCAGTCGGCGCGCTTCGCCTTCAAGCGCCATAAAGCCTTGCACCGCTTGGCTGAGGCCCCTCGCGAAATTCTCTAGCTCCTTGGGTTGATGCTGCCAAAGACGTCTACTCTCGTCCAACACTCTGGTCAGGACATCGGGCGGCAAATACGAGGCGATGAAAAAGGGCTCGCCGCTGGGAAGCAAGACCGCGGTCAGGGGCCAACCGGCGGTCTCTGATGTGATTTGCAGGGCGGTCATATAGAGCAGGTCGATATTGGGGTGCTGCTCTCGATCAACCTTGATTGCCACAAAGTTCGCGTTGATCAGCGCGGCAATGGCCTCGTTGTCAAAGCTCTCTTCTTCCATCACGTGGCACCAATGGCAGGTGGCATAGCCTATCGACAAAAAGATTGGGCGATTGGTTTGACGCGCTAGCGCCAGGGCGTCTGGCCCCCAAGCGTGCCAATCCACGGGCGTATGAGCGTGCTGGCGCAGATAGGGAGAGGGCTCCAAGATGAGGCGATTGATATAGACCGGCTGGCCGTTGGCATGGCGGTAGCGGGTGCGATCGGCAAAGCGGCCGTCGTAGGCTTGGCTCAATCTGTCGAGCAAGGCGGGGTTGGTGTCGCCACCTGCCAAGACGAAGGCATTAGCGCTAAAGGCCGAGCTGCTGAAACCGGCAACAAGGCCAAGGCTGCATACCAGCGCAACCATGACGAGCTGTGCAAGCGTGGGTCGTTGTGCTGAATTCATGCCAAGTCTTGCCTATACCGGTGGTCAGTGGCCCATTATTCAGGCGCAAGCAGCGCTTACCAGCAAGACACGATTGGGCGAGGCGACCGGCAGGCGTGGCGGCTATCCAAGTCTCGCCTTGCAGGCCAAGCGTTCGCTTGGGCTTATTTTTAAGTTTATCAAAGGCCTAGCAGATTAGCGGCGGCGGTGTTCAGCCTATTGTGCCGCGCTGTTGCCTTGAGCGTCAGTGCTGGACAGAGCGTCGTGCATTTGCGCCAGGTCAGAGCGGCGGGCGACGCCGGTCTCACACAGGCAGGCTTCTGCGCTTTTGGCGTCTTCCAAATCGCAGGCGGCTTTGCGGCTCTTGACCCAATAGGCTTGCGAACGCGCGAACATGACGCTGGGTTTTGTGGCCAGATCGGGCATGTTCACATCAAGCTGTTGCAGCTCCTGGCCGACTTGTTGGGCCAATTCTTTGACCTCGCCTTCCACTTTGTTCAGCGGATCGCCCTGGCAGCTATCCGTGCCGGTTTCTTCTGCAAATGCGGGCGCGTATAGCACGCCGAATGCGAGGCTGACGCATAGGATATGGGGAAAAAACGGGCGAGTCTGAGGCATGGCGGAAGCTTACTGCGATTCTGTTTGGCACGACAAGGGTACAAGCAGTCTCACTGAGTGGTTTCTTGCGGAAATTTGGCTGGTCGCTGGCAGAGTAAGGAGCGCGCGCCGAAAGCTTGTACGCCCCAACGCGCTTTAGTCTGCACTATCCTGGTCCGCCTTCTTGAGGGCTTCGACGCTCTGGCAGACCACGCGGCCATCGTGGATGCGAATACAGATCTGGCCCGCCAGCAATTCGCGCGCTTTTTGCCCGAAGATCTCATTGCGCCAGCCGCGATTGGCGGGCAGGTCGGCCTCGGGGTTTTGCGCCATCGTGCGTAGGTCATCGGCATTGGCTAGCAGCTTGGGAGCCACGCCGAATTCCTGGCTCTGGAATTGCAGCAAGACCCGCAACAGTTCGACTTGCGCGGTCAAGTAACCGGGCAGCTTGCCTTGGCGCTTGGGCAGTTGCGGGCAATCGGCTTTGGGCGTCGCAGCGCCGACGCGAATAGCTTCCAACAGTGCGGCCCCTAGGGCGCCTTGCGCGCGGCCTTTATCAACGCCTCGGATAGCGAGCAATGCGTCTTGGGTCTGCGGGGCAGCGGCGGCCAACTCCAACACAGCATCGTCGCGCATGACGCGATTGCGGGGTACGTCGCGGCGCTGGGCTTCGCGCTCGCGCACGTCGGCCACTTCGCGCAAGATGGCCAGAAACTTAGGCTTGTCAGAGCGCGGCTTGAGGCGTTTCCAAGACTGGCGGAAATCCACCGCGTAGGTGTCGGGCGAACCCAAGATGGCCATTTCTTCATCCAGCCAGTGTTCGCGACCCTTTTCGCTCATCATGGTCTGCAAATGCTCGTAGACCGTGCGCAAGTGGGAGACATCGCCCAGGGCATAATCGATTTGCTTTTCGGTCAAGGGGCGCTTGGCCCAATTGGTATAGCGGCTGGATTTGTCAACTTGGGCACCGACGATGGCGTTGACCAGCGGCTCATAGCCGATATTTTCACCAAAACCACAGACCATGGCGGCGATTTGGGTGTCGAACAAAGGCGTCGGCACCTGTCCGCCTGACAAATAGTGCATGATCTCCAAGTCCTGCCGCGCGGCGTGGAAGACCTTGAGAACTTTGGGATTTGCCATCAGCGCGAACAGCGGTGCGAGGTCAAGCTCGGGGGCCAGGGTGTCGATGGCCACCGCCTTGCTGGCGGTTCCGATTTGCACCAAACAGAGCTGCGGCCAATAGGTGGTCTCACGCACGAACTCGGTGTCAACGGTGATGTAGGGCTCTTGGGCGGCCTCTTGGCACAGCGCTTCAAGTGCGGCTTGTTCGGTGATGGGGGTCAGGTCGTATTCGATCATGTTTCGTCTTTTGTCCGCCAGATCGGCAATATCAGTTCGCGGCGGGGCGAAGCTTGGGGCTCAGCATGCGCTGACTGTTGACCACAAGCAGGCCGGTTAGAACCAAGGCAATGCCGACAAAGGTGAGGGAGGTGAAGTGCTCGCCGCGTACCAACCAGGCATAGAAGGCGGCGAATGCGGGCATCAGGAAATTCCAAAAACTGAAGTATTTAGCGCCGCCTTGGTGGATCAGGAACAGCATCAAGAAGATGGCAAAGACCGACAGCACCACGGTTGACCAGGTCATGGCGAACAGCACCAGCGGCGTTGGATCAAAAGCAAAGCCCTCCAGCAGGCCCGCCAACAGTAGGCAGGGCAAGGCCGCGGCCATGAACTGGATGCTCATTTCGTTGATCTTCGAAGGGCAGCGGACATATTTAGAGGTATAGACCGCACCCAAGGCATAGGCGACCGCTGCTAGCACGTTGGCAAAGATGGCACCGCTGAGCTGCATGTCGCCGGACAGCTTTTGGCTAATGATAAGGAGCACGCCCAAGAAGCCCAGCGCCGCGCCCAGCATATCCCAGCGGGTCAACCATTTGCCCGTGAGCAGTACATAAAAGAACAGCGCAATCAGCGGCTGCAGACCCGCGATAATGCCGGATATGCCCGGCGGCACACCGCGCGAAATGGCAAAGAAGACCCCGCCTAAATACAGGCCTTGCAACAAGAGGCCGGCCACGGCGATATGCAGGATCTGGCGCAGGCTGAGCGCCCAGCGGTGGCGCAGAACGCGGCCCATAACGAGCAAGATTAGGGCTGCCAAAAAGAAGCGGAAGCCTAAGAAGGTGAAGGGGCCACTGCCCGTCAGGCCCATATCGGCAAAGATAAAACCGGTACTAAAGACCGCCGTAAAAGCGATGGCAGCGCCGTGCAAGCGCGCTTCAGCGGGCGCGGCGGTGTTTGGCGAGGCAGTGTTGGGCATCAAGCGGCTTTCTCTAAAGGGTCGAGGCCCAACAGGGGCAAGAGGTCTGGAAACTGCTCGCAGCGGTGGTCGAAATCCAGCTCTTCGACTTCGTGGCGACGGTAGCCGTAAGTCATCAGTGCCATGGCGCAGCCTGCATTGCGCGCGGCATTACAGTCGGTGACGGAATCGCCGATCATCAGGGTTGCCTCGGGCGCGATGCCGGTCTGCTCGGCGATGTAGTGCAAGCCCATGGGATCGGGCTTCATAACGGCCACACTGTCCCCGCAGATGATGTGATCCATGGGCAGCTGCAGGTCGAAGTGTTCGGCCAGCGGCAGAGCGGCTACGCGGGCCTTGTTGGTGCAAATGCTGAGCGTGAAGCCCGCCCCAGCCAAGCGATCCAGCGTGGCTGACACGCCGGGAAAGACCCTGGTCTCGACGGTCAGGCGCTTCATATATAGCGCGCGAAAGGCCTCGCGCTCGCGCTCGTAATCGGTCTCGCTTAGAGGGCCGAGGCCTGCTTCCAGGGCTTCGCGTAACATAAGGTACATGCCATTGCCGATGCGGCGGCGAAAGACCAAGGGGTCGATAACAGGCAGCCCGTGGCTGGCCAGCAGCTCGTTGGCGGCGCCGGCGATATCCGGGTAGGAATCGATCAGGGTGCCGTCCAGATCAAAGACGAGACTTTTGTAGCTCATGCTTGGGCCCTCCCAGCGGCGTCTGCGCGTCGGGCGACAAGGGAAGCTGTTGTGATGATCACCGGCGCAAGATGGCAACGCCGGGCAGCTCTTTGCCCTCCAGCCACTCCAAGAAGGCCCCGCCCGCGGTCGAAACGTAGGAAAAATCTTCCAAGGCACCGGCGTGCTTCAGGGCTGCCACGGTATCGCCGCCTCCAGCAACCGAGGTCATGCGACCGGCCTTGGACAGCGCCGCGGCCTTCTGAGCGACGGCGTTGGTGCCTAGATCAAACGGCGGGACTTCAAACACGCCCAAGGGCCCGTTCCAAAGCAGGGTCTTGCAGCCGTCCAGCAGGCTCTCAAGCGCCGCAACCGACGCCGGGCCAACATCCAAGATCATCTCATCAGCGGGCACGGCGTCAACGCTGACAACGTGGGCCTTGTCTGGCGCATCAAAGGCGGGCGTGACCTGAACGTCCAGCGGCAAGACAATCTGTCGGCCCGAAGCTTCTGCCTTTGCCATAATGGCGCGCGCCGTGTCCAGCAAGTCGGGTTCGCACAAGGAGGTGCCGATTGCGACGCCTTTGGCGGCCAGGAAGGTGTTGGCCATGCCGCCGCCGATAATCAAGGCGTCTACGCGCTCCAACAGGTGTTCGAGGACCGCCAGCTTGGTCGAGACCTTGGCTCCGCCCACGACCGCAGCGATGGGGCGCTCGCCCTGGCCAACCGCGGTCTCCAGCGCCGCCACTTCTTCGCGCATCAACAGACCCGCATATGACGGCAACAAGCGCGCGACACCTTCGGTCGAGGCGTGAGCGCGATGGGCGCATGAAAAGGCATCACCGATATAAACGTCAGCTGTGCCAGCCAGGGCCGCAGCAAAGTCTGGGTCGTTCTTTTCTTCGCCGGCGTTAAAGCGCAGGTTTTCGAGCAGGATGACTTTGGCCGTTGCCTGGCGCGCTTGGTCGATCTCGGCCAACGCAACCGTTTCGCCCAAGCGGCTCTCCAGTTCGGGCACCAGCGGCGCTAGGCTAAGATCGGCGACGACTTGTCCTTTAGGTCGGCCCAGGTGAGCGCCGATCACCACTTCTGCCCCCATGGCGCGCAGCGCACGCACGGTGGGCAAGCTGCGCTCAATGCGCGTGGCGTCCGTGACCTTGCCGTCTTTCATCGGCACGTTCAGATCCAAGCGGACCAAAACACGCTTTCCGTTCAGATCAGCTTGCTGGAAATCGGGCAGGGTCGCGTCGGCGGTCATGGCTTACTTTCCTTCAGAGTTCAAAAGGGCTTCGACATCCAGGTCGGCAATCAATTGCTCAGCGCGCGCGGCAACATTCTCGGCTGTAAAGCCGAAGTGCTTGAACAGCTCGCCCGCTGGGGCAGAAGCGCCGAAGCTTTCCATGCACACCACGTCGTCAGCATACTTGTACCAACCTTGGTCAATTCCAGCTTCAATCGCCAGCACAGGCGCGTCGCCCAAAACGTCGAGTTGATAGCTGCTGCGCTGAGTATCAAAGGCCTCAAGGCAGGGCATGGATACCACGGTCGCCTTGATGTTCTTTTCGGCCAGTTTCTCGGCGGCAGCGACAGCCAGCTCCACCTCAGAGCCGGTAGCCATCAGGGTAACGTCGCGCTCGCTCTTATCGCCGCTCAAGATGTAGCCGCCCTTGGCGGTCAGGTTCTCTTTCTTGGTCGAGGCGCGCAGCGCGGGCAGGCCTTGACGCGACAGAGCCAAAACGCAGGGGCCGCTGGTGTTGGCCAATGAGGCTTGCCAGGCTTCAGCCGTCTCAAGCGCGTCGGCAGGACGCCAGACCTGCAGATTGGGGATGGCGCGCAGGCTGGCGACGTGCTCGACTGGCTGGTGCGTGGGGCCGTCTTCGCCCAGGCCGATAGAATCGTGGGTCAGGACATAAATGACGGGCGTGCCCATCAAGGCCGCCAGGCGCATAGCCGGGCGCATATAGTCAGAAAAGACCAAGAAAGTGCCACCGTAGGGACGGAAGCCCCCGTGCAGCGCCAGACCGTTCATGATGGCGCCCATGGCGAATTCGCGCACGCCGTAGTGGATATAGGCGCCGCCGTAGGCCCCCTTTTGAACGGGCTCCTGGCTCTTGGCTTTGGTGTTGTTGGAGCCGGTCAAATCGGCTGAGCCACCGACAAAGCCGGGCACCGCGTCCGCGATCGCGTTGAGCGTGTTTTCGCTGGCCTTGCGGGTTGCGACCTTGGGCATGTCTTTGGCCAGGGCCTTTTTGTGTGCCGCGATGGCATCGTTGAGCGCGCTGGTGTCGCCCGAGCCATAGGCGGCCTGCCAGGCGTCGCGCTGCTCTTGCGGAGCGTTGGCGAAACGCTCGCTCCAAGCCGCAAATTCGCCTTGCCCGCGCGCGCCGATTGCGCGCCACGCTTCCAGTACCTCGGCGGGTGTCTCAAAGGCTTCGCCCGCCCAACCCAAGGCCTCGCGCATGCCTGCGATTTCTTCGGCGCCCAGAGGGGCACCGTGGGTCTTGGCGGTTCCGGCCAGCGTCGGCGCGCCCCAACCGATCACGGTCTTGCAAGCGATCAGGGTCGGCTTGTCTTGGTTCTTGGCTTGGCTCAAGGCTGCGTCGATAGCGGCCATGTCGTGGCCGTCAACACTCAGCGTCGCCCAGCCAGCGGCTTCGAAGCGCTTGATCTGGTCTTCGGAGGTCGAAACGTCGGTCGAACCGTCAATAGTAATGGCGTTGTCGTCCCACAGCACGATCAACTTGGACAGGCCTTGGTGGCCCGCGAAGGAGATCGCCTCTTGGCTGATGCCTTCCATCAGGCAGCCGTCGCCGGCAATGGCGTAGGTGTGGTGGTCAACCAAGTCATCGCCATAGCGCGCATTGGCCATACGCTCACCCAGGGCCAGGCCAACGGCCATGGCCAGACCTTGGCCCAGCGGGCCGGTAGTGGTCTCGATACCCGGTGCGTGGCCGTATTCGGGATGGCCTGCTGTGATGGAGCCCATCTGGCGGAAGTTCTTGATCTGCTCCAGGGTCATTTCCGGGTAGCCGGTCAAATAGAGCAGCGAATAAAGCAGCATGGAGCCGTGGCCCGCCGACAGCACAAAGCGGTCACGGTCGGCCCAATCGGGTTGGCTGGCGTCGAATTTCAGATGCTTGCTGAACAGCACCGTCGCCACGTCGGCCATGCCCAACGGCATGCCAGGGTGGCCGGAATTGGCGGCTTGAACGGCGTCAGCGGACAAGAAGCGGATCGCGTTAGCCAGGGTCTTGTCTTGCGTTGACTGATCGAGCATGGGCAAGGGTCTACTTTCGATTGGCGAGCGGCAGCGGGTTGCGTCCCTTGGGGGCGCGCCAGCCCGAGCGTCGTTGTATGATGGATGGTTCGGCATCTGAGGCCAAAGGGCGCGCTGTCGCGTCATCCGTCTTGGTCTAAGGCACCGAAGCTCGGCTACTTCCTACGACTGTCCGCGGCCCGGGTCAAACCCTGGAAAAGGCCTGAATGGCGTGATTTGCTAGAAATTGCATGCCAAAGACGGCCTGCGCGCTTTTGCTCACCAACGCAGACTGGTTCTGGTCGGCCCGCGCTGGCATTTTGGCCCGAGTTATCAGCAATTCGATCAAAAACGGGCGGATTGTTCGAATGGGGAATGCAAGTTGCAGGCTTGCTGCTCAGCCGGGGCTTTGCCCTTGACTTGCAAGCCCGGCCTGATGCCAATACTTTGGCTGATTAAATGGCTGCCTTTGCGCGCGCTTGTTTGGGGTTCCAAACCCGGCTGTGCGCTGCCAGCCGTGCGTTCTGCGCTCTGCGCAGGCTCAACATCCGGTGCGAACACCAATGCAAGAAAGCTTTATGACTGGCTTGTCTCGTCGCTTGCCCCCTTTCCTCTACCACATGGCTGCCAAGGCTTTGGTCGCCTTCTGGTCGCTGGCGCTGGTCGTGGGCGTTATTGGACAGGCCGCAGCGCAATCGACGGCAAGCTTTCGAGACGGCCTTGCAGAGATGGAGGCGGGCCGGGTCAACGAGGCGGTGGCCATCTGGAGCCAATTGGCGGACCAAGGCAGCGTCGAAGCGCAATACGGTCTTGCTCTGGTCTTTGAGAGCGGCGCGCCCGGCATTGCGCCTGATCCTTTGTTGGCGGTCAGCTACTACCAACGCGCTGCCGAAGGCGGCCTGCCAGAGGCTCAGACGAACCTAGGCTTGCTCTACGCGGAGGGGCGTGGCGTCGTCGAGAGCCAGGAAAAGGCTGTGGCGCTTTGGACGCAAGCGGCCAAGAAGAACAACGCGATCGCCCAGTTTAATTTGGGGCTGGCCTATTTCTCGGGCCGCGGCATTGAAGCCGATACGCAAGAGGCCCTGGGCTTGGTGCTGGTCGCAGCCTTGCAGGGGCTGCCGCAGGCTCACTACGCCATTGGCCAATTCTATCTGCGTGGTCTGGGCGTCGAACAAGATGAGGGCTTAGCCCTGGCCTTTTTGCAGCAGGCCAAGTTGGGCGGTAACAATGCGGCGGATAGCTTTGTGGCCGATCTGAAAGCCCGGGGCGTCCTTGAGGCGGATCTGAACGATCCAGCTGTACAAGCAAAGCTGCCCAAGCTGCCGCGTTTGGTAGCGCAGCGAGAAATAATCGACGACGAACCGGCAGAGGCGTTCGTCGGCGCCCAAGCGAAGGCACCAACCGTCGCGCCGCCGACCGCCTCACCCGCGGCTCCCTCGTCCGCCAATACTGCGGTTTCAGTGCCGCGTTTGCCGACACAAAAGCCCGCCGGTGCGGGCGGGCAGGGCGGCGATCTACCGCCAGTGCCCTTACCCCTGGATGAGGAGCAGGACGAACAAGCAGGGCCGGAGGCAGCAGGCGATGCAGCCGCCACTGTGGGCGATGCGGGCAACAGTGCCAGTACCGACTTACCGGAAGCGACAACCTTCGACGGCAGCCCGCCGCTGATCGATCCCAAATTGCTGGCTAAGGGCGCGCTAAACTTCAGCGGGCTGCAATTGGGCAAGGTCGATACGCAGTTGCTGCAACCGAGCCAGTCGGCTCAGAACCCAAACAATCTGGTCCAAGGCAATCTGGTCCAAGGCAACCAGGCGCAAGGCAACCAGGCGCAAGGCAACCAGGCGTCTAACACAGCAAACGCAGGCGGGGTGCTGCCCGCGGTGCCGGCACTCGGCCTTTCTGCGGCAAATCAAGCGGACAATGGGGCGGGTAACGCTGACAACCAGAGCGCTGGCAACCAGAGCGCTGGCAATATGGCGGCAGCCCTTGCAGAGAGCCCCTTGCGCATACAGCCCGGCACCCCCCTGTTTGACCAAGATAGTGCAACGGCCCTGCTGGATGACGGACAGGTGCAACAGCCCGTGGGCAACAGTGGTGATTTGACCCTGCCGCAACCCCAACAGGGGCCAGCCTTGGGCCAGAACGGCCAGCGCCTTGGCCCGCTGCGTCCGCAAAATCAGGGTGCCAATCAGGGGGCTAATCAGGGCGCCAACCAGTCCGGTATTGCGTCTGCCAATCCGGCCCCCGCCCAGCCCGTGGGCAACGCTTCCTTCCAACCGACGCCAGAAGGCCTGATGGTACTTGTCGGCCCCAAACCTGACGGCGTGCCCTTCGTGCTGTGGGTCGGCACGGTCGAGACCAGCAAGCAAGGCGCTGAGCTTTGGTTGGCGGCTCTGGAGGTCGAGCCCAGCATATTGGGCGGCCTGGAAGCCATCTTGGAGCCCGTGAAGATTGGTAAGAAGCCGGGCTTTCGCGTCCTGGCTGGTCCGATCCCCGAAGAAAAGCTGGGCTGGCAGGTCTGCAACGCGGTCAAAGCGGGCAGTCTGAGTTTCTTTTGCAAAGTGAGGGCGTTTTGAGCCGCAAGCAGAAGAAGGCGATGGCCTCGCAAAGCGCCGCTTCAAAAACAGGGCATTGGCATTGGGATAGGCGCGATCTGTCTGGGCCCTTCGACTTCGTTGGCGATGTCCATGGCTGTTTTGACGAGCTGGTGGCGCTCATGCATCGCCTAGGCTACCAAATCGAGCCCTTCGATCCCCAAGGTGAAGCGCCCATCTTTGCCGCGCACCCTGAAGGACGCACCCTGCACTTCGTCGGTGATTTGGTGGACCGAGGCCCAAATTCAAAAAACGTGCTGCGCTTGGCCATGGGCATGCAGCACCAGGGCAACGCCATGACCGTCATGGGCAATCACGATGATCGCTTTATGCGTTGGCTCAAGGGCAACGACGTTCAAATCGCTTTTGGGCTTGAGACCAGCATCGCCGAAATCCGTGCCTGCAGCGATGCCTTTGGCGAAGCGGTGTTGGCCTATCTGCAAAACGTCAGCTTTTACCATGCCTTCGATGATGGACGCATGGTCATCACGCACGCGGGGCTGCGTCCCGACATGTTGGGCCAGACAGGTCCGGCGGTGCGGGCTTACTGCTGCTATGGCCCCGTGGACCGTGATACGGGCAAGCGCATCGTCTGGGCGCCGAGCTGGCGCGGGCCCTTCAGCGTCATTTATGGCCATACGCCGATTGAAGAAGCGCGCTGGCTCAACAATACACTGAACCTGGATACGGGCTGTGTTTTTGGCGGTGCGTTGACCGCGCTAAGATGGCCCGAAGGCGAGCTTGTCAGTCAGCCTTCGAGTTTCAGCTTCTACGATTGACGCCCCGGGACCAAACAGGCCCGCTAGTCCAAAATGGCGGGCAGGCGTAGACCGTGCTGGCGCGCGCAATCTTTGGCTTCTTCATAGCCCGCGTCGGCGTGCCGCCAGACGCCGGATGCTGGATCATTCCACAAGACGCGCTCCAAGCGCTTGGCGGCTTCTGGCGTGCCATCGGCCACGATGACCATGCCCGCGTGTTGGCTAAAGCCCATGCCAACGCCGCCGCCGTGGTGCAACGAAACCCATGTCGCCCCCGAGGCCGTGTTGATCAGCGCATTGAGCAAGGGCCAGTCGGACACCGCATCCGAGCCATCGCGCATAGCCTCGGTCTCACGATTTGGGGAAGCGACCGAGCCGCTATCTAGGTGATCGCGGCCAATGACCACCGGCGCGCTGAGTTCGCCGTTTGCAACCATCTCGTTAAAGGCCAGGCCCAAGCGGTGGCGCTCGCCCAGCCCGACCCAACAAATACGCGCCGGCAAGCCTTGGAAGCTGATGCGCTCGCGCGCCATATCCAGCCAGTTGTGCAGGTGCTTGTTGTCGGGCAGCAGCTCTTTGACCTTTTGATCGGTTTTATAGATGTCCTGCGGGTCTCCCGACAGCGCCGCCCAGCGAAACGGCCCGACGCCCCGACAAAACAGCGGGCGGATATAGGCTGGCACAAATCCCGGGAAGGCAAAGGCGTTTTCCAGACCCTCTTCAAAGGCCATCTGGCGGATGTTGTTGCCATAGTCTACGGTCGGCACGCCCGCTTCGTGGAAGGCCACCATAGCCGCGACTTGAACCTTCATCGACGCGCGGGCGGCAGCCTCGACTTCCTTGGGCGCACTGGCGGCCTTGGCGCGCCAGTCGGCGATGCTCCAGCCTTGTGGCAGATAGCCGTTGATGGGATCGTGAGCCGATGTCTGATCCGTCACGATGTCGGGACGCACGCCGCGCTCGAAGATTTGCGGGAAAACATCGGCGGCGTTGGCGATCAGAGCGACCGACTTGGCTTCACCGGCCGCGGTCCAGGCTTCGATCAAGGCCAGGGCTTCATCCAGCGAGTGGGTCTTTTCATCGACGTACTTGGTGCGCAGGCGGAAATCGGCGCTCTTTTCATCACATTCGACCGCCAGGCAGCAGGCGCCAGCCATGACTGCCGCCAGGGGTTGCGCGCCGCCCATCCCGCCCAGGCCACCGGTCAAGATCCAGCGTCCCTTCAGGTCGCCGCCGTAGTGCTGGCGCCCGGCTTCCATGAAGGTCTCATAGGTGCCCTGCACGATGCCCTGCGAGCCGATATAGATCCAGGAGCCGGCGGTCATCTGACCGTACATAGCCAGGCCCTTTTTATCGAGTTCGTTGAAGTGATCCCAGGTGGCCCAGTGCGGCACCAAGTTAGAATTGGCGATGAGGACGCGCGGAGCGTCGGCGTGGGTGCGAATGATGGCAACGGGCTTGCCAGATTGCACGATCAAGGTCTCGTCGCCCTCCAGATCCTTCAAGCTATCGACGATGAGGTCGAAATCGCGCCAAGTGCGCGCGGCCCGGCCAATGCCGCCATAGACCACCAGCTCGTGGGGCTTTTCGGCGACATCGGGGTGCAAGTTGTTCATCAGCATGCGCATCGGCGCTTCGGTTAGCCAGCTTTTGGCGCTGATCTGGCTGCCGGTTGCAGGATAGATATCTCGCTGGTTGTGTCGTGCATCGCTCATGTGCGGCCTCCCGTTTCAAGCGCCCCGCCAAGGGCAAGGTCTTCAAGTGTTTTCAATATCTTGGCCAGGTGCACCCTGAGCCCCTCGGCCTTGCTGGCTGCATAGTCAAAGGGTGGGGTCTCTTGAGCCAGGTGGGTGATTTGCGCCAATTCCATCTGGATGGCATGGATGCCCTGCTCCGGTCGGCCATAGTGGCGGGTTGTCCAACCGCCCTTAAAGCGGCCGTTGACTACGTGGCTAAAACCTTGAGCCTCCGCGCAGATTTGGGTGACGGCTTGCTGAATGACTGGGGCGCAGGTCTGGCCGCCATTGGTGCCGATGTTGAAATCCGGCAGGGTGCCGTCGAACAAGAAGGGCACCTTGGAGCGGATCGAATGGCAATCATAGAGGATGGCAACGCCATGGCGTTGGCGCACGCGCTCCAGCTCGCCAGCAAGCGCAGCGTGATAAGGCGCGTGCCAGGCAAGCCGCCGCGCTTGTATGGCGTCCGTGCTGGGCTCTTGATGCCAAAGAGGCAGACCGTCGAAGCTGGTCAGTGGCACGAGGCCGGTGGTGTTCTGGCCGGGGTAAAGGCTGGCACCAGAAGGGTCACGGTTGGCGTCCACGACGTAGCGGTGAAACTTAGCGCGAACCTGGCTCGCTGCGGGCAGCAGCCCGTCATAGAGGCGATCCACGTGCCAATCGGTGTCGCCAAGGGTCTGGCCCAGAGGGGTCAGGGCGGCAAAGATCTCTGGCGGCACATAGGTGCCGGTGTGCGGCATAGCCAGCACCACAGGGCTGTCGCCCTTTAAGACCTCGACCGGCGCAAGGGGGGTGGCGTTTGTCATGACAGGGGCTCCGCCAACAGCGCCGCCACACCACAGACCGAAGCCAGGCGGCCGTCAGCGATCATGCTGGCCGCGGCCTCAAGGTCGCTCGCCATGTAACGGTCATGGGTCAAAGGCGGCACGGTCTTGCGCACCTCGGCCACCGTTGTCTGCAAGGCGACACTGGTCTTGAGTGGGCTGCGGAATTCCACCCCCTCGCAGGCGCAAAGTACCTCAATGCCTAGAATGACCTGTAGGTTAGCGTTCATGCGGGCCAGGCGGCACGCGCCATGGGCGGCCATGGAGACGTGATCTTCCTGATTAGCTGACGTCGGCGTTGAGTCGGTCGAGCAGGGGTTGGCCAGGTGTTTGTTCTCGCTCATCAGGGCCGCCGTGGTGACTTCGGCGATCATCATGCCCGAGTTCAGACCCGGATCGGCGGCCAAGAAGGGCGGTAGGTCAAATGAGAGCGTGGGATCGACCATGACCGCGATGCGTCGCTGGGCGATGGCACCGATTTCAGCGATGGCCAGCGCGATTTGATCGGCGGCGAAGGCCACGGGCTCGGCATGAAAGTTGCCGCCCGAGACGATCAAGCCTTCCTCGACCAAGACGAGCGGATTGTCTGAGACAGCGTTGGCTTCGATCTCCAGCGTCTGCCCGGCAAAGCGCAACAGATCCAAGCAAGCCCCGGTCACTTGCGGCTGGCAGCGGATGCAGTAGGGATCTTGCACGCGGGTATCGTCGCTGCGGTGGCTCTCGCGAATTTCGGAGCCTTCCATAATGGCGCGCATGGCATGCGCGACCTGGATCTGTCCGCTGTGGCCGCGCAAGTGGTGGATGGCTGGTTGCAGAGGCGCGGTCGAACCCATGATGGCATCGGTTGACATGGCTGCCGCAACCAGGCTGCCTTCCAGGCTTTGCAGTGCGGTAAAGTAACCGACCAATGCGCAGGCGGTCGAAAACTGCGTGCCGTTTATGAGGCCGAGGCCTTCCTTGGGGCACAGGACGATGGGTTTCAGGTCAGCGCGGCGCAAGGCTTCGTGCGACGGCAAGCGCTGCCCATCGAACCAGGCCTCGCCTTCACCGATCATGCTGGCGGCCATATGCGCCAGCGGGGCAAGATCGCCCGAAGCGCCAACCGAACCCTGGCTTGGTACGACTGGCACGACATTGCGCGCGAGCATGTCCTCTAGCAAGGTCACGGTCTCTAGCTGGAGCCCCGAGGCACCGCGCCCGACCGAAATCAACTTGAGCGCCATCATAAGGCGCGTGGTGGCTTGGTCCAGCGGCGCGCCGACGCCGCAACAGTGCGACAAGATTAAATTGCGCTGGAGCCGGGCGGTATCCTCAGGCTGAATTCGCAAACTGGCGAGTTTGCCAAAACCAGTATTGATGCCATAGACCGCCTCATCACCCGCGGCGGCGGCGGCCACCATGTCGGCCGCTCGCTGGATGCGTGCACGGGCTTGTTCATCAAGCTGAGCGGCGAGGCCGTCGCGCCAAATGCTCTCCAAGTCCGCCAACTGCACTGCGCCAGGATTGAGTTTTATCAACATGGGGCTCCTCCAAAAAGGCGCTGGTATAGGGGGTTGAAGCCAATGCGGTAGGCTAGCTCAGCGGGATGCTCGACATCCCAGATTGCCAAATCGGCGCGCAGGCCCGCGCGGATCATGCCGCAATCGGTGAGCCCGAGCGCGCGGGCTCCGTGGCGCGTGACGCCCGCCAGGGCTTCTTCCGGGGTCATGCGAAATAAGGTGCAGGCCATATTCATCGTCAGCAGCAGTGAGGCCAAAGGCGACGAGCCAGGGTTGCAGTCGGTGGCTAGTGCCATGGCAACGCCGTGTTGGCGAAAGGCCTCGATTGGCGGCAACTGGGTCTCACGCAGGGTGTAGAAAGCGCCGGGCAGCACCACGGCGACACTGCCCGCTTTGGCCATAGCTGCCGCAGCGGCATCGTCGGCGTATTCCAGATGATCGGCAGACAAAGCCCCATAGCGGGCGGCAAGCTCTGTTCCGCCCAAGTTCGAAAGCTGCTCGGCGTGCAGCTTGACCGGCAGGCCCAAGGCACGCGCGCTATCGAACACCCGTGCAATCTGTTGCGGCGTAAAGGCGATGCCTTCGCAAAATCCATCGACGGCATCGGCCAAACCTTGTGCATGTGCGGCCTCAAGCGCGGGTAGGCAGACGTCGTCAATGTAGGCGTCGGGGCGGCCTTTGTACTCGGGCGGCACCGCGTGCGCGCCCAAAAAGCTGGTCTTGATGCGGATGGGCCGTGCCTGTTCAAGGGCGCGGGCTACGCGCAGCATTTTAAGTTCAGCGTCCAGGTCCAGACCGTAGCCCGACTTGACCTCAACCACACTGGCGCCTTCTGCGATCAGCGCGTCCAGGCGAGGCAGTGCGGCTGCCAGCAGGGCGTCTTCGCTAGCCGCGCGGGTCTGCGTTACCGTTGAGACAATGCCCCCGCCTGCGCGCGCCACCTCCTCATAGCTCGCGCCCTGCAAGCGCAGCTCAAACTCACGGGCGCGATTGCCGCCGTGGACTAAGTGGGTGTGGCAGTCGATCAGCGCAGGCGTGACCAAACGGCCTGCAAGGTCGGTTGTCGGACCTTCGCGCCAAATCGTCGGCACTTGATCGACGGGACCGGCCCAAGCGATTTGACCGTTTTCCACCGCAACCGCCCCTTTGCCGATCAGGCCATAGGCAAGCTCAGGTCTCAGATCGTCCATGGTCGCCAGGGTTGCGTTGGTAAACAGCATAAAAAAAGATCATTGTTTTGAGTGGCTATATTGTTATTATGTCTGCACATAATAATCTGTCAAGTGAGGAAACACATGCAGGAGATTTGGGCGAAGACCGCTTTGCTGGAGTCTGGCTGGGTAGACAGCGTGAGGCTGACCATCGCAGACGATGGCCGCATTGCCTTGATTGAGCCCAACGCTGCGCCGAGCGGGCACGCCGTGGGGGTCTTGCTGCCAGCCCCAGCCAACGCGCACAGCCACGCCTTTCAGCGCGCCATGGCCGGGCTCAGTGAGGCCCGCAGCCCCGAGGGCGGTTCGGACAGTTTCTGGACTTGGCGAAAGCTTATGTATGGCTTTTTGGATCAACTTGACCCCGAGCAGGTGCAAGCCATCGCCGCCTTCGTACAAATGGAAATGGCTGAAGCAGGCTATGCGGCCAACGTCGAATTCCACTATCTGCACCACCAGGCCGACGGTCAGCCCTATGACCAGCTCAGCGAAATGGCAGGACGGATCGTCGCCGCGAGCCAGACCAGCGGTCTGGGACTGACCTTGCTGCCGGTTCTCTACGAGTTTGGCGGCTGCGATGGTCGCGCTCTGCAAGGCGGGCAACGGCGCTTTGGCAACGATTTTGAGCGCTTTGCAAGGCTGCATCAGGAGGCGAGCGCCCTGGCGGCCGCGCTGCCGCAAGATTGCCGGACGGGTGTTGCCCCCCACAGCCTGCGCGCGGTGCGCCCCGACGATCTCGCCCGGACCAAGGCACTGGCGGGCGACAACCCGTGGCACATGCACTTAGCCGAACAAATTCCCGAGGTTGAAGAGGTACAAGCTTACCTGGGTGCGCGCCCGGTGGCATGGCTGCTGGATAATATGGCGCTGGACTCGCGTAGCTGCCTGATCCACTGCACGCAAATGCAGCCGCACGAGACCCGCGGTTTGGCCGAGAGCGGTGCGATTGCTGGTCTGTGTCCCTTAACCGAATCCAGCTTGGGCGATGGCATCTTTGATGGGGTGAACTGGCTAGCGGCGGGCGGACAGTTGGCGCTGGGCTCGGATTCGAACATCCGCATTAGCCTGTCTGAGGAGCTGCGCACCTTGGAATATTCGCAGCGGCTGCGCGACCATAGCCGTGCAGCGTTGGCGAGCCCCTCGCGCTCGACCGGTCGCAACCTTTGGCACCTGGCCTGCGCGGGCGGGGCGCTTGCTGCGGGACGCGATGCGGGCGCGCTTGCAGTTGGCTGCCTGGCTGACCTGGTGGCCTTGGACGCAGAAGCGCCGGATTTGGCGGCTGTGGTCGGCGATAGCCTGATCGACAGCTTCATCTTTGCAGGGCACGATGGCATGGTCACGGATCTGTGGTCGGCGGGGCGTCACCTGGTTAGCCAAGGCCGTCACAAGAACCGCGACGCCATAACCGCTGCTTACCTGAAGGCGGTTGCCAGCTTGAGAGGAAAACTTTGAGCCAGTCCCCGAAACCGTCTGTGATAGAGCCCGACAAGGCGCAAGCTGACAGGGCACAAGCCGACAGGGCACAAGCCGACGGGGCACAAGCTGACAGGGCACAAGCTGGCACCCCCCAAGCTGGCACCTCCCAAGCTGGCACCCCCCAAGCTGGCACCCCCCAAGCTGGCACAATGAGCTGGCAAGCCGTGCAGGAAGAAGCTCTGCGCCGTATTCGCTCGCGTCAATGGCTGCCGGGGGAGCAAATCCCGAACGAGGCCGAGCTATCGCGTGAGCTGGGTTGTGCGCGGGCCACGGTCAATCGGGCGCTGCGCAATCTGGCCGAAGCCGGGATTTTGGACCGCCGCCGCAAGGCAGGCACGCGGGTTGCCCTGCATCCGGTGCGCAAAGCCACCCTGGATATTCCGGTCATCCGCCAAGAGATCGAAGGCAAGGCCATGGGCTATAGCTACACCTTGCTGTCGCGCCATCTGGGGGTGCCGCCCATGGATCTGCGCGCGCGCCTTCAATCGCCGGCAGGCCAGGCGCAACTTCACGTCAGCGCGCTGCATTTGGCGGATGGCCGACCCTATGTGTTTGAAGATCGCTGGATCAATCCTCAGGCTGTGCCCGCCGCACTGGATGCTGACTTTGCCCTGCGCAGTGCCAATGAATGGCTGATCGAACAGGTGCCGGTTGAAGGTGGTCAGATCTCGTTTTCGGCCAAGACGGCTTCGGACCAAGACGCCGAGATATTGGCCTGTCAAGCGGGCGAAGGCCTGTTCGTTATCGACCGAACAACCTGGTCAGGCGGGCAAGTCATTACCTTGGTGCGGTTGGTCTTTCATCCCGGTTATCACATGCATACCCGGCTTTAGGGGGCACGCGGCGCGTCTCTTCTGCCCCTTGCGCGGCGCGGGCAAGCGGGCTAGCAAGGCGCGAACCTGACCCACACGCCAACCGAAAGCCTGGCCATGACTATCTATTTGCATCAAAATGACCTGCCGGATGATCTGGCGCTGGGCCCCGTCGTCGCGGTCGATACCGAGGCCATGGGTCTGCGCAACCGTCGCGATCGCCTGTGCTTGGCGCAACTATCCGAAGGCAACGGCGATGCCCATCTGGTGCAGTTTTCGGACCGCCAGTTTCAGGCACCCAACCTGGTCAAGCTGTTGGCGGACCCGGACCGGCTCAAACTGTTCCATTACGCGCGTTTTGATGTGGCTATTCTGAAGGCCTATCTGGGCGTTGAGGTTGCGCCGCTCTATTGCACCAAGATCGCCTCGCGCCTGGTGCGCACCTATACCGACCGCCACGGCCTGAAGGTCTTGTGTCAGGAGCTGATCGGCGTTGATATTTCCAAGCAACAGCAAAGTTCGGACTGGGGCGCTGAAACCCTCAGCGATGCGCAACAGGCTTATGCCGCCTCGGATGTGCTCTACCTGCACCGGATCAAGGAGGTGCTGGATACCATGCTGGAGCGCGAAGGTCGCCGCGAGTTGGCGCAAGCTTGCTTTGACTTCCTGCCGACCCGTGTCGCCCTCGACATGTTGGACTGGGAAGACACCGACATATTCGCCCACGCCTAAAGCTTAGGTTGCAGAGCGCGAAGGGTGTTCGCGGCAAAAAGGGCGTGCAAGGCTGTTGAAAAATGCAAATTCGGCAGCCTCCATCCCATTACCGCTATGGGATCGCCCGATTTGCGGCCTAGATAGGGTGCTATGACCGTCACACAATTGTCCGCGCTGGATTTCTATAGCCTGTGGGTGCGCTTCCTTCGGGGTGGACTCATCGCGGCCATGGTGCTGGTCTTTGTGTCGCTGCTATTCATCCCTTTGTGGGAGCTACTGCGCTCGCGGAATCTGTGGGTGACATTGATCGCGGGCCAGGTCTTGCCCAATCAGCCGGTTGAAAACCCGCGCCTGACCGAAAAAATCGACGATTTTCAATTTGATCTCAGGGCCAAGCGCGCCCTGCCTCTGACCCAAGATTGGAAGCAGCTGGAGATCATCGACGCGTCGGGTGAGATTACCAATGACGATGGAACGGGCCTGATCGTGCGGGCGCTGAAGGGTGCCTATGATATGGAAAAGAAGGAAGCCGTGCTGAGCGGCAATGTTGAATTTACCGATATCGACGGTGAATACCGGGTGACTACCACCTCGGCGGTGGTGGACTTAGAGAGCGAAACCGTACGGGGCGATGCGCCGGTGACGGTTGAATCGAAAGATTTTCGCGTGCAGGGCGAAGGCTTCTTGGTGGAAGACCGGGGGCAGCGCGTTGTCATCCAAGGCAAAAGTGAGCTACTGATTTTCGATGAACTGCCGCAAAACCGCGAACAGTTGGCGGGGCAGTAGCCGCGGGCTCATGATGCACCGCGCGCAAAGGTTGGATATGATTAAGTTTGTAGAACCGCAACAAGACAAACAAAGCCTGCTTGGTAACGACCAGCCTTGGCGGTCTGGGCTTTGCCGCTCATCGTTGCTTGTCGCTGGCCTGGTCCTGTTGGCGGCTTGGGCGGCCAGCCCGGCGGTTTGGGGCCAGAGCAAGGACGACCCCATCGCTGTGACCGCCACCGAAGGCATCGAGTGGGACCAGCAGCGCAAGGTCTATATCGCCAAAGGCGACGCGGCCGTGCAACAAGGCGAGGTGACGATCCACGCCCAGGAGCTGCGCGCCTACTATCGCGACGGCAAGGATGTCAATGCCCAAAGCGGCGTCGGTCTGGGCTCTGCCTCGGGCGCGATTCACCGCATTGAGGCGATCGGCGATGTCTATGTGCGCCTCGACAAAGATCAGCTGTCAGCAGGCAAGATTGTCTACGAGGTCGATAAGGACTTGATGACCGCGACCGGCGGCGAGCCGATCTTTGCCGCCGGTGATGGCACGACGGTGCAGGCGTCCGAAGCGCTGATCTATGATCCCCAGAACAATCGCGCGCTGGCCAAGGGCAACGTACGGGCCTGGGATAAGGAAAATCGCCTGAACGCCGACGAGCTGGAATTGCAATTTTCCAGCGAGGGCAGCGGTGGACCTGGCGTGCGTCCGACCGAGATCAAGCAAATTGTGGCGCGTGGCAATGTGGTGATTGTCCAAGGCGACGCCGCGGCCCAAGCGGATTCTGCGCTCTATGACCCTGAAGAAGAAGCCGCCAAGCTTGAAGGCAATGTGCGCTTGGTCCAAGACGGCAACGTTTTGACCGGTCAGTATGGCGAGTTTTTCTTCAAGCCTGGTATCGGCCGGATTTTGGCGGTGTCGCCGGGCACCAGCAATCCGGGCAACAATCAGCGCGTCTTTATCGTTATTAATCCGGCAACGCTCGACGGCGGGAGCTAGGGCGAGGCATGGCGGATAGACGCTATAATCGGGGACCGGATCGCAGTTTGGACCCGAATGCGAGCAACCCCCTGCGCATGAGCGCGGATGAGCCGATCAGCGTGGCGCAGCGGCAGGCGCTGGACGAGCCGCGCTCTGCACCCGGGCCGTCAGGGCGTCCGGCGGGACAGGCGGCGCGCTCGCCGCGCCAAGGGCAAGTGCCAAATCAGGCCCAGAATCAGGCCCAAAATCAGCCCCCGAATCAAACTCGGCGAGCAGGCCAATATCCGGCGCAAAGGGCCAGGCAACAGGCTGGGCCGGTTCGCGCCGCGACCAAGCAGGCCTCAGGGCCAGGATTGTGGGATCGCGCTAAAGGGCTCTTGGGCGCAGCGCCGACGCAACCCCAGTCGCGCCAAGCGGCCCAGCAAGAACACGCAAGGCAGCAGCAGGCCCAGCGGCAACAGGCCCAGCAGCAACAAGCGCGTCGCGAATGGGAGCAGGCCCAACGGCAGGCTGCTCAACAAGAAGCAGCCCAGCGAGAGGCGGCCCAAAGGGAAGCAGAAAGGCGCCGCCAGGCTCAGCGCCAAAAAGAGCAACGCCAAAAAGAGCAACGCCAGAACGCGCAACGCCAGCAGGCCCAACGCGAGCACGCACAACGCGAACGCGCCCGTGCCGAGCAGGAACAGCAAGAACGGGCCCGCCAAGAACGGGTCCGCCAAGAACAGGCTCAACGCGAGCATGAAGAGCGCGAGCGTTTGGCCTGGGAGCAAGCGCAACGTGAACACGCCAGGCAACAGCAGGCCCAACAACAGCGTGTCCAGCAGGAACGCGCCCAGCAGGAACGGAAAAGGCGCGAGTACGCCGCCCAACAGCGCCGCCAGTGGGAGGCCGAGCAGCGCGCGCGACAAGAGCAAGCACAGCGGGCTCAAATGGAGCGTGCAGCCTTCGAGCAGCAGCGTCAGCAACAGGCCCAGGCCCAGGCCCAGCAAGAGGCTGGCCCATCCCCCACATCGCAGCCTCAACAAGGCGATGGCGGCAAAGGGCGCTTTGCGCGCCGCGTTGCGGCCCAACGGGGCGAGCCTGCCCGGTCAAGCGAGCCTGCCCGGTCAAGCGGGACTTCCCAGTCAAGCGAGCCTTCCCAGCCAAGCGAGCCTGTCCAGCCAAGCGCTGGGGGTCAGCCAAACGCGGGTGTCCAAGGCTCAGCCGAAGCGCGGCCCCAAGTTGAGACCCAAAACCCGCAACCAAAGCGAGCCGATGCACCCCAGCAACGGACTCAGCGCGCGCAGGTAGAAAAGACCAAGCGAGCAGAAAAAGCGAAGAAATCGCCCAAGGCTGGCAAGCCGCAACGCCAGCAGGCTGATGACGCCGCGAACAGCAAACAGGACCACAGCGAGGCCGAAAAGCCACGCAAGAGCGGTGGATTCACGTTGCCTTGGTTTGGGAAGCGGAAGGACAAGACGACCAGCGCGGAGGCGGCCTCGCCCGAGCCAGCGTCGATAAGCGAAGCGCCAAAGTCGGTAGAGGGGGCGCAGCCCAAGCAGGCCACGCCAAAGCCTGACCCGATCCTAGCCGCTCAAGCGGACAAGGCTCCGCCCGCACCAGGCGGTGCGGCCCAGGACAGCAGCGGGACCGAGGCAGCCAAATCAGACACAGACACCGGCAAGCCAGACACCGGTAAGCCAGACACCGGTAAGCCAGACCTAGGCAATCCGGAGCGGGCAAGCGCGAGCAAGGAGGCAAAGCCAACAGAAGGCGACCAGACCTCAGCTGATGCCAAGCCCAGCGCCCCGCCGCCGCCGCCGTTGCCCAAGGCTAAGAAACTGCTGCCGAAAGTAGCGTCCCCGACCAAGGCGGCAGCGGACCAAACCGGAACGACGACAGTTCAAGCCGCCGCCGCACAAACCAATCCAAGCGCCGGCAATGGCGCTGAGCCAGCGTTGCCGTCCCAAGAGCAAGCAGCGCCCGCCCAGCCATCTGGGGCGGCCCCAAGGCCCGTGCCAGAGCCGACGGACCCCACCGCTGCGCCCGCATCACGGCTGATCATCGATGCCCCACGACGCGCCAGTGCAAAGCCCGCGCGGCCGGCTCGCCGGTCCAATCTGCCCCCCATGCCCGCCCTGGATCGCAATTTTCCGGGCCTAGTCGCGCTTAATTTGCAGAAGTCATTCGGCAAGCGCAGAGTCTTGCACGACGTCAATATTGGCATTCGCCCAGGCGAGGTCGTCGGCCTGCTAGGCCCGAACGGCGCGGGCAAGACCACGAGCTTTTACATCGTCTGCGGTCTGATTCAGGCGGATAAGGGCTATGTTGGCATCAATCAGCGCAACGTCAGTACCCTCCCCATGTATCGGCGCGCCAAGTTCGGCTTGGGCTACCTGCCGCAAGAAGCCTCGATTTTCCGCGGCTTGACAGTCGAGCAAAACATTATGGCGGCGCTGGAGGTGGTGCAGCCCGACCGTAAAAAGCGCAAGGCGCGACTGGAAGAGCTGTTGGCCGAATTCTCCATCAGCCACCTGCGCACGGTCAATGCCCTGGCGCTGTCGGGCGGTGAGCGGCGACGGACCGAGATTGCCCGCTCGCTGGCCAGCAATCCACAGTACATCCTGTTGGACGAGCCCTTCGCGGGCGTCGATCCCATCGCGGTCGGCGATATCCGCAGCCTGGTCGGTCAGCTCAAGCAACGCGGCATCGGCGTGCTGATCACCGATCACAACGTGCGCGACACGCTCAACGTGGTCGATCGCGCTTACATCATCTATGACGGCCGGGTGTTGATGCAGGGCGAGCCTGCTGAAATCGTGCAAGATGAGCGCGTGCGCCAGGTCTATCTGGGCTCGGATTTCGAGCTTTAAGTCGGCCACGCCAGGGTGCGGCAGCGGGGGGCTTTCCTTCGCCCTAAACGCGCGCTATCTCATAGCCATGCAAGATTCCTGCCAATTTTATAATCATATCCCGTTTGCAGCTTTAGCAGGGGCGCCAGCGCCAGCTAAGCGAGGCTAGGTTCGTCTATGGCACTGGGACCGGGCGTTCAGCTCAATCTTAAGCAACAACAGACGCTTGTCATGACGCCGCAGTTGCAGCAGGCGATTAAGATGCTGCAGCTCAGTCGTTTGGACTTGGCGAGCTATGTCGAAGAAGCCCTGGCCAGCAATCCCTTGCTCGAGCGCAGCGAAGGCGACGGGGCAAGCGTGGGCGATACCATGCTGCTTGGGGCCGACGGCCTCATGACCCGCATTAGTCAGCATCAAAGCGCCACGAGCCAAGCCGATGAAACGCGCGCTCGCGATGATGCGGCTAAAACCACGGCGCCGGGTGCCGGGGATGAGGCACCGATCTATCCGCTGGATTGGCGCGAGGATCAACGCTTGGAGGAGGGAGCCACCACCCGATCGCTGGGGGATGCGGAGGTAATATCCACCCAGGCCTTTGAGCTTAGCGCTGGGCCCAACGCGGCGCTGACCCACGACTTTGGCGACCATAATCGCCCGACCGACTTTGCCGAGCCGCAACCCAGCTTGCATCAGCACGTCAGCCAAGCGCTGTCCTTGCTTTTCACCGATCCCGTGGACCGAAAGATTGCGGAGAGTCTGTGCCTTTATCTGAGCCCGGCGGGCTATCTGGAGATCGACGCGGACGCCCTAGGCGAGCAATTGGGCGTTGATGCGGATCATCTGGAGCGCATCATCGTTACCTGTCAGGAGATGGAGCCCGCGGGGCTGTTTGCTCGTTCGTTGGCCGAATGCCTACGCCTGCAACTGCAGGACCGCGGGCAGTATTCGGCGCTGCTGGCGCGGGTCTTGGCCGAGCTTGAAACATGGGCGGAGCTGTCGCCGGCCCAAGCAGCACAAAAATTGGATTGCAGCGAAGCGGCATTTCGCGAGGCCTTGGCAATACTCCGCCGTCTGGACCCCAAGCCCGGTGCCAAATTTGACGCGGGCGATGACGGCCTGTTGGAGGCGGATATCTTCTTGCGGCCGGTCGAAGCCGGGGGCTGGCTGGTCGAACTCAACACCAACAATCTGCCGCGCTTACTGGTGAACCAGAGCTTTGCCCAACTCACGAGCGTGAGAACAGAGCCCGCCAAGACCCAAGGCGCCGCGAAAAGTGAGTCGCGCCAACAAGACGACCAACGCTATATAAGCGAACAATGGCATTCTGCTACCTGTTTGGTGTCTGCATTGGAGCAGCGGGCCACCACCATGTTGCGGGTCGCCTGCGCGTTGGTCGAAGCGCAGTCTGCGTTCTTTGAGCAAGGGCTCTATGCGCTCAAGCCTTTGGTACAGCGGCAGCTGGCCGAACGCCTAGACCTTCACGAAAGTACCATCTCACGCGTGTGTGCCAATAAGTATATTTCGACACCTCGGGGCACCTATGAACTAAAATTCTTTTTTTCGTCTTCTGTGGGCGGCGGTGATGCTGAAGATCAAGGCCAAGCGGCCAAGGCGGTGCAGGCTCACATCAAGCGCTTGATCGAGCAAGAAGACCGTAAACGCCCCCTGTCCGACGATAAGATCGTTAAACTTTTAGCGTCCGAAAAAATTGGTCTAGCCCGCCGAACCGTGACCAAATATCGCGAGGCGCTAGGATTTGGCTCTTCGGTACAACGTAAGCGCCAATACGCCGCGCAATCTTGATCGAGTCGCAGCGATTTTTCTGTGTTGCGCTCTCACTTTCCGTCGTTTTGCCCTTGTCGGCCCTCTGGAATGCACCCACAGTCTAATTAGGCGCTGGAAAAAGGGCCTTGGCCCGAAACCGCCAGTTGCCGCATTTTAACGAAAGGAGTGCATTATGAACATCTCGGCTAAAGGCTTACACGTTGAACTGAGTGACGCCTTTAAGGAGCGCTTCTCGACCGGGCTTGAGACTATTTTGACCAAGTATTTCGGACGCGCCGAGCACGCGGACCTGACCCTGTCTAAACGCCAGGGGAATTTTATGACCGAGATCCACATACGAATAGGCCATGACTTGAATTTTGCCGCCTCTGGAGTGGCGCGCAACGCCTATCAAAGCCTTGATGTTGCTCTAAAAGCGCTGGGCAAGCAGCTTCGGCGAAACAAGCGTCGTCTGCGCGAAGATCACCCCCTGCCCATCGAAGAAACCGGACTGATTTCCGACCAGGACGACGACGATCACCTGGACAACGACGATGCTATCAGCGGCGCCGCGCCCCTGGTCATTTCTGAAAGTTTGAATGATCTGCCCAACATTAGCGTTGGTGAAGCCAGCATTCTGTTGGAGCAAGAATTGAGCGGCTTTATCCACTTTGTGGACAAGTCAACTAACAAGCTGGCCATCCTATACCGCCGCGAAGACGGCAATCATGGCTGGATTGAAGAAATCGCATGAATTAAGGGCAAATTAAGGCTTGCATTTGCAAAGTCTTTTGCACATTCATACGCACCGATCGCGCGCTGGGTCCGTCCCAGCGCGTAGGCCCCACAATGGGCCGCCCGTTGACAGAGCGTCAAAGGGCCGTTGACCACTTCTCCGTTGGCCCAGATCGGCCGCCGCAGACAAGGTCAGCATTCGCCTCTGCCGGCTCGCAAATTGCGCCGGTGACCGTAGTCGCAACAACATGGAGCCCCGTGTAGACGTTTTACATTTTGTGCCGCTTCAATAGCCTTTGATTAATCGCGCTTTGCACCATGCTGGGACTCGTTCACCGAACGCGCCTTGGCAGATATCGCGTGAATGCGCCAATCATTGAAGGTCCAGAGTTCTTCTGGGATTTTCTGGGAGCAAGCTGGCATGAGAGACCTAGCGATAGTCACGGTAAACCTATGGACCTCAGCAAACTACTCTCGCTCGACACCATCAACTTGTCTTGTGACGCCGAAAGCATGAAGCAAGCCTTCTGCTGCATCGCGCGTCAAGCTTGTGAGACCAACGGCAGCCTCGACCGTAGCGGCATTATTGCCGCTCTGGTTGATCGCGAGCGCTTGGGCTCGACCGGCATCGGTGGCGGCATTGCCTTGCCGCACGCACGCCTGCCGGGGTTGACCCAAGAAAAGGCCATCATCTTGCGCCTGGACAAGGCCGTAGACTTTGATGCTCACGATGATCAGCCGGTTGATATCGTTTGCGCGCTGCTGGTGCCCGAAGACGCCTGCCAAGACCACAAGAAGTGCCTCGCCAAATTGGCGCGCGTGCTGCGTGATCCTAAGGTCAGCAAGCGGGTTCGCGAAGCGGCCAGCAAAGAGGCTGTCCACACCGCCCTGCAAGCAGGCATAGCGCATCAGGCGAACGGTGGCGCTTCTGGCAACGGGGAAGCGCTGAATTTGCGCGCGGCCACCGCCAACGTCGCGGCCTAAACGCGCAGCCCAGCCCCTCATCCAGACCCGTCCCCATCCAGTCCCACTTAGCGATGGGCGGCCAAGCGTGACGCCCAACTCGTCACCTTTGGCCTGGTCGCGCGCCTGCGATTATCCTCATCGCCGGTAATGTCGTTTTACAGCGGCGCACTGTTGCGTCCGATGCTTGGCCTGTACCTGTGTTTGGGGGCGTGCCTGTCTTGGTGAACCTGTCTTGGTGAACCTGTCTGGGGGCACCTGTCTGGGGGCACCTGTCTGGGGGCACCTGTCTGGGGGCCTAGCAGTAAGTTAGCTCCCGCTAGCCAGGCTGCCATTCGGACATGGCGGCCTCAATCAAATCCAAAGCTCGATCGCGCTCCCAATCCAGGTGCAGGGGCGCAAAGTGGACCCGCGCGCGCCATTGTTCGGGCAAGCGCAGCCAATCCTTCTCGGTCGTAATGAGCTGCGCCTCGTCGGCCTGAGCGCGGCGGTAAAGATTGCCGAGCGCGGCCTCGGGAAAGGGCTGGTGGTCCCCAAAGGGCTGCGTATCCGTCACGCGATAACCCGCCTCTGCCAGCGAGCGGAAGAATTTGGCAGGGCGCGCGATACCGCAAAAGGCCAAGACCCAAGGATGGGCGGGGGCGGCCTGCAAATAGCTGCTGCCTTGCAAAACGGGCAGCCCGCATTCGCGGGCGAGCGCCAGCAAGTCATCCATGCTAGGATGATCCGCCTCTTGACCGGTGTGCAAGACGATCACCGCATGGCTGCGCCGCAGGCCGAGCTTTAGGGGCTCGCGCAATGGGCCAGCGGGCAGGGTGCGCGCATTGCCGATGCCGGTGCCCGCATCGACCACACCAAAGGCCAAATCGGGAGCCAGCGAGGGGTTTTGCAGCCCGTCGTCCATGATGATGAGGTCATAGGGCTTGACGTCAGCCTTGGCGAGTTCGCGTCGCAAGAAGGTCATGCCGCTCGCACGTGAGTGCGCCACCATCACGGGGCCGTTGCCCGCCAGCAACAAGGGTTCGTCGCCAACATCAGCGGCGCTATGATTGAGCGGATCGACCCACAAGGGCCCCTTTAAGCGCCCGCCATAGCCCTTTGAGACCACCACCGGCCGATGACCGCGCGCTTCCAGGCCTTCGACCAGGGCCCGGACAACGGGGGTCTTTCCCGCACCGCCAGCGGTATAATTGCCGACGCAGATCAGCGGCAGTGGGGCTCGAACGGTGGGCTTCAGGTGCCGGTAAGCGAGCACCGCGCCGCTGTAGGCCAAAGCCAGCGGTTGCAGCGCCCAGGCTTTCCAGCCGCCTCTCGACCAAAAGCGCGGGGCTTTGAGTTCAACCATGGCGCTGGCTTTCTGGCTGGTCTTGGCTTTCTGGCTGGTCTTGGCTTCCTATCTGGTCTTGGCCGTGGCTAAAGCGCTCAAAATCGCCAGGTTGGTAGCGCCCTGCGAGCAGCGCTTCAATGGCGATCACCACCGCTTCGCCCTGGTGCCGGTCTTGCTGGTTATAACTGTCGCCAGCCGCTTGCATGGCATCGCGCTGGCCCTGATCGCCAAGCAAGGTCGCCAGGGCCGAGGTAAGGCTGTTGGCGTCTTGGACCTCGCGCGCTGCGCCTTGGGCCAGCAAAGCGTCTGCGTCGGCGCGCAGATTGCTCATATCGGGCCCAAACAACAAGCAGGTGGGCGCGCGCAGAGCTTCAAAGACATTGTGCCCGCCCAGGCCCAAATTCATGCTGCCGCCGACAAAAGAAATCGGCAAATAGCGATAGAGCTGTTTGAGCAGGCCCAATCGGTCGATCATCAAGATGTCGAGCGGCTCGCCAGGCTGCCAATCAGACAGGCAGACAACGCGCAGGCCCGCCGCTTCGCCTTGGCGCAACAAGTCGGGCACCCGCTCGGGGTGGCGCGGAGCCAGCACCGTGAGCAAGCCGGGGAACCTCTCCTTAAGGGCAAGGGCCACCTGGTAGACAAGCTCTTCTTCGCCGGGATGCGTGCTGGCGGCCAGCCAGCGCAGGGGCTGCTGCCTAAGTGTCGCCAGCTTGGTGACGATATCGTCGGGTAGCGGGCGCGGGCGGTCGAACAACTGTTTCAGGTTGGCGCAGCCTTCGACACCGACGCCTAGGTCACGTTGCAAGCGGCGCGCGCTATCTTCGTCCTGCGCCAGAATGAGGCTAAAGCGGCCGAGCAAACTGGAAAAGAATCCGCGTCCGACCCGCCGCCATCGCCGCGCCGAGCGGGCCGATAAGCGCGCATTGATGAGCCCCAATGGAATTTTACGATCTGCGCTGAGCCCGATCATATTGGGCCAAAGCTCTGATTCCACCAAGAGCGCGCAGTCGGGTGCCCAATGGTCCAAGAAGCGCTTAATCCAGCCTGGGTTATCCAGCGGCGCATATTGGTGATAGGCGCGCTGGGGCATGTCTTCTGCCAAAAGATTGGCCGAGGTGCGGGTGCCCGTGGTCAGCAAAATATTGAGGTCCGGGTCGCGGTCCAGCAGGGTCTCGACCAAGGGCAAAATGGTCTGGCTCTCGCCGACGCTGGCTGCATGGAACCACAACAGCTTGCCGACTGGTCGCGGTTGGCTGGCTTGGCCCATGCGCTCGTCCAGGCGCTGGGGGTCTTCTTTATCGCGTTGGCTGCGTTGGGCCAACAAGGCACGCAGAGCCGGGCCAGAGGCGGCGCTAATCAGGGCGTAGGCGTAGCGAAGGGGCATGAAACGGGGCAGGCGTGCAAATAAGAGACGTCAAAACGACGGGCGAAAGCGACGGCAGAACGACAGTGCAGGCCACAAAGATGCAGGCGCTGCAGGTCGCCGAGCTGCCGTATGAACATCATACGATAAATCAAGGCCCCTAGGCTATGCCTGATGGCCGGAAAGGGTGCAAGCGGCAAACCCGCAGCGGGGCCAAATGACCAGGTCTAGACAGTTGCCTTGGGCGAGAAAAACCGCAGATCGTACGTCACCGCCCGCAACCCTTCTCCGCGTAGTTACTGACCCTTAGTTGCTGGCCGGTAATTGAAGATCAGAAGCAAGCGTTATTCGTCGCCTGCGGCTTGTTTGCTGTTGGTCTGCTGCTGCTGTTGGGCGGCGTAGGCGTCGAGGCGGCGCTGACGGTGTTTTGTTCGCGCCTTTGCCAAGCTGCGAAGCGCTTTCATGCGCTCGGCCTCGTTGGGAAATTCCAGCGGCGGGCGGCCACAGAGCGCGTCGGCGCGTTGGGTCAGCGCATTCAACCTGTCGGCCATGTCTTCTTGGCTCTGATTTTCCACCCAAAAAGGGCCTTCGATCAGCACGACCGCGCGTCCAAAAGGCAGCGGCACCAGCATGTGATCCCAGGAACGCTTGACCAAAAAACCCCGCGTGCAAGAGAAGCTGCACAAGAACAAAGGCACCTTGTGCTCTTGAGCCAGCTTGTGGCCGATAGAGTTGAATTCATAGCGCGGGCCGCGTGGTCCGTCGGGGGTAATGCCGATCGCATCGCCGCGCGCCAGCGCCCGCAACATCTTGCGCGTCGCTGCGATGGGCGCATCGGCCCCCGAACCGCGAATGGTCTTGATGCGAAAGCGCCAAGCCAATCGCTCCACAATATCCCCATCGCGTGAGGGCGAGACCAGCATACTCAGGGCGTGTTTATGGTCGATGCGAAACCCGTCGTAGTAGAGCGGCGCCATCATGAGAATGCGGCTGTGCCAAAAGCAAGCCACGTAAGGCTTTGGGCCAGCGGAGTAAGCTTCGGCTTCTGGGCTCATCTGGATGTCCCAGCGTTGGCTTCTGTAAATCAGCCACAGGACGGTCGGCAGAGCGTATTGAAAGACCGCGATCAAGGCTCGCGATACGCGACGATTGAGCCATTTGATCATGCTGGCGGTCTTGCTCCCTGTTTGATGGCTTAATGCGTTGGCGCTCTGGCCCCTGGGGTGGCCGTGCGCGTTTGGCCTGACGGCGGTGCTTGTCCGCCCAGGCCATAAACGATTGAATTGACCGTTTGTCTACGAATAAACTGGTATCGCATCGGCGGAAATTCCTCAATCGCCTTGTTTCGCCTGAGCCAAAACGCCATGATGAAGCTGATATTTTTCAAACTCGGCGGCCTGGATTGGGCGGCCCCAAATGGATGAGCGCGTGTTAGATTCCGCCCCCCTAGAACCCCTGGATCGTGAGCTGTACGCCGCCTTTGCCGCCAGTGATCATGGCATGCTGCCGGTCTCAGACCAGCACAGCTTGAATTGGAGCGTCGCGGGCAATCCGGACGGCGTGCCGGTCTTGTATCTGCACGGCGGACCTGGCGGTGGCTGCAATCCGATATTTCGCCGCTTTTTTGACCCCCGCCACTATCGGGTCATTATGCTGGATCAGCGCGGCTGCGGGCGATCGCAGCCTTATGCTAGCGCCGAGGACAACACCAGCCAAGCCCTGTTGAATGACATCGACGCTCTGCGCCAGCATCTTGGCATCGAGCGCTGGCTGCTGTTCGGTGGTTCCTGGGGCAGCACGCTTGCCCTGTTGGTTGCGCAACGCTGGCCCGAACGTTGCCTGGGCCTGTGCCTGCGTGGCGTCTTCCTGGGCAGTCAAAACGAAATCGATTGGTTCTTGAACGGCATCGCCCATTTCTACCCCGAACGGGCGCAGGAGCTCATTGAGGCCCTGCCCGAGGACGAACGGGGCGACGTGCTGGCGGCCTATCATGCGCGCTTGATGCATGACGATGCGGCGGTTCATGGGCCTGCTGCAGCCGTGTGGACGCGCTATGAGATGGGCTGCTCTAGCGTTGAACCTAGAGGGCCGCGTAGCAGCGGTTCGGCCAACCTGGCCTATGCGACTGGCTCCCAGGGGGCCAAGCTTGCCGGAACTGGAGTTGCCGGAACTGGAGTTGCCGGTGCAGGGCATGCCGGAGCAGGTCTTGCGGGCCCCAAGCCGCAGGCGGCCAAATTGGTGGCGGGCCACCCGCGTGAGCAGGCCCCAGCGATTGACCAGCTGCCAGCCAACAGCCAAGAAGCCGCCGCGCAAGCGCAGACCAGCCAGCTTGCGAGCGGTGGCTCTTTGTCCTTGGCGCGCCTTGAAGCGCACTACATGGCCAATGGCTTCTTTTTGGAGCCCGGCCAAATTATGCGCGACATGCCGCGTATTGCGCATATTCCCGGTATCATCATTCACGGGCGCCATGACGTGATTTGCCCGCCCAAGACCGCTTACGACCTGGCCGCCGTTTGGCCAAGCGCGCGCCTTCGTATCATTGCCATGGGGGGGCATTCAGCGCTAGAGACCGCCATGCGCCGGGCGTTGGTGGGGGCGATGGAGTCCTTTAAGACCCTTCGCCTTCAAGACGCCCGCTAGTCGGCCCGCTCTCTTATCCAATTTGACAGTCAATCGACGCTGTATCGCCATTCCCCGCAGGAGACCCGCACCATGACCGCTGAGACCACAACCGCCGCTGCCAATCCTGTCAAGTTGGGCCTTATGGGCAGCGGCGGGCGCATGGGGCGCATGCTGATTGAGACGATTTTGAGCCAACCCGGCGCGGTGTTGGCTGGCGGGGCAGAGCGTTCGGGCGCCGATGTGCTGGGCCAGGACTTGGCCAGTTTGGCGAACCGCCCGGCGATTGGCATCACCGCCACCGATGACCGCCGCAGCGTGTTCGAAGCCTCGGACGTTGTGATTGATTTTTCGCACTACACCGCCACCGACGAGACGCTGGCGCTGGCCGTCGAGACCGGCACTCCGTTGTTCTTAGGCACAACCGGCTTGACCGAGGCGACCCAAGCGGCGGTGCGCGCGGCGAGCGAAAAGGTGGCGATCGTCTGGGCAGCCAACACCAGCCTGGGCGTCAACCTGCTGGCGCTGCTGGTCGAACAAGCGGCCAAAGCTCTGGACCCCAGCTTTGACATTGAGGTGGTGGAAATCCATCACAACAAAAAGGTGGACGCGCCTTCGGGAACCGCGCTGATGTTGGGCGAGGCAGCCGCGCGCGGGCGCGAACAGAACCTGGCCGACGTTGCTTGCTATGCGCGTGACGGCCATGTGGGTGCGCGCCCCGATGGTGAAATTGGCTTTGCGACGCTGCGTGGCGGCGATGTGGCGGGCGAGCACACGGTCATGTTGGTCGGGCAGCAAGAACGGATCGAGCTGACCCACCGGGCGACCAGCCGCTCGATCTTTGCTGCGGGCGCGGTCAAGGGCGCCGTGTGGCTGCCCGGACAACCCGCAGGGCTCTATAGCATGCGCAACGTTTTGGGGCTTTGATCCGCGGGCCTTACTCGTCGTCGATACTCTCTAGCTTCTCGTCGAAGTGGTCCTCAAAGTCCTGCACGTCTTCGCTGAGATCCAACAGCTCGATCGCCCCCAGCGTCGTCGGTAAGACAGTGACGCTCTCTTGCAGTTCTTCGGGTGCAGCCTCGCGCTCCATCGTCCGGTAGAAGATAAAGACCAGCATGACCGTCGACAGCACGCCGGTGGTCAAAAACAACCCGACTGCTTGCCAGCGCATGATGAAAGAGGCCAGGATCGGGCCGAGCGTCGCGCCCACTGAAAAGACAATCAACAGACCCGACGCCGCCGAGATATATTTCTGGGGCGCGATGTGGTCGAAGGCCTGAGCGACCGAGATCGGGTAAATCGACGCTTGGGCCCCGCCGAACAAGGCCACCAAAGCGAGCAGCAGCCAAAAGTTAGGGATGGTCGTTGCGCTGGTAACGATTGCCAAAGACACCGCTATCGCGATGGCCAACAAACCCATCATGACAAAGCGCCGGTCCACCATGTCGGCCAGGCGCCCGGAAGGAAACGACAACAGCATGCCGCCGACCAGAATCGAGCCGGTGAACAGCGAGGTCTCATAGACGCTCAGGCCGATGCGCTGGGCAAAGACCGCGCCCAGTGAAAGGGTGGATCCCACCAGCACACCGCTGCCCAAGGTGCCTGCAATGGCGGTGGGCGAAGCCTGGTAGAGCTCGATCAAGCCCATGCGCTGCACGTCGCTAAGCTCGGGCGGATAGAGGCGGGTCATAGCCACCGGGATCAAGGACAAGGAGCCCAGAATTGACGCGATGATAAAGGGCTCGATCTGTGTGAAATCCCAGACGTTGACCAGGAGTTGGCCCGCGATCTGAGCGAGGTAGTTGGTAATGACGTAGATCCCCAGTACCGTACCGCGGCTCTCGGTCGGGGTGCGGTCGTTCATCCAACTTTCGACGGCGGTGAAAATGCCCGCCAGGCAGGCCCCCGACAGCAAGCGCAAAACTGCCCAGATGGCCCAGTGGTCCAAGATCGGGTGGGCCAGGAACAGCGCCGATTGCATGGTGGCAAAGATGGCAAAAGCGCGGATATGACCGACGGTGTTGATCAGGGTCGTCGCATAAAGGGCACCCACCAGGAAGCCCGCGAAGTTGCCAGCCATTACCACCGATGTCACGGTTGTATCGTAGCCCCGGCTCTCCATTTGCAGCGCCAAAACGATGCCGAGCAAGGTCGAGCCGACCAGGGCAATCGAGGCCCCCCAAAGCAGGGCACCAATGGTGATGATGGTGGACCAAGCACTGTTAGCTGATGGGGTTACGGCGTTCATCGGGGTCTCGTGTTGTGTCGCTTGGGGCGGGTTAGGTGCGGGGACAACCGCAGCTCAAACAGGCCCCGCCTTAGCAGAGCGCTTTGCAGGGCATTCGCGCGAAAGCGACCCTTGCAGGTCGGCAGCCATCGCAGCAGAGCTCATTCTAAGACGTTGCCCAAACAATGGAAGCGTTACAATGGAAAGGTTTAGCGGGGCTGCGCGGCAGCAATTGTGGGGTGCCATAAAAAAGGGGCCGCCTTGGTGGGCGCCCCCTCTTTCTTTTGTTTTTGGCCTATGGGCCCGTAACCTACTAGCCGTGATCTAGGAGCCAGACGCAGCGCGCCTTAGTGCGCGGCTGCTTCACCGGCCTTGGTCGCAGCTTCGGCAATGGCTGCTTTCAGCACTTCATCCATGCCCAGCATGGCGCCCAGATCGGCAAACCAGCCCATTTGATTGGCCAGAATGACCAAGATCGCCAAGCCGAAATTCATGGGAATTACCAACAGCGTATAGGCGATGGCTTCGGGCACGTAAGGACCGCGGAAACCAATCGCGCGCGCAGGCGTTGCCATCCACTTCGGCAGCTCTTCGCGGTGGATCTGATTGGTAAAGACCACGATCGCAACCAGCGAGGAGAAGACGAACATGGGAGCGCCCAGCATGATAAGCGACAGGTTCCAATAGAACTCCTCAAGGCTGGCGGGCATGGCGGTCATAGCCCCGGCAAACGGCGAGGAGATGGCCGCGCCGACGAACAGACCCAGGCCGTGCAATTGAGCGGTAATCAATTCACCCATACCCGGAATTTGTTGGATCAGCACCGCCAGCATGATCAGGCCCAGCGCATTTAGGCCGCCATCGGTCAGCTCGTGCGCGGTACGGTGAACTAGGTCCAAAGTATCCTTGTGGCCGCGCATGCCATACCAGAGCGGTGAAACGGCGGAGTAAATGAAGATCAAGCCGATGCAAAAGAAGGGGTTGTGGGTGATGATGATGGCCAACAGGGCGACCACAAACTCCAGGCCCGCCATGGCTTGCTGACGATCGAAGGGCGCTTTTTGGATTTCCACGGGGAAGAAGGCGCCCGCGACCAAGCCCAAAAAGATGCTGTAGGGGGTCAAGACCAGCAGCAACGGCCAGCCGGCGTTCGGCGTATCCAGGCCTGATGTGATGTAGTAGGGCAGGCCCCAAAGCTCACCGAGGTAAAAGCCGCCGCCGACGGTCAGCGCCGCAAAGGCTGCGATGGCTTTGACAGCAAAGGCATTGAAGTTGTTCGCCTTTTGGGTTGGGAAGAAAACGATACCGGTCGAGAGCAGCAAGATGACGGCAAAGCTATCGAAGAACAATGAGATGTGGCCCGCAAAGACCACTAGGGCAAAGGTGGACCAAAAATTTGAACGCGTGAAAAAGGTCGGCATTTTAAAGCCGCAGTAGGCCACGACCATGGTCAAGTAGAGTGCGACCAACAGGGTCTCGACGGTTGCTGACAAATGCAGCGGACCGTGTGAAATGTGGCCGTCTTTCCAGGGGAAGGCCCACCAAATCAGAACGGCGCCCAGCAAGAACCCCAGAATGATGCTCTCTGTCGTGATAATTCGCCGTTGTCCTGACGACAATGCCGGCAGGTCTTCGTCCATGTTGTCCTGCGCATCGGGGTTTTCTTGCATGCTTGTGCCTCTCTCCGTCTAGGTTCTGGGTCGCACTTATATACGTTGCAAAGGCGAAATGTCACCCCTGAGACTGACAGATTTCGTGCCAATATCCTGTCAGCCCAACCGCGTTATAACAACTAGTGCAATTTTTTTTGTGCAGGCCGCAAGATTGCGATGATCAGCATGCCCACCATGATGGCGCTCATGACCCAAATCAACGCTTGCGACCCGAACAGCTGCATTTGAGCGCCTGCGACCGGCGGCAAGATGATGCCGCCCAGCCCCCACCCCAAAGAAAAGACGCCGTTGGCAGCAAGCAGGCTTTGGCCGGTAAAGCGCTCGCCTAGCTCGACCATGCAGAGCGTAAAAATCGGCATGATGGAGCAGCCCCAGGCGGCGGCCAGGGGCCACATCCAAACGGAATGCACGGGCGCAGCCAATAGGAGCCATGGCAGCCCCGCAGCGCAGGCTAAAGTGGCGATCCACAAGGCGCGTCTGGGCAGAGCATCAATCAACCAACCATAGGCCAGCAAGAACAGCGCGCCGGAGGCCAGGACCACCGTCAGCAATCGCAGCGCTTGGTCTTGGTCCAGGCCTCGACTTTGCATAAATAGAGCGAAAAAGGCCAAAATGACCTGATCGAAGCCGCCCAGCACCACCGTCGCCAGGCCCAAGAACATCATGAGCGGCAAGACCGACCAAGGGTTGGATTCGGCCGCATTGGCTTTCCAGCGAGGAAGGCGCTTGTAAATTAAGGCGATGAGGAGCGCCACCAGCAGTGAGAAGCTGGCCGCGGCGACGAATGGCGCGAGCCCGCCGGTACCCAGCAGCGAAAGCAGCAACGGGCCCAAACCGAAGCCCACCGAGGTCAAGAAGTTATAAAAGCCCACGACCCGCCCGCGTCCGGGCGCGGGGGTCATGCTCAGGATCCAGGTCTCGGCAATGACAAACTGCGAGGCGATGGCCAGGCCCAAAAAGAAGCGGAAGAAAAACCAGGCCCAAATGTTCTGAACCAAGCCAATCGCCAGCAAAGAGGCGGCGATCATCAAAGCCGTAATGATGGCCCAGTTGCGCGCCCCGACGCGAGCGGTGACGGGGGAAATGGTCAGACCCATGACCATGATTCCAACCGGTACCATAGCTGCGTTGAGTCCGATCAGCGCCTCACCGTGGCCTTGCGCGGCCAGGATGGCGGCCAGCAGAGGATAGCTCAGCCCTTGCCCGACGGCGAACAGGGCCACCATAAGCATGACCAAGAAGGTGACAGGCGAAACGGAGCGCAAAATCGACATGGTGAACCAAAGGCGGGAAGACGAGCTGACAGCCGGTCTAGACGCCGACAGGACGCCAAGCTAAGGGGAATAGCTGGGCCAGGCAAGCAGTCGCTGTATGGTCTGTAGCTTTTGTTATGCGCGGTATCGTTTGTTAGGGGTGTGGCCTAACAGGAGACATCAACCTTTATTGAGCGCTACCCACAGGATTTTAGGGGCCAGCATGTCTAGCTTATCTCAGCTCGTGCCAAGCGATCCTTGGCTGTTGGTCAGCTTTATCTCCGTCATGCTGGCGCTGAATTTTACGCCGGGACCGGCCGTGTTCAAGGTCGCCAGCGATGCCCTTGGTTCGGGTCTGGCGGCAACGCAGGCCAGCATCGCCGGGGTGTTTGCTGCCAACTTTTTCTATGCCGTTATGGCCGCAACCGGGGTGGCGGTGCTGGTCTTTTCTTTCCCGGGACTATTGCTGGTCATCAAGTGGCTGGGCCTGGCTTATATCGCAAGCATGGTTTTAGGGGCTCTGCGCGGCGCTTGGCGGGCCCATCGTGGCACCCTAAGCCAGCGCCGCAAGCGCCCAGCCTGGCGCTTGTTTGCCTCCAGTTTCGCCCTGCAAGTCTCCAACCCAACTTCGCTGCTGTCGTTTGGCCTCATGCTGCCGGTTTTCGCCGGCCCTGGCGAGGGTCTGGCGTTGCGCATGTTGGCGTTGGCGGTGTTATCGCTGGTCCTGGAGTATCCGGCCATGCTGTTCTATGCGGGGCTAGCAGCCTGGTCGGCCCGAGCACTTGAGGGTTCGCGCTTTTCGGTCGCCATGAACCTGGCATCGGCTTTGCTGTTGGCGGTGGCTTGGGTCTTGATTGCCCTGACCGACTTTGCGGCTCCGCCGCCTGCGGTCACTTAATTGCCCGACGTGCGGGGCCGCGGCGGCGGTATTGCAGCGCTTCGGACAGGTGGCGGGCCTGGATTGCCGCGCTGGCCTCAAGGTCGGCGATGCTGCGGGCAACTTTGATAACGCGATAAAAGCCGCGCGCCGACAGCCGCAGTTGCTCGACAGCCTGTTCCATCAGAGCCATGCCCGCTTGATCCAACGGAGCGGCGCGCTCCAACCAATCACCGTGCAAGTCGGCGTTGGTCCGTAGGCCGCCTGGAGCCTCGAGTTCGGCGAAGCGTTCGGTCTGGCGGGTTCTTGCGGCTTCTACGCGTGCAAGCAAGGTGGCCGACGCTTCCCCTTCGGGTTCGCGTGCCAGCTCGAGCGGGGACAAATTATTCATCTCGATGATGAGGTCTATGCGGTCGAGCAGTGGGCCGGAGAGGCGATTTTGATAATCCGCGCCGCACTGGGGCGCTTTGTTGCAGGCCTGCTCGGGATCGTTCAGATAGCCGCAGCGGCAGGGGTTCATAGCCGCGATCAACTGAAAGCGCGCGGGATAGGTGACGTGGGCGTTGGCTCTGGCTAGCGAGACGCTGCCGGTCTCTAGAGGCTGACGCAGCGCCTCTAAGGTGCGGCGGTCGAATTCAGGCAGTTCGTCCAAGAACAAAACCCCACGATGGGCGAGCGAGATCTCGCCCGGCCTGGCGCGCAGACCGCCACCTGTCAAAGCAGGTAAGGAGGCCGAATGGTGGGGGGCGCGGTAGGGGCGCTGGTGCAAAAGTCGCCCTTCATCAAGCTGGCCTGCGATGGAATGGATGGTGGAGACCTCCAAGGCCTCACCGGGCTCCAGTGGCGGCAGGATACTAGGCAGGGCCGCCGCTAGCATAGACTTACCCGCACCGGGCGGGCCGATCATCAGCACGTTGTGGCCGCCGGCTGCGGCAATCTCCATGACGCGTTTGGCGCTGGTTTGGCCCTTGATCTGAGCGAAATCCCGCTGACCCGGATCGGCGCCTGCGACCAGTGGTTCGGGCGTTGGCAGCGCCGTTTCGCCCTTAAAGTGGCCGATTAGGTCTAGCAGATGGCTAGGGGCTAGGACGCTGGGCGGGCTGGCCCAAGCGGCTTCACCGCCCTGGCTGGCCGGGCAGATCAGCCCCCAGTCGCGTTCTGCGCCAAAGCGGGCGGCGGCCAAAATGCCCGAGACCGCAGCCAAAGAGCCATCCAGCCCCAATTCGCCGAGCGCGACATAGCCCGCCACTTCGTCTTGGGCGATCAGCTCCATCGCCACCAACAGGCCTAGGGCGATCGGCAGGTCAAAGTGGCTGCCCTCTTTTAAGATATCTGCTGGCGCCAAGTTGACGGTGATTCGCTTGGGCGGCAGCGCCAGGCCAATCGCGCTGAGCGCTGCGCGTACCCGCTCTTTGGACTCGGCAACCGCCTTGTCGGGCAGGCCAACCAACGTGAAAGCCGGTAGGCCACCCGACAACTGCACTTGCACATCGACAGGCGCAACATCAATGCCACGAAAAGCAACGGTGTGGATGTGAGCGACCATGGCGGCGGGCGCGTCCTTTCAGGCTAGAGGCGCTTTTCGATGGCGTCCCAAATCAGGGCCGCGCCATCGACGCCGCTGAAGCGTTGCAGCTCTTGCAGACCGGTGGGCGAGGTGACGTTGATTTCGGTCAAGACATCGCCGATGACGTCGATGCCGACGAAAATCAGGTCGCGCTCGACCAGGGTTTGTTGCAAGCGTGCACAGATTTCGCGGTCGCGTTCGCTCAGCTCGATGGGTTCAGCACGGCCACCAACGTGCATGTTCGCGCGCGCTTCGCCAGCCGCCGGGATGCGGTTGATGGCGCCGATGGGCTGGCCATCGACCAGGATGATGCGCTTATCACCCTGGCGCACCGCGGGCACGTATTGCTGGACCATCAGCTGCTCGCGCGAGCTGGCAACGTGGTTTTCAAACAAGGCGCTCAGGTTTTCATCGCCGGGCTTGAGGTGGAAGACGCCCGCGCCGCCATTGCCAAACAGTGGCTTGATAATGATGTCTTGATATTCGTCGCGAAAGGCGCGGATGTCGTCCAGGTTGCGGGTAATCATGGTCGGCGGCATGAGGTCGGGGAAGTAAGTGACCAGCAGCTTTTCCGGTGAATTGCGCACGTGGAAGGGGTGATTGACCACCAGCGGGCGCGGATGATCCAGCTCCAGCAAATGCGTGGCGGCGATGTATTGCATGTCAAACGGCGGGTCTTGGCGCATCAGCACCACGTCAAAGTCCTTCAAGCACTTGCGCGGCACCATCTCACCGGCGCTGTAATGGTTGCCCGCCTCGCGCCGCAGCTCGATTGGACGCGCGCTAGCGCAGACCTGGCCGTGCCAATAGGTCAGATCGGTGACGAGGAAGTGCCACAAATCATAACCGCGCTTTTGCGCCTCTAAGCCCAAAACGAAGCTGCTGTCTGCGTTAATGTCGATGGGGGCCAGGGGGTCCATTTGCAGGGCGACTTGTCGGCGTTCTGAGCGATCGGACATGCAAGGTTCCTTTATTGGTTGGGCCGGTTTAAGCGGGCGCGTTCTGGTTTGTTTGGCGAACTATGTCTTGAGCAAAGCGCGCGCGGGTCGCGTCAGGTGCTGGCAGTATCGCGCCCGGATCTTGTTCAGGCAATATTCAGTTGGAGTTCAGAAGGCGTTCAGTGGGGACTTGTTACAACCGCCTCATGGTCATGAACAAGAACCAACCTGTCTAACAAGACCAGCTTTGGTCGAATGCCTCAAGGATGAAGTCCCATGTTTACCTCTTTTAGCCCCCGCAACACTCCCCGTGTTAATCCCCGTGTTAATCCCCGCAACGGCCTTGCCAAGAGCGTGATGGTCTCAGTTGCCGCGGCCGTCAGTCTTGTTGCCGTTGCCGGTGGTGCCTCAGCCCATCATAAGGCCAAGGCCACCTTTGGAGCCTACCTTGGCGTCTATCCCTTCATCACGCCAAATAATATCATCACGCCGAACAATATAATTGCGCCGAACAACGTGGCCCCGACGGTCGTGGTGCCGCCCGCCCCGACGCCTATTGCGCCCCAGCCCCCGCTGACGCAAGTCGGTCAGCCCAAGGTGGTCCAGCCCAAGATCGTTCAGCCGCCCGTTGATACCTGTGGCCCTTCGGTCTTCCAGATGAAGCGCAAGCTTGGCGTCATGCTGCATGGCACCGGTGCTACCATCAAACACAAGGGCCAGCGTGTGATCGTCAATCTGCCGTCAAATGTAACGTTTGATTCGGGCTCATATTTCGTCAAGCCCAGCTTCCGCCCCATGCTGCGCCGTGTTGCGCGCCGACTGTCGCGCTGGAACCATACCCGCGTACGGATCGTTGGCCACACCGACAGCGTTGGCAGCTATGCCTACAATCAGACCCTGTCTGAAAACCGCGCTCTATCAGTAGCACGCATTCTGGGCCGCAACGGTGTCGATTGGCGCCGCATGCGCACCCGTGGCTTCGGTGAGACCCGCCCGATTGCGGATAACTATAGTGCCGCCGGTCGTGCCGCCAACCGCCGCGTTGAGTTGACCATCTTACGTCGTCCGCGTCCCGGCTGTTAAGCCCCGCCGATTTGACAATAAAATACCCCCGTTGGTGCAGCCAGCGGGGGTGTTTGTATGCCCAAGGCGGTGCGTTTTAACCGCGTCGGCGCCCGCGCCGCCGGCCACCTGCCGCTTCTTTGCCGCCCTCTTGCGGACGGGTAATGGCACCTAAGATAGCCTCGATCTCATCATAGTCCGGCGCTGGGCGCGGCTCGTAGTCTTCCAGCGCTTCTTTCATCGCGCGAATGTGGGCGGGCGTCGTACCACAACATCCCCCGACCAATTGCGCGCCGGCAGCCAGAGCCAGCTTGGCATAGGCGGACATGAGCGGCACATCGCCTGAATATTGGATTTTGCCCTCTTTGAATTCTGGGATGCCGCAATTGGCTTTGGCGACCAATAGGGTATCGGGGTCGGCGGCTTGGCGCATCGCTGTGATGACCGCGACCAGCTCTGACGGGCCAGTCCCGCAGTTGGCACCAAACCCGTCCGCGCCGCCCAAATCCTTGACCAGTTTTGGCATGTCGCCGGGCGCGATGCCCATCATGGTGTGTCCGTTGGTGTCAAAGGACAGAGTGCAGACATGCGGCAGGCCGACATTTTTGCAGGCTTGCAGCGCCGCGGCCATTTCATCCGAAGCCGAGATGGTCTCGACCCACAGCAAATCAGCGCCCCCATCTTTCAAGGCTTGGGCTTGCTCTTCAAAGGCTTCAATGGCGCCGTCCCGGGTCAGCGCGCCCAGCGGCTCCATCAATTCGCCGGTTGGCCCCATAGAGCCCGCGACCAGCACGGTCTGTTCGGCCTTGTCGGCTTCTTCGCGCGCGAGAGCGGCGGCGGCCTGGTTCAGTTCATGCACGCGGTCTTGGGCGTTGTGCAGCTTCAGGCGGTGACGATTGCCGCCAAATGAGTTGGTGAGAATGACGTTGGAGCCCGCTGCCGTCCAGTCCGCATAGAGGCCCTGGATGATCTCGGGCTTATCGATATTCCACAATTCGGGCGCATCGCCGCTGGTCAGTCCGCGGTCAAACAGGTTGGTTCCGGTAGCACCGTCCAACAGCACATAGCCTTGCTGGTCGATCAGTTGACGGATGGTTTCAAGTGCAGATTGGGGGGTAGGCATACCCTGACCTCATAAAGATAGCTTTATATTTTGATACATCTAAACACGTCAATCGGCAAGCGAGTTTTCGCGCTAAGCGATTTGATGGTCGCTTTTTTGGCAATGTTGGTGACGCACATGCGGCATGATTTGCGCCAGATCAAAGGAGTCGTACATGACCAACGAACAAGAAGCCTCTTCGGGCCGCCGCGGACGTTCAAAGCAAGGCGGCGCGGCATCGCGTCGTGCCTTGCGCACTGCGGCGGTTCACACAAGCCTGCCTGTCCTTCAACGCAATCTGCCGCTGATGGAGCTCTTGAGCCCCGAAGGCCTGGAAATCGTTGAAGCCAACGCCGAGACCCTGTTGCAGGAAATCGGTATCGAATTTCGCGACGAGGAAGCGCTGGCCATTTGGAAAGAAGCCGGCGCCGATGTGCAAGGCAGCCGGGTGCGCTTTGAAAAAGGCATGTGCCGCCAGCTCTGCCAGACGCTACCCAGCGAATTTGAACAGGTGGCTCGCAACCGCGAACGCAACGTAATCATTGGTGGCAAGCGCACCGTCTTTGCCCCGGTCTATGGCCCGCCTTTCTACCGCGACTACGAGACGGGGCGCCGCTATGCGACCATCGAAGACTTCCAGAATATCGTGAAGCTGGTCTATATGCTGCCCGCGCTGCACCACTCGGGCGGTACGGTGTGCGAACCCGTCGATGTGCCGGTAAATAAGCGTCACTTGGACATGGTGTATTCGCACCTGCGCTATTCGGACAAGCCGATCATGGGGTCTGTGACCGCGCCCGAGCGCGCGCAAGACACGGTCGACATGCTGAAAATCGTCTTTGGTGATGAATTCGTCGACCAAAACGCCTGCTCGATCAGCTTGATCAACGCCAACTCGCCGCTGGTCTTTGATGACACCATGCTGGGCGCGCTGAAAGTCTATGCGCGCAACAACCAGGCTTGTATCGTATCGCCGTTCATCATTGCGGGCGCCATGTCGCCTGTGACCCCCATGGGCACCATGACCCAGGCACTGGCCGAAGCCCTATCGGGCCTGGCCTTCACCCAGTTGCTGCGCCCGGGCTCACCTATGGTCTTTGGCACCTTTGCGGCTTCGATGTCGATGCAGACCGGCGCGCCGACCTTCGGGACACCTGAGCCCGCCATGGTATTGTTGGGCATGGCGCAATTGGCGCGCCGCCTTGGCGTTCCTTTCCGCTCGGGTGGTGCGCTTTGTGCGGCCAAGATCCCCGATGCGCAAGCGGCCTACGAGACCATGAACACCTTGTATCCAGCGGTCTTTGGCGGTGTGAACTTCATGCTGCACTCGGCGGGCTGGTTGGAAGGCGGCCTGGTTTCGTCGCCCGAGAAGATCATTCTGGATGCCGACAATCTGCACATGCTGCAGATCTTGCAAGGCGGGGCCGCGACCGACGAGAACGCCCAAGCGATGGACGGACTGCGCGAAGTGGGGCCGGGCTCGCACTTCTTGGGCTCAGCGCACACCCAAGCCAACTTTGAGACAGCCTTCTATAAGTCAACCTACGCCGACTCAAACTCCTTTGAGCAGTGGGAAGCCGAAGGCTCGCGCGATGCTTTTGCGCGCGCCAATGACATCTTTAAGAAGATGATGGCTCAGTACCAGGCGCCCACCATTGACCCGGCGATCGACGAAGCGCTGCGCGCCTACGTGGATCAGAAGAAAGGCAGCCAGCCGGATATGAACTTCTAAGGCGACCGCATCGCCTGCCCCTAGCGACAAAAAAGGCCGAGCAAACGCTCGGCCTTTTTCTTTGTGTCTGCAATTTGTTGCGGCCTTGATCATTGTCCCGGTCGCAAACAAGCGGAATGGCTCCCGCTTGTTATCTCATGCCTGGGCTTACGAAGTTTACTCGCTGCCGTTCATCAGGCTCATGATCCACACGAAAATCGTCACGAAGTTACCATAGAGCATGAAGGCACCGGCGACTGCGAACTGGTTGGCCATGCCCTGTGCGGCAGCCTGTGAATACATCTGCTTGATGACTTGGGTCTCATAGGCGGTCAGGCCCGCGAATACCAAGATCACGCCAATGGCCATCAGTGTGTGGAAGGTTGAGCCCAACACAAAGAAGTCAATGCCAAACAGCGGCAAGATCCAGCTCATCAGTACGATGGCAAACAGGCCAAAGGCTGCCATGGTCAAGAAGCGACCGACCGGGCCCAAGTCACGCTTGGTGGTGTAGCCAAACAAGCTGGTCGACGCGAACATGGCTGATGTCATGAAGAAGGCGTTGATGACCTGCGAGGCATCTAGGAAATAGAACCAGGGCGCGATCAAGATACCCCAAGCCGCCGCGTAGGCGAAGAATGCGACATAGCCGACCATGGGGTTGCGAGCAAAGAAGATGCGGTTGGCGAGCATGCCAATGCCGATTACACCCAAGAACAGGGCCCATTTTAAGCTCAGTGCCGTACCCAACAGGGCCACATTGCTAGACAGAAGCCAGGCAACAGCACCGGTCAGCGCAACGCCCAATGTCATGTAGTTGTAAACGCGCAGCATGTATTTGCGCAGACCCTCGTCATAGGCGGCCTGCGAGCTAGCCGTGCTGGTCGCGTAGCGAGTTTGGTTTACCATGTCTTTTCCCTGTGTGAATGGAAGATATTTGTTTTTGCCATGTAGGAACTCTAGGCACAATGTCAATCGTTTGCGTCTAGGATAGGGCGCACATTATCTTGGGGGTAAATGATGGAAAAAAGACGCCTTGGCCGCAGTGATATTCACGTTTCCGTTATGTCGCTGGGTTCAATGACCTGGGGGCAGCAAAACAGCGAATCAGACGCGCATGCGCAATTGGATATGGCCCTGGATCACGGGGTCAACCTGATCGACACCGCTGAGCTCTATTCGGTGCCGCGCGCCGCAGAAACCCAGGGCTCGACCGAGCGCTATATCGGCACCTGGCTGGCCAGCCGGGGCCGGCGTGATGAGGTGGTTTTGGCCTCCAAGGTCGTTGGCCCCATGGACGAAGCGACTTGGATCAGGGGCGGGGATAATCGTTTCGATCGTGCCCACATGACCCAGGCGTTAGAGGAGAGTCTCAAGCGCTGCCAGACCGACTATTTTGATCTCTACCAACTGCATTGGCCCGAGCGTGATGTGCAGGTTTTCGGGCGCGGTGGTCCGACCTTTGATCGCAAGATCGACCACGACTTTACGCCCTTTGACGAAGTGCTGGATGTCCTGCAAGATTTTGTAAAACAAGGAAAAGTACGCGCGGTGGGCTTGTCGAATGAGACCGCTTGGGGGACCATGCGTTATTTGGCGGCTGGCGAAGCCAAGCCAGGACAGCGCCCACGCATGGCCAGCATTCAAAACGCCTATTCTTTGCTCAATCGCAGCTTTGAGAGCGACCTAGCCGAGGTGGCGCTCTATGAAGATTGCGGGCTTCTTGCCTATTCAACGCTGGCCAACGGCCTGTTGACGGGCAAATACCAGGGCGGCGTCATACCGCCGGGCTCGCGTTTGACCGTCTGGCAGAATCCGCGCTATCTCAAAGCGCCCTATATGCAGCCCGCGCTCGATGCCTATTTGGATCTGGCGCGCGAGAGCGGCTTGGACCCGGTGCATATGGCGCTGGCCTTTGTCAATTCGCGCCCGTTTGTCACCAGCAACATCGTCGGCGCCACGTCTACGAAACAGCTCCAGCAGAACCTAGCGGCGATTGATTTGACCATGAGCGCGGAGGTGCTGACAGCGATCAACGCTATTCATCGTCAGTACACAAACCCTTGCCCTTGAGCCCGGTTTTGGGGCTGGTTCTGGGGGCCTCGTTCTGTGGCCCTAATTCTAGCCTCCTAGTTTTGGGGCTCTAGTTTTGGGGCCACTGATCTTCTGGCAATTGGTCGTAGAGCGTTGGGCCCGCAGGCTGTGAAGCCGGCGTCCAGCAGCCCTCGAACTCTAAGGCTCCCGCTGGAATATAGCCCAGGGTCTGGTTTTCATAGATTTCGGCCCAGGCTTCGTCCGGGGTCGCGCCATAGACGTGGATTTGGCGCGCAGGCTCACCCGCGGTCAGCTGGAACAGCACCGGCGCCCCCGCGACCGGCGCAGCGTGAACCGGCACGTCTTCCATCAGGCACAAGGTAGCATCAAAGCGAAAGATTGCGGTGCTGTCGCTGTAAAGCGAGGCTTGCGCTTTGCTGTCTAGGCCAGCCACCAGGCCGACGGCCAGGCTTGCCGTCGCCAGGATCAAAAGCTTAGCGGATCGTGGGCAGGCGGTTAAGTCGGGTAGCGGCGGCATGGGGCAAGGCTCCAAATTCGGTGACGGCAGAAATTCAGACCCCTGTCTTAGCTTTGCCGCGCGCTCAAGCAAAATCACCTCTGCGCTATATGAGAACGGATGGACTACGCCCACCGCTGGCGTGTGTTACCTGTTCTTACAACCCTAGAACAAAAGCGGTGTACAGATGGCGGGCATTCGTTAAGTTTGGCGTTAAGTTTGGCGTTACGTTTGGTCCCAATACTGCTGAAATGAGGTTGAGCATGAATAACCCGTCCGGATGGGGCAGCAATCGCGTTACCCCCACCCATATTTTGATCACCGCCGCGACGCTGATCATCATTGGGGCGATCGGCTATTTCTTATCAACGTGGCGCTCAGTGTTGGTGCCCGTGGCTATTGCTTTCATGGCCTGGTTTTTGATTTCCGCGCTGGCCTATCGCGTCCATAAGATCACGCGACTGCCGCGCTGGCTCTCGCAACTCTTTACCATCATGGCTCTGGCGTCGGTCTTTTATCTCAGCGGCCGGATCATCTTGGATCAGTTTATAGCCATTCAAGCCGAAGCGCCGGTCTATCAAGCCAAGCTGACGGCGCTGTTCCGTGATCTGGCCCAGTACTTTGGCCTCGATGATACTGATATCAACATGGTGTTGGATCAGTTCAATTTCGTCGCCTTGGCTGGCCGCTTGGCCAATGCTGCGCGCGGTTTCCTGACCACCTCACTGCTGGTCCTGCTCTATGTCTTGTTGCTGTCCCTGGAACAGCACCTGTTCCCGCGCAAAATCAGCGCCATTTTCGGTGAAGGCGAAGCGCGGGCCACCGCAGAGCAGACCCTGACCCAGATCCAACGCCGCGTTCAATCCTATGTCGCGGTCAAGACCTTGGTCAGCTTTCTGACCGGCGCTTTGTCTTGCATTATCATGATCGTGGCGGGGGTCGAGCACGGCATCTTTTGGGCCTTCTTGATCTTTATGCTGAACTACATCCCGAACATCGGCTCGGTAATTGCCGTTCTGCTGCCTGTGCTGATGACCTTATTGCAGACCGGCGACTGGGGCGCGACCATCGGTCTGGCTCTGGCCTTGACCATTGTGCAGCAGATTTTGGGCTCCATCGTTGAGCCGCGCTTGATGGGCTCCTCGCTCAATATCTCGCCCTTTGTGGTGCTGCTGTCCTTGACGGTCTGGGGCTCCATGTGGGGTCTGCCGGGCATGTTCTTGTGTGTGCCTTTGACCGTGGTGGCCATGATCATCATGGCAGAATTCCCCAACACACGCGCGCTGGCGCTGCTTCTATCGCGCGACGGCAGTCTGACCGATAGCAAACACTAGGGGCGAGGTGGTGAGCCAGAACGAAGCGAGTAAAGGCGGCGAGCCCAAGGACAAGATTTGGACCATTCCGGCGCGTTGCGGCTTTACCGACGTGTTAGCAGCCCAGCTTTTGGCCGAGGTCGCGCGCGGCGACTTGGTGCTGGAGGACGCCACCATCTTGCTGCCCAATCGGCGCGCGGTGCGCAGCCTGCAAGAGGCTTTCTTGCGCCAGTCAGAGGCTAAGGCTTTGTTGCTGCCGCGTTTGATGGCGGTGGGTGATCTGGATAGCGACGAGCTGGAAACCCTGGATTTGCTCGACCTTCCCGCCAACCTGGCGACGGCGCTGGCGCTTCAGTCCGATATCCCTGAGGCCATCGCGACCCAGGACCGGCGCTTGTTGCTGACGCAGCTCATCCTAGCGGCCAAAGGCCTGTTTTCCGAATCCTTAGATCAGGCCCTTGCAATGGCGGACGAGCTGGCGCGCCTGTTGGACCAATGCCAGACCGAAGCGATTTCGTTGGATCAGCTCGACACCTTGGCCCAAGAGGCCGAGCTGTCGGAACATTGGCAAAAGACGCTGCGGTTTCTAAGCCTGGTGCGCGACATCTGGCCCGAAATTTTGCACGAACGCCAGGTCTGCGACCCAGCCGAACGGCGGCATAAGCTCATGATGTTGCAAGCGCAATACTGGGCCGAGCTGACCCCGCCGCAGCCCTTCATCTTGGCGGGTTCGACCGGCTCGATCAAAGCCACGCGGGCGCTGATGAAGACGGTGCTGGGCTTGCCGCGCGGGCGCCTGATTTTGCCGGGCTTGGATACCCACTTGCCCGCCGAGGTCTGGCCACAAGTCGCCCAGACTCCCAGCCATCCGCAATTCGGTTTTGCGCTCTTGCAGTCGGAAATCGGCTTTGATCCTTCCGCCGTGCCCGAACTCGAAGCCGCCCAGCGCCCGGAGTTTCAGCTCAGCGCGCCTGAGCGCATCGCCCTGTGTCAGTTGGCTATGTTGCCCGCCGAAGCCATCGCCGAACCGAGCCACGGCTGGCAAGCGCCGCGCGGGCTTGGCGATAGCGCGTGGCAGGGGCTCTCCTACCTAGAGAGCGCGGACGGTGCCCAAGAGGCCGCCAATATCGCCCTGGCACTGCGCCATGCCATCGAGCAGCCGGGCCGCACCGCTGCTTTGGTGACGCCGGATCGCGGCCTCGCGCGCCGGGTACAAGCCGAACTGGCGCGCTTTGACGTGCTGGTGGAGGAGAGCGCCGGCACGCCGCTGAAGAATACCAGCTTGGGAGCGTTCGTTAGACTGACCGCTCGGGCCTTGGCCGAAGACTGGGCACCCGTGGCGCTGCTTTCGGTGCTCAAGCATCCGCTGGCGCGGTTGGGGCTGGCTCCCCAGGTGTTGCGCCACCAAGTGCGAGCGCTGGAAATGTTGGTGCTGCGTGGACCGCGCCCGGCCGAACGCGGATTGCCGGGGCTAAAGGCTGCCGTTGAGCAACGCATGCGAGACATCAAGGAGGAGGGCGGCCACTTGGCGCCGCTGGAACGATTTATCCCCGACGCTTTGGCTCTGCTGGCACAGCTCGAGACCCTGGCGGCTCTGTTGACGACGCAGTGGCAGCGCGGCGATCAGGCCCTAGGCGAGCGCTTGCAGTGCCATCTTGCGGTTCTGGAGGCCTTGAGCGAGCCCGCGCCGCAGGCCAGCGGTGAGGTGCCCGGTAAAGCGACCAGTAAAGCATCCGGTGAGGGCGTTACACCCGATTTATTTGGCCAAGACGATCAAGAAGCACCGATCTCCAGCCTTTGGCAGGGTGAGGAAGGGCAGGCCTTCGAACAGCTCAGTCTTGATCTGTTGGCCGCCGCTGGGTCGATGAGCGATCTGGTGCTGCCAGCCAAAGATTATGGCGAGGTCTTCGACAGCCTCATGGGCGATCAGCCCATCCGCAAGGCCTATGGCACCCATCCGCGACTAGCGATCTGGGGCACCATGGAAGCGCGTCTGCAAAAGAGCGATTTGATGATCCTCGGCGGTCTCAATGAGGGCGTTTGGCCCGTACCGACCGATACCGGGCCTTGGATGTCGCGGCCCATGCGCGCGGCCATCGGTCTGCCCTCACCAGAGCGGAAGATCGGCTTGGCGGCGCACGATTTCTGCCAGGCGTTTGGGGCAAAACAAGTCATGCTGTCCCGCGCGTTGAAGGTGGGCGGCGCGCCCAGCGTGCCTTCACGCTGGTTGCTGCGCCTGGATTCGGTGCTGCCACCGGCCAGCAAACTCAAGGATTTAGCGGTGGCCGAGCCCTATCATGCTTGGTCGCGGCGCTTGCGTCAGCCCGCCAGCATACAGCCCCGTCCACGCCCGGCGCCCAATCCGCCGTTGGACGAGCGCCCGCGATCGCTTTCGGTCACGCACATCCGGACATGGATGCACGATCCTTATGATCTCTACGCCAAGAAAATCTTGGGTCTGAACCGGCTTGACCCGATTGATGCTGATCCCTCGCCCGCCGACCGCGGCAACGCGCTGCACAAGAGCCTTGAAGATTTCATCGCAGCTTATGGCGTCACGCTGCCGACCGATGCCGAGGCCTGGCTGGTGGACCATGCCCAGGCTTGCGCCGATGCGCGGCTAAATGCGCCTCTGGAGCGGCGGTTCTGGCAAGAACGCCTGGCGCGCATTGTACCTTGGTTCATCGCTCAGCAGCGTGAGCGCCTGCCTGAGATCGCCGCTATCCAAGGCGAGACCAGCGAAGCTTGGTCGCTGACTAAGCTAAAGTCCGAGCGCGACTTTCGCCTCAAGGCGCGCGCCGATCGCGTGGATCTGCTAAAGGCGGGTGGATTGGCTATCATCGACTATAAGACCGGCAAAGTGCCGAGTTTCCCCGATATGCAAAAGGGGCTGGAGCCTCAGTTGCCGCTGGAGGCCGTGATCGCTCAGAACAAAGGTTGGGGCAGTTTTGCGCCCAAGCCGGTCACCAGCTTGGAGCATTGGCATCTGCATGGCGGCAAGCAAACCGCCTCAATCGTTGCCACCCGTGCGCCCGAAAAGGACATTGATGGCCTGATCGAAGAAGCTGAAGCTGGCATTCACGCGCTGATCGACGCTTTTTTCCAGGACGATCAGCCCTACTATTCCTTTGCCGATATCGGCCCCAAAAAGCGCTTTGACGACTATTTGCATTTGCATCGTCTGGCTGAATGGCAGGGCAACGATCATGAGGCTTGAAGCTGAAGGCATGACCATAGTTTGGGCGGCAAGCGATGGCCCGAGCGGCGGCGGCGACCGCGTCGCAGCGGCCAGCCACATACAAGGCCAGGCCAGCGATCCTGGCGTATCGGCTTGGGTGGGGGCATCGGCGGGTTCTGGCAAGACCAAGGTCTTGATTGACCGCATGTTGCGCTTGCTGGTAGCGGGGGCTGAGCCTCACCGCATTTTGGCGCTGACCTTTACCAACACGGCGGCGGCCGAGATGGCTAACCGCCTGCAAAGCAAACTGGCCGAATGGGCCGTGATGGCGCGACCCAAACTGGCCGAGGTCTTGGAAAAAGACCTGCTCAAGCGCCCCGCAGAGCGCGAGGAGTTAGAGCGGGCACAAGCGCTGTTTGCTCGGGTCTTGGATGCGCCCGGCGGCATGAAAATCCAGACCATCCATTCGTTTTGTCAGTCTTTGCTGGGGCGCTTTCCGGTCGAGAGTAACACGCCGCCGCGCTTTCGCTTGTTGGACGATCGCGGTCGCGCCGAGCTGTTGAATGCTGAGCTGACCGATATCATCTTGGACGCCTACCAGCACCCGGAAGCAGCCATGGGGCAGGCGCTGACCCATCTAACCGAGAGCCTGCAAGATACCGGCTTTCGCGACGCCATGTTGGGTGCCGCAAAGAAACGCGCGCGCTTGCAGCGGCTGACACAAAGCGGGGGATTGGCGGCTTTACTGGCTGAGATGAAGTCCAAGCTGGGTGTTGATCTGCAGTCCTCGCGTGAGGCGTTGATCGCGCGCGCTATCGGCCCTGAAGCCATCGCAGAGACGGGCTTTCGCGGTGTCTGGGAAGTGATGCGCAATGCCAAGGGAAAGCACATGGCTGCGGCCATGCAGGCGCTGACCGCCTTGTTCGATGACAGCTTGAGCCTGGAAGAGGCTTGGGAGCTGGCTCAAAGCGAGCTTCTGAAAAAGACAGATCAGGAAATCCGCACGCACAATTTCCCAACCAAAGGCGACTTGGACGCTTTCCCCGAAGTGCTGGAACCCTTGCGGGCCTTCCAAGCAGGGGTGAAGGGCTGCTTTGATGCGCTGCTCGCGCGCGATCTCTACCGGGCGAACGAAGCTTTCTTGACCGTTTTGGCCGAGCTCCTCACCCGTTTCGAGCGCGCGAAAATGGCCCGGTCCTTGCTGGATTTTGATGACCTGATCGAGCGCGCAGGCCTGTTGTTGGAAGATAGTGCCTTGTGGGTCCACTATAAGCTGGATCAGGGCCTGGATCACATCTTGGTCGATGAAGCGCAAGATACCAACCCTGCGCAATGGAAGGTGATCCAGGGGCTGGCAGATCTGTTTTTTGATTCGCCCCCCGAGGCCTTCGAGCGCCCCCGCAGCTTGTTTGTGGTCGGCGATGAAAAGCAGTCGATTTTTTCCTTTCAACAAGCCGATCCACGCAAGTTTTCGCAAATGCGCCAATACTTTAAGCAGCGCGCGGGCGAGAGCGGACACGATTTTAGAGACTTGAGCCTCGACGTTTCTTTCCGCTCGGTCCCGGCGATTTTGAACAGTGTCAATCAGGTTTTCGATGATCCGGCAGCCTTTCGTGGCGTCATTGATGCGGACGCGACCGCCTGGCCGCAACACCAGGCGGCTAGGGCAGGCGAGCCGGGAAAAGTCATCATCTGGCCGGCCTTTGAGAAGGAAAAGGCGCCCAAATCTGCTGCCAAAGGCGTTGGCGAGGCCGCGGTCGCCAAAGAGGTCGGCTGGAAATTGCCGTTAAAGCCGGTCGCAGAAGTGCGCACCGATTCGGCCCTGGCGCGCACGCTGGCCCATCAAGTCTATTATTGGTGCTATGACCCCGATGGGATTGATGATCCTGACTGCTATCTAACGATCAAATCGCAAAAGGACGACCGTCATTCGCGCCGCCGCATAACGCCGGGCGATATCCTGGTGCTGGTCCGTAAGCGCAACGACTTCGTGGCTGAACTCAACGCTCAGCTCAAGGGGCTTGGGGTCACGCAGATTGCCGGTCGCGACCGCATGAAGTTGTCACAGCAATTGGCGGTCCACGACCTCCTGTCGCTCGCGCGCTTTTTGGTACTGCCGAGCGACGATCTCAATCTGGCGGGCCTTTTGAAATCGCCGCTGGTTGAGCTGAGCGAAGCGCAGCTGTTTGAATTGGCAGCCGGACGGGGCAAGAAAAGCCTCTGGGAGGCCCTGGAGGGCAAGGCGAGCGGCGCTGCGACTGGTGGCGCTGCAACTGGTGGCGCTGCAACTGGTGGCGCTGCAAGCGAGGGCGATGAGACCGGCGGTGCGACCGTCGATCAGGCCCACCGCTTCTTGGCGGCTTGTCTGGCGCGCGCCGATGCTCAGCCGCTGTATGAGCTGTTCGTTTGGGTCTTGGGCCACCACCAGGGCCGCTCGCGGCTGCTGCATCGCCTAGGCCTGGATGCAGAAGATGCCATCGACGAGTTCATAAACCTGGCACTGGATTACGACGCCCAGCATCCACCGTCGCTGCAAGGCTTCTTGAAGTGGATGGAAGGCGATGAGGTCGAGATTAAGCGCGATATGGAGGCGGGCGACGGTAAGCTGCGCATCATGACCGTTCACGGCTCCAAGGGCCTGCAAGCGCCGATCGTGGTGCTGCCCCTGGTAGAGACGAAGAAACCCAAGGGCGATCCTTGGCTGTTCGATGAGAACGGCATGCCTTTATGGTTGCAGAACAAGGACATGGCCGAGAGCTACGCCAAGGGCCTCAAGGATCAACAGCAGCAGGACGAAGAGGAAGAATCGCGCCGTTTGCTCTATGTTGCGCTGACACGCGCCTCGGACCGCTTGCTGATCTGTGGGGCCGATACCAAGGGCAAGGGCTGGTACAACCTGGTCAGCCAACGCATGCAGGCCATGGTGTCGCCGGGCCAGGCTCCGCCCGCAGTTGAAGCGCGCTTGCCCGAGCCGCCACAGGTCTTTGAGCCGCTGGCCGCTCCAGACCCTTCGCAAATGGTCGATACGGCAGCACCGCTGAGCACCGCGCGTGGTACAGATCAGGGCGCGGTACTGGATGAGGGTCAAGACAGCCTGCCGGATTGGCTCGTGGGTCCGCTGCCGATTGAACCGCAACCCCCGCGCCCACTCAAACCTAGCGAGCAAGAAGCACCGCGCTCCTTCTTCCGCCTAGGCGGTGACGCGCAAGCTGCCGTCGAGCGCGGAATCCAGGTGCACCGCTTGCTGCAGTATCTGCCGGAACTTTCCGAAGATGCGCGCCAGGATGCCATGGCGCGCTATTTGGCCACGCAAAACCGCCTGAGCGAGAGCGAGCAAGCGCGAATCGCCGAAGATGTGGCGCGTGTCCTTGCCAGCGCAGAACTGGCGTTTGCCTTTGAACCGGGCTCTAGAGCGGAGGTGCCGCTGAGCGGCCAGGTCGGTAAAGACCTTATTACCGGGCGAATCGACCGCTTGCATATCGGCGAAGATCGGGTGGTGTTCGTGGACTATAAGACCGGTGCGCCGCCTTTTGATGGCCGCCCGCCGCGCGCCTACAGCACGCAGTTGCGTCAGTATGCGGCCGTGCTGAAACAGATCTATCCCGGGCGCACAATCGAGGCTTTCTTAGTCTGGACCCGCAGCGCCGAAGTTATGGCGGTGGCTGTCTAAAGTAAGCTGGCGTGGGCGCGCTGGGGGCAGCCTTGGCGCGGGCAGAGGCGGCAGGTCGAGCCGACGGGCGTAGTGACGCCGCGGCCGGTCAGGTCCAGACCGTCGCCATAAACGGTCTGGTCGGCATAGACCAGATCGCAACCGATCATGATGGAAAAGGTCTGCTGCGGTGCGCGATAGGCGCTGGACTGCTTGGTCACGGTGCGGGCCAGGAACAAGAATCGGCTGTTGTTCGGAAAATTGGCCAGTTGGACCATCAGCTCGCCCGGGGTGCGGAAAGCCTGATACAGCGCCCAAAGCGGACAGGCCGCGCCTTGACGCGGCATGCGCAGTCCCTGGACAGAAAAGCGCTTGGAAGAATTGCCGGCCATGTCAGAGCGCAAAAACGAGAAGGGGATTCCTTCGGCGCTCGGGCGGCGCAGCGTGGTCAGTCGGTGACAGATTTGCTCAAACGAGCCGCCAAAGCGCTGTACCAACAGGTCCAAATCATAGCGCTCCTTTTGGGCGGTGCTGAGAAAGGCCTCATAAGGAAACAACACCGCGCTGGCGGTATAGCCCGCCAGAGCCGCAAAGCCGCGCTCCAGGCCGTCGCCCGCAAAAGGGTGGGGGGCTTGCGCTAGCACCGCGTGAATGGCATCGCGCGCTTCACGCTCGGCCAAGACCCGCGCCATCAAGAAACGCTGGCTGGCTTCGGGCAGCATGTCACGCACGATCAGGCGCTTCTCGGCGGGCAGATAGCGATAGCCCTTTTGCAACAAAAAGGAGTCTTTGGTCTCGCCGTGTTGGATCTCAAAACGGATGTTGTGGCGTTCTTCTAGCGCCAGGCTGAGGCCGGTTGAAACGTGTTCGCGTTTTGAGAGAAGCCTTGCGTGCAGATCAGCGGCTACGTCTTCCAACTCGGGGAAGTGGTTGCGATTATCAATGATGAAATCGTCCACCTGCTCTTCGGGTGTCAGGCTCTGCCAATCGTGTTCTTGGTCTTTAAAAATTTGATCTAAAAAGATTTTGGTATTTTCTCCCAGTTGCTTTGAGGTCTCAGAGAGGCGCTGGGTAAAGGTCTGACGTTCTTGGCGCTCCAAGTCCTCCACATCTTGCAAGATATCCGCAATCGACCGCACTGTGGTAATGTGAGAGACGATTTGTTGGCCGGTCTCGGCGACCCAAGGATCTTGGCTAAGGCGCGCGGACAGGTCTTCAACTTGGGTCAGGCGGCCGGTATAAGCGCGGTGCAAATTAACCAAGGCTTTCGCCCATTTAGGGTGGATGTTGACGAACTCATGCACCCGGTCCTGGCTAAGCTGAATGTCGAGCAAGGCCGGGTCCAAAATGGCTTCGCTCAGGTCTTGGATCAGACGCGCGTTGTTGGCACCCGTCAACTCGTCGGTGTCGATTTGCAGGGCTTCGGCCAACCGGTTGAGCAGGCTGCCGCCGATGGGGCGCTTAGAGTGCTCAATCAAGTTTAGGTAGGAGATTGAGATCCCGACCATGTTGGCCAGCTTGGTCTGCGAGAGCTTCAGATCTTTGCGCCGGTCGCGCAGGCGCGGGCCGATGGGGTCCGCCAGCGGGTTGGGGGTATCGGGCGCGGCTTTCGCTGGCTCGGTGCTCACGGCGGCTTGCGGATTGCGCGGGGCGGCTTTGCTAGCCCCAGCGTTACGCGATTTGCGCTTGCTCCGCGGGGCAGCCGCTGCGCCATCGCTGGCGGTGGGGGGAAGGGCGGTGTCGACCATGATCGTCCTTTACAGGCTTTACACTAACTCGCTTATACTCTCCTCATATTTTTACAAAAGACATAAATGCAAGCGAAATCTGATTGAGACGAAACGGTCTGTCGCACAATCTGTGGTCACTGAAACATCGTCTCCTTTGTTTTGGCCATCTGTCCTCCCCCAGCGGACAGCCCAAGGGCGAACACAACGATGACGAACATCGTTTCAGCAACCGACAAATCTTCTTAGGGAGGAAGGCATATGTCTAAATTTTCACGCCGTCAGGTCCTGCAGGGCGCAGCGGCAACGGGTGCAGCGCTGAGCACGCCGATGGTTCTGAACGCCGCTTCACACGGCTACACCAACGACCCCACCAAGTCTGGCAAGCTGGTCTTCGGCTTCAACGTTCCCCAGACCGGCCCTTATTCTGAAGAGGGTAAAGACGAGCTGCGCGCTTATGAGCTGGCTGTTGAGCACATTAACGGCGAAGGCGACGGCGGCATGCTGAACACCATGACCGTTAACGGCGAAGGCCCGGCACTGAAGGGCAACGGCGTTTTGGGCATGAAGCTGAACTATGTGACTGGTGATACGCAGACCAAGTCTGACGCCGCCCGCGCATCGGCTCGTAAGATGATCGAAAACGAAGGCGTTATCATGTTCTCAGGCGGTTCTTCGTCTGGCGTGGCGATCGCCGTTCAGGGCCTGGCCCAGGAAAAGAAGGTCGTCTTCATGTGTGGTCTGACCCACTCGAACGACACCACGGGTAAAGACCGTAAGCGCTACGGCTTCCGCCACTTCTTTAACGCCCACATGTCAGGTGCGGCACTGGCACCCGTGTTGAAAAACGCCATGGGCGGCGAGCGTCGTGCTTACCACCTGACCGCGGACTACACTTGGGGTTGGTCACAGGAAGAATCGATCAAGAACTCGACCGAAGCTCTGGGTTGGGAGACTGTGAACGCGGTTCGCACGCCTCTGAAGACCTCTGACTTCTCGTCTTTCTTGACGCCTGTTCTGAACTCTGGCGCTGACGTGCTGGTTTTGAACCACTACGGCAAGAACATGGTCGACTCCCTGACCCAAGCGGTTCAGTTGGGCATGCGTGACAAGATGGTCAACGGCAAGCAGCTGCAAATCGTTGTGCCGCTCTACTCTCGTCTGATGGCACAAGGTGCGGGCGAGAACGTTAAGGGCATCTATGGTTCAACTGGCTGGTCTTGGCAGTTGACCGACGCGGGCTCTCAGGCCTTCGTTAAGTCCTTCGGCACCAAGTACGGCTTCCCGCCGTCACAGGCTGCCCACACTTGCTACGTTCAGACACTGTTGTACGCAAACGCGTGTGAATTGGCTGGCACCTTCGATCCGGCTGCTGTGATCCCGACCCTTGAAGGTATGGACTTCGACGGCATGGGCAATGGTCCGGTTCACTACCGTGCAGAAGACCACCAGTGCTTTAAGGACGTTTTGGTCGTGAAGGGTAAAGACAATCCTTCTTCTAACTTTGACCTGCTTGAGATCGTGGAAGTTACACCGCGCGCTCAGGTCGAGTACGACACTAACTTGTACGCGGGCGATCTGGGCCCGATCTAATCGGCTCTCCGATAGATTGAACCCACGAGCCTTCCTCGTACCTCTGGTCACTCGGCGCAGCAGTCCGCTGCTGCGCCACTCTTTTCTGACTTGGGTGTTCTGCGCGAGGAGAACCGTGTTGACCCAAGGCCTGGCGCGATGTCAGGCCTTGTGTCCCTTAAGAGCCTTGTGTTCCTTTAAGAGGGGCAGATCGCAGTGGCGCAGGCAGCGTTTGTTGGTCATACGGCTTTCGCGATTTTTGCCCACTCTCACTGGCGGCCCCTTGAGCTCAGCTCTTCAATGAGGCAAGCCTGCCTTGAGCCGTTAGCGCCCGCGGGTGCCGCGGCCTTTATGCCAATCCAACAGCGAAGTATGCAGTCATGGACGCAATCATTCTACAGTTCTTGAACGGTGTCGATAAAGGGGCGGCCTACGCGCTGATCGCATTGGGCCTGACCTTGATCTTCGGCACTTTGGGCGTGGTCAACTTTGCCCACGGTGCCCTGTTTATGTTGGGCGCTTTTTGTGCCGTCACAACCAACACCCTTTTGACTCTGTCACAAAAGGTCAAAGACCCCAGTATCACTTTCTTCGAAGCCTACATTGACCAGCCCTACCTGGTGACTTGGTACGGAGACTTCGGGCAGACCATTATCAATTGGTCGGTGCCAATATCCTTGCTGCTCGCCATTCCGGTGATGTTTCTCATCGGAACGGCTCTGGAGCGCGGTTTGATCCGGCACTTCTATAACCGTCCACACGCCGATCAGATCTTGGTGACTTTCGGTCTGGCAATCGTTTTGGGTGAAATTGCGCGCACCTTCTATGGCGCCAACCCCTTGCCCCAGCCGACACCTGAGTTCTTCCGCGGCCAAGTGCCGATTGGTGCGCCCTTTGGTCTGGATATTTCTTATCCGGCTTGGCGCCTGATGTACTTCGTTGTCGGCATCGCGGTCATGTTTGGGGTCTTTGCGCTGTTGCAGTTCACTCGCTTTGGCATGGTGGTGCGCGCGGGCATGCAGGACCGCTCCATGGTCCAACTGCTGGGCATCAACATTCAAGCGCGCTTTACCCTGATTTTTGGTCTAGCCGCGGCCATCGCCGGCATTGCGGGTGCGCTCTATACGCCCACGCTACCGCCGAACTATGAAATGGGTATGGAATTCCTCGTCATCTCCTTCGTGGTGGTGGTTGTCGGTGGCATGGGCTCGCTTGGTGGCGCTGTGCTGGCTGGCTTTATGTTGGGCGTATTGGAAGCGATCGTCGCGCTGCCCGCCATCTCAGACATTATTCCCGGTATCAACCAGGTTATCATCTACGCCGTTGCGGTGGTCGTACTCCTGACCCGTCCGCGTGGTTTGATGGGCCGCAAAGGCGTAATGGAGGACTAAACCATGCGCTCTACAGATTATCTAATGATCCTCATCTTTGCTGCGGTCATGTTGACCATGCCTCTGTGGGGGCCGCTGATCGACGCGGGCTACCCCGACATTATGCAGCGTTTCGCGGTCTTCGGTTTGATCGCGGTTGGCTTTAACCTGCTGTTCGGACTAACGGGTTACCTGTCCTTCGGACACGCGGCCTTCCTGGGCGTCGGATCCTACACCGCGGTTTGGAGCTTTAAGCTCTTCACCATGGACGTGATCCCGGCCATTATCGCTTCAACCATTATGGGTGGCGTGGTCGCGCTGATCCTGGGCTTCGTTGCCCTGCGCCGCTCGGGCATCTATTTCTCGATCCTGACGCTGGCCTTTGCCCAGATGATGTACTCTTTGGCCTATTCGGTCTTGACGCCGTTGACCAATGGCGAGACCGGCCTGCAGCTCGCGCTGGATGATCCGCGCATCATCGACCGGGCGATGGGTATCAACCCAGAAAGCGGCCTGCCATCGACCTCGTTTTTGGGCTTTGGCGTGACCAGCGGCGACAACAATTTGCTGGGCTATTGGATTTGCGCCGTCATCGCGATCCTCGGCTTCTATATTGCGCTGCGGATCAACCGCTCTTCCTTCGGCATCATGCTGCGGGGCATCAAGTCCAACCAGACACGGATGTCCTATACGGGTCTATCCGCGCGCCCCTACCTGATTACCGTCTTCGTCATTTCGGGCATGTATGCGGGCCTGGCTGGCGGGCTGTTGGCTGCGGTTGATCCGCTGGCGGGTGCCGAGCGTATGTACTGGACCGCATCTGGCGAGATCGTCCTGATGACCATCCTGGGCGGAGTCGGCACCATGTTTGGCCCCATCCTGGGCGCCGGTATCATCAAGTGGCTGGAGGCCAAGTTGTCTACCTTCAACGAGTCGGTCGTTGAGCATGCCCTGGCATTCTTGCCGGATAGTATCGAGCACAGCATTTCGGTCGTGGTCTCAAAGTTCGTGGGCGAAGGCTGGCACCTGTCGCTGGGTATCATCTTCATGCTCATTGTTATCTTCCTACCCGGTGGGGTCATGGAAGGCCTGCAACGCCTGACGCGCCTCGTCGGCTTTGGCAAGAAACACAGCCAGGGTGACGCCGCCGTGCGTGCGCCTGCGGAATAAGGAAGCTTTATTATGTCAGCTATTCTTTCCGTCAGCGGTATCAACAAGTCCTTCGGTGGCCTTAAAGCGCTGAACGACGTCAACCTTCAGGTCGAAGAGAACAGTATCCACGCCATCATCGGCCCCAACGGAGCGGGTAAGTCTACCTTCTTGAACGCTCTGATTGGCCGCTTGATCCCTGACTCCGGGACTGCGACTTTCCTGGGTAAATCTTTGATCGGCCAACAGCCACAGGCGATTAACCAAATGGGCGTTAGCCGCGTGTTTCAGACCCCCGAAATCTTCGGGGAGCTGAGCTTGTTGGAAAACGTTATGATCCCCGCCTTGGCTCACGCCGACGGCGCGTTCAAAGCCAATTGGTGGACCAATTTGCACGACCGCAAGTCGGTTCGCGAAGCCGCCGAGCGCGAGCTGCACGATGTGGGACTTGAGAGCAAGATGTACGAGATCGCCGACAACCTGTCGCGCGGTGACAAACGTCGCCTAGAGCTGGCTATGTGCCTGTCTCAAGATCCAAAGCTTTTGCTGCTCGATGAGCCGACCGCCGGCATGTCGCGCGCCGATACCAACGAGATCATCGAGGTGTTGAAGACCATTCACGCCAAAGGCATGACCAAGGTAATTATCGAACACGATATGCACGTGGTCTTCTCCTTGGCCTCGCGGATTTCCTGTATGGCGCAGGGGCACGTGATCGAAGAGGGTACCCCCGACGAAATTCGCAATTCCCCCAAGGTGCGCGAAGCCTACTTAGGAGACGAAGCCGATGAGCACTAAGTACCTGGAACTGAAGAACATCAAGTCCTACTACGGTGAATCCTACATCGTCCAGGACGTGAGTTTCGGCATGAAAAAGGGTGAGATCCTGGCACTGTTGGGCCGCAACGGCGCGGGCAAGTCGTCGACCTTACGTTCGATCGCACGAGCGGACGTGCCCGAAGTGCGCTCGGGTGAGCTTTGGCTAGACGGTGAACGCCTGGATCACGAGCCCGCACACGTGGCATCACGCAAAGGCATCCAATTGGTGGTGGAAGATCGCCGGATCATCCAGGGCCTGACCGTTGAGGAAAACCTGCAGCTTGCTCAGGTCGCCGAGCCTTTGGGTTGGCCGCTGGAGCAAATTTACGATCACTTCCCGCGCCTCAAGGAACGCCGCAACCAGGAGGGCACCACGCTTTCTGGGGGCGAGCAGCAGATGCTGGCCTTGGGCCGTGCTCTGGCTCGTGATGTCAAGGTCTTGCTGCTGGATGAGCCCTATGAGGGCTTGGCGCCGACCATTCGTCACGAGATCGAGAACATCATGTTCCAGATCAAGGACCAGGGTTTTACCACCATCATCGTTGAGCAGGACGCCAAGGCGGCGCTGCGTTTGGCGGATCGGGCGGTGATCTTGGACACCGGCGTCGTGGCCTTCGAGGGGGCTGCAGACGAGCTGTCGGGCAATAAGGAACTGCTGGAAAAGTATCTGGCGATCTAAAGCGCCCAGACAGTCCCCAGCGATGGGCCGTGTGGGCGCCGATTTTGCCCCGCTGCCGCTAAGGTTTATCTACCCAAAGGCCGCAAATTTGCGTGCCAACTTCACAGCAGTGTCATAATCCAGGTCTAGGGCTCAGCGCTCTATGATGAGGACTTATGACACTGTTTTTGTTTGCGGCGAAATTGGCCTGGCTGGTGCTACGCCCCTCCAATCTTTTGTGGTTGGCCACGGCGGCGGCGCTGGCGTGGCAGCGGCGTCAGCGCAAGAAGCGAAACGACCCGACGAAGGACCAGTGGCCCAAAACGCGGGCCCCGCAGCGTTTGCTTGTGGGCCTTGCGCTGCTGTTTTTGTTCGCGGCCTCGCCCCTGGGACACATGCCGCTTTGGGCGCTGGAGCAGCGCTTTCCCATCTGCAACTTTGATCGCTTGACGGTCGATGCCGTCGCTGTGCTCGGCGGAGCGGTCAAGACCAACCTGAGCAACCAAACCGGACAGCTGGCCGTCGGAAACTCGGGTGAACGCTTGCTGAGCCTCGCGCGTCTTGCGCAAGCACCCGATGCGCCGCTGATTATTGCCAGCGGCGGAACCTTTGCGCTGCAGGGGCGGCGCAATGAAGCCGAGTGGCTGGCGCAGTGGCTGGAGCAAATCGGGGTGCCGAGCGGTCGCGTGGCCTTCGAGGGCGCTTCGCTCAACACCCATCAAAACGCGCGCGGGATCAAAAAGCTGTTGCCCGACCAGGCCCGGCGTATCGCGGTGGTAACGTCGGCATTCCATATGCCGCGTGCGGTGGGCGTCTTTCGGGCCGCTGGCTTTGACGTCACCGCTTGCCCCGTGGATTTTCGCGTCAATCTTTATCAAGTCTGGGGCTATCCCAATGCGGCTGAAGCCCTGGGCCATTTCGATCAGGCCATGCACGAGCTGTTGGGCCTTGCCGCTTATCGTTTAACCGGGCGCAGTAGATCGCTCTGGCCAGCACCCTAGCGCCCCTGCGCCCCAGAGCCAAGTTGAGCGCGGTGAGCGATTCGCAAACGGCCTGCCCGCAAAGCGCCGCTCTGGCGACCTGGGACTACCCGTGGCTGCCTAGCAGTGCCGGTCTCCTTGAGGGTTTCTCACAAGCCTAGCAAGCGGGGCATTTGGCCTCTGGACCTTGCCTTCAACTGGTGCCATAAGCAGGGGCAAAGCGAGTCCTTATGCGTCCTGAGCCGCCATCGACATGTCGGCCGCAAGGGCTTGGCATACCCAACTGCCCCGCCTGCAACGCCTGATCGTGGTAGGCACAAACAGACGAGTCCTTATGGCTGATATTGGCACTTTGATTTCAACCTGGTTTACCGGCCGCCTCATCGGTCGTGACGAGTTCGGCAACGCCTATTACCAATCGCGCAAGCAGGTCAAACCCGACGGTTCTGGCTCCTTGGTCAAGGCCCGCCGTTGGGTCATCTTCAAGGGCCGTCCTGAGGCCTCAAAGGTTCCGGCGGAATGGCATGCTTGGCTCCACCACACTGTGCAGACGCCGCCCAGCGAGGTCGAGCCGCAGCGTTGGCCCTGGCAGCGCCGCCATATCCCCAACCTGACCGGGACCGAGCTGGCTTATCGCCCGCCGGGCCATCCTTCTATGGGCCAACAGCGTTCAACCAGCGGCTCTGACTACGAAGCTTGGTCACCGGACCAAGCCTAAGGCCTTGGGCTTGGTCGCCGTGTGCACCGGGCCCCTCTGACGGAAGCTACCGCTATGCGCTATTCGCCCTTCGAGACCGCCATTGGTTTTTTGGTTCTGATCGCTGCCATCGCTTTCGGTGGCTACGCGGTCACTAGTCAGCGTCTTTGGACCTCTCCGCAGGACACCTACCAGCTTGAGGCGCGGTTCGATACAATCGGCGGCGTAACCACGGGCACGGATGTCAAGATTTCAGGCGTCAAAGTAGGCCGTGTGGCCGGGTTTAAGTTGGACCCTCTGACCTTTGAAGCCTCGCTGCAGATCGAGATCCCCTCGCACATCGCCTTGCCGACTGATAGCGCCATCCGCATTGCTTCTGACGGCCTGTTGGGCGGCAGCCACATCCAGATTGAACCCGGCTACAACGTGGATATGTTCAAGGAAGGCGACGCCTTCGAGCTGACCTACGGCGCGACCAATTTAATGGATCTGATCTCGGGCGCTGTCTTCGGCGGCCTTGGTGGCAACGCTGGCGCATCAGCTGGCGACGATGGCTTTGACGCCGGGGGGCTGGATGGCGAAGGAGATCCCGCGCTTTGAGCCAAGACCCGCGCTTGCAGAAGCTTTTGCCGACATGGCAAGATTCATCGGGAAACGCGCTGTCCTGCCACGAAAAGATCAAAGTGCTCAACGAGAATTTGGCCGAACTCATGGAACAGGCGCAAGACGCCTTGGAAGACGCGCTGTTGATGGGCGCCGACGAGGCGCAAGTGCGCCAATGCCTGCATGCCCTGGTGGATGCGCTGGAAAACCCCTATGATGGCTGAGCAAGACCGCCGAATTTGACTGTAGATCATGACCGCTAACCCCCTTTCTGCCGCTTTGGCTCGCGTTGTTTCAGCGCTTGGCGTTTCAGCGTTTGGCGTTTCGGCGTTTGGCGCCGCAGCAATTGGCGTTTGGCGCTTTGGTGCGTGTGCGCTTGGCTCCGCCAAGGCCGCTACCATGTTGGGGCGGGCTGCAAGCACTGTTGTGTTGTCTGCCCTGTTGGCCAGCGCGGCGCAGGCGCAAACCTATGATCCTTTCTTGGGGCAATGGCTCGATCAATACGGCAACGTGGTGCCCGCACCCAACCAAGCGGCTCCGCAACGCCCAGCGCCATCTTTCCAGCCCAACGCAAAGCAAAATAATCAAGCCGCGCCGAGCCTGCCGCGCCTTCAGGCTGCGCCGACGACCCCGCCACCGCTGCCGGGGCAAAAAGGACAATTGGCCTTGCCTGCAACGGGGCCAGCAACTGGGCCAGCAACCGGGTCTTCTACAGGCGATAGCACGCTGGCGACGCCGGCCAGTTTCGCGGATAGCGATGGGTTGGCCGATCCCAGCGACCAAGCGGTTGGTGTGGCCGATAACCCGGCATCGACGCAGCCCACCGAAGCGACCGCCTCGGTGCTTGATATCGAAGAGCCGGAGCCGACGGGCCTCTTGTTTACCGAACCGCTGGGCTTGCTCGCTTTGGGCGAAGGCGCGCTGGTGCTGGACCCGGCCTTGATGGAAGCCGAGCCCAATTTGGACGCGCTCTTGAGCGGCGATGACCGCGAACGACGGCTGCAAGAATTGGGGCTGGGCGATAAGATCGCCTTGCTGTCGACCAGCGAAGAAGCCGAGCGCAATCGCAATCAAATGCTGTTTCAGCGCGCATTACAGGAGCGCGATCCGCCACTGCCGCGCCGCTTTGCCCGCCTGCGCGCCATGGAAAAGATTACCGCGCGCATGACCACCATTGACGTCCCAGTGGGGCAGACCGCCACCTTTGGCACGGTGCAGATTACTCCGCGCGCCTGCTATGAGAATCCACCGACAGAGCCCCCCGAGAGCGCGAGCTTCCTGGAGATTATCGACCAACCGGTCGCGCGTGAAGCCTACCAGGTCTTTAACGGCTGGATGTTTGCCTCGTCGCCGGCCTTGTCGGCAATGGACCACCCCATTTATGACGTTTGGGTGCTGTCCTGCCTGGATATTGAATAGGGCCGTCGGGCACAGCGCCTTTGGTTGGCCAAGTCTTTGAGCTGCCACGCCTTTGGGCGGCGCGAAGATTGGGTGCAAGCAGGATTGAGTTGCCGCCAAGGCTAGAGCATTCTGCCAAAAACCTGAATCGGTAGGGATTCCTTTATGCGCTGATCTGTGATTCACTCTTTTTGGGAGGATGGATCATGTCAGCACCTTTGCCGGACGCGCTGCGGGCGCGGTTTCAAGAATTGATTGAGGAGGGGTTAAGCGGGAGGGCAGCAGCCTTGCGCCTGAAGCTTTCGCCTGCCAC